>CAZYAL010000004.1:6891-54118 GCA_964645635.1 uncultured Sphingomonadaceae bacterium | reverse complement strand
CTGGGTGCTCGATCGTGATGTATGGGTGGACTTGCAATGGTAAGAAATATCACCGCAATTGCGGGGCTTCTGGCACTCACTGCTTGCCAGACCACCGCTGCCGAAGCTCCCACGCGGGTTGAACGCCCCGTCTATGGCGATGTCCACGCCTTCGCGCAGGCTGCTTGCGGCGGATGCCACGCGGTGGATCACAACGCGCTGTCACCTGTGCCGCGTGCGCCTGAATGGCCAAGCATCGTCAATGACCCTAATGTCACGCGCGACAGCCTGCGCGGCTGGCTGATTGACGCGCACAACTATCCCGAAGAGATGGATTTCGAGCTCAACCGCCCGCAGATCGAGGAGCTCATGACCTATATGCTGAGCCTCAAGGTCTCAGGGTACGAGCCGCCTATCTGATCGCCAACAGGTGTGCCGCACATATGCGGCAATCCGCGCTACCGAAGCCGGGCAGGGGCATTGTTGCTCCTGCCTTTGCCAGCCGTGCCGACAACTCGCATTCACTCCCAGCTGGGACGGCGATCGCGCCGATGTGGCGCGCTGCGATGGTCAGCTGGTCAACATGCCAGTGTGGCTTCTTATTGGGGCGGAAATGGCGGCCCACGCGTGCGGCGATCCCGCCGGGGCCCTTGGCGCTGCCGCAATAGGCATAGCGGCCAGGGGCAAGCGTAAAGTCGCGGCTGGCAAAACAGCCCGCGAACGGATCGGCGAGATCGATCAGCAGGACATAGGCCCCGGCATCGCGCGGCAGGTCTGCACAGTTTTGCGGTGTGAACACCCGGCCATGGCCGAGCGCAGCGATCATCCCTCGCGCGCGGCGCGGATGGCAGCTCCTCCTGCAAAGGGAGCAAGGGCCACCAGCAGCAGGCTGATGGCAGCAGTCAGCGCCAGCCCGCCTTCGCCGCCCGTCGACAGCGCGCCCGCACCGAAGATCAGCAAGGGCACAGCCAGCGGGATTACCAGCAGGCCGGAAAGTGCCGCGCCTCCGCTGCGCAAGCCTACCGTGATGGCAGCGATGATGATGCCGATGGCGGCAAGCCCCGGTGTGCCTGCCAGCAAGCCCAGCTCCACAATTCGCAGGGTTTCGCCATCGATGCCGACAAGCGCTGATGCAGGCAGGGCCGCAAGCATGATGAACGGCCCGAAGCTGAGCCAGTGCGCAATAAGCCGTACGGCAACCACCACCTCTTCTGAAATCCCGCGCAATGCCCATTGGTCAAAGAAACCTTCGTGCACGTCGCTCGCCAGCAGGCGGTCCAGCGGCAGGATCGCAGCGAGCAACGCAGCGACCCAAATCACCCCGCCACCGGTCGAGGCGAGCAGCGTGGGGTTGGGGCCGATGGCAAAGGGATAGAGCATCGCCACGGCAAGGAAAAACAGCAGTGGCAACATGGTGCCGCCACTGGCGGTGCCGGGAAGGAAGCGGGCCAGATCGCGCTTCAGCAGGCTGGCGATCATGCTCACAGTGCAAGCTCCACAAGGCTCAAGGTGTGCATGTGCTTCAGGTTGAAGGGCTGGTGGCTGGCGATCACTGCAATGCCGCCCGCTTCGCAATGGCGCAGGACCAGCTGCTCGCACAGCTTCACCGCATCCACATCCAGCCCGTTCAAGGGCTCGTCGAGCAGCCAGATCGGCGCTTGCTGGCCGATCAGCCGGGCAAGGGCGGCACGCTTGCGCTGGCCGGTGGAAAGGTAGCGGACGGGCACGTCAAGCAGGCCGGCAATCCCCAGCTGCTCCAGCGGTGGCATCCCGCCGTCGAGCTTGGTCCAGAAGGCCAGCGCCTTGCCCAGCGGCTGGTCATTATCAAGCGCGGGCCGCTCGTCGAGCAGGCCGATCATGCCTTGGCGCTCCACCGACCCCTCGAACGGGCGCGCAAGCCCTGCCAATATCCGCATCAGGCTCGATTTGCCGATGCCGTTGGCGCCCGCAACCTGCAGCGCCTCGCCATTTTCTAGTGAGAATGACAGGCGGGCAAAAAGCAGCCGGTCACCCCGACGGCAGGCAATTTCACGCGCAGCGAGGCGGAACGGTTCCATGTCGTGAAGCGTTAGTGCAGTCTCGCGGCCACGACAAGAAAGCGAGGACATTTATGGCCATCGAACAGCTGAGCGAAGCCGAACGTGTACAATTGCTCGCCGCGCATCCCAACTGGAGCCTGCGCGAAGACGGGCAGGCGATCTGCCGTGATTTCAGGTTCAGTAACTTCAGCGAGGCATGGGGCTTCATGAGCCGCGTGGCGCTGATCGCGGAGAAACAGGATCACCACCCCGAATGGTCGAACGTCTACAACAGAGTTTCGATCACGCTTTCCACGCATGATGCAGGCGGGCTGTCGGCGCGCGATGCGAAGATGGCCAAGGCGATCGACAATTTGGGACAATAGAGCGCTTGGCAAGGCGGCGGGCCCCTGCAAATATATTGCTCAGCCAACGATATTGCACTGGCAGTTCCGGGAGAGGGGACCGACAACATGCGCAAGCATTTCCGTAAGGCATCAGCCTGCCTGCTTGTTTCCACCGCCATTGCCCTGGGCATGGCAACACCCGTGCATGCGCAGGACCATCACGCCCATGCTGCGATGGCGGAAGATGCTGCGCATGCGCCACAAGGCGAACCCGTGATGTGGTCTGATCCTGCATCATGGCCGGATGGCAAGGTGCCGGTCGAAGGCGATGCGGTGATGATCGCGCGCGGGGTGGACATGGTGCTCGATGTCTCACCGCCCGCGCTGCGCAGCCTCACCATAGATGGCAGCCTGACCTTTGCCGACACTGCCGACATCAGCCTCGAAACCGAGTGGATTTATTTGCGTCAGGGCGAACTCCACATCGGCAGCGAGGATGCGCCCTTCACGCACAAGGCCACCATCACGCTGACCGACAATGTGCCGGGCGAGGATATCAACACCATGGGCGATCGCGGAATCATGCTGATGGGCGGCAAGCTTGGCATGCATGGCGCGCAAGCCAACAGCTGGACCAAGCTGGGCGCCACGGCAGCAGCGGGCAGCACCGTCATCGAAGTGCTCGACGCCAGCGGCTGGAGCGAGGGGGACGATATCGTCCTCGCCTCAACGGACTTCAATCCGCGGCAAGCCGAGAAGCGCACCATTATTGGCATCGATGGCAATGTAATCACGCTCGACCGGCAGCTGGAATATATGCATTTCGGCGCGATCACCTTCGGCGTTGACCAGCGCGGCGAGGTGGGGCTGCTTACCCGCAATATTCGCGTGCAGGCGTCCGAAGATGCGGGAGAGTCCTATTTCGGCGGACACATCATGGCGATGCTTTCACCTGAAGTGCGGATTTCTGGTGTCGAACTATATCGCATGGGCCAGAACATGACCCTCGCCCGGTACCCGATGCACTGGCATCTCGTGGGTGAAGGCATGGGCCAGTATATTCGCAACTCCGCGATCCACGACACCTACAATCGTTGCGTGACGGTGCATGGGACCAACAATGTTCTGGTAGAGAATAACGTTACCTATAACACCGTTGGACACTGCTTCTTCCTTGAGGACGGGGTAGAGACCGGCAACACCTTTGCCCGCAACCTTGGCATCCAGGCCAAGTGCCACCCAACGCTGCCGTGCGACCCCACCAACCTTGCCCCTGGTCGCGGGGTTACGGGTATGTCTGGCCAGCGCGCACCCCACGTGTTGCTGCCTTCGGATAATACCGTATCCACCTTCTGGATCACCAATCCGGACAACAGCTATATCGGCAATGTCGCTGCTGGGTCTGACCAGATCGGTTTCTGGTTTGCGCTTCCCGTGCACCCCACGGGGGCGTTCGAAGGAACATCGGTCAGCGCCAACACTTGGCCGCGCCGCACGCGCCTGCGCGAATTCAGCGGAAATGTCGCGCATTCCAATTTCGACGGGCTGATGTTCGATCGCGGTCCGAACCCCGATGGCACCTTCAGCGTTGGCGGCAGCAATTACCACTTCCCCGTGGCTGATAGCGCAGACCCGAATGGCGAACCGCTGGTATCCCACTTCAAGGATTTCACCGGTTACAAGAACCGCAACGGCGCGGTTTGGGGAAGGGGCGAGTTGCACCTGTTCACCAATTTGCGCGTGGCAGACAACGCCATCGGCTTCACCCATGCTGCCTCTGCTGTCGGTCGCGCGGAATATACCTCCAAGGTGGTCGATTCCATCTTCGTGGGTGAAAGTGACAATATCGGCAATCCAACGCGGCCTGAAGAAGTGGCTTATGGCCGCAGCCTCCCTGCAGACAGCGCTGACTTCCCGATCCGCGGCTACGAATATTACGACATGCGCCACGATGTGGAGAACTCTCGCTTCGTGAACTTCGTGCCCAACACCCTGCGCGATGCCGGGGCGATTTCCTACCTCATGTACACCAGCTTCGGCATGAGCACGGAGAACGCCATCGAGGGTGCTAGCTTCGAAAACGCCAAGCCGGTCAGCTTCCCGCCACTGGTGCGCCGCTGGGCATCGGACTTCGGGCGGCAGAACGCATGGCGCGGGGCAGCGATCCACGACAAGGATGGATCTGTCGGAGGCGTGCCCGGCGGTTTCATCGTGCTGGACAACGGCATTGCCTCTGATGAGGAAGCTTGCGAGATCAAGCCTGACTGGGGTGCAGCCATCTGCACTGGCGACTTCGGCCATTTCGGGCTGGGGGACAACATGGGCTTTGGCACCGCGCCAATTGCAGACCCGATCATGCTCAGCCGTGGCGGCAGGCGCTGGGAATACACCGGGCAGACGACCATTCGCAGCGGGGCTGAAGTGCGGGTGGAAACAAGCCGCTCCGAGCTCGCGCTGTCACTGCGCGAGATGGAGGATGGATCGTGGGTGATCTTCGAACTGCCCGGCTTTGCTGCCGCCGCGGCTGAGGGGCTTGAGCAGGCGAGCCTCGATGCCTTGCGCGCAGCCGATCACACTGCATGGTTTGCGGGCGAAGACAGCCTGTGGGTGAAGCTGGTGGTCGACAACGAAGCTAGCGGACTGGTCCAGATCGGCAGGCCGGGCTTCGGGGTTAGCACGGTGGGCACCGGCCCGGGCGGCGCTTTCGGCACCGGAGCGAACCTCAAGGTTAGTAGAGATTTGGGCGCGAGATAGAGATTCTGCTCAGCCGAGCCCCTTCACGAACTCCTCACCGGTGCGGATTTCGGCGGTGGACTTGCTCACCACATCGCCCATCGGTTCCACCCGCCCGCCAAGGCAGCTGGCGAGGAAACCCTCGGTAATCGCGTTGAAGGCGATGTTGTTCTCCGGACGATGGAAGCCGTGGCCTTCATCAGGAAACAGCACGTAGGTGACGGGGATACCGTGGCTTTCCATGGCGGCCACGATCTGGTCGCTTTCCGGCTGCTTGACGCGCGGATCATTGGCGCCCTGGCCGATCAGCAGCGGGCGCGCGATGTGGCCCGCCTTGTGCAGCGGGCTGCAGTCGATCAGCAACTGCTTGCCCTCTGGCGTGGTCGGGTTGCCCATCCGCTCATGAAACTGCTTCACCATCGGCTCCCAATAAGGCGGGATTGTTTCCAGCAGCGTTTCGAGGTTTGACGGGCCGACGATGTCCACGCCGCATGCGAAGACATCAGGCGTGTAGCTGAGGCCTACAAGCGTAGCATAGCCACCGTACGAGCCGCCCATAATGGCGACCTTTTCCTTGTCGGCAATACCGGCATCCACGGCCCAGTTCACCGCGTCGATCAGATCATCATGCATGGTCTTGGACCATTGCAGGTTCGCCGCGTTGACGAAGTCCTTGCCGAAGCCGGTCGAGCCGCGGAAGTTCACCGAAAGCACTGCATAGCCGCGATTGGCGAGCCACTGGTGCGTGCGGTCGTAGCCATAGCCATCACGCGCCCACGGCCCGCCATGCACCACCAGCACCATTGGCACTGGTGCATCGGGCACGCCGTCACCGTCCGGATCGCAGTTGGCAGGAAGGGTGAGATAAGATGGCAGGGAGAGGCCATCGCGCGCGGCAATCTCGCGGCAATGCATCGGCTGCAGCGGTTGGCCTTCGAGTTCGGGCTTGGTGACGTAGAACAGCGTCAGGCTGTCAGCCGCGCGGTCATAGATGAAGCAGCGGATCGGCGCCGTCAGCGGATCATTCCACACCAGCCACTTGGTGTCGTCATCGGTACGCGACTGGATGCCGAAATCGCCATCGAGATGTTCGCGCAGCCAGTCGAGCGAGGACTTGATGCCTTTATCAAAGCAATGCCACTCGGTGCGCAAATAGGTGACTGCATAGGCCTGCACTTCGCCGGTTAGCGGATGGCTCAGCGTGCCGCCGATATCCGCGCGATCGTCCTCGGCGATCAGTTCGCGTGTCCCCGTTTCGGTATCTTCGGCATAAAGCGCGCCGGTATTGCGGCCGCGGCTGTCGCGCCAGTAGAGCGTCTTGCCGTCGGTGGTATAGCCGCCCATGCCGGATGTGAGCGTGTCATCCATCGGGATGACCTCATCCGGCTCTTGCGAAATCACGCCATCGGTGATGCGGTGCAAGTCCACCCCGCCAGCCTCGTTCTGGCGCTCGACCCAGCGCAAGGTCAGGCTATCATCGGCGGTAAACCCGGCCCATTCATTGTTCTCGAACACCAGCTCCAGCTCGCCCGTGGTGAGGTTGAGGAGGTGCACATCGTGGAAGCGCCGGTCGCGGTTGTTGAGGCCGATCAGGAACTTGTCCTTGATCGTTTCCGATCCGCCGACGATCTGCACGCGGGTGTTCTCGAACGGTGTAACGCAGGCCTCTTTACCGCTGGCGATATCAACCTTGTAGAGCAGGTAATTCTCGTCGCCTGCCTTGTCCTGCACATAGAACAGCGCCGAATTGTCCGGTGCGAAGAAATAGGTTGGGATCGGGCGATCCTTCGCATGCGTCATCAACCGGGCGTTGTCGGGATCGTCCCACGGCGCGAGCCAGACGTTCATCACGCCTTCGTGCGGCGCCATCCACCCCAGCCACTTGCCGTCCGGGCTTAGCTTGCCACCAGAACGGACGGGATTGCCGAACAATGTCTCGCGGCTGATCAGGCCGACCCCCTGCAGGCGGTCGGCGGCGGTGGTGGCAGATGTCATGATAACTCCCGGTGTCTCGTCCCGTGTGCCCAGTTAGGGGCGAGGGCGTGGCATTGAAAGGGGTGGGCAGCTCAAAGTGCCGGATTATCGTAGCAATGCCAGGTGAAGATCGCGAGCGCGCCTCGGTGCGGGCGCCAAGGGTCGGACATGGCGCGGGTGGATTTCTCGTTGGGGCGTTCTCCCAGCCCCAGGATCTTGGCGATGCCAGCCATCACGGCGAGGTCGCCGGCGGGCCAGATGTCCTCGCGCCCTTCGGCGAAGAGCAGGTAAATCTCAGCTGACCAGCGGCCGACGCCCTTGATCTTCGTGAGTTCGGCGATTGCTTCCTCGTCATCAGCCGGAAGGTTCTCGAAATCGACTTCGCCCGCTGCCACCAGTTCACATAAAGACCGGGCATAGCTCTGCTTCTGCCGCGACAAGCCGCAAGCGCGCAGCGTGTCAAAATCGCGTTCGAGCAGGCAGGTGGGTGTGAACTCGCTGCCCAGTTCCGCCTCCAGCTTGTTCCACATGCTCGATGCAGCGGCCACGCTGACTTGCTGGCCCACGATAGTGCGCAGCATGGTCTTGTAGCCGCGATTGCGGATGCGCGGTTCGGGGTATCCGACAAGGTCCAGCGCGCGGGCGAAGGCGGCCTCCAGGCTGGCCAGCGCATCCAGCGCCGTCCTGATCTGTCCCTCGCTCAATCCCATGATGCACCTCACTTCTTGCCAAGCGCTTCGCGATTGCTTAGCAGCCCCGCTCAAACCGGATAGGGAAAATTAGAGCCATGCCAAAGCTGATCGTTGTCAACCGCTCGGGCGAAGAAACCACTGTCGAGGCGGCAAGCGGCCTCACCGTGATGGAAGCTATTCGCGACAACGGGTTTGACGAGCTGCTCGCGCTGTGCGGCGGTTGCTGTTCCTGCGCCACCTGCCATGTGCACGTGGACCCCGCCTTTGCTGACAAGCTGCCGGCCATGAGCGAGGATGAGGACGACCTGCTCGATTCCAGTGATGACCGCAATGAGACTTCGCGCCTGTCATGCCAGATCCCGTTCACTGACGAGATGGACGGCCTGAAGGTCACTATCGCTAAGGAAGACTGAGCGAAATTCCAGCGGCATCAAGACGGGCTTTAGCCGGGCCAAGACTATGCTGAGTTGCGTCATGCGGCAGCACGGCTTACCTGAAACGCCATGACCAGTCTCGCCACACGCCAGAACACCATCGACCTTATCGGCAACACGCCGCTTGTCCTGCTCAAGGGGCCGAGCGAGGCGGCGGGTTGCGAAATCTGGGGCAAGTGCGAATTTGCCAACCCCGGCGCGTCGGTGAAGGACCGCGCGGCCTTATGGATCATCCGCGATGCCGAGCAGCGCGGTGAGTTGCAGCCGGGCGGCACTGTGGTGGAAGGTACGGCGGGTAACACCGGCATCGGCATTGCGCTGGTAGCCAATGCCCGCGGCTACAAGACGATCATCGTCATGCCGGACAACCAGTCCAAGGAAAAGATGGACACGTTGAGCGCGCTAGGTGCGGAGCTGGTCCTTGTTCCGCCGACTAAGTTCGCCGATCCCAACCACTTCGTCCATACCTCGCGCCGCATTGCGGAGGAGACCGAGGGTGCTGTTTGGGCCAACCAGTTCGACAATGTGGCCAATCGCCGCGCGCATATCGAAGGCACTGCCCCTGAAATCTGGGAGCAGATGGGTGGCAAGGTCGATGGCTTTACCTGCGCTGCCGGCACCGGTGGCACGCTGGCCGGCGTGGGCATGGGGCTGAAGGCGTTTGACGAGGGCATCTGCATTGCGCTGACTGACCCCTATGGTGCAGCGCTCTACAACTATTACGCCAATGGCGAGCTGAAGGCCGAAGGCTCTTCTGTGGCTGAGGGCATCGGGCAGGGCCGGATCACTGCCAACCTCGAAGGTGCGCCGGTGGATACGCAGTTCCGTATTTCCGATGAAGAGGGCATGGAATGGGTCGCCCGCCTGCTGCGCGAGGAAGGGCTGTGCCTTGGCCTTTCCAGCGGGATCAACGTGGCGGGCGCGGTAGCGCTGGGCAAGCAACTGGGTGCTGGCAGCCGCGTGGCCACCATTCTGTGCGACACCGGCTTCCGCTATCTTTCGAGCCTTTACAACGCCGAATGGCTGAAATCGAAGAACCTGCCCGTTTTCGACTGGCTGCGTTCATCTTGACGCATTAGGGTGCAAGGCATGCACCTTGATCCGCTTGATTATGAGTTTGCAGACCCGGCTGGCGATGAGCCTGTGGTTTCGCCGCTGGCGGGCACGCGTGCGCAGCGTATCCAGCGCTTGCAGGTCGGATTGTTCGGCCTTGCAGCCATGGTAATGGTGCTGGGGTTGGCAGATATCATCATGTCCACCGCCGAGAACAACCAGATCGCTACAATCGAAGAGTTGCCGCCGGTGAGTGCTAAAGACGTGCCTCCGCCCACGCCGCAGCGTGACCCTCTGGCGGAAGCGGGTGTAGTGCCGGAATTGCCTGCAGAGCCGGAAGCTGGTGCCAGCCAGCCTGCCGCCACCAGCCTGCCTACGTCGGTTGGCAGGGCAAGCACCTCGCCAGTCACCAATGCGCCATAAGCTTGCGGCCCTCGTGGCAGGCCTGTTCGCCGTAGCAACACCAGCCGCGGCAGAAGACGTGCCGGATCACCCGGCAACATCTGCCGCCTCCGCGCCACAACTGGCGCTGATGGGCACCATCCCGATTTACTGGGGCGAGGCAGACGGGCTGAGCGAGATCATTGGCGGCACCGCGCATCCCCATTGGGCAAGGCGCGCGCTGGAACAGGACTTTACCCTGGTGCCACTCGATTTCCTCAGTGCCGAGGTGCTGGCGGACAAGCGGTACCTGTTGTTGGCGCAGCCACGCGCGCTTGCTCCGGAAGAAAATGTCGTGCTCGATGGATGGGTGCGCGAAGGCGGCAAGCTGCTGCTGTTTGCCGATCCGATTATGACCGGCCATTCGCGCTTTCCTTTGGGGGACCGCCGCCGCCCGATGGATGTGGCGCTGCTTTCGCCCATTCTCGCGCATTGGGGGCTGGATCTGCAGTTCGATGAGGCGCAGGACGCCGATGTGCGCATGCTTGGCTTTTTTGCCGTTCCGATCCCGGTGCGACTGCCTGGACAATTCGTGCCCGCGGATGGCCGCTTTGAGTGCGTCGTTTCTGGTGGCGGTATACTTGCTCATTGTGCGCTGGGCGCAGGTGAGGTGCTGGCGCTGGCCGATGCCGCTCTGCTTGACCTTGATGAACCGCATGACGGTGCAGGCGAGGCGCTGCACATGCTCACCAGCCATCTTTTCGGTCCGTTTGGGGAAAATTGGGGACGCCACGCCCCGAGGCACGGGAAAAGTGGGGAAACCGCTGAAGATTCGCCTGAATTGGGCTGCGCTTCGCATCATCCACCTGGCAATGGATTGCCTTAAAAGATAATAAAAACAATGAAATACATGTAAATCCCCAGTATTCCCGTAAAATCCCCTTTTCTCCCGCATAAACCCGCGTTAAGGATGGCCAATCGGAAGGCCGCCCGCGTTGCATCCTGATTCTTTGATGGATGGACGGGCCGCGCAGCTGCGCGGCGCGAGCGCCGGCGCTTTGCTGATTTGGATGAGGCCCAATGCCGGGGGTCAGGGGAAGTGTCGCAGACAGGTTCAGAATTTAGCGGTCAGGGCTTTTCGCTTCGCGGCGAAAAGGGTCGCTACGTCCTGCCTGCAGAAATGCGCAACCCTCTCGCTACTGCCAGCGGAGAGCGCGTTCTTTGCGTGGGTCGCCACGAAAGCTGGCCGTGCCTTGTAGGCTTTGGCACTGATCGCACTCAGCGCTTTGATGGCATCCTCAATGAACAGCGCGATGAAGCGCGGGCCAACGGCGAGAAATTCGATCGTGCGCTGCGCTCCGGCCAGCTGTGGAGTTTCAAGAGGCACGCCTTCGATGCGAGCGGCCGCTTCGTCCTGAACCCGTCCTCCGTAAAGCTCGGCAAGATCGAGGACCGCCTCTATTTTCACGGCATTGGCGATGTCATCACCATGTGGAACCCCGATATCCTGATGGGGCTGGGTGACGAGTTCGACTTCTTCAAGATTTACTGCGAGCAGGAGATGGAAGAGGCGCTGGCCAAGGGGAAGGGTAAGTGAGCGCGCCTTCCG
Organism: uncultured Sphingomonadaceae bacterium; assembly: GCA_964645635.1. Lineage (GTDB taxonomy): Bacteria > Pseudomonadota > Alphaproteobacteria > Sphingomonadales > Sphingomonadaceae > Alteraurantiacibacter. The sequence goes on along the minus strand of CAZYAL010000004.1, from coordinate 42,898 downwards.
TACCGCATATCCCCGTCCTCCTTGATGAAGTGATCGAACAGCTCGGCATCCAGCCAGGCGATGTGGTTATCGATGCGACTTTCGGTGCGGGCGGCTATACCCGCGCCTTGCTGGAAGCGGGTGCCACGGTGCACGCCTTTGATCGTGACCCCGATGCGATCGCGGCTGCTTCGAAATGGCCGGAAACGCGCGAGAACCCCCCGCGGCTTGTTCTGCATCCGCGCCGTTTTTCGGAAATGCTCGAAGCGATGACCGAGGCGGGGGTCGAGAAGGTGGATGGAATCGCCATGGATATCGGCGTTTCGTCCATGCAGCTCGACCAGTCGGATCGGGGCTTCGCCTTTTCCACTGATGGCCCGCTCGACATGCGGATGGATCGCCAGCGCCCCAACGCCGCTGATTTCGTGAACGAAGCGGACGAAGGTGCGATTGCCGATGTGCTCTACCAGTATGGTGAGGAGCGTCAGTCGCGCCGCGTGGCCCGGGCCATCGTGGCCGCGCGTCCGCTCAACACAACAGGCGAACTTGCTGCCGTGGTGCGCAAGGCGCTGGGTCACCGGGCAGGCGCTCCCAAGGACCCTGCGACCCGCAGCTTTCAGGCGATCCGCATTCATGTGAACGGCGAACTCGACGAGCTGGCAGAAGGCCTGTCCGCTGCCGAGGTGTTGCTCAAGGAAGGCGGACGACTGGCGGTGGTCAGCTTCCACAGCCTTGAAGACCGCATCGTGAAGCAGTTCTTGCGCGATGCTGCAAACGCCACTCCTCGTGGTTCGCGACACCTCCCGGAAGCGCAGCATCTCGCTCCCCCGCGTTTCGGGGATCTGTCAAAGGCGATCCGTCCTTCCAAGGCAGAAATTGACCGCAATCCGCGTGCGCGTAGCTCCACCTTGCGTGCGGCCACGCGCACCGGCGCTCCTCCACTCCAGCGAAAGGATATGGTTGCATGACCCCTCAAGCCCGCACCCGCCGCGTGGGCTGGCTTGCCCTGCTGGCAATCTGCACTGCGCTTTATGGCTTGCTGCATTTCCAGGTCTGGTCGCTGGCCAGCGAGGTGAAGAAGAAGGAGCGCCAGATCGTTGCGCTGGAAGAGCATAACATGCTGCTCGAAACCGAATATCTCACCCGCTCCAGCCAAATGCAGTTGGCGGCATGGAACCGGGTGGACTTTGGTTATTCCGCGCCCAGGGCGGACCAGTTCATCGATAACAAGCGCCAGCTTGCCCGCTTTGGTAGCCACCCCGATGATGATGCGCCAAAGCCGATGATCGTGGCGAGCGTTTCGATGGATGAACAGCGCACGCCGTTCCCGCGTCTTGTCTCGCCGATTACCGGAAAGCCGCTTGACGAAGCGCTGATCGAACCGGCCCATAATGATGATGAAGGCCGGCAGGCGCTGGTCACCACACTTGCCGAACAAACCGCACGCATCCCGCTTGCTGCCAGGCGCGAGGGCGGGGCATCGGCCAGCGCGTCCACCGTCAGGGTCTTGCTGGGAGGCGCCGGACAGTGACGGCAATTGCCGCCCCATCGCCTGCAGGCGCCGGGCGTATCCGCCTTGTAGATTACCGCCGCCGTTCGCTGCTGATGGCGCGTTTTCGCGTGCTGCTGATCGCGTTGGGCTTCCTTTTGATCGCCAGCGCCGCACTGGGACGTATCACCTGGTTGGGCGCGGTGCAGCCTTCGATGCGGGAAGCCACCATGGCAGAGGCGTTATTGCCTCCGCGTGGCGAGATCACCGATCGTAACGGCGTGCCGCTGGCGCGCGCCTTCCCGGCCTATGCTTTGTGGTACAACCCTGGCGCGATGGATGATGGCGGCCCGCCGCTGGTGAAATCGCCTGAAGAAGTGGCGCGGGAACTGCACGCCATCTTCCCTGATCTTGATGCGGTCGATGTCGTGGAGAAGCTGCGCAGCGGCAAGCCGAACTACCTGCGCCGTCGCGTGTTGCCGGAAGATGCCAACCGCGTGATGGAAATTGGCGAACTGGCGCTGGAACTTCCGCGTGAAAGCGATCGTCACTATCCCCAAGGTTCACTCGCTTCGCACGTGCTAGGCTATGTGAAGGATGACAAGGGCTATATCGGTATGGAGCAGGTCCTCAATGACCGGCTAACCGATCCCGCCTTCCGCGGTGAAGCGGTGCCCCTGTCTATCGACGTGCGCGTGCAGGGCGCGCTTGAAGATGAACTGCATCGCGGCATGCGCTCGGTGAGCGCAATTGGCGCGGCTGGCCTCGTGATGGACGTGGATACGGGTGAAGTGCTGGCGATGGCCTCTTTCCCGGAATTCGATCCCAACAACGTCACCACAGATGATCTGATCCGTACGCAGGAAATGGTCGATGCAGGCATCATGCCGGCTAGTTTCAATCGCGTGACCAACCAGGTTTACGAGCTTGGCTCGATCTTCAAGCCGCTTACCGTAGCAGCAGCAATCGATGCGGGGTCAATCACAGACCTATCGCGCCGTTACCAGGCTAACCGTCCACTGCGTATCGGCAGGCAGACGATCAATGACAGCCACGTAATCGGCGCAACGCTCAATGCCCCGCAATCGCTAATCCACTCTTCCAACATCGTCACCGGGCAGATTGCTGACGAGCTGAGGTCCGATGTGTTGAAGCGTTACATGACCGATCTCGGCATGGGCGAGCCGCCCTATATCGAATTGCCGGGGCGCGGTGCACCGTTGTCCTACGGCGGGGAATGGTCACGCCTCAAGGGCATGACGGTGGGCTTCGGTCATGGCATCGCGGTTACGCCCCTGCACCTTGGCTCGGCTTATGCGGCTATGGTGAACGGAGGCGTCTGGCGCCCCGCCACGCTGCTGCGTGTCGAACCCGGTCACGAGGCCCGCGGTCGCCGTGTGTTCAAGGCCAGTACCAGTGCCCGCATGAACCAGCTGCTGCGCATGATCGCGGTCTATGGTACCGGCCGCAACGCGAATGCGCCCGGCTTCCGCGTCGGCGGGAAGACTGGCTCGGCAGAAAAGCCCAAGAACGGTTCCTATGTCCGCAACACGCTCGTCTCCACCTTTGCCGCCGCCTTCCCGATGGACCAGCCGCGCTATGTCGTGATCATCATGCTCGACGAACCGCGCGGCACTGTTGCTAGCTCCTACCAACGCACCGCTGCATGGAATGCGGCGCCAATCGTTGGCCGCCTGATCCCGCGTATCGGCCCGCAATTGGGCGTTCTGCCGGACGAGGGCCGCGATATCGACCTTACCGAGCTGCAATACCTTGTCGGGAGCACGGAGCAATAATGCGCCTCGCCGATTTCGCCATCGCTGCAGGAATTGACGCCGGCCTCGCAGCCGATGCAGCAGTGACAGGCTTTGCCATCGACAATCGCAAGGTTGCGCCAGGCAATATCTTCGGCGCGTTCCAGGGCGCGGAAGTGAATGGCGAGGATTTCATACCTGCTGCCGTCGCTGCCGGAGCCATCGCCGTGGTGGCGCGGCCCGAAGTTAAGGTTGAAGGCGCTCTTCACATCGCGGACCCGTTGCCACGCTGCGCCTTTGCCCGGCTGGCGGCAATGTTCTTCACCCCTGTGTCAGCGCATGTGGCGGCGGTCACTGGCACCAACGGCAAGACCTCGACGGTAGAGATGACGCGCCAGATCTGGCGCATGTGCGGCCATTCCGCGGCTTCCATCGGCACGCTGGGTGTGACCACGCCTGACGAGAGCGTCTCCACCGGTCTCACTACACCTGATATCGTCACCTTCCTCTCGAACATGACTGGTCTTGCGCGCCAAGGCGTGACGCATGTGGCCTACGAGGCGTCGAGCCACGGCCTCTCGCAATACCGCAACGAAGGCCTGCCGGTGATGGCCGGGGCCTTCACCAATCTTAGCCGCGACCACCTCGATTACCATCCGGATATGGAGGACTATTTCGCCGCCAAGATGCGCCTGTTCACCGAGGTGGTGGATGATGGCGGTACAGCGGTGATCTGGTCTGATGACGAGTGGTCGGCAAAGGCCGAGGACATTGCCAAGGCACGTGGCCTCAAGCTCTACACCGTGGGCGAGGGGGGCAAGACGATCCGCCTTATTTCACGTAAACCCGGCGCTTTGGGGCAGGAAGTTAAAGTAGTTTGTGAAGGGCGGGCCTATGCCATCCGCCTGCCGCTGATCGGTTCCTACCAGGTGGCCAATGCGCTGGTGGCGGCAGGTCTTGCCATCGCCAGTGGTTGCGCGCCTGCACAGGTGTTCGATGCGGTGGGTCGCTTGCAGCCGGTTCGCGGGCGCCTGGAACGCGCCGCGATCACCCAGGCCGGTGCGCCTGTCTATATCGATTATGCGCATACGCCGGATGCGCTCGAAGCGGCGATTGGCGCGCTGCGCCCGCATGTCTCGGGTCGTCTGATCACCGTGTTCGGCGCTGGCGGGGACCGTGACAAGGGTAAGCGCGCACCGATGGGTGAAGTCGCGGTCAAGGGATCGGACATGGTGTTCGTGACGGATGACAACCCGCGCGGGGAAGATCCGGCCAATATCCGTGCAGAAGTGATGCGCGGTGCGGTGACAGCACAGGAAATCGGCGACCGGCGACAAGCCATCGCGGCTGCCATCGCCGCAGCCGGCAGCGCGGACATCGTGCTGGTGGCGGGCAAGGGCCATGAACAGGGGCAGATCATCGGTACGGGAGAGAGCCGCCGCGTCCTGCCATTCGATGACGTAACGGTTGCGCGCGCATGCGCCGCCGAACTTTCGGGAGCAAACAAGGCATGAATGCAGTCGCACAGATCCTGCGTTGGCCAAAGGAACAGTCTGACCGCCTGCGCCACGCATTGTGGACTTCCATAGAGATCGCGGCGGCCACTGGCGGGACTGCTTTTGGTGAATTTCAGGTTAGCGGTGTGGAGATGGATTCGCGCGATGTGCGCAGCGGGGATCTGTTCATCGCACTGAAGGGCGAGGCGATGGACGGCCACAAGTTCATCGACAAGGCTTTTGCCAATGGCGCGGTGGCAGCAATCGTGGATCGCCCGGTCGATTATCCGCATGTGCTGGTGGAAGACACCTCTGCTGCACTCGCCGCACTGGCACAAGCAGCGCGCAAGCGGGCCAATGCGAAGATCATTGGGGTGACAGGTTCTGTCGGCAAGACAGGTGTGAAGGAGGCAATCTTCGCATCGCTTGAGAGGTATAGCCGCGGGACTGCGCACCGGTCGATCCGATCCTACAACAATCATGTCGGCGTGCCGCTCAGCATGTCGCGCATGGCGCCGCGATCCAGCTTCGGCGTGTTCGAAATGGGCATGAACCACGCGGGCGAGATTTCAGGCCTGACCGCGCAAGTTCGCCCGCATGTGGCGGTGATTACCACCATCGCGCCCGCGCATATCGAGAACCTTGGCAGTGAAGAGGCGATTGCAGACGCCAAGGCAGAGATTTTCGAAGGGCTGGAAAAGGGTGGTACCGCCGTGATCCCGGCGGACAGCCCGTATTATGAGCAGCTGCGTGCTGCGGCACGTCTGGCTGGCGCGAAGGTGATCAGCTTCGGCCGGTCAGAGAAGGCGGACATGCGCCTCCTCGATGCCATTCCCGACGCGCATGGCGGCTCGCTCGTTACTGCTGCGATGGGTGATCAGCGGATATGCTATTCGGTTGCCGAACCGGGCGATCACTGGATTTCCAATTCGCTGTGCGTAATGGCGGCAGTCCACGCTGCTGGTGGGGACCTTGGCGCAGCGGGCCTTGCGCTTGCCGGCATGGGTGGCCTCAAGGGGCGCGGAGCGCGGCTGCGCGTCTCCGTTCCCGGCGGCCGCGCCTTGATGGTGGATGAAAGCTACAACGCCAACCCGGCATCCATGCGCGCCACGCTGGCCCAATTGGGGCAAACACCTGCCAGCCGCCGGATCGCGGTGCTTGGCGCAATGAAGGAACTGGGCGAATTCGGCCCTGCCTTCCATGCCCAGCTGGCCGAGCCGCTGCTTGATGCTAATGTCGATTTTGCCGTGCTGGTCGGGCCGGAAATGGCTGCCCTTGCACGCGAACTGGGGAAAGGCCTCGCCAATACGCTTGGCAAGCCCTTGCACTTTGCCCAATGCGAAAATGCAGGTGAAGCGATAGCTGCGCTGGAGGAATTCGGGCTTGCTGGCGGCGATGCGGTGCTGGTCAAGGGATCGAATTCGGTCGGGCTGTCGCGCCTGGTTGCACATTATGGCGCCAAGGAAGGCTGATAGCGCAGAGCCATGCTGTATTTTCTAGCGGAACTGTTCGAATTCGATGGGCTCCTGAACCTCATCAGGTACCAGACTTTCCGCGCTGGTGCGGCCATGATGACCGCGCTGTTTATCGGTCTGATCATTGGCCCGAAATTCATCGCCATGCTGCGCGTGCGCCAAGGCAAGGGCCAGCCAATCCGCGATGATGGCCCGGCAACGCACAAGACCAAGGTAGGCACGCCGACCATGGGCGGGCTGATGATCCTCACCTCGCTGGTTGCATCGATGTTCCTGTGGATGGATCTTGGCAATCCCTTCGTCTGGGCCTGCATTGCGGTTTGTCTTGGTTTCGGTGTGATCGGTTTCCTCGACGATCTCGACAAGGTCACCAAGGGCAACCACCAGGGCCTGTCGGGCAAGGTGCGCTTGCTGGCCGAATTCATCGTGGCCGGTATCGCCGCTTACCTGATCGTGGGTGAGATCAACACCAACCTCTACATCCCCTTCTCCAGCGGTCGGGCGATCCCGCTCGGCCCCTTCTATTACCTGTTTGCCGCCACGGTGATCGTGGGCATGGGCAATGCGGTGAATTTGACGGACGGGCTGGACGGACTTGCAACCATGCCGGTGGTTATCGCCGCAGGCGCCTTCATGATAATCTGCTATCTCGTCGGACGCGTAGATTATTCCGAATACCTTGGCATTCCGCATGTGCCCTTTGCTGGCGAGCTGGCGTTGTTCTGCGCGGCGATCATGGGATCTGGCCTCGCTTTCCTGTGGTTTAACGCGCCACCTGCTGCGGTGTTCATGGGCGATACCGGCAGCCTTGCTCTTGGCGGAGCATTGGGCGCCGTTGCGGTAGCGAGCCATCACGAGATCGTGTTGCTGATTATCGGCGGGCTGTTCGTGATGGAAACCGCCTCAGTCATCATCCAGGTGTTTTGGTTCAAGCGAACAGGCAGGCGCGTGTTCCGCATGGCGCCCATCCACCACCATTTCGAACAGCTTGGCTGGAAGGAATCGACCGTCGTGATCCGCTTCTGGATCATTGCCATCGTCCTTGCGGTCATCGGTCTCGCAACGTTGAAGCTCAGGTGATCGCGGCACGCGTCTTCTCAGGAAAGAAATACGCCGTCCTCGGCCTCGCCCGTTCGGGCATGGCGGTGGTGGAAAGCCTTCTGGCGAGCGGCGCAAACGTGACTGCATGGGACAGGCAGGACAACGCGCGGCAAGCACTAGCGGGCCGCTGCACCATTGCTGACCCGTTGGAGATCGAACTTGCCGGTTTCGATGCGATTGTGGTGTCGCCAGGGGTGCCGCTCAACACCCATCCGCTGACCGAAAAGGCCAAGGCGGCTGGCGTGCCGATCATCGGCGATATCGAACTGTTCGCGCAGGCCCGGCCCGAACTGCCTCCGCACAAGGTCGTCGGCATTACCGGCACCAACGGCAAGAGCACGACGACAGCGCTGGTTCATCACCTGCTCAAGACAGCCGGTGTTCCCACCACCATGGGCGGCAATATCGGTTTGCCAATATTGGGGCAGGAGCCGCTTCCCGAAGGCGGCGTCTATGTGCTGGAGCTTTCCAGCTACCAGATCGACCTGACGCAAAGCCTCGATTGCGATGTGGCGGTGCTGCTTAACATCACGCCAGACCATCTGGATCGCTACGACGGTTTTGCCGCCTACGCCGCGTCCAAGGGGCGCCTGCTGCGCATGCAGAGCCAAGGCCATGCGGCGGTCGTTTCCTGCTCAACCGAAACTGCCGCGGCGCAGGCTGACGATCTCGACCATTTTGTCACTTTCGTCGATGCAGCGCGCTATCCTGAAGGTCAGAGCCAATGGCCCTCTCTGCAAGGCCCGCATAATTTGGAAAACGCAGCCTGCGCACGGGTGGCGTGTGAAGAACTGGGCTTGTCTGCCTCGCAGATCGATGCTGGTTTGCGCAGCTATCCTGGCCTGCCGCACCGGATGGAGCGGATCGGCACTTTCGATGGCGTGCTGGTGATCAACGATTCCAAGGCGACCAACCCCGCCTCCACCGCGCCTGCGCTCGCCGCTTGGCCTGCAGAGGGTGGCCACAAGCGCATCCACTGGATTTGCGGTGGGCTCGCCAAGACCGATAACCTCGATGAATGCGCTCGGCACTTCGGCAATGTCGCTACTGCCTATACCATCGGTGAGGCCGGGCCGATGTTCGTTGCATTGCTCGCACCCCACATGAAGGTTGAGGCATGCGAAATGTTGTGCGAGGCAGCTTCGCGTGCGCTCAAGGCGGCCCGGCCCGGCGATGTCGTGATGCTATCCCCCGCATGCGCCAGTTTTGACCAGTTTCGCGACTACGAAGTGCGCGGCGATACCTTCCGCGAGATCGTTGGCAAACTCACTGGTGAGAGGCCGGCCGCATGAGTGCTGCACGCCCCTATATCCCCAAAGTCGGCAAGCGGACCGAGCTGCCGCGCGCCTATGCCAATGATCGCAAGCGCCAGCTGCAGATATGGTGGCGAGAGATCGACCGGGTGCTGCTTGGCCTTGTCTTGCTGCTGATGGTGCTTGGTTCGATTGCCGTGTTGGCGGCTTCTCCAGCCAGCGCAAACCGCCTTTCCACAAGCGATACCAAGCTGGATGAGCTGTATTTCTTTATGCTCCACATCCGCTGGCAGCTTTTCGGCGTTGCGGTGCTGATCGTCACATCGCTCGTGCCGCAGGATCTCGCGCGGCGCGGTGCGATCCTGCTTGGCGGGGCGATGCTCTTTGCGCTGCTGTTGGTGCCGCTGATCGGTTTTGAGCGTAATGGCGCCACCCGCTGGCTGGACCTTGGTATTGCATTCCAGCCGTCGGAATTCCTCAAGCCGGCCTTTGCCATATTGCTGGCGTGGATCCTTTCATGGAAGTTGCGGGATCCCAGCTTGCCGGTGATCAACGTTTCGATCGGGCTGCTCGTTTACATCATTATCATGCTGATGGCGCAGCCCAACCTCGGCGCGGCAATCCTGTTTGCCGGATGCTGGTTCGTGCTGGTCATGCTGGCGGGAATGCCGATGAAGAGCATTTTTTCGCTCACCGGTGCGGGTCTGGCCGGGCTGGTGCTGGCCTATATGTTCTATGACAATGCCCGCAACCGTATCGATGCCTTTCTTGGTGGGGGCACTGCCTATGACCAGGTGGACCTTGCCAGCCGCACGCTGCTGGGCGGTGGATGGACCGGCACCGGGCTGGGCCTTGGCACCAACAAGATGCGCCTGCCCGAAGCCCATACCGATTACATCTTCTCCGTGATCGGCGAGGAGTTCGGCTTGCTTGCCTGCGCGGTTATCGTGGTGGTCTATCTCGCGATCATCCTGCGCGTGTTGGTGCGCCTTGTTGATGAGGACCGGCTGTTCATTATCCTTGCCGCCAGCGGGCTGATTGCCCTGTTCGGCGGGCAGGCGTTCATCAACATTCTGATGAACCTGCAGCTTTTTCCCTCTAAAGGCATGACGCTGCCTTTGGTCAGCTATGGTGGTTCGTCTACCATTGCGCAGTGTTTTACCATCGGGCTGTTGCTGGCGATCACCCGCCGCAACCCCTATCTCAGCCGGGAGCCGTTCGCGATGAATGGCAAGCGGCACAGGGGGATCAAGAGATGACGGCGGCTTCACGCCATTATGTGCTGGCAGCAGGCGGGACCGGCGGTCATCTGACCCCCGCATTCGCGCTTGCGGCGGAGCTTTGCCAGCGCGGCCACCACGTGGCGCTGATCACGGACGAGCGCGGTGCGGCCATTCCCGGCAAGCCTGATTTCCTGCCCGCGCATATCCTGCCCGCAGGGCGCTTCGGCAAGAACCCGTTGGGCTGGCCCGCTGGCATCAAGGCAGTTATGGCCGGGCGCAGCATGGCGCGGCGGATGTATGCGACATTCCAGCCCAGCGCCGTTGTCGGCTTTGGCGGATACCCCGCTCTGCCTGCACTGCTGGCTGCAAATGGTGAGGACATTCCCACCCTTATCCATGAACAGAACGCCGTGCTTGGCCGGGTCAACCGGTTGCTTGCTGGCCGGGTGGATGCGATTGCCACGGCATACCCCGATGTCGACCGGTTGAAGCCCCGCTACCGGGGCAAGACCCATCTCGTCGGCAATCCGGTTCGCCCGGAAGTGCTGGCGCTGCGCGACGAGGACTTTCCCGCTTTCACCGCTGACGGGCTGTTCCGTGTGCTGGTGACCGGTGGCAGCCAAGGCGCGCGCGTGCTTTCAGAAGTGGTGCCTGATGGCCTTGCCATGCTGCCGCCCGCAATGCGTAGCCGCTTGCAGGTGACGCAGCAGTGCCGCCCGGAGGACCTTGAGGCGGTACGCGAACGTTACGCCAATCACGATATTCCGGCTGAGCTTGGCACCTATTTTGAGAACATGCAGGCCCGGCTTGCCGACACGCATCTGTTCATCGGCCGCGCTGGCGCATCGACTATTGCCGAACTGACGGCAGTGGGCCGCCCGGCGATCCTTGTGCCGCTGCCCATCGCGACTGACGATCACCAGGCCGCCAATGTTCGCGAAATGGTGAAGGCTGGCGGTGCCCGCTCGATCCGCCAGCACGCCTTCACCGGCAATGAGCTGGCGAAGCAGATCCAGGCCATGGCGCAAAAGCCGGAAACGCTCGCCAATGCCGCCCATGCCAGCTGGAATTGCGGCATGCCCAAGGCTGCGTCTGACCTTGCCGACCTCGTCGAAAGCTTCGGCGGGGCGCCAATCCAGGACGTGATCCGCGTAGGCGGCTCACATAAGGTCAAGGCGGAGGGGATGCCCGCTGCCTCCACAAGGGACAGCGTATGAAGGGCGTTCCCACAGACATAGGCACGATCCATTTCGTCGGCATCGGCGGTATCGGCATGTCCGGCATTGCCGAGGTTATGGCGAACCTCGGCTATAGCGTGCAAGGCAGCGACATTGCCGAAGGCGCTAGCGTGGAGCGGCTGCGCGCGCGCGGTATCAAGGTGTTCGTGGGCCATGATGCCGCAAACCTTGGCGATGCTGCCGTGGTGGTCACCTCGACAGCGGTGAAGCGCGACAATCCCGAAGTGGCAGCTGCCATCGACAACCGCATTCCCGTAGTGCGCCGCGCGGAAATGCTGGCGGAGCTGATGCGCCTCAAGTCCACCGTTGCGGTGGCTGGCACGCACGGCAAGACCACCACCACCAGCATGGTCGCCACCCTGCTTGATGCAGGCGGTGTCGATCCCACGGTGATCAACGGTGGCATCATCGAAAGTTACGGCTCCAACGCTCGGCTGGGTGACAGCGAGTGGATGGTGGTTGAAGCAGATGAGAGCGACGGCAGCTTCCTCCGGCTGGATGGCACCATCGCCGTCGTCACCAATATCGATCCCGAGCACCTCGATCATTACGGCAGCTTCGATGCGGTGAAGGATGCCTTCCTGCAGTTTATCGAAAACGTGCCTTTCTATGGCGCGGCGGTGCTGTGCATCGACCATCCCGAAGTGCAGAATGTGATCGCCCGCGTGCGGGACAGGCGCGTAATCACCTACGGCTTCAGCCCGCATGCCGATTTGCGCGCGGAGGGTGTCCGCAGCCAGGGGCCTTCGACCCGCTTTGATGCCGTCAGCCGGGATCGCGACGGCCAGGAAACCCGAATCTCGGATATCGTCCTTCCCATGCCAGGGCGGCACAATGTTCAGAACGCGCTCGCCGCGATTGCCGTGGCGCTAGAGATGGGCTGCACCGCAGACACCATCCGTGCCGGTTTCGCCCGCTTTGGTGGGGTGCGCCGTCGCTTCACGCTGGTTGGCGAAGTCGATGGTGTGCGGGTGATTGATGATTACGCCCACCACCCGGTGGAAATCCGCGCCGTGCTTTCCGCAGCGCGCGATGCGGCGAAAGGCCGCGTGATCGCCGTGGTCCAGCCGCACCGCTACTCACGCTTGCGCGACCTGCTGGAGGAATTCCAGTCCTGCTTTGAACTGGCGGACGTGGTCTATGCTGCGCCTGTCTATTCCGCAGGCGAACAGCCGATTGCAGGGGTGGACAGTGCCGCACTGGTCGCCGGGATCAAGGCCCGTGGGCATCGGCAGGCCTCCGAAATTGCGGACCAGCAGGCACTCGCTATAGAGCTGGCGGGCATGGTCGAGCCGGGTGACCTTGTTGTGTGCCTTGGCGCTGGGGACATCACCAAATGGGCTGCAGGCCTTGCTGGAGGCATCGCTGCCGCGCGGGGGAATGCCGCATGACCCGCGAAATGCAATATGGCGAACAACCAGAGGGCACCAGTGCCCGTGGGGAAGGCGAACAGAAGGCCGGCGCGAAGGTCTCGATCTCCAGGGCGCGCGGCAAGGTGACAGCCGACGCCCCGCTGGACAAGCTGGTGTGGTTCAAGAGCGGCGGTCCGGCAGACTGGCTGTTTGAACCGGCTGACCTTGAAGACCTGACCAATTTCCTTTCCGGGCTCGATGAAGGCACGCCGGTGATGGCCATCGGCCTCGGTTCCAACCTGATCATCCGCGATGGCGGGGTGCCCGGCGTGGTGGTTCGGCTGGGCAAGCCCTTTGCCGGCGTGGAAGTACGAGGGGACAATACCCTGGAATGCGGTGGCGGTGCGCCAGGCATCCTCGTCGCCTCGACCGCGCGCGATGCGGGAATTGCAGGGATGGAATTCCTGCGCGGTATTCCCGGAACGGTTGGCGGCTTCGTGCGCATGAACGGTGGCGCCTATGGTCGCGAAGTGGCTGATATCCTCGTCGATTGCGATGTGGTGTTCCCCAATGGGCAATGCGTAAAAATCCCGGCGACGGACCTCGAATACAGCTATCGCCATTCGCGCCTGCCCGAGGGCGCCATCGTGGTTGCTGCGCGCTTCCAGAGCGATCCCGGCGATCCTGCGGCAATCGGCGCGGAGATGGACCGGATCGCCGCAGAGCGCGAGAATTCGCAGCCGCTGAGGAGCAAGACCGGCGGATCGACGTTCAAGAACCCCGAAGGTCGCAAGGCCTGGCAGCTGGTGGACGAGGCAGGGTGTCGCGGCCTGAAAATGGGCGGCGCGCAGGTGAGCGAGAAGCACGCCAATTTCCTGATCAACACCGGCGATGCCACCAGCAGCGATATAGAGGGGTTGGGTGAAGAAGTGCGCCGCCGCGTGGCCGAGAAATCGGGCGTGGCGCTGGAATGGGAAATCAAGCGAGTGGGAAGACCGTGAGCCGCCTGCCGAAAATGCATATCGCCGTGTTGATGGGCGGCTGGGCCAATGAGCGCGAGGTTTCGCTCATGTCCGGCAACGGCGTGGCTGATGCGCTGGAAAGCGTGGGCCATAAGGTCACCCGTATCGACCTTGACCGCAACATCCCCGCGCGCCTTGTCGAGGTGAAGCCAGATGTGGTGTTCAACGCGCTGCATGGCGTTCCGGGTGAAGACGGAACCGTGCAAGGCATGATGGACCTTATGGGCATTGCCTATACGCATTCAGGCCTCGCCACTTCCGTGGTTGCCATCGACAAGGAACTGACCAAGCAGGCGCTGGTGCCGCATGGCGTGCCCATGCCCGCTGGCAAGGTGGTGGCAAGCGAGAGCCTGTATGAAAGCGATCCGATCCCGCGCCCCTATGTCTTGAAGCCCTTGAATGAAGGTTCCAGCGTGGGCGTGGCTATCGTCACCAACGAGAGCAATTACGGCAATCCCATTCGCCGCGACGCCAGTGGGCCGTGGCAGGAATTCGCCACGCTGTTGGCAGAACCCTATATCCGCGGCCGCGAACTCACCACGGCCGTGCTGGGTGATCGCCCGCTGATGGTGACCGAACTGGTGCCGAAGAGCGGCTTCTACGATTTCAATGCCAAATATACCGACGGGATGACCGAGCATGTCTGCCCGGCGCAGATCCCGGCAGATATCGAGACGAAGTGCCTTGAGCTGGCGCTCGAAGCGCATCGTCTGCTCGGCTGCCGGGGCGTGAGCCGCACGGACTTCCGCTGGGATGACGAGAGGGGCGTGGACGGGCTTTTTGTGCTTGAAACCAACACCCAGCCGGGCATGACCCCGCTGAGCCTCGTGCCCGAGCAGGCGAAGCATTGCGACATTTCCTATCCCGAACTGTGCGAGATCGTGGTCGAGGATGCGCTGCGCCACTTCGGCAAGCTAACGGCAAGCGGTGGCAGCAACTGATGGCGCAGACCATCCACCGCAAGGGTACCAGCGTGCGCCGCCAGGCCAAGTCGCAAGGGCGGCAAGGGCAGGTGCGCAAGGCGCGGGCGCATACCAATTCCTTCTTCGACCGGATGATGAATGCGCTGCCCTTTACCGAGGAGCAGTGGCACAAGTTCTTCACCGTGCTGATCCTCGCCGTGTTGCTTGCCATCGTTGTGGTGATAGCCCGTGTGTCCGGCCTTGCCGAACTGGCGGAGCGGCAGTTTGCCCAGGCTGCGGCCAATGCTGGCTATGTCATGCGCAATGTCGATGTGCGCGGGACTGACCGGCTGAACGAGGCGCGCGTCTATGAAAAGGCGATGGCGCAGGACGACCTGTCGATGGTGCTGGTCGATCTTGAAGCGCTTCGCAATGATTTGCTGACGCTGCCTTGGGTTGCGGATGCCCGCGTGGCGCGGCAACTGCCCAACCGGCTGGTGATCGACATCGTCGAGCGTCAACCGCATGCTGTGCTGCGGCGTGGGGAACGGCTGCTGCTCATTGACCCGACCGGCGTGGAGCTGGAAGCCATCTCCGCCGCGGCAGCACCCGATTACATGGTGATTTTGGGCGAAGGTGCGCAGGGGCAGGTTGAGGCGCTTACTCGCCTGCTTGATGCGGCCCCTGCCTTGCAGCCGCAGGTCGTGGCCGCCGAATGGATCGGCAACCGGCGCTGGAACCTTACTTTCACAAGCGGCCAGCTGCTGTTCCTGCCCGAAGGGGCGGAGCGCGCGGCAGCAGCGCTGATTAGTTTTGCCCAGGCCGATGGCGTGCATCGCCTGATCGGCGGTGAAGTGACTCGTTTCGACATGCGCAACGCGCCGCGCATGTACATGCAGGTTCCCGGCCGGGCGGATCGCGAATTGCCAATGGAGGAAGCCGAGTAATGGCCAGCCAGACACGCCTCACAAATGTGATCGCCGCCGTCAACATTGGCTCGTTCCGCGTCTCGGCGATGATCGCCGGGGTGACCGAGAATGGCGAATTGCAGGTGTTGGGCAGCGCCAACCGCGCCGCACGCGGGATCAAGCGCGGCTATGTGACGGATATGGCAGGCGCCACCTACGCCGTGCGTGAGGTGATCGAGGCGGCTGAGAAGATGGCTGGCACCAACGTCTCCAGCGTGTGGATCGGCAGCTCAGGCGCAGGGCTGGAAAGCACTATCACTCCAGTCGAAATCGAGGTCGGTGGCCGCCGGGTCGAGGAAGAGGATATCGAGAGCCTGCTCGTCTCTGCGCAGCAGGGTATCGAGCCGGACGGGCGCACCGTGCTGCATGCGCAGCCTGCGTGTTACTTCCTCGATGGCGCGGATGGCGTTGCCAATCCCAAGGGCCTGCATGCAGACAGGCTGGGGGTCGACGTGCACGTTATGCTGGCGGACAGTGGGCCGATGCGCAACGTCACCGAAGCGGTTCAGAACGCGCATTTGGAAGTTGAAGGCATCATCGCTTCTCCGCTCGCTTGCGGCTTTGCCTGCCTCACGCCTGAAGAGCGTGACCTTGGTGTCGCCATGGTCGAGATGGGTGGGCAGGTCACTAATGTGGCGGTTTACGCAGGTGGCATGCTGGTGGGGTTGACCACGATCCCGCGCGGATCTGCTGATATCACTGATTCCATCGCTTCGGCCTTCGGGATCAAGCGGTTCCGGGCTGAATGGCTGAAATGCGTGAATGGTTCGGCCAATGCCAGCCCGCATGACCACCGCGAAATGGTCTCGCTCGCCGGGCCTGATGACAGTGCCTCTGCCAGCGTAGCGCGCGGGGCGGATGATCGCGGCCATGTGCCGCGTTCCGAACTCATCTCGGTAATCACGTCAGAGCTTGATGTGTTGATGAGGGACGTGGGCAGGGCGCTTGAAAAGATGGGTTTTTCCGGCACCAGTGCCAGTGCGCGGCAAGTGGTGCTAACGGGCGGCGGGGCGGAACTTACCGGCCTTGCAGACTATGCGCAGAGCGTGCTCGGCATGCCCGTGCGGATCGGCAAGCCGCCAGCCTTGCGGGGGCTTCCTGAAGCGCATCGCCTGCCCGGTTTCGCAACGCTTGCGGGGCTGGTGCTCTATGCCGCGGAGGACCCGGTGGACATCCGCTCTGTCAGCTCGCGTTTCACCGAAACAACGCGTTCAAGCAGCCTCTCGATCATCCGGCACGTCTGGTCGGCGATGAAAGAGTACTTCTGAGGGCTATTCGCCAGACGCGTATGACTGTGGATACATCGATTTGCCCAATTCACGCCGTGAATCCCTTTGTGGCACAAGTGAACGGAATATTTTTCAGGAGGCTCCTCTCAGGGAGATTTCACATATGAGCATCAACATCGGACCGCCCTCGGTCGAGGAACTGCGCCCCCGGATCACCGTGATCGGTGTTGGCGGCGCTGGCGGAAATGCCATCGCCAATATGATCGAGTCCGAAATCGAGGGTGTCGACTTCATCGTCGCCAACACCGATGCGCAGGCACTCAATAATGCGATTGTCGAACATCGCATCCAGCTTGGCCCGGATATCACGCAGGGTCTGGGTGCAGGTTCGCGCCCTGAAGTGGGCCGCGCTGCGGCCGAAGAAACCGTTGAGGAGATCGAGCGCGCGCTGGAAGGCGTGAACATGGTCTTCATCGCGGCTGGCATGGGTGGCGGCACTGGTACCGGCGCCGCTCCGGTGATTGCAGAGATCGCGCGCAGCAAGGGCATCCTTACTGTCGGTGTGGTGACCAAGCCCTTCCTGTTTGAAGGCACGCGTCGCATGCGCTCAGCCGAAGCGGGCATTGAGGAGCTGCAGAAGCACGTCGATACGCTGATCGTCATCCCCAACCAGAACCTGTTCCTGGTCGCCAAGTCCGACACCACCTTCAAGGAAGCCTTCATTCTGGCTGATGAGGTGCTGCAGCAGGGCGTGCGCTCGATCACTGACCTGATGGTGATGCCGGGCCTCATCAACCTCGATTTTGCCGATATCCGCTCGGTGATGAACGAGATGGGCAAGGCCATGATGGGTACCGGCGAAGGCGAGGGTGACAACCGCGCGCTGGAAGCTGCTGAACGTGCGATTGCCAACCCGCTGCTCGACGGTGTGTCGATGCAGGGCGCGAAGGGCGTGATCATCTCCATCATCGGCGGTGAGGATATGCGTCTGCTTGAGGTGGACGAGGCTGCTAACCACATTCGCGAGCTGGTGGATCCGGAAGCCAACATCATCTGGGGGTCGGCCTTCAATCCCGACCTTGATGGCAGGATTCGCGTTTCTGTGGTCGCTACCGGTATCGAGCAGACGGGCGAACGCCCGATGCCGACCTCGCAGCCATTCAACCTTGGCGCATCGCGCGGACCGAAGAAGCCGGTGCTGCCGGTTGAGGACGAACTGCCCAAGTCGGAGCCTGCGCCCGTGGAAGAAAACGCCTCGCTGTCCGAAGCGCTGGCGAGCCCTTTCGCTCCGCGTCCCGCTGCTGACAGCAGCGAAGAACCTGAAACACTCGACTTTTTGCGGCAGGCCTCTGCCGATGAGAGTGAGGATGACGAAGCGTCCGACGATTTCGCTTCGCTGAGCGCGGGCCGCTATCCCTCCGCTCAAGCTGTTGACGAGGCTAGGGAAGGCGAAGCTGAAAGCGAGGGCGAGGCTGCTCTCGACCTGACGCTGGAAGCGCCGGATGCCGAAGAAGAGGATGAACTGCTGCTCGATGCGAGCAGGCTGGTGTCCGACAAACCCGCCCCTGCCAGCAAGGCGCCCTCGACAGGGAGCACGCTGTTCGAGCGCATGTCCGGCCTTTCTGGTTCCGGTAGTTCGCGGAAAGTTGCAGACGAGGAAGAAGAGGAAAGCGCACCTGCCATGCGCATTCCGCGCTTCCTGGGGCGCCAGAACAACCAGTAATCGCCAATTGCTTGCGATTGTGAAAGGCGCGACTAGTTGGCTCAGCATGACTTTGCGAGCCCTTTCCCAGATGCAGATTGCAACAAGTGTTGCCGCCCTTTGCGGGGCGGCGACAGCTTGTTTGATGCCCGTTTCGGCAGCGCAGGCGCAGGCAGTGGTCCAGCAGTTGCCAAATCCGGCAACCGAGAGGCTGAACGAAGCGATGCGCCGCCTGTCGCGCAATCCGGCCTCTTTGTCGGCGCTGGTTGATGCCGGGCGCGCATCGATCGAGCTGGATGATGTCGATGCCGCAGACGGTTTCTTCAACCGGGCACTCGCGGTCGAATCCGGAAATGGCAGCGCACTCGCCGGCAAGGCCCTGGTGGCCTTGCGGCGGCAGGAGCCGGGGCAAGCCCTCGCCTTGTTTGACTGGGCACAGGCTGCTGGCGAAGACCTTGCGCCTTATGCGGCTGAGCAAGGGCTTGCCCATGACCTTGTTGGTGAAAATGCCCGCGCGCAGGAACTCTATGGCGTGGCGCTTGGTCGCGGTGAAAACAATGAGGTGCTCCGGCGGCTCGCGCTGAGCCATGCGATCTCGGGTAATCAGTCGGCGTTCGAAGAGGTGCTGTTGCCGCTGCTGCAGCGACAAGACCTTGCTGCATACCGCACGCGCGCATTCGGGCTTGCGATCCTCGGGCGCGAGGAGGAGGCGGTTACCATCGCTGAAACCATGCTGCCGCAGCGCCTGTCTCGCCGGTTGGCGCCTTACCTGCGTTACATGCCGCGCCTCACACCTGTGCAGCAGGCGATGGCAGCCAACCTCGGACGTTTCCCGGCCGCGGCGGAGATGGGCCACGAAAGCCCGCAGCTCGCCCGGCGTATAGAGCGGCCTGCCTCGCCGCGCCCCTCCAATAATGCAGATCAGCGGCTGATCCCTGATGGGGAGCCACTTGGTCGTGCTTCTGCGAGTGCGGGCCGGGTCGAGGAGTTGCCTGCGATTGGCAGCCCCCGCGCGCCGGAACCCGCGCCGCCGCCGCCATCGCCTGAGGCCGCAGTCGCCGCAGCTGTTGCCCAGATGGAACAGCGCGCAGAGAGCGGCTCAAGCGTTGCTCAGGCAGTGCCCGCACCGGCACCAGGCTTCTCCATTGCGCAGGCCGCTATCGAACCAGCACAAGCGCAGGTTGAAGAAGTAGAGGAGCAGGTCAGCCTTGCCGATGCCTTCGCCGACTTTTTGCTACCTGATACGCGCGCTCCGGTGCGGCCCGCTGCAGGCGCGGTTGACATTACCGCATTCGAGCCGACCCGCGAAGTGCGTGAGCCCGAACCGCCGCCGCTGCCAAAGCACCCCAGCCGCCATTGGGCGCAGGTTGCCACCGGGCAGGATACGGCGGCATTCCGCTTTGACTGGCGCCGCATTGCGCGCAGTTCCAACGGTGTGCTTGATGGCTTCACGCCCTATCGCGTCAGCTGGAATGCGAGCAATCGCCTTTTGACCGGGCCGTTCGACAGTGCTGGCGAAGCGCAGCGTTTCGTCACTCGCCTGGCCGAAGAGGGGATTGACGCATTCCGCTTCACCAGCACCGAGGGTGAAGAGGTCATCGCGCTCAACTGAATCGGTTGTTAACTGCGGAAATCCCCAGTTTTCCCACAGTTTCTGCGGTAACTTCCCCAGCTAGTTTTACACATCTTGCCAACAAGCTTGTGCCATTTCTCCCCGGCAGTCGAACTCGCTCGCATTGCGCTTTGGGCAGCACAACGCCCATTCATGCGGCATCACTTCAAGCCCGCAACCTGCGGTAGAGGACTTAGTCTATGACACTTGCGACCGAGCCGATGGATACCAGCCACGATGCTGCGCCCGTGGAAATGCTCGCCGCCTATTTCGATGCCCATGGCTGGCCATGCGACTTCGTTAATGATGATGAAGTTTGCGGGGAGATTCCTGGTAGCTGGACGAATTACCAACTGCGCGCAATCTGGCGCAAGGAGGACCAGGTCCTGCAGCTGCTGTGTTTGCCCGAAGTGCGCGTGCCCGATGCACGCAAGGCCGCGGCTTACGAGCTACTGGCTTTGGTCAACGAGCAGCTGTGGCTTGGCCATTTCGATATCTGGTCCCAGGGCGGGGTGCTGCTTTACCGTCACGGATTGATGGTTGGGCCGGATGGCTTGCTCAGCCTTCCTGCCGCACAATTGGCAGTGGATAGCGCGGTTGCCGAATGCGATCGTTTCTATCCGGCATTCCAGTTTGTCTTGTGGGGCGACAAGAGCCCGCGAGAGGCTTTGGATGCAGCTTTGGTAGATGCAATGGGCGAAGCCTGATAATCGGGCTCCCGATGTTTGATTCCATTCTCCTTGTCGGCTGTGGCAACATGGCTGGTGCCATGCTTGAAGGCTGGCTCGCCCACGGGGTCTCCCCGTCCACTTTCACCATAGTCGATCCGGTGCGCCAGGATGCACCCGGCGGCATCCCGGTCGCCCGGGAGTTGCCGCAGTCTGGCCAATTCGATGCCATCATGTTGGGTGTGAAACCGCAGGTACTGGGCGAAGTTGTGCCGCAGGTCGCACCGCTGGTCGGTAGCGGTACGATCGTCATGTCCATGCTTGCCGGGGTCCAGATCGTATCACTGCAGGAACGCTTTCCTGATGCGCGCGGCCATGTGCGGGTGATGCCTAACCTTTCGGTTTCGTTGGGTAAATCTCCTGTTGGCCTTGCTGCACAGGGGCTCGATGAGGCCACGCGTGCAGACCTGCTCAATTACTTCCTGCCTCTCGGCACGCCGGAATGGGTGGGTGAGGATGCCTTCGATCTCGTCACTGCGCTGGTCGGCAGCGGGCCTGCCTTCGTTTATCGCTTCATCGATGCGCTTGGCGCTGCGGCCACGCGGCTCGGCTTGCCTGAAGACCAGGCGCGACGTCTCGCACTCTCGATGGTCGAGGGTGCGGCGGATCTCGCGAGCCGTTCCCCACATGATCCGGGCCAGCTGGCGGACATGGTGGCGAGCAAAGGCGGGACTACCCGTGCGGGCCTTGATGTACTGGATGCTTCGGAAGCGCTCGGCAGGCTGGTGACGCAATGCTTGCGTGCTGCCCGCGATCGGGGGACGGAAATGGCCCGGGAAGCGCGCAAATAGCGCCTGTTGAAGGGAAACTGAAACACGTCCGGTTTCCCTTGAAAATGAATCGCAAAATGCCGATATTGTCCCTTGATGGCTCGTATTTCCGGGCCTGAAAGAGGAGTTTTGGATCACATGGCAAACTGGAATGACGACCGGACGACCGAGCGGGGTTTCGGCATGTCGCCAAGCCAGACTGGCAATGTTGCAGACCGCACCACCTTTGACGCCGGGCTGCGCAAGCATATGCTGTCTATCTACAACTACATGGCATCAGGTGTCCTGTTGACCGGTATCCTTGCGATGCTTTTTGTGAACTCGCCGCTATTCGAATCCGCTTTCCAAGTGGTGATGACCGAGCGCGGGGCCTCGCTGCAGCCGACAATGCTGGGCTGGATCATCAAACTCTCGCCCTTGGCCTTCATTGCTTTCTGGTGGTTCGGGGCGAAGAGTGCCAGCAAGACGGTGCTGCAGGTGATGTTCTGGGGCTTCGCCGCTGTATTCGGCCTGTCGCTGTCCACGATCTTCGTGGTTTACACCGGCCAGTCCATCGCAACCGCATTCTTCGCTACGGCGGCGGCCTTCGCTGGCCTGAGCTTGTTCGGCTACGCCACGAAAAAGGACCTGTCTGGCTGGGGCAGTTTCCTGATAATGGGTGTTGTCGGCCTTCTTGTGGCGATCCTGCTGAATGCCTTCTTGTTCCAGTCAGGCATGTTCCAACTGGCGATTTCGGTGATCGGCGTGCTGATTTTTGCGGGCCTTACTGCATATGACACGCAGAGCCTGAAGGGACAGTATCAGTATGTTCGAGGAACCGAGTTTGCAGACCGTGCCGTGATCTTCGGTGCGCTGAACCTGTATCTCGATTTCATCAACATGTTCATATTCCTGCTGCAACTATTTGGTAGCCGCGAATAAGTACTGCGCAACTCGTCGCACAAGCGATTCATTTCATCGTGCCCGGGGTGTATTGCTGCATCCCGGGCATTACTTTTTCTTGAAGAGTACGCTACGCGGCGAAAGGCTGGATACTCGGCAAGGAAGGGTTAATTCGCTGCGGCCTATGCTATCGCTTGTTGCAGTGTGATGGAACGGGATTGAGAGGTCTGACATGCGTTTGAAGATCATGGCCGCAGCTGCTGGCCTTGCAGCCCTTGCTGGCTGTACGACGCCCGCTCCGCTGCCTCCTACTCCGGTGGCGAAGGTTGAACCGGTCCCCTATCGCCCGCTCCCGCCTGCAGGGTCACCCTATGCGATGCAGGTGCCGGCCCGCAACGGCGCTGGCGAACGGCTGACGGTAAACCACGGTATCGACGACCATGAAGCCGTCTGGCATTTCCGTTCCGGCTGGAACGTTGCCGCGCTCAATTGCTTGGGTGCCAACAATGAGATCATCAACACTTCATACAGCGCCTTCCTGCGTGCTTTTCCCAACGGCCTGAGCTCTGCCAACGACACGATGGAGCAGCGCTTCCGCACTCAGGTCAGCTCCTCACGCGCTGCCATTCGTGCTCGTGAGGAGCATTCGACGCAGGTCTACAACTATTTCGCGCTGCCAGGCGCACGCGCCAATTTCTGTGACGCTGCCCGCCAGATCGCCACGGACTTTGGTAATTGGGAAGGTGATAATGTGCGTGAATATGCCACCATCCACCTGCCCTTGCTGGAAAGTGCCTTCCTGCGCTTCTTCGACGAGTATGAGACCTACCAGCAGCTTTCGGCAGAATGGGATCGCGAATATGGCCAGCGCTACGGCGCATCGCAGCCGGGCTACGTGGCTGTGTGGGGTGCTCAGGGTATGACAAGCGGCGTATCGTCCAGCCTGATTGCGGGTGAGGCACACCCCGCATTCGGCGCTGTCGGCGATTCCGAAACCGGGGTATCCATTCCTGTTGTGCCACTGTCCGACGCAGTGGTATCGACACCCGTTGTCCAGCCGCTGTCTGTTGAGACGGCTGGCAGCGAGTAGGCATCAGGCTGGTGCGGGGCCGTAGCTCAGTTGGGAGAGCGCGTCGTTCGCAATGACGAGGTCAGCGGTTCGATCCCGCTCGGCTCCACCAGGCCCTTCGCTTTTTCCCGCTCGCCCATCAGAGCAGGCAGGCGCGCTGGCGGGCGCTTCAGGTGCTGCTGGCAGATTCGCCTGCGCGCTGGCGCTTCGCGACAAAAGCGCATATGGGCGCGGCCATGCACTTTCTCGACCAAGCCAAGATCCACGTGAAGTCCGGCCAGGGTGGACCCGGCGCTGTCAGCTTCCGGCGTGAGAAATATATCGAATACGGCGGTCCCGACGGCGGGAACGGCGGCAAGGGCGGTGATGTGGTTTTCGTGGCTATGCCTGGCCTCAACACGCTGATTGATTTCCGCTATACCCAACACTTCAAGGCCAAGCGGGGCGGCCACGGTATGGGCAAGAACCGCACCGGTGCCAGTGCTGAGGACATGGTGATCGAGGTGCCGGTCGGCACGCAGGTCCTGTCTGACGACAAAGAAGAAGTGCTGGCGGACTTCACCGAAGAGGGGCAGCGTTTCGTGCTGCTGGAGGGCGGCATGGGCGGACGTGGCAATGCCAGCTACAAGACCAGCACCAACCGCGCGCCACGCCAGCACCAGCCGGGC
Source organism: uncultured Sphingomonadaceae bacterium (assembly GCA_964645635.1). Lineage (GTDB taxonomy): Bacteria > Pseudomonadota > Alphaproteobacteria > Sphingomonadales > Sphingomonadaceae > Alteraurantiacibacter. The sequence goes on along the minus strand of CAZYAL010000004.1, from coordinate 18,986 downwards.
GAACCATCACAAGAAATGTCCGTCTGGCTGCGGCTGAAGCTGCTGGCGGACGTAGGCCTTGTCGGCTTGCCAAATGCGGGCAAGTCCACCTTCATCAATGCCGTTTCCAATGCTCGTGCGAAGGTGGGCGATTATGCCTTTACAACGCTGGTCCCCAAGCTGGGCGTGGTACGCCACAAGAACCGCGAATTCGTGCTGGCAGACATTCCCGGGCTGATTGAGGGCGCGGCGGATGGCGCGGGTATTGGTGATCGGTTCCTCGGCCATATCGAGCGTTGTCGCGTGCTGATCCACCTGATCGACATTTCAGGTGCGGACCCTGTCGAGGCGATGCACATCGTCGAAGGTGAGCTGGAAGCTTATGGTGCGGGAATAGATGACAAGGCGCGGTTGGTGGTGCTCAACAAGGTCGATCTTGCCGATGCGGAGCTTGCGGCCGGTTTTACCGATGAACTGAAGGAAGCGGGCGCGGATGAAGTCTTCATCATTTCCGGTGCGACTGGTGAAGGCATCGAAGCGCTGCTCGATGCCGTGCTGACCTATCTGCCTTCACACACTGCGACAGAAACGCCAGGTCATTTGCCGTCAGATGAGGATGAGGGCGAGGTGGAAGGCAATTGGGATCCGCTGGGCTGACGCGGTCTCGCTCAAGGTCCATTCCCCAATCGCGCGCCTTTCGCTAAGCGAGCAGTATGACAATCGCCCGCCTTGCCGATCTTGCTGATCCTGCATGCTGCCCTCGCCTGGTGGTGAAGGTCGGCTCTGCCTTGCTCGTAGGTGAGGATGGCAAGCCGCGCCGAGAGTGGCTCGCCTTGCTTGCAGAGGAAATTGCCGAGGCCCGCAAGCGCGGCCAGCAAGTTGTGGTCGTCAGTTCAGGGGCAATCGCGCTGGGTGCGGCCAAACTGGGGCTCGCCAAGCGCGGGCGCGGGAGCCTCGCTGATGCACAGGCAGCAGCAGCCGTGGGCCAGATTGCGCTCGCTGGGCTCTGGTCCGACTTACTGGAAAGGCAAGGGCTGACGGCAGCACAATTGCTCGTCACGCTGGAAGACCTCGACGATCGCCGCCGCTATCTCAACGCCAGTGCCACCATCGGCAAGCTGCTGGAATCGGGCGCGATCCCGGTGATCAACGAGAACGATTCTGTCGCCACCGAGGAAATTCGCTTTGGCGACAATGACCGGCTGGCCGCACGTGCAGCGCAGGCGGCGCGGGCAGACGCCGTGGCTTTGCTGTCTGATGTGGACGGTCTCTTTGACCGCGATCCGCGCGAGCCCGGGGCCACCATGCTGCCGCTGGTTGAAGGCGTGACTGCTGAAATCCACGAGATGGCGAGCAGTGCCTCAACCTCCGGTCTTGGTTCGGGGGGCATGACCTCCAAGCTGCAGGCGGCCGAGATTGCCGAGCGGGCAGGGATTGCTCTTGCCATCATCAACGGCACCCACATGCGCCCGATCCAGCGCGCGCTGAGTGCGGGCGTTGGCACGCTTTTCTTGCCGCGCCGCAATGACGGTGCGTTGAAGGCCTGGCTGGGCGGCAGGCAGCGCATGGGCGGCTTGCTGGTGGTTGATGCCGGGTGCGCCAAGGCTCTCGCCAAGGGCGGTAGCCTGCTGGCAGCAGGCATCGTCTCTTGCGAAGGCAGCTTCAACCGTGGTGACCCTGTTGCGGTACGGGATGAAAAGGGCCGCCCGGTGGCGCAGGGGCTGGTAGAGTACAACTTCGACGAGATTTCGCGCATCATCGGCCACAGCACTGAAGAGCTTGAACCCTTGCTCGGCTACTCGCCGCGTTCCGCCGTGATCCATCGCGATCAGTTGGTGCTGTTATGACCATCGCTCTTACCGGCGCGACGGGCTTTGTGGGCCAAGCCGTGCTGGATGAGGCCGAGCGGCGCGGTGTCGCGGTAAAGGCACTGACCCGTCGCGAACAACCAGCGCGCAGCGGCGTGGAATGGGTTCGTGGCGATTTGCACGATACGGGCGCGCTGCAGGAGCTTTGCGCCAGTTGCAATTGCGTCCTGCACGTCGCGGGTGTGGTTAATGCAGCCGACAGGGCCGGTTTCATTGCGGGCAATGTCGAAGGTACGGCCAACGTGCTTGCTGCGGCAAGGGCTGTCGGAGTTGGACGCTTCACTTGCGTTTCTTCGCTTTCCGCGCGCGAGCCGCAATTGTCGGATTATGGCTGGTCCAAGCGCGAAGCAGAAAAGCTGGTCGAGGCAAGCGAATTCGATGCGGCGATTATCCGCCCACCAGCGATTTATGGCCCGCGCGATACGGAGATGTTTGAACTGTTCCGCGCTGCACGGATGGGCGTGATTCCGATGCCGCCTGCCGGTGCTGCGTCAGTGATCCACGTCGATGATCTCGCTCGGCTCTTGCTGCAAAGCACCACGGATAAGGCGGCAGACTGGTCTGCTACTATGTTTGAGCCGGATGATGCGCGGGAAGGCGGCTGGCCGCATAGCGAGCTGGCGCGTGCTATTGGTGCAGCGATGGGGCGCAACGTGTTTGCCCCCGCATTGCCCGCTGGAATCCTTCGCTTTGCAGCCCGTTTGGACAAGGTGTTTCGCGGCACCAAGGCCAAGCTGACACCGGACCGGGTCAGCTACATGATCCATCCGGATTGGGTGAGTTCACCTGCCAAGGCGGTACCCAAGGAGCTTTGGCAACCGCAAATCGATACGAGAGAAGGCTTGCGTGCCACGGCCGCATGGTATCGCCAGCAAGGCTGGATCTGATCCCGCGGCCTTTAACCAAAGAAAAAGCCCGGCCGAACAAGTCGACCGGGCTGGAAAGTTTGGGAGAGGATGCCTGAAAGGCCTGAACCTCATGCGCAACGCTCCCGATTCACTCAAACGCGATTACTGCACCATCTGTTGCATTCTTTGCAACATTGAGGAAATCGTAGGATTCCTGCCGTTCAGCAATCAGAAAGCTGGCTCATAACCGGGCGGCAGTTCGCCATCGCCATTTTCAGGATTGTTGGGCGAATGGATGCCGCATTCGGTCTTGTCCCAACCGCGCCAGCGACCGGCGCGCGGGTCTTCACCCGGTGCGACCTTGCTGGTGCAGGGGGCGCAACCAACTGAGAGATAGCCCTGCGCTTCCAGCGGGTGTCTCGGCAAGTCATGCTGTTCAAACCAGCTTCCGAGATTCTGCTTGGTCCAGTCGCCTAATGGGTTGATCTTGAGTCTGCCGTCCTCGACCTCGAAGCGCGGCAAGTTCTGCCTTGTGACCGACTGGAATGCCTTGCGGCCTGAAATCCAGCCGTCGAGGCCCCGCTTTGCGCGTGCCAGCGGTTCGACCTTGCGAATTTCGCAGCAACCATCCGGGTCCCAGCTCCAGCGAAGGCCGTTTTCGTCCTTGGCGGCCAGAACTTCGGGATCAGGCTGCACGACCGAGCTGTTGGTGAGGCCCAGATGCTTTATCAGTGTTTCGCGATATTCCAGCGTCTCGTCGAACATCTTGAGAGTATCAACGAAGATCACCGGCACGCTTGGGTCCGCCTGCGCGACGAGATGCAGCAACACGGCACTTTCGGTGCCGAAGCTGGAGACCACACCGATATTGCCCAACTCTCCAGACGCGAACAGCTCGCCCAGCATGGTGCCGGCATCCACGCCTGCGAAGCGCGCATTCAGCACATCTGCGTCAGCTTGCGTGAACGTAGGCGCGGTGTCGATCACGTCACGCTGGCGGGCGGGTTCAGCCATGGCGCAACTTCCAGATCGGGGCTACGCCATCGACGGTCTTCTGGTAGACGCCTGGGAAGCGATTAAAGGCGGCTTCCACGTCGCTTTCGTTAAGCGGTGTATCGGGTGCGAAGGCATCGAAGCCGCAACGGCGCATATAGGCGATCTGGTCCACCAGCACCTCGCCCACGGCGCGCATTTCGCCGGTATAGCCAGCTTCGCGCAGGATGCGGGCAGAGGAATAGCCGCGGCCATCGCCAAAGGTGGGGAAGTTCACCTCCACCAGCGCAAGGCGATCAAGGTAAGGCAGCAATTCGCGCGCATCGTCGCCGGGCTCAATCCGCACGGCGACGGCGTTTGATTGTTCCACGAAGGAATCCACCGTCACCATGCCGTGGTCGGCCATTTCGTCATCACGGAAGCGGAACTGCACCGCATCGGGGCTGACGCCCATTTCTTCAGCCATAAAGCGCCTCCTTGAACGGATCCATGCCGATGCGGCGATAGGTATCGAGGAAGCGTTCGCCTTCCTCGCGATGGGCCAGATAGACATCAGCGGCCTTTTCAACCGCATCGACGATGCCGTCCTCGTTGAAGCCGGGGCCGGTAATCTTGCCCAGCGACGTGTCTTCTGCCTCGCTGCCGCCGAGCAGCAACTGGTAGTTCTCCACGCCCTTGCGATCGACACCCAGGATGCCGATGTGGCCCGCATGATGGTGGCCGCATGCGTTGATGCAGCCGGAAATCTTCAGCTTCAGCTGGCCAAGTTCGTCAGCCTTGCCATTGGCGGCGAAGCGTTCCGAAATCTTCTGTGCGATCGGAATCGAGCGGGCATTGGCGAGGCTGCAATAGTCGAGGCCGGGGCAAGCGATTATATCGTCGATCCGGTCAAGGTTCGGCGTACCGAGGCCAGCAGCTTCCAGCTTGGTCCACAGTTCGTGCAAGCGGCCGATCTCGACATGCGGCAGCACGATGTTCTGCGCGTGGGTGACGCGGCATTCATCGAAGCTGTATTCCTTGGCGATCTCCGCCATCAGGTGCATCTGCTCCACGCTCGCATCGCCGGGGATGCCACCAACCGGCTTCAGACTGATCGTGGCCGAGACATAGCCCGGTGCCTTGTGCGGGTGGCAGTTGCGGTCAAACCACAGCGCGAATTCGGGATCGGAACGGTCAGCACGGTCCGAGAGGCCGGTCTTGAAGTCAGGGTCCTGGAAGTAACCACGAATTCGCTCCAGTTCTGCCAGCGGGGGTTCGATCCCCTGCTCCAGCATATGGGCGAACTCTTCTTTGACCTGGCGCGTGTATTCCTCCGCACCCAGTTCGTGGACGAGGATCTTAATGCGCGCCTTGTACTTGTTGTCGCGGCGACCATAGCGGTTCCAAACGCGCACGCAGGCTTCGGTATAGGTGATCAGCTGGTCCAGCGGCACGAAGCCGTTGATGCAGGGTGCGATCATCGGGGTTCGGCCCATGCCGCCTCCGACATAGAAAGCAGCGCCCAGCTCGCCGGCATCGTTCTTCACGATCTGGATGCCGATATCGTGCAGGCGCATGGCTGCACGGTCCGTGTCAGATGCGATCACGGCGATCTTGAACTTGCGCGGCAGGTAGCTGAATTCCGGGTGGAAGCTAGACCACTGACGCAGGATTTCAGCATAGGGGCGCGGGTCCACCAGCTCGTCTGCCGCAGCGCCTGCGAAATGATCCGAACTGATGTTGCGGATGCAGTTGCCGCTGGTCTGGATGGCGTGCATTTCCACCTTGGCAAGGTCTGCCAGAAGGTCCGGCGCCTCTTCCAGCTTGATCCAGTTGTACTGGATGTTCTGGCGCGTGGTGAAGTGGCCATATCCACGGTCATACTTCTCGGCGATGTCCGCCAGCGCATGCATTTGTGCGCCGTTAAGCGTGCCATAGGGGATGGCCACGCGCAGCATGTAGGCGTGCAATTGCAGGTAGAGGCCGTTCATCAGGCGCAGCGGGCGGAAATGCTCTTCTGCCAGCGAGCCTTCGATACGGCGGCGGGTCTGGTCGCGGAATTCCTCCACGCGTGCATCGACCATTGCCTGATCGTAATTGTCATACTTGTACATGTCAGATCACCCAGTTGAGGGCTTCGGGTTCAGCAGGCTTCAGCGTGAGGTCGGGCCGCACGGTGGGGCCGAGTGCGCGCACGCGGTCCTTGATGTGGGCGGGGCGGACCTTGCCGCTCGCATCCAGCTCAGCATCGATCGCATAGGGCACGTTCACGCGGCGCGCGGATTCCTCGCGGCCCATGATCTCGTCAGCCTTGTCACCAACATCGGCAGCGTCCTCGACGTGGAGCGACCATCCCTGGCCGTCCCACCACATGACCGCGCCGGTCTTCAAATCGTTTCCGGTGAGGATCTTCACTTGTTTTCCCACTCCATATGCATTGCTGAGCGCGCGCCCTCACTAATCACCTCGGCAGTGACATCACCGATGATGATGAGGGCAGGGCTTTTGACATTCTTATTAATAACAAGGTCGGGCAGCGCGGCGAGAGGCCCGCGCAGAACGCGCATATCGGCACGCGCGGCATTTTCGACCACGGCTAGCGGCACGTCAGGCGCGAGGCCATCCGCCATCAGCTTTTCGGCGATCTGCGGCGCGGTCTTCACGCCCATGTAAATCACCAGCGTACGGCCCTTGCCGGCAAGGCCTGACCAGTCCTGTTCGGACAATCCCTTGCACTGGCCCGCCACAAAGGAGACCACGCTGGCATGGTCACGATGGGTTAGCGGGATTTGCGCGGCTGCGGCAGCGCCGTTGGCAGCCGAAATGCCAGGCACGATTTCCACGCGAACGCCCGCGGCGCGCGCTTCCTCGGCCTCTTCCCCGCCACGCCCAAAGACAAAGGGATCGCCACCTTTCAGGCGCACGACGTCATTGCCTTTGAGCGCTTCGCGCACCAGCAGGGCGTTTATCTCTTCCTGCGGTAGCGTGTGGCGCGCGCGTTTTTTGGCGACGGACACCAGCTTTGCATCTGGGCGGGCAAGGGCGAAAATCTCCGGATCTACCAGCCCGTCATGCACGATCAGCTTGGCACGCGCGATCAAGCGCGCTGCGCGCAGGGTCAACAGGTCAACCGAGCCGGGGCCTGCGCCAACGAGATAGATTGTGCCACTTTCCATGGTGGCCCAAATGCGCGCATCGGCCCGATACTGCCAGTGAGAATGGTTTTTGGGTGCCTAAGGTGAGCTTTACTCACCCTTTTTGATGCGCTGTCCGATAGCGGCAACCAGCTGATCGAACTGCTCGCTGTGGCGCAGGTTGAGGTCGCGCTGCGGGAAGGGAATCTCGATGTCGTTTTCCTTGAATAGCTGCCATATGCGCATGTAGATATCCGAGCGGATATTGGCCATTCCCTCTTCTGGATCGATGATCCAGAAGCGCAATTCGAAGTCCACCGAATTGTCCCCGAAGCCCATCAAATTGACGCGCGGTACGGGTGTTTCTAGCACGCGCGGCGTATCCGAAACGGCCTTGTAGAGCAGCTGCGTAACCAGATCGAGGTCGCTGCCATAGGACACGCCAACTGGAGCCTTCACGCGCACTTCGCGCGAGGAATAGGACCAGTTGACCACCTGGTTGATCATCAGGTTTTCGTTGGGAATCAGATATTCGGTCTTGTCACGCGTTACCACCGAAATGGCGCGGATACCGATTTTGCGGATTTGGCCAAAACCTTCATTGCCCGCCGCATCCGTCACCGAAATAACGTCTCCGGGCTTGATTGACTTATCCATCAGCAGGAGGATACCGGCGAGCAAATTGCCGAAGGTCTTCTGCAGGCCGAAACCGATGGCCAGGCCGAAGGCGCCGGAAAACACCGCCAGCGCCGTGAGGTCAATCCCCAGCATGTCGATGCCGATCAGGATGGCAAAGGCCCACACCACGATGGTGGCCAGCTTCTCTGCCAGCAACCGCTGAGAGGCATCGAAGCGGGTGAGCCTGCCCAGCGCCTTGTGCGCCATCTTGCTGGCAAGGCGGGCGAAGATGATGACGGCCACCACCACCATAATCACAACCAGCACGCTCCATGCGGAGATGCGGGTATCGTCGATCGAGAACCCGAAACTGTCGAGTTGGTCGATAATGCCGGCTACGGTGCCGCTCTTTTCTGCGACAACGCCCTTCAGGGCTTCTGCGCCTGCGACAACGTCTTCCGTGGGCTGCCCGTCAGGCACGGCATTTGACACTACGCCTGCGGCCTGTTCGATGGCGTGGCCACCGCCCTCTGCTGCGCCCGTTGAAGGAGTTTCAGGAGGGGGAGTGTCGCCAAGGTTGCTCATGATCGGTCCATTTTTGCGAAAGCTTGTGCCAGATCCTGTGCGAGGTCGCCCGCATCTTCCAGCCCTATGGACAATCGCACACCAAGCCGGTCTGCGCTGTCCCATCCTGCAGGTGGCCACGGGGTGGCACTGCGCGCGCCAGCCGGATCGCAAGGAATGGCCAGGCTTTCGAACCCGCCCCAGCTGAATCCGATCCCGAAGAGCTGCAGCGCATCGATGAAGGCGGCGCGTTGGGATACGCTGGCATCTTTGAGCACGAAACTGAACAGTCCGCAGCCGCCGGTAAAGTCTCGCCGCCACAATTCATGACCGGGCGACCCATTCAGCATCGGGCACAGCACATGGGATACTTGCGGCTGATCGCGCAGCCATCTGGCGATTTCCAGCGCGGAGGCGGTGCTGCGTTCGAGGCGCAGTGCCATGGTCCTGAGACCACGCAAGGCGAGGGCGGCATCGTCAGGCGAAACAACCGTGCCCATCGCTTGCGATTTGATGCGGATCCGGCGGTAAAGCTCCTCACCAGCAGAAACCGAGCCCATCATCAGGTCCGAATGGCCACCGACATGCTTGGTCAGGCTCATGATCGAAACGTCGCAGCCGCGTTCCAGCGCTGGCAAGCCGAGCGGAGAGGCCCAGGTGTTGTCGACGAGGCTGATTGCGCCCTTCGCGCGGGCGATGGCGGTGAGGGTGGGCAGGTCGCAGACTTCCATCGTCAGGCTGCCGGGGCTTTCGAACAGCACGGCCTTTGTGCGCTCGCAGTAATGGCTGGCGAAGCCGTCGAGATCCAGCGGATCGAAGAAGCGAGTTTCAATACCTAGTGGCTTCAGAAGGTTGCGCGCCATCGCCCGGCTCGGCTCATAGGCGTTGTCTGTCATCAGCAGCACGTCGCCCGCCTCGAGCACGCCTAGCAGCGCGCCCGCTATTGCCGCCACGCCGCTGGGGTAAAGTACCGTGCCTGCAGCGCCTGGCTCCAGAGCTGTCAGCGCATCGCACAATGCCCATTGGGTCGGCGCGCCGCGCCTGCCGTAATAGAATTGCCCGTCTTCATTGGGGCGACCCTTGGCGAGGTCCTTGCTGTCTGCGTAGAGATGCGTGCTGGCGCGCCAGACCGGCGGGTTAACCACCGCCCCGGTCCATTCCTTTCTCCGCCCTGCTTCCACTACGCGAGTGGCGGGCTTGCGATCTTTACTGCCGCCGCCCTCGCTCACCGCGCTTCGCCCATCTCCTTTGGCAGGGTGGGGTCGCAGCCCCATTCGCTCCAGCTGCCGTCATAGAGCGCGACATCCTGCTTGCCTGCAAGTTCCAGCGCGAACAGCAGCACGGCCGCCGTCACCCCGCCGCCGCAGCTGGTGACTACAGGATGATCCAGATCGACCCCCGCTTCGGTAAAGGCGGCGCGGATTTCATCGGCGGTCTTGTAGGTTCCATTCGCGTTCAGCACCTTGTCGAATGGCACATTGCGTGAGCCCGGGATGTGGCCGCTGGCGACTTCGGGGCGGAAATCGGGCAGCTCGCCGGTAAAGCGATCCGCGCCGCGTGCGTCGACGACCTGCTCGGCCTTACTTTCGATATTGGCGGCGATCTCCGCCTTGTAGCGCAAGGGGGCATGGCCTTCGGTGGGATTGTGGTCAGCAGGCGTGACCTCCGCAGCGCCGCCAACAAGCGGACGGCCTTCACCGCGCCATTTGCCGAGTCCGCCATCGAGTATGGCTACCTCTTGGACTCCATGCATACGCATGATGAACCACGCGCGGGCAGCGGTCTTTACATAAGAATCGTCATAGATCACCACGCGCATCCCGGCAGCGATGCCAAGCTCGCTCATCCGCTGTGCAAATTGTTGCGCATTGGGCACCGCCATTGGCACCGTGCTGGTGGGATCGAACAGGCTCGACAAATCAAGGAACACCGCGCCGGGAATATGCGCCTCGGCGAACTCCTCCTTCGGGTCACGCCTGGCATCGGGGAGGTGCGCTGACGCATCGACGATGGCGAGGTCTGCTACGCCCAGATTATCGGCCAGCCATTGCGTAGAAACGAGTTTTTCCATGGGCCAAGGACTAGATCATGCCACCGCGCTAATCCAGCTAATCCTTGCCTCTCAGTCGCTATGGCGGCATCAGGCACGCCCATGAGCAACGATCCTACCCAGCCGCTGCATCTGGGGCAGCAAAGTGCGCTTCCCGCATCGCCTGATGAGGCGGTGCTGGATTATGTGCCTAACCCGCGTGCAGGCACGCTGTATCTGGTGCGCTTCGCCGCTCCCGAATTTACCTCGCTGTGCCCCGTTACCGGCGCGCCTGATTTCGCCCACCTTGTGATCGATTACGCACCGGGCGAAACCATCGTCGAATCAAAGAGCTTGAAACTGTTCCTCGGTTCGTTCCGCAACCACAATGGTTTTCACGAGGACGTAACGGTGGGGATTGGCGAAAGGCTGTTAACCGAGATGAAACCCCGATGGCTAAGGATTGGCGGCTACTGGTATCCGCGCGGGGGCATCCCGATTGACGTATTCTGGCAAAGCGGCGCTCCGCCCGAGGGGCTGTGGCTGCCCGATCAGGGCGTGCCCGGATACCGGGGGCGGGGTTAAGCGCTTGCTTCGGTATCGGGGGCTCGACTAGGGCGGACATGCTCAGGTCGCTATAATGAGCCACCTGCTTTATAGGATTGCTTTTCAAGGAGAATTTGATGCGTATCGTGATGATTGGCACTGGCTATGTGGGCCTGGTTTCAGGCGCATGCTTTGCCGACTTCGGTCATCACGTGACTTGCGTAGACAAGGACAAGTCCAAGATCGATGCGTTGCTCGAAGGCCGTATCCCGATTTTTGAGCCGGGTCTCGATGTGCTTGTGGAAACCAATGTCGAAGCCGGTCGGTTGGACTTTACGCTCGATATCGCGTCCCTCCTGCCGGAAGCCGACGCAGTGTTTATCGCTGTCGGCACACCCTCGCGCCGCGGTGATGGCCATGCCGACCTTTCCTATGTCTACGCCGCTGCCGAAGAGATGGCTCCGCTGCTGCGCAATGGCGCGGTGGTGGTGGACAAGTCGACTGTCCCGGTCGGCACGGGTGACGAGGTGGAGGCTATCATCAGGCGCGCTTGTCCCGAGCTTGAGTTCTCCGTGGCGTCCAACCCGGAATTCCTGCGCGAAGGCGCTGCGATTGACGATTTCAAGCATCCCGACCGCGTCGTGATCGGAGTAAACGATGACCACGCGGAAAAGGTGCTGCAGGAAATCTATCGCCCGCTCACCCGCAATGATTCGCCGATCCTGTCGATGAGCCGCCGCGCGGCAGAGCTCACCAAATATGCCGCCAACGCTTTCCTTGCCACCAAGATCAGCTTCATCAACGAGATTGCTGACCTGTGTGAAAAGGTCGGCGCGGATGTGCGCGACGTGGCTCGCGGTATCGGTACGGACAGCCGGATTGGATCGCGCTTCCTGCAGCCAGGTCCGGGCTACGGCGGGTCATGCTTCCCCAAGGACACGCTGGCGCTGCTCAAGACCGGCCAGGATTACGGTGCACCGTTGCAGATCGTGGAATCGGTTGTCGAAGTGAACAAGCAGCGCAAGATCGCCATGGGCCAGAAGGTGATTGAGGCGATGGGCGGTGACACACAAGGCAAGACGGTCGCCCTGCTTGGCCTGACCTTCAAGGCCAATACGGATGACATGCGCGATTCCCCGGCGATCGATATTGTCGCAGCGCTGCAGGCGGCAGGAATCACCGTGCGCGCCTACGATCCCGAAGGCATGGAAACGTCCAGGGCGGTGATCGACGGGCTGGTCTATTGCGAGGATTCCTATGACGCGATGACCGGCGCTGATGCAGCTGTGATGGTGACCGAATGGGATGCTTTCCGCGCGCTTGACCTCGGCAAGGCCAAGTCCGTTCTCAACCGTCCGTTGCTGGTGGACCTGCGCAATCTCTACAGCCGCACCGATGTCGAAAAGCAGGGATTTGAATATGTTGCGGTGGGGCGCTAACGCCCAAGGCAGCGAGGAAACTGGTGCCGGCTGCAGGATTCGAACCCGCGGCCTGATGATTACAAATCAACTGCTCTACCAACTGAGCTAAGCCGGCA
>CAZYAL010000004.1:0-6791 GCA_964645635.1 uncultured Sphingomonadaceae bacterium | reverse complement strand
GCAGCGAGCGCTGCAATCGAGGTATAGATTTCCGCTATCACCGGGCCGGAGCGTGGCAGCGGATCGATCGGCCAGACCGACAGCTTGCCGCGCAAGGCATGCAGCACGCGCATTCCGGTGAGGCTGGACTTGCCCACCTGGCTGGCACCCACCAGCTTGAAATTGCTCGTCGGGCGCAGGCCATTGACGGCTTGCGCATGTTCGGTCACCCGCAGCCGCCCGTTCTTGTGAGCAGCGCCATCGCAACCGAAATATTCGCCGCAACGCTCGCCGTGGTGGAAATATTCGCCAAGCTTCGGGTGGGCAACGAAGCTTGCGGCTGACAGGTGTTCGTCCGCCCAGCACACTTCATCGACCATGGCCCAGAGCGATTCAGCGTCCTTCGGGCTCGCCGCATATCCGGGAAAGAAGGCCCCGCAATCGGCGAAGGGCAGCGAGATGCCCAGGTCCACCCCGACGAAGCTCTCGTGCGGCAATTCGTCGCGCAGTACTTCGAACAGTTCCTGCCGCGACCAGCCTCGCGATCGCTTCACCAAAACCGGCGGGCCGCCTTCGGCATCGGCTACTGCCATGGCGATGGACTTGTGGTGCGATCCCTTCGCGCCGGACCAGTCAATCGCCACGTAATGCGAAAAGGGCCTAACCACGCCGTTCCCCGCGCAGCTTGTCCCAGTAATCAAGCCGCTTCTTCACCTCGCGCTCGAACCCGCGTTCGACGGGGGCGTAGAAGGTCTGCGGCTGCATCTCGTCCGGCCAGTAATTGTCGCCCGAGAAGCCGTCTTGCGCGTCATGGTCATAGGCATAGCCAGCGCCGTATCCAGCATCCTTCATCAGCTTTGTGGGCGCGTTAACGATGTTCATCGGCGGCATCAGGCTACCCGTGTCGCGTGCACTCTTCCACGCTCCCTTCTGGGCCACGTAGGCGGCGTTCGATTTGGGCGCAGTAGCGATGTAGATGCAGGCCTGCACCAATGCCAGCTCGCCTTCGGGGCTACCCAGGAACTGGTAGGCATCCTTAGCCGCCACGCATTGGGTGAGCGCCTGCGGATCCGCCATGCCGATATCCTCTACCGCCATGCGGATTAGGCGCCGGGCGACGAACAGCGGCTCTTCACCTGCCACTAGCATGCGGGCCATGTAATAGAGCGCGGCTTGCGGATCGGACCCGCGTACCGCCTTGTGCAGCGCGGAAATGAGGTTGTAATGCCCCTCGCGATCCTTGTCATAAACCGCCACGCGGCGTTGCAGGAACTGGCCGAGCCCTGCCGGATCGAGCGGTTCGGGGATGTTCGCAGCGTAAAGCGTTTCTGCCTGATTGAGCAGGAAGCGCCCGTCACCATCCGCGCTCGCCACCAGCGCGTCCTTCGCTGCTGGGGTGAGGGGAAGCGGGCCTTCAAGCTCCTCCGCGCGGTCAAGCAGTTGCCCAAGCGCTTCGGCATCGAGCCGGTGCAGGATGAGCACTTGCGCTCTGGAGAGCAGTGCCGCGTTCAATTCAAAGCTCGGGTTCTCGGTCGTCGCGCCAACCAGCGTTACCGCGCCGCTTTCCACGAAGGGCAGGAAGCTGTCTTGCTGGGCGCGGTTGAAGCGGTGGATCTCGTCTACGAACAGCAGCGTTTTCTGACCGGCCTTGCGCGCGGTTTCGGCGGCGGCGAAGGCCTTTTTTAAATCGGCTACACCAGAAAAGACCGCGCTTACCGCCTCATACCGCATGCCTACGGCGGCGGCGAGCAGGCGGGCGATGCTGGTCTTGCCGGTGCCGGGCGGCCCCCACAGGATCAGGCTGGAGATGCGCCCTGCGGCGACCATGCGCCCGATTGCGCCTTCGGGGCCGGTGACGTGGGTTTGCCCGATCACCTCATCAAGCGCGCGCGGGCGCAATCGGTCTGCCAGCGGAGCGTCTTCTGCAGGCTCGTCATCGGCGGGGTTTCGCGCCGGGTCCTCTCCGAACAGGTTGCTCATGGAGCAGGCGGCATGGCCTCATAAGCCTTGACGAGGCGCACATAGGCATCAGCCACGGCGGAGTTGATCGCATCCCACGAGAAATCGCGGCTGCGCACTTCGCCTGCAGAACCATGCCCCCTGCGTAAGTCAGCATCGCGGCAATAGGCTTCCACCACGTCTGCAAAATCGCTGATGCGGCCCGGTTCAACAAGCCTGCCGGTATCGCCATCGTGCACAAGGCTGGTGCTGCCGGTGGCGCGCGCAGCAACCACGGGGATTCCACAAGCCATGGCTTCAAGGGTGACATTGCCGAATGTCTCGGTGACGGACGGATTAAGCAGCAGGTCCATGCTCGCGACTGCCCGGCCCAGGCCTTCGCCCTTTTGGAAACCGGCGAAAACTGCGTCGGGCACCTGTTCGGAGAAGAATTCCTTCGCCGGACCTTCGCCCACGATCAGCACCTTGTGCGGCACGCCGCGCTGCTTGAGTTCGCGAACGGTTTCGGAAAAGACATCAAGGCCCTTTTCCATCACAAGGCGACCGAGGAAGCCGACGGCTACCTCGTCATCGGCAATGCCCAGTTCGCGGCGCCATTCGAGGCTGCGGCGCGAAGGATCGAAGATGTCGCGATCCACCCCGCGCGACCAGATCGAGATATCCTCGTTCATGCCCTGCTCGCGCAGCACGGCGGCCATGCTTTCGGAAGGGGCGACCAGCGCATCGCAGCGATTATAGAAGCGCCGCAATATGGCTTCGGCCACCGGTTCGAGGAAAGCCATGCCATAGTAGCGGGGATAGGTCTCGAAGCGCGTGTGGACCGATGCAAGAACGGGCAGTTCGCGCTCTTTCGCCCATGTCACTGCGCGATGCCCGGCGATATCGGGGCTGGCCACGTGGACGATATTGGGCACGAATTTGGCGAGGTCCTTCTTCACTTCGGCAGAAAGCGCAAGCGGCAGGCGATATTCGCCGCGACCGGGGATGGGCCAGTTGGGCAGGCCCACCAGCTCGCCAGCAGCTTCGAAAGCGGGTTCTTCTACCTTGGGCGAATAGACGCGCACCCGCGCACCCTGCCGCAGCAAGTAATCCACCAGCCTGTTCAGCGCCTGGTTCGCGCCATCGCGAACGTAGTTGTAGTTCCCGCTGAACAGGGCAACGCGAAGGTCGTCCATTTCCATGACAGTCCCCTTAAGGCAGGGCGGCGCGATGGGGAAGAGGGTGCGTTTTCGGTTTGCGGAGCGCCGTGCACAGCGATAATTCGTCCTCATCAAGTGCGGTTATGATGTTATCCCAAACCGCTTGCTTCGCCGCAAATGCTGCACGCATGGAACGCATGGAACACGGTCTTGAGGAGAGTTTTCCTCGCTGGAATGTGGTCATGCACGCGCCTGAAAACCGCGTTGGTGGCGGGGGTGAGAGGAAAGGGCAGTACTGGTCCATCCGCTGTGGCTAGCAAGCGGGCGCGGTGTAGGACATTGCGGCCTGAGCGAACCATGAAGGCTTGAATCAAAAAAGGCCGAGCCAAACGGCCCGGCCCTTCCTGTAAATCAAATCAAGCTGCAGCCTTGCGCTTGGCCTTCTTGCGCTCGTGCGGGTCGAGCAGGGCCTTGCGCAGGCGGATGTTCTGCGGGGTTACCTCAACCATTTCATCGTCATCGATATAGGCGATGGCCTGTTCCAGCGTCATCTGGCGCGGCGGGGTGAGGCGGATGGCGTCATCCTTGCCCGATGAACGGAAGTTGGTCAGCTGCTTGGACTTCAGCGGGTTTACTTCCAGATCGTCCGGCTTGGCGTTTTCACCGATGATCATGCCTTCATACAGCTTTACGCCGCTGCCGATGAACAGCTCGCCGCGCTCTTCCAGCGCGTTCAGCGCGTAAGCCACTGCATCGCCGGTTTCCATGCTGATCAGCACACCGTTGATACGGCCTTCGATGCGGCCCTTGTAGGGGCCATACTTCTCGAACAGGCGGTTCATGATGCCGGTGCCGCGCGTGTCGGACAGGAATTCACCGTGATAGCCGATGAGCCCGCGCGAAGGGGCGGAGAAGGTGATGCGCGTCTTGCCCTGGCCAGACGGGCGCATTTCCTGCAGGTCAGCCTTGCGGCGCTGCATCTTCTCGACAACCGTTCCCGAGTGCTCGTCATCAACGTCGATCACCACGGTTTCATATGGTTCCATGCGCTGGCCGTCTTCCTCGCGATAGATCACGCGGGGGCGGGAGATGCCCAGCTCGAAGCCTTCGCGACGCATCGTTTCGATGAGCACGCCCAGCTGCAGTTCGCCGCGGCCGGCAACCTCGAAGCTGTCCTTGTCCTCGCTTTCGGTGACGCGGATGGCGACGTTGGTTTCCGCTTCGCGCATCAGGCGGTCGCGGATCATGCGGCTCGTCACCTTGTCGCCTTCGCGACCGGCGAGCGGGCTGTCATTGACAGCAAATCGCATCGCCAGCGTGGGCGGATCGATCGGCTGCGCGGCGATGGCTTCGCGTACAGACGGGTCTGCGATGGTGTTGGCGACGGTGGCCTTTTCAAGGCCTGCCAGCGCGATGATGTCACCCGCTTCGGCGCTGTCCACGGGCACGCGTTCGAGGCCGCGGAAAGCCAGCACTTTGGTGGCGCGACCGGTTTCGAGGACGTTGCCATCCGCATCGATCGCGTGGATCGGGTCATTCACCTTGAGCGAGCCAGACTGCACGCGGCCCGTCAGGATACGGCCCATGAACGGATCGCGGTCCAGCAGCGTGGCCAGGAAGGTGAACTTGCCCGACTTGTCGAGGCCAGGCTCGGATACGTGTTCGACGATCTTCTGGAACAACGGCTCCAAGCTGCCTTCGCGGGCATCCGGGTTGTCGCTGGCATAGCCATCGCGGCCCGAGGCATAGAGCACGGGGAAATCGAGCTGCTCGTCATTCGCGTCGAGCGAAACGAAGAGGTCGAATACCTCGTCCAGCACTTCGGAGTGGCGGCCATCGGGACGGTCGATCTTGTTGACCACGACGATCGGCTTGAGGCCCAGCGACAGGGCCTTGCCGGTGACGAACTTGGTCTGCGGCATCGCGCCTTCGGCACTATCCACCAGCAGGATCACGCCATCGACCATCGACAGGATACGCTCCACTTCCGCGCCGAAGTCGGCGTGGCCGGGGGTGTCGACGATGTTGATGCGGGTGCCGTTCCATTCCACCGAGGTGCACTTGGCGAGAATAGTGATGCCGCGTTCCTTTTCGAGGTCGCCGGAATCCATCGCGCGCTCTTCGATGCGCTGATTCTCGCGGAAGGTGCCGGACTGGCGGAAAAGCTGGTCAACCAGCGTGGTCTTACCGTGGTCAACGTGCGCGATGATCGCCACGTTACGAAGGGGCGCGGACATAGTTCGAATAGCCTTGGATATTGTGCGGTTGCAGCGCGATTTTTCGCAACTGCGAAATCGGTCGCCCATTTAGCCGAGGGAAGGGTGCATCGCAAGATGGATGTGTCCGCCGCGCAATCTAAGCGAAAAGGCTGGCAAAAAACGCCGTTCAGTAATGATAATGTGGCTCTTGGGTTACAGTTGCGGTTTCAAATGCAACTGGCGTTTGCGTCGCCACGCGCTTTACCATTGCGTAAACCAGGCCGCTCGGCCAAATTGGGCAGGTTAGATCCGTGGAGAAATGCCGGGATGACCGTAAATCCGGGTCTCGGGGAGAGATGGAGAAATACATGACATTCCATAATTCCGGCCTGTCCGGTCTTACCCGCACGTTCCTTTGCGGGGCAGCAGCGGCAGCATTCGCCCTTCCGGTGGCCGCCCAGGCGCAGGTTGAAGGCGCTTCCAGCGTCGATGATGACATCGCGACCGGCAATGCCATCATCATTACCGCCACCAAGCGCGAAGCAACGCTGCAGGAAACCCCTGTGGCTGTAAGCGTGACCACGGCGGAAACCATCCAGCGCGAGGAAATTCGCGACCTGAAGGATCTGCAGACCGTGGTCCCGTCGCTCCGCGTGACGCAGCTGCAAAGCTCGGCCAACACCAACTTCATCATCCGCGGCTTCGGCAATGGCGCGAACAACGCCGGGATCGAACCCTCAGTCGGTGTGTTTATCGACGGCGTCTATCGCAGCCGCTCTGCCTCGCAGATCAGCGACCTGCCCAACGTCAGCCGCATCGAAGTGCTGCGCGGCCCGCAGTCCACGCTATTCGGCAAAAATGCTTCTGCCGGCATCATCTCGCTAGTTACCAGCGAGCCCTCCTTCACCCCTGAAGGCACGGCAGAAGTTTCCTACGGCAATCATGACGCAATGGTCATGCGCGGCTACATCACCGGCCCGCTATCGGAAAGCATCGCCGCGAGCGTCGCTGCGGGCTATTCGGGCCGTGACGGCTATAATGTCGATCCGGCCTCCAGCTCTCGAACCAACCAACGTGACCGGTGGTTTGTGCGCGGCCAGCTGCTGTTCGACAATGGCGACGATTTCTCCGCTCGCATCATCGCAGACTATGACGCGCTCGATGAAAACTGCTGCGGTGTGGTTAATCTCCAGCCGTCGAACTTCACCCAGGCCATCCAGTTCATCGGCGGACAGGTGAACACGCCTGCTGCTGCCTTCGACAATGTCGTCTACAACAATTTCCCGTCCAGCAATGACGTGAAGAATTACGGCATTTCCGCCCAGCTCGATTACGACATGAACGATGCCGTAACGCTGACCTCGATCACTGCCTATCGCGAAACCAAGGGCGATTTCGCGCAGG
Organism: uncultured Sphingomonadaceae bacterium; assembly: GCA_964645635.1. GTDB lineage: Bacteria > Pseudomonadota > Alphaproteobacteria > Sphingomonadales > Sphingomonadaceae > Alteraurantiacibacter. The sequence continues at coordinate 112 of CAZYAL010000004.1, read as the reverse complement.
ATGTCGACTTCACCTCTGGCGACTTGCTGCAGCGTTACAATGACCAGAAGCTTGAAACCTTCACCCAGGAATTCCGCGTTGCTGCGGATTTTGATCGGGTAAGTGCCCTGTT
>CAZYAL010000003.1:82017-102666 GCA_964645635.1 uncultured Sphingomonadaceae bacterium | reverse complement strand
CCGCGCTTGTAAACCAATTGCCTGCCGATCAGCGTGCGACGGCTATCCGGCCAGAGCGGTGCGGCCAGGCTTGAGCTACTGAGCTTTGGCGCGTTTATTCGGGGACCGAGAAGGACCCCGAAACGCGGCCACCAGCAGACTGGTTGCCTGCCGCGTTGCCGTCCACGCTGGAGATCCCGGTGTTGAGGTCGATCACCAGCCTGCCCCCGTTCAGCCTGTCCTCTCCGCGCTGCAGCGTCACGCCGCCCGAAAGCACGATCAGCTTGCGCTGGAAGTCATAGACGCCTGCTGCGCCACTGGCGCGTTCGTTCCCGCGAGTGACAGTCACGTTGCCGCTGGCATCGAGGCGCTGGATCGTTAGCGCCCCGCTGTCTGTGTAGGAAACCGTGGTGCGGTCCGCGCGTAAGCGCAGATCACCCTGTCGGATATCGACTGCGCCGGAGAAGATCACGCGGTGCTGCCGGTCCTGCAGGTCGATCCTGTCAGCGTCGAGATTGACGGGCTGGTTGGAATCGAAACTGGAGATACTCTGCGCTTCGGCCACCGAACCAAAGGACATCGCCGCCACCGTGCCAGCCAGCGCGCCGCCAACTAGGCCTTGCACGGCAAGCTTGCGGAGGTCGGGGCGTGGATTGCGCGAGGTGCTCATGCATTCAGGCGATAGCCTGTCTGCGTTCTCAGGCAAGCGCATCAATCAATCTCCTTGGGCATTTGCAGGCGGCCCGGCACCATCTGCATCCGGGCATTGCCACTAAGCGTCAGCTCGCGTGCATCAAGGTCCGCACGCATTTGATTGGCTTCGAAACTGCCTGCAGGGACACTGCCTTCAACCCGCCCGTTGCCCATAATGGTGCGCGAGGGCAGGTCGATCAGCACGTTTCGCGCAGTGAGCCGATAGCCGTCAGCGGCATTGAATTGCAGGATGCCGGGAATGCTGACCTGCTCTTCCTCGATATCGTACTGGCCCGACGGCGAGGTCAGCACTGCTGGCCCGTCTGGCAGTACTATGCGGGCGACGAGGTCATGCAGTGCGACAACAGGCACGCTCGCGCTCAATTGCACGGCATCTCCGGCAGAGAGCGAAAAGGGGCGCCCCTTGTCATCCTCACCGCGATACATGGCATTGTCCACGCGCAATCGGTCGTTAGCGATAGCCACCTTGTTGCGATCGAGCAGGAAGCTGACTTCAGCCGTGGGGCTGAGCGGAGTGATCAGCATCACTGCCACGACCACACCCACCAATGCAGGCAGACTGACCGCAAGCACGCGCACCAGCTTGTCAAGCGAGGAACCCGGTGCAGCGAAATGTTGCCTGCGGGTGCGTATCCGGTCTGCTTCAAGGGTCATGGCATACTGTCTTTCACGCCAGCGAGATTACTCGTGGCTGAAGATGTCCTTGTCAGCCCAGCCAGCCATGTCCAGCAAGGCGCGGGTCGGCAGGAAATCGAAACAGGCTTGTGCAATTTCAAGCCTTCCTTCGCGTTCAAGACGCGGGATCAGCTGCTCGCGCAAGCGGTGCAAGAAGCGAACATCGGATGCGGCATATTCGCGCTGCGCATCGGTCAGCTTGTCGGCACCCCAGTCAGACGATTGCTGCTGCTTGGAAATATCCTCGCTTAGCATCTCGTTAATCAGGTTCTTCAGGCCGTGCCGATCGGTATAGGTGCGGGTCAGCTTGCTGGCGATCTTAGTGCAGAAAACCGGGCCAGCCATCACGCCCATGTAGTGGTAGATCGCCGCCAGATCGAAGCGGGCATAGTGATACAGTTTCAGCCGTTCCGGATCAGCTAGTACGGCCTTGAGATTGGGCGCATCATAGCTGCTGCCATTGGCGAAGCGCACGAGGTGTTCGTCTCCCTGACCATCGCTGATCTGCAGCACGCACAGCCTGTCACGATGGGTAACAAGGCCCATTGTTTCGGTGTCGATGGCCACGGGGCCGGGTGCCAGCACGTCGGCGGGCAGGTCTTCTTCATGATAATGTACAGCCATATGCGAATTGCCTTAGGCGCATTGGGGAAAGAGGGAAAGAGGATGCTGGTTGCCGCACCGCACCCACAGTAGGGAAGGGGTATGGCTGATTCCATTCCCGATAGCTGGCGTGCCTGCCTTGACCCCGTGCTCGCCGCGCCTGAAGCGCGCAAGCTAGGCGGCTGGCTGCAGGCTGAGGAAGAGGCTGGCAAGGTGATTTACCCGCCGCGCGGGCAACGGTTCAAGGCGCTCGAACTGACCCCGCTCGACGCAGTGAAAGTGGTGATCCTTGGGCAGGATCCCTATCACGGGCCGGGTCAGGCGCACGGCCTCTCCTTCTCCGTGCCGCAAGGCGTCAGGCAACCGCCATCGCTGGTGAATATCCTCAAGGAGCTTGAGGCGGACCTTGGCATCGTTCGCCCGTCGCATGGCAACCTCGAAAACTGGGCGCGGCAAGGCGTGCTGCTGTTGAACAATGCACTTACGGTGGAGGCGGGCCAGGCCGGATCGCACCAGATGCGTGGTTGGGAAGCGATCACCGATGCTGCCGTTGCCGCAGTTGCTGAAGGTGACAAGCCTTCCGTTTTCATCCTGTGGGGCAGCCATGCGCATAAAAAGGCCAGGCGCGTGGCGGCGCTCAATTCCGGGCGGCACCTTGTGATCAATTCCCCGCATCCCAGCCCGCTGTCTGCCCATCGCGGATTTTTTGGTTCCAAGCCGTTCAGCAAGGCAAATGAATTCCTTGAAGCGAACGGGCGTAGGCCGGCGGACTGGAATCCATGAAAAACAATGCCATAACGTGCAATTTGGAACACATGGAACACTGTCCTTAAGCAGAAAAGCGCTTCCTCGGGTATGGGGGTGACGACGATGGCAAAGATCGGTTTTGTTGTGGCAGCGGCGGCCCTTGTAGGACAGCATGGCAAGCCTGCCGGGGGCTAAGGCGCGCGAAGCGCGGGATAAGGCCGGCTGGCTCGATCATATGCCGCGTGGATGGAGTGCTGGTGCACTGCTTGCCTGAGGGCTTTGCGCGGCATCAAATCACCATGCGCTCTTCAGATCTACCTTGAACGCAGATGGGTTCGGGAGAAGTTTATGGGTATTGTCGTCACACCGCTGAGTGCGCGTTTTGGTGCGGAGATATCCGGGGTCGATATCAGCAAGTCGCTCGACGATGCGACGCAGCAAGCCATTCGCGAGGCGCAGGACCAGTGGGGCGTAACCGTGTGGCGGGACACCGGGCTCGACGACGCCGAGCATGTCGCCTTCAGCCGCATTTTCGGTGAGGTCGAACTGGCCCCGCGCCATTCCGGCAAGCCTTCTCGCATGCCGGAGCCTGAGCTGTTTGATGCCTCGAACCTTGATATCGAGGGCAACATCACGGACAATCCCAGCATCCGCCTTGGCGCGGCAGGCAACCGGCTGTGGCATTCGGACAGCTCTTTCATGGATACCCGCGCCGCCCAGGCGCTGCTGCTGTGCCACGAAGCGCCCCCGCACGGCGGGCCGACATGGTTCGCTGATACGCGCAGTGCTTATGACAACTTGCCGCAAGAGATGAAGGACAGGCTCGAAGGGCTGGAGGCCACGCACAGCTATTTCTGGAGCCGCCGCTGTGCAGGCTATCCCTATACCGAGGAAGAGGTCGATGCGAAGCCGCACGCCACGCATCCGGTGGTCCACACCCATGCCTCAGGCCGAACGGCGATCTTCGTAGGTGCGCATACGCGAGACATCGTGGGCATGGACCGCGAGGAGGGCCGCAAGCTGATCGATGAGCTGATCGCCTGGTGCACACAGGACCAGTACACGCTGGCAGTGCATTACAAGCCGGGCGACATGACGATCTGGGACAATTTGTGCACCCTCCAACGTGGCAGCGAATATGACGATACCGAATATCGCCGCGATATGCGCCGCACCACCGTGCGCGCGCCGGGGCAGGATCAGGTGGCGCGTGATCACTACACCACCATGTTCTCGGTTGCAGGTGATACGCCGTTCAGCCCTAGCGACGAGACGCAGAAGCGGGTGATGGCGAAAGCCTAAGGGAACGCCAAATGGACGAAAAAGGGGGCCGCGAATCCCCCTTTCCCGTATCCCGAGATGTGAACGCGGTTTAGCGCGGCAGTTCGCTCACGCCCATCAGAGCTTCGTCCACTGCACGGGCGCACTGGCGGCCTTCGCGGATCGCCCAGACGACCAGCGACTGGCCACGGCGCATGTCACCGCAAGCCCAGATCTGCTCGTCAGACGTGCGATAGTCCACGGTGTTGGCATCGACATTGCCGCGGTCGGTCAGTGCCACGCCGGACTGGTCGATCATGCCGGCCTTGCGCGGGCCGACGAAGCCCATGGCCAGCAGGATCAGGTCTGCCTTCAGCGTAAATTCGCTGTCCGCAACCTCTTCCAGTCTGCCGTTCGACCAGTCTGCGCGAACGCATTTGAGGCCGGTGACGACACCGTCTTCGCTTACCACTTCCTTGGTCAGCACGGCCCAGTCGCGGGTCACGCCCTCCTGGTGGCTGGATGAGGTGCGCAGCTTCATCGGCCAGTCGGGCCAGGTCAGCAGCTTGTTTTCCTTCTCCGGCGGCTGCGGCATGATTTCGATCTGGGTGACCGACTTGGCGCCCTGGCGGTTGGAAGTGCCGACGCAGTCAGAGCCGGTGTCACCACCGCCAATCACGATCACGTCCTTGCCGGTGGCGGTCAGCGTGCCGCGCGGGGCTGCGCGCTCTTCAATGTCGCCAGCATTGCGCTTGTTCTGCTGGGTCAGGAATTCCATGGCCAGCCGCACGCCGGGCAGTTCCGCGCCAGGGATCTGCAACATGCGGGCATCTTCCGCGCCGCCTGCCATCACCACGGCATCGAAATTTTCCTTCAGGCTCTTGATCGAAACGTCCACGCCCACTTCGGCAGAGGTGCGGATGGTCACACCTTCGGCTTCCATCTGCACCGCGCGGCGGTTGATCAGGTGCTTTTCCATCTTGAAGTCCGGAATGCCGTAGCGAAGCAGACCGCCGATGCGGTCGTTCTTCTCGAACAGCGTCACCGAATGGCCGGCGCGGGCGAGCTGCTGCGCGCAGGCCATGCCTGCCGGGCCGGCTCCGACCACGGCCACGCTCTTGCCGGTCTTCTTTTCTGGGACCTGCGGTTCAATCCAGCCTTCCTTCCAGCCGCGATCAACGATGGCGCATTCGATGCTCTTGATCGTCACCGGCTGGTCCGTAAGGTTCAGCGTGCAGCTTTCCTCGCACGGGGCAGGGCAGATGCGGCCGGTGAATTCCGGGAAGTTGTTGGTGGAATGCAGCACTTCCAGCGCATTCTTCCAGTCACCCTTGTAGACCAGATCGTTCCAGTCCGGGATGATGTTGTTCACCGGGCAGCCGTTGTGGCAGTAGGGAATGCCGCAATTCATGCAGCGCGAAGCCTGGCCCCTAAGGGCCTCCTCGCTGTGCGGAACCACGAATTCCTTGTAGTGCTTCAGCCGTTCCTTGGGATCGGTATAGGTGCGATCCTGGCGGTCGAGCTCGAGAAAGCCGGTTTCTTTACCCATCTTCGTATTCCTTACTCGGCGGCCACGGAGGCTGCGTTTTCACGCTCTTCCTCTTGGCTCTTGAGTGCGCGCTCGTAATCGAGCGGCATGACCTTGACGAACTTGCCCAGCGCATTGCCCCAATCGTCGAGCAGCGCGGTGGCAAGGGCAGAGCCAGTGTGCAGCTTGTGGCGTTCCACCAGCACTTTGAGGCGTGCCGCATCGTGATAGAGCGGATCGCCCATGCCGTAATCGTTGACGTTGGATGGACGCTGGGCAGGCAGGCCCGTGCCTTCCGGGTCCTTGGCATCGGCATCGATGGCCACCAGCTTGACCTGCGCCATGTTGCAGCGATCCTTGAAGGAGCCGTCCGCGTCATAGACATAGGCGATGCCGCCACTCATGCCGGCTGCGAAGTTGCGGCCGGTCCGGCCCAGCACGCACACGACGCCGCCGGTCATGTATTCGCAGGTGTGATCGCCGGTGCCTTCGACAACGGCAATCGCGCCGGAGTTGCGGACCGCGAAACGCTCACCGCCAACGCCGTTGAAATATGCCTCGCCAGCAATGGCGCCGAACAGCACGGTGTTGCCGATGATGATGTTGCTCGCAGCATCGCGGCCCACGCCTTCGGGCTGGCGCACGATGATCCGGCCGCCGGACAGGCCCTTGCCAACATAGTCATTGGCATCGCCGACGAGATCGAGCGTGACGCCATGGGCAAGCCATGCGCCGAAGCTCTGTCCAGCTACACCGGTCAGGTTGATGTGCAACTGTTCGGCCTTCAGGCCGGCGTGGCCGTGCTTGCGGGCAATCTCGCCCGAGAGCATCGTGCCGACGGTACGGTTGACGTTGCGGATCGGGAAATCGAGCACCAGCGTCTCGCTATGGTCGAAGGCGGGGCGCGCAGCCTGGATCAGATCGTTATCGAGCGCGGCTTCGAGGCCGTGATCCTGCACTTCAGTGTGGTACAGTTCCTTGCCCTCGGGAACCTCGATCTTCGTCAGCAGGCGCGACAGGTCGATACCGGCTGCCTTCCAGTGACGATCCACGCGACGCATGTCGATACGGTCCACGCGGCCAATCATCTCGTTCAGCGTGGCAAAGCCCATCTCCGCCATGATCTGGCGCAGCTCTTCGGCAACGAAGAAGAAGTAGTTGATGACGTGTTCGGGCTGGCCGACGAAACGCTTGCGCAGTTCGGGGTTCTGCGTGGCCACGCCCACTGGGCAGGTGTTGAGGTGGCACTTGCGCATCATGATGCAGCCTGCTGCGATCAGCGGGGCGGTTGCGAAGCCGAACTCGTCTGCACCCAGAAGCGCGCCGATGGCGACATCGCGACCGGTACGCAGGCCGCCATCCACCTGAACGGCGACGCGCGAACGCAGATCGTTCAGCAGCAGCGTCTGCTGGGTTTCAGCAAGGCCGATTTCCCAAGGCGAACCGGCATGCGTCAGCGAAGTCAGCGGCGAAGCGCCGGTTCCGCCTTCATAGCCGGAGATGGTGATGTGGTCCGCGCGCGCCTTGGAAACGCCCGCGGCCACTGTGCCCACGCCCACTTCGGAGACCAGCTTCACCGACACGCGAGCCACCGGGTTGGTGTTCTTCAGGTCGTGGATCAGCTGCGCCAGATCCTCAATCGAGTAGATGTCATGATGCGGCGGCGGAGAGATCAGGCCCACGCCAGGCGTTGAGTGGCGGGTGGCACCGATGGTCTTGTCGACCTTGTGACCGGGCAGCTGGCCGCCTTCACCGGGCTTCGCGCCCTGCGCCATCTTGATCTGGATATCGTCGGCATTGACCAGATATTCGGTGGTCACGCCGAAACGGCCAGATGCCACCTGCTTGATCGCCGAGCGCATGGAATCGCCGTTTTCCAGCGGCAGGAAACGCTTGGGATCCTCGCCACCTTCGCCGGTGTTGGACTTGCCGCCAATGCGGTTCATCGCCAGCGCCAGCGTGGTGTGCGCTTCCCAGCTGATCGAGCCATAGCTCATCGCGCCGGTGGCGAAGCGCTTGACGATTTCCTCAGCCGGTTCGACTTCGGAGATGTCCAGTGGCGTGTCTGCCGGCTTCAGTTCCATCAGGCCGCGGATGGTCAACATCCGCTCTGCCTGGTCGTTCAGGCTTGCAGCGAACTCCTGGTAATTCTCATACTTGTTACCGCGCACGGCATGCTGCAGGGCAGCGACGTTGGCGGGGGTCCAGGCGTGTTCTTCGCCGCGCAGGCGATACTGGTAGATACCGCCGACATCGAGCATGTTCTTGTAGATCGGGTTGTCACCAAATGCGGCGGCATGGCGACGCACGGTTTCTTCCGCTACTTCGACAAGGCCGATGCCTTCGATGGTGGTGGCGGTGCCGGTGAAGTACTTTTCGATGAAGTCTGACGACAAGCCAACGGCATCGAAAATCTGCGCGCCGCAATAGGACTGGTAGGTCGAGATGCCCATCTTGGACATGACCTTTTGGATACCCTTGCCGATGGCCTTGATGTAGTTCTTCTGGACCTGCTCTTCGGTAAGGTCAGCGTGCTTCTCAGCGCGGATCTGCTCCAGCGTTTCGAAAGCTAGATAGGGGTTGATGGCTTCGGCGCCATACCCGGCCAGTGCGCAGAAGTGGTGCACTTCGCGCGCTTCGCCGGTTTCGACAACGAGGCCGGTCTGCATGCGCAGACCCTGGCGTACTAGGTGGTGGTGCACGGCAGCCGTTGCCAGCAGGGCGGGCATGGGGATGCGGTCCGCCGATGCAGCGCGGTCAGACAAGATCAGGATGTTCTTGTCCTGCAGCACAGCTTCGGTGGCAGTCCAGCACATTTCCTTGATCGCCATTTCCAGGCCATCTGCGCCGGATTCGGCGTCCCAGGTGATGTCCACCGTCTCGGTACGGAAGGCGCCGTCGAGCGATGCCTCGACTGAGCGGATCTTCTCCACGTCGGTGTTGGTCAGGATCGGCTGGTCGACTTCGAGGCGCTTGTGCAGGCCTGCGTCGTGGCCCAGCAGGTTGGGCCGTGGGCCGATCATTGACAGCAGGCTCATCACCAGTTCCTCGCGGATCGGGTCGATCGGCGGGTTGGTGACCTGGGCGAAGTTCTGCTTGAAATAGTCGTACAGCAGGCGGCTGCGCTGCGAGAGCACCGCAATCGGCGTGTCCGTGCCCATCGAACCGAGCGGGTCGTCGGCGTGCACCGCCATCGGTTCGAGGAACTTGGCGATGTCTTCCTGCGTGTAGCCAAAGGCCTGCTGGCGATCGAGCAACGTCTCTTCGGCTGCCTGTACGGCTTCGGCATCGGTCTCGATCGCGTCGAGATCCTTCAGCTTGTACTGTGCCTGCTTCAGCCACTTTTCATAAGGATGCGCGGCGGCGAGCTCTGCCTTGAGCTCCTCGTCCTCGATGATCCGGCCTTCCTCAAGGTCGATCAGCAGCATCTTGCCGGGCTGCAGGCGCCACTTGCGGATGATGTCCTCTTCCTTGAACGGCAGCACGCCGCTTTCGGAAGCCATGCAGACGGTGTCATCTTTGGTCACCAGCCAGCGGGCCGGGCGCAGGCCGTTGCGGTCCAGTGTGGCGGCAATTTGGCGACCGTCGGTGAAGGCCACGGCGGCAGGGCCGTCCCACGGTTCCATCAGCGCGGCGTGATATTCGTAGAACGCCTTGCGCGCCGGATCGATCAGCGGATCGCGGGCCCAGGCTTCCGGGATCAGCATCATCATCGCGTGGCTGAGCGAAAATCCGCCGAGCAAAAGCAGTTCGAGCGCGTTGTCGAGGCACGCCGTGTCCGATTGGCCGTGCGGCACGATCGGCCACAGCTTGTCGAGGTCAGCGCCCAAAAGGTCGCTTTCCATGGTGCGGCGGCGGGCGTTCATCCAGTTCACATTGCCGCGAACCGTGTTGATTTCGCCATTGTGGGCGATCAGGCGGAACGGCTGGGCCAGGCGCCAGCTGGGGAAAGTGTTGGTGGAAAAACGCTGGTGGACAAGGCCCAGGGCGCTTTCGCAATCGGGATCGCGCAGATCGTCGTAGAAGCTCTTCACCTGGTTGGCGAGCAGCAGGCCCTTGTAGACGACGGTGCGGCTAGAGAAGCTGGGCATATACAGCTTCAGCAGGCCCGGCATGTCATGCTTGACGGCCAGTTCCTTGAGCGGGTTCTGCGTCTGCTTGCGGATCACGATCAGCTTGCGCTCGAACGCGTCCTGATCCTCGCAGTTTCCGCCGCGCGCGATGAAGCACTGGCGTATCACCGGCATCGAATCGAGCACGGCCCTGCCCAGGCCTTCAAGGTTGGTCGGCACATCGCGCCAGCCGATCAGCTGTTGGCCTTCCTTCCTGATAAATTTCTCAAACTGGCCGGTGATGAATTCGCGAGCCTTGTCGTCCTGCGGCATGAAGCACATCGCCACGGCGTAATCGCCGGCGGCAGGCAGGGTGAGGCCTTCGGCCTCGGCCCATTTGCGATAAAGCTTGTCCGGGATTTGCATCAGCAGGCCGGCACCGTCACCCAGCAACGGGTCTGCGCCCACGGCGCCGCGGTGGTCGATATTTTCCAGAATCTGCAGTGCCTGGCTTACAATCGTGTGCGATTTCACGCCTTTGATGTTGGCGACGAAGCCTACACCACAGTTGTCGTGTTCATTGCGCGGATCGTAAAGGCCCTGCGGGGCTGGTAGTTCAGTCAACTCTTCTATCCTGTCTCAGGCCGATCACCAGAGCGCGCTTCGACACCGGCAGGAAGCGGGCAGCGAAACGCGACTCACCCGGCATGGGAAATGCACGAAAATGTCGCGAGGGCTCCCAATGAAGACAGGAAACAAGTTTTGCAAGGTTGCAAACAATGCAATGCGCATGGGTAGCCGCCGGAATCACCGGATTCCCGCGGCTTGGCTTGTCACTATACGGACAATTGCAGGTGTTAGCCGGCCCCGCGCATGCGCTGCAGGTTCAGCAAAGCCTCGCGCAGCGCGCGCTCGTTCTCTTCGCCGTCCATCCGCGGGATATCGAAGGCGGAATCGTCTGTGCCGGCGGCGGGACGATCAAAGGCGCGTTTCGAGCGGCCTGAGAGCAAACCGAGGGAACCTGCCGGAGCCTAGCCGCCGTGCGCGCGCATCCATTCCTCGACCACCGGAGCGATCCGGTTGCGCCATTTGCTGCCGTTGAAGATGCCGTAATGGCCCACCTCGCGGGCAAGGTAGTACTTCTTCTTCGGTTCGGGCAGGTGCGGCACCAGATCCAGCGCGGCACGCGTCTGGCCGATGCCCGAAATATCGTCGCGCTCACCTTCGATGGCAAGCAGCGCGGTGTCGCAAACGGCATCGGGATTTATCAGCTTGCCGCGATGGTTGAATGTGCCCTTGGGCAGCGAATGTTCCTGGAACACATGCTCAATGGTCTGGAGGTAGAATTCCGCCGTCATGTCGCAGACCGATAGATATTCGTCATAGAACTTCTTGGTCGCGTCCGCGCTTTCCTGGTCGCCCACGGTGAGATGCTTGTACATCTCGTAATGGCTCATCATGTGGCTTTCGAGGTTCATCGAGAGGAAGCCTGCCAGCTGCAGGAAGCCGGGATAGACCTTGCGGCCCGCGCCCGGATAGTTGAGCGGCACAGTGGCGATCACGTTGTTCTGGAACCAGCTCAGCGGCTTTTCCATCGCCACGTCATTCACGCTGGTGGGGCTGGCGCGCGTATCGATCGGGCCGCCCATCATGGTGAGTGTTGCCGGGCGGCACGGGTCATTCTCGTCGCGCATCACGGCAGCCGCAGCAAAGGCCGGGACCGACGGCTGGCACACTGCGAGCATATGCGTCTTCGGGCCAAGGAACTGCAGGAATTCGATCAGGTAATCGATATAGTCATCAAGGTCGAAATTGCCGGCTGATACGGGAACGTTCCTGGCATCTGCCCAATCGGTGATCCACACCTCCTGGTTTTCCACCATGCGCGCCACCGTGCCGCGCAGCAGTGTGGCATAATGCCCGCTCATCGGGGCGACGATTAGCAGCTTGGGGGCCTGCTTGGGCAAGCCCTTGCGTTTGAAGTGCCTGAGCGAACCGAACGGCTTGTGCAGCACCACGTCCTCGGTGACCGGATGGCTCTTGCCGTCCACCTTGACGCTGTCGATGTTGAAGGCAGGCTTGCCGCGCCCCTCATGGACATGCGCGAAGACCTTGAGCGCGCTGGCAATCGCCGGGCCCATTCCGAAATAGCCGATCGGCAGGGCTGGGTTGCTCCACACCTGGGCGCTCACCGCCGCCCAGTTGCTGGCGGCTGCCATGAACCAGCGCTGCATCTCGTAAGCGGAGTAGAGCATGCGGTTCCTCTGCGTGTTCGGACCGGGCGGCAATTCTGGCGTTGCCCTGGCGGTCCCTTTTACGACTTTCTGAGACCCAGATGATGCGGGCCTTCTTGTCTTGATAGGCCATGTTGCAATGCAGCAAAAGGGGTATTGTGCCGTCATTTTCGCTTCGCTGCACATTTTCCCGTGCCGAACCGCTTCAATAGTGGGATCGAATGGGCTAGGCGCAGCCTCCTTATGGCCAGTCGCGCATCCAGAGAAACCGTAGAACCCGCCAACAGCATCGGCCCACTGGCGATGGTATTCCGCACGGCTGCGCAATATCCCTCGATGATCGCACTCGCTGGCCTGGCACTGGTGGTGACGGCTGCGGCCACGCTGGCGATCCCGGCTGGTTTCCGCCTGGTGATCGACCGTGGTTTTGCCGAAGGCACTGATCCGGCGCAGATCGGCCACTGGTTCCGTTACCTGTTCATGATCGTGGCCGTGCTGGCGCTTGGCACGGCTGCGCGCTTCTATTTCGTCAGCCTGCTGGGCGAACGGGTGGTGGCAGACATTCGCCGCGATGTGCAGGCAAACCTGCTGCGCTTGTCTCCCGGCTTCTTCGAAGAGAATAGCCCGAGCGAGATATCCAGCCGCATGACTGCCGATACCGCGCAGATCGAACATGTTGTGGGCACCACTATCTCCGTGGCGCTGCGCAACATGATCATGGCGATTGGTGGGATCTTCTACCTTGTCGCGCTGGCACCGGTACTGGCTGGGCTGATGGCGATTGCTATCCCGGTGATGGTTGTCCCGCTGACGTGGTTTGGGCGGCGCTTGCGCAAAGTCAGCCGTGAAAGCCAGGACCGGGTGGCAGATGTTGGCGCGCGCACTTCCGAAGTGCTGGGCGCAATGAAGATCGTGCAGGGCTTCAACCAGGAACAGCGCGAGATGGGGCGTTTCGCAGATAGCGTTGAGGCAACCTTCGAGACCGCGCGCCGCCGTATAATCCTGCGTGCGATCATGACCGCCGTGGTGATGGCTGCGATCTTCGGCGCGATTACCGCGCTGATGTGGCGCGGCGCAACGCAGGTGGCCGAAGGCACGCTGACCGGCGGCACAATTGCCGCCTTCGTGCTCACGGGGGTTATCGTGGCCGGCGCGCTGGGATCGTTGACCGAAGTCTATGGCGAGCTCTTGCGCGGTGCAGGTTCCGCCAGCCGCTTGAACGAATTGCTCAAGGAAAAGCCCGCCATCGCACCGCCTGTGCGCCCTGTCTCCTTGCCGCAGCCGCCGCGCGGCAGCCTGTCGTTCGAGAATGTCACTTTCAGCTACCCCACGCGGCCACAGGAAAAGGCGATCGACGGCTTCACCCTCAAGGTGGAACCGGGCGAGACGGTGGCGATCGTCGGCCCGTCGGGCGCGGGCAAGTCTACCATCTTTCAGCTGGCCGAGCGTTTTTATGATCCGCAAACTGGCATGGTGAAGGTCGATGGTGTGCCGCTGACGCAAGCCGATCCGGCCGCAGTTCGCCAGCGCATGGCGCTGGTGCCGCAGGACGGCACACTGTTTGCCGCCAGCGCGCGTGACAATTTGCGCTATGGTGCATGGGAGGCGGATGAGGACGCGATCTGGGAAGCGGCGCGGGCAGCCAATGCGGAAACCTTCCTGAGGGCGCTTCCCGAAGGCCTCGACACCTATCTTGGTGAAGGCGGCGCACGCCTTTCGGGTGGTCAGCGCCAGCGCGTGGCCATCGCCCGCGCGCTGCTGCGTGATGCACCGATCCTGCTGCTCGACGAAGCGACCAGCGCGCTCGATGCTGAAAGTGAGCGGCTGGTGCAGGAAGCGCTCGACCGCCTGATGGAAAACTGCAGCACTCTGGTCATCGCCCACCGCCTTGCCACCATCCGCGCGGCAGACCGGATCGTGGTAATGGACGAAGGGCGGATCGTCGAACAGGGCAATCACGGCTCACTGATCAAAGAGGGGGGTCTCTATGCTCGCCTTGCATCGCTGCAGTTCAACGAGGCGGCGCTGGGCTGACAAGGGCCCTTGTTGCTACGATCAAAAGCCCCCTTGTGGTGCCGATCAGCGCTCGTTAATCGACTAAGTAACACCTGTAACCGACGAACAGCGTCCGCCGCTCGCGGAAGGCGCTAAAGAAGGTTTTTTGACTTTCAGCCCGTGTCCAGTCCACCGGGCGTTACCTGGGACGCACTTATGATCCGACATATCCTTGCCACCGGCATCTCTGCCCTTGCCCTTTCCGTATCTGCGCCCGCGCTGGCGCAGGACGAAGAAGCCGCAACGCCAATGATGAGCTGGGGTGAGTGGGGTGTGGACCTGACTCAGATCGACCCGGAGGTTGATCCCGGTGTGGATTTCAACGCCTATGTGAACGCCAGGTGGGTTGCTGCAAACACCATCCCGGCTGACCTTTCGCGCTATGGCGTGTTTGACATGCTGCGCGAGAATGCCGTTGCCGATGTTGAGGCGCTGGTGGCTGAACTGGTGGCATCCAATCCGGCACCCGGCACGGTGGAACGCCGCGTTGCCGATGCCTACAATGCCTTCCTTGATCAGGACGCGATCGATGCGGCGGGCATGGCCCCGGCCTATCCCTACTTCACCAAGATATATACCGCGCCCAACCTCGAAGCGCTGATCCGGCTGACACAGGAGCCGGGATATCCGGCGCTGGTGAGCGCTGGTGTCGACATCGATCCGGTCGATCCCTTCAGCCACCAGACTGCGGTCGGCTTCGGCGGTATGGGTCTGCCCGATCGCAGTTATTACCTTGAAGACAGCGCGCGGAACCTTGAAATTCGCGCTGCCTATAAGGAATATCTCGCCTTCCTTATGGAGAAGGCGGGGTATGCCGATCCGGCTAAGGCGGCGCTGGCGGTTTACCAGTTCGAACACAAGGTGGCAGAGCTGGAATGGGATTCGCAGGTCCTGCGCATTCCCGAACTGCTCAACAACCCGCTTTCGCCCGAAGGCCTCGCTGCTCTGGCACCTGAATTTCCCACGAAAGCGATGCTGGAAGCTGGCGGCTTTGGCGATATCGAACAGCTCAACGCCGGGCAGATCAAGCCCACGGCTGAGGAAATCGCGGAACTGGGCCTGACCGAAGAGCAACTGGCAATGATCGGCGACGGCTTGCCGGCGATGATGCAACTGATTGTCGATACTCCGCTGCCCAACCTCAAGGCCTGGATGGCAGCACATTTCCTGATGGCCCATGCCGGCGTGTTGCCGCGCGAGATAGACGAGGCCAATTTCGCTTTCTTCCAGGCCGAACTTAATGGCCGAGAACAGCCGCGCCCGCGCTGGAAACGCGCCATCGCCCATGTCGAAGGCTTGCTCGGCGAACAGCTCGGCCAGCTTTATGTCGCGCGTTACTTCCCGCCTGTCAGCAAGGTGCGGATGGATGCGCTGGTAGCAAACCTCATGCGCGCCATGGACACTGACTTGCAGGGAAATGACTGGATGACGCCGGAGACGCTGGCTGAAGCGCAAGCCAAGCTGGCGAGCTTCACCACCCAGATCGGCTATCCTGCCGAGTTCGAGAACTACGAAGGGCTGGAAATCAATGCCGATACGCCGCTCGCTAACCAGGTCAGCGGTATCGCATGGGCTCAGGCGGATTCGTTTTCCGAACTGAATGAGCCGGTCGACCGGATGGAATGGCTTATGCTGCCGCAGACGGTGAACGCCTATTACATGCCGCCGTTCAACCAGGTGGTGTTTCCGGCAGCGATCCTGCAGCCGCCCTTTTTCAACCCTGATGCCGACCCGGCTGTGAATTACGGCGCGATCGGAGCGGTAATCGGGCACGAGATCGGCCATGGCTTTGATGATAGCGGATCGCGTTATGATGGTACGGGTGCGCTGCGCAACTGGTGGCAGCCCGAAGACCTTGTCGGATTCCGCGCGCAGACTGCCAAGCAGCTAGAACTGCTCGAAGCCTATTGCATCGATGATGGCGAGGTGTGCCTCACCAGCCGCGCCATGGGTGAAACGCTGGGCGACGTGGTTGGCCTGCAGATGGCGTACCATGCCTATCGCCTTTCCTTGAACGGTGAAGAGGCTCCGGCGATTGACGGGCTGACGGGTGACCAGCGCTTCTTTCTCGGTTTCGCGCAGGTATGGCGTGGCGTGTGGCGGCCCGAGGCTCTGCGCAACCAGATGGTTGCCGGCAGCCCCCACCCGCCGGGCGATTTCCGCCTCAACAACGCAGTGCGTCATCTGGATGCGTGGTACACGGCCTTCAACATTACCGAGGACGACCCGCTCTACTTGTCGCCGGAAGAGCGTGTTTCCATTTGGTAATCGTGGCAGTTCATGTTGTTGTGCTTGACTTCGCATTGCAGCATGTGTCCTTCATGAGCAATTGGGCGGAGCGTGGTGCTCCGCCCAATTGCTCATGAGTGAACCGGTCGAGAGTGCATGACCCTATTCCAGCAATTGCTGATCGCGGTGGTCCAGGGGATCACCGAATTTCTGCCCATTTCCTCGTCAGGGCATCTGATCCTGATCCCTTATCTCACCGATTTGCCGGACCAGGGGCCGATGATCGATGTGGCGGTGCACGTCGGCTCGCTGCTGGCGATCGTTATCTATTTCTGGCGCGACGTGATGGGCCTGGCGCGCGGCGGCTTCGCCAGCGTGGGTATCGGCAAGGACCCGCTGCAGCGACGGCTGTTCCTGTGGGTGCTTGTGGGCACGATCCCGGCCGTGGCGCTGGGCCTGTTCCTCAAGATGGGCGGATTTCTCGAAAGCTTCCGCTTCACCGATCTCGTGGCCATTAACCTCATCATTTACGGCTTGCTGCTTGGCGCGGCGGATCATTTCGGCAAGCAGAAGAAAAACTTCGAGGACTTGACGATGCGCGATGCGATCCTTGTCGGCATCGCGCAGGCAATGGCGCTGATCCCGGGCACCAGCCGCTCCGGTGTGACCATGACTGCGGCGCGTGCGCTTGGCTACAAGCGCGTTGAAGCGGCGCGCTTTTCCTTCCTGCTGGCGATTCCGGCGGTCGCAGGTGCTGGCTTGCTCGCCGTGCTCGACCTTGCAGAGGCCTCGGCCCAGATGCAGTGGGATGCGTTGGTCACGGGCGTGTTTACCTTCATCGCAGCCTTTGCCACCATGGCTTTTCTGATGAACTTCCTGAAGAAGGCCTCGATGTTCGTCTTTGTGATCTATCGCGTTGCGATGGGCGTGGCGCTGCTGATCGTTTTTTGAAGCCAGGCCAAGGGTTAACGCCAGCCTATCCCAATCCGGAACTCCGGCCCGATGCCCGCGTTTTGAAGCTGTTATGGTCTTCGGACAGGAAAAATGGGCCTGATTTTTGTCACCATGTTGGGGGCGGTTATGGGTTGGCTTTCGTCAATTATTCGGCGGGCGGACAACAGCCGCATATTCTTGCGCAATATCATTGCCGGGGTCATCGGCGCTTGGCTGGGAGGAATTTCCATTAACCCATTGTTGGGAAAGGATAGTTAATGGCTCGGCAGCGTCAGCGCTGATGCGTTGTTGATGTCTCTGATAGGGGCATTAGCCCTGTTGCTATCGGTAAACCTGTTGCACGGCAGCGAAATGCGCTAAGGGGAGTGCTGAAGGGGCAACCGGCCCATTCATTCGGGGCGGCAACTGCCGACTCAATTCTTGAAGGGGATTATTTATGAAGAAGATTATCGCTGTTGCATCGGCTGCTGTTCTTGGCCTCGCTCTGACTGCTTGCGCCGCTGAAGAAGAAGCACCGGCTGAAGAAGCCATGGAAGAAGCAGTTGACGCCATGGAAGAAGCTGAAGGCGCCATGGAAGCTGCTGCTGAAGACGCTGGCGAAGCTGCTGAAGAAGCCGTTGAAGAAGCCGAAGGCGCCATGGAAGCTGCTGCCGAAGAAATGTAATCGGCAGCTCCTTTGCCGGAGCGAAAAACAAGGGCCGGTCCTGCATGGCAGGGCCGGCCCTTCGTTCTTGAGGCTGCGTTTATTCCGCCGGTGCGGCAGCTTCTGTCGCAGGCTGACCGGGTTCGGCCAGCGCTTCGGCAGGCAGGCGCTGTTGGTCGAGCATTTCCGCCGCTTCATCCAGCGCCCGCGCTTCCCCCACGCTTACCCCGCCGGGGCCGGGACCATTATCTGACGATCCGCATGCCGAGAGCAGCAGCGCAATCGACGCCAGGAAGCAGCAGCGGGTAAAGCCGAACTTCACTCGGCAGCAGCCGGGTCAGCCTCGACCAGGTCCGATGCAGCATCGGCAGCTTCCATGGCGTCCATCTCGCCATTCGCAGCGCCGCCATCTTCGGCCGCGGCTTCCTCGGCGATCACGGCATTGTCAGCCACCGGCTCCGGCGCGTCGGCCATCGCCTGGTCAGCCGGCATTTCCACGGTATCGGCGATTGCGTCTTCGGAAGCATCGGTGGTCGATCCGCAGGCAGCCAGCGCCAGCGAAGCGGTTGCGGCAAGGGCGAGGGTGGCACAGGTCTTCATTTGCATATTCTCCGCATAGGGATTGGTTCGCCGCGCAAGTTACAGCACGTGGCGGGGGAATAAAGCTGCAATTCTTGCCGATGTCGGTTCACCTATCTGCCGCACTGTGGCACTCGGGCCGCCATGGTTTCCACTGTTCCTGCTGCCACGGTCGCGCCGCAATGCGCGCATGAGGCGTTGCGCGGCGTCTTCGGGTTCGAAGCGTTCCGCGGTGTACAGGAGCATGTCCTTGCTCGCGTGCTGGCAGGGCAAAGCACATTGGCGATCATGCCCACCGGCGCGGGCAAGTCGCTCACCTACCAACTGCCCGCGACGCTGCTTGATGGGACCTGCGTGGTTATCTCGCCGCTGATCGCGCTGATGCATGACCAGCTGCGCGCTGCCCGCGCCAACGGCATCCGCGCCGCCACGCTAACCAGCGTCGATGCTGACTGGCGCGAAACGCAGGATGCGTTCCGCAACGGCGAGCTGGACTTGCTTTACGTTGCGCCCGAACGCGCCAGCCAGCCGCATTTTCGCGACCTCCTGTCGCAAGGGCGGATCGCCCTGTTCGCGGTAGATGAAGCGCATTGCGTGTCCGAATGGGGGCATGATTTCCGTCCTGACTATCGCCAGCTTGCCCCGCTGATGGACCAGTTTGCAGGCGTGCCCCGGCTTGCCCTCACCGCTACGGCAGATGCGCATACCCGCAAGGATATCCTGCACCAGCTGGGCATCGCGCAAGAGGGCATGATTGTCGCCGGGTTTGACCGGCCGAACATCCGCTATGCCATCCGCCACCGGCAGGGCCTGCAGGGCCAATTGGAACGGTTGATGGACGAGCATCCCGGACCCGGCATCATCTACGCGCCTACTCGTCGACGGGTTGAGGAGCTGGCCGATAGGCTGGCAGCATCAACCGGTCGTGCCGTGCTGCCTTACCATGCCGGTTTGCCGCCAGAGCAGCGCGCGGCCAACCAGTCCGCCTTCGTGACGAGTGAAGACATGGTGGTGGTTGCCACCATCGCTTTCGGCATGGGGATCGACAAGCCGGACGTGCGCTTTGTGGCCCATGCGGGCATCCCCAAGTCGATTGAGGCCTATTATCAGGAGACGGGCCGTGCCGGCCGCGATGGCGATCCTGCGCAAGCGGTGATGTTCTGGGGTGCGGGAGACTTTGCGCAAGCGCGCCTGAGGCTTGTTGAGTTAGACGAGGCGCGCCAGCAAGGCGAGCGACAGCGGCTCGATGCGCTGGCATCGCTGGTTGAGACTCCTGCCTGCCGCCGAGCAGTGCTGCTGCGGCATTTCGGCGAGGAGCCGGCACCTACTTGTGGCAATTGCGACAATTGCCTGAACCCGCCGCAAGTGGTGGAGGTGACCGAACTGGCGCGCAAGTTGCTGTCTGCTGTCTATCGCACCGGGCAGAGCTTCGGCTTCGGCCATATCCAGAAGGTGCTGACTGGCGCAAACGATGACCGGGTAATCCAGCGGGGGCATGACCAGCTTTCCGTCTTCGGCATTGTCGAGGGCGAAGATGCGCGGTTGCTGCAACCGCTCGCCCGTGCGCTGCAGGCCAGCGGGGCACTGATGCAGACCGAGTATGGCGGTCTGGCGCTGGGCGGCGATGCCCGCGCTATCCTGAAGGGTGAGAAACCGGTGGCGATCACCCGCCCGCCTGAAGGCCAGGCTCGCCGCGGCGGCCGCAAGGGCCGTAGTTCGACGCCCAACCCGGTGGGCGATCCGCTGTTCGATGCGCTGCGCGCGCTGCGCCGCGATATTGCGCAAGAGCTGGAAGTGCCGCCCTATGTGATCTTCCACGATGCCACCTTGCGCGAAATGGCGACCGCGCGGCCTGCCTCGCTGGAAGCAATGGGCTGTATCTCCGGCGTGGGTGCAAAGAAGCTGGATGCCCACGGCGCGGCCTTCCTTTCCGTCATCCGCCAGCACATATAGCGGTTACCCCATGCTGCTGGTGCTGACCTTCCTCTTGTTGCTACCGGCTTCTACATGATCCAGCCCAACCAAGGCGCGGTTTCCATGGTCGATATGGCGCTCGACAAGTTGAAGACCGACGGAGTGATTGAATTGGATGACGAACGCCGCGCTGCCATGGTTTCCAACCTGATGGTTGTCCTTTGCGGCGAGCGCGAGGTGAACCCCGTCGTCAACGCGGGCTCACTCTACCAGTAGAGCCACGCCCGCAGCGAAGAAGAAGGCCGCCGAAGGAGGGTTGAGTGATGCATGAAGACGAGAAACCTTACGTTGCGGTACGCAGCGGCTGGATGGTCCAGATTACCCCTCGCAATGCAGCAGGCTGGCGCGGGCTGGGGGTGTGGATGCTGGTGCTTGCATTGTTAACGCTCGGCCTTGTCGCGGTAGTTTCGACCGAGCCGGGTG
>CAZYAL010000003.1:68263-81917 GCA_964645635.1 uncultured Sphingomonadaceae bacterium | reverse complement strand
GTGCTTGCATTGTTAACGCTCGGCCTTGTCGCGGTAGTTTCGACCGAGCCGGGTGACGCTGTGGTGCTGGCAGTTACCGGTCTGTTCCTTCTGGTGACAGTCGGCTGGTGCATCCTGATGATACGCTGGATGCTGGCCCGCAGTGAGATCGTCGACCTGAAGGATATCGAGGCAGCCCGGCGGGGCCGGAAGGACGGTTGGAAAGGCTGAGGCTCCCGCGCGCGATTGACCTGCGTGGACGTGTGGGTAACTTGCCGCAAGGGAGAGAGAAGACACATGCAGTTCGGCATTTTTGACCACGTGGATGACAGCGGCCTGCCGTTGACGGATCACTTCGAGGCGCGCTTGCAAATGGTGCAGGCGTTTGAGGAGGCTGGCTTCTCGCGCTATCACGTGGCTGAACATCATGGCACGCCGCTGGGCCATTCGCCGTCGCCCGGAATCTATCTCTCCGCGATCGCCCAGCGCACCAGCACCATCCGCTTCGGCCCGCTGGTCTATCTGCTGCCGCTGTATCACCCGCTGCGCCTGATCGAGGAGATCGGCATGCTCGATGCCATGTCTGGCGGGCGGCTGGAACTGGGTTATGGCCGCGGCATTTCTCCGATCGAAATGGGTTTCTATGGCGTCGACATCGCTGAGCAACAGGATCGCACTGCCGAGAGTTTCGAGGTGGTGATGAAGGGCCTCAACAGCGAGCGCCTCAACCACAAAGGTCGTTTTTTCACCTTTGACGATGTGCCGATGACGGTGCGCGTGCAGCAAGAACCACATCCCCCGCTGTGGTATGGAACCAACTCACCCGGCTCGGTGGAGCGCTGCGCGCAGGACCGGCTCAACATGGTCACCCTGCTGGCGGGCGATCCGATGCGCGCCATGGTGGAAGGCTACAAGGCGGCCTATGCTGCGGACGGCGGCGATCCAGCTCAGATGCCGCTGCTGGGCGTGGGCCGCCATATCGTGGTGGCTGATAGCGACGAGGAAGCGCTTGCCATTGCCCGGCCTGCATTTGCCCGCTGGCGCGCCAGCTTCGTGCATCTTTGGGAGACGCGCGGCGGCAACAATCCCTTTGTCGCCAATTTCCCGAAGGACTGGGACGCGCTCGAGGAAGCAGGCTCGGCCTGCGCCGGATCGCCAGCCAAGGTGCGCGATTTCCTGCTGAAGGACGTTGCCTTTGGCGGGTACAATTATTGCCTCGCCCAGATGGCATTCGGCAATATGAGCGTGGCGCAGGTGCGCCGTTCCGCGCAATTGTTCGGCAGTGAGGTGATGCCCGCTTTCAGCTGAACGCTTTGCGGGCTGTTAACCAATCGCGGCTAGTCATGGCAGCATGACCCGCGATCCATCCCTAGCGCTGTCGCGCCCTTCGCTGCGCCTTGCCACTGCCCTTGCTGCCCTCGCTGTGGCGGCGATCCCGCTTACCGCGCTGCTCGCCCAGACCGCACGTGCGCCCTATACGGTGGCTGAGACGGGGCAGGGCTTCGCTAATTTGCAGGATGCGGTGAATGCTATCGGCGATGCGCGCGGCACCATCGTGATTGCGCCAGGCAACCACCGCCAGTGCTCGGTGCAGGAGGCAGGCTTTATCTCCTACGTCTCCGAACAGCCGGGTGGTGCTGTTTTCGATGCCGTGGCCTGTGAAGGCAAGGCGGCGCTGGTGTTGCGCGGGCGCGGGGCGGAAGTATCGGGCTTGGTGTTCCAGAACATGCGCGTGCGCGATTACAATGGCTCGGGTACCCTGCTGGAGACCGGCAACCTCACCGTGGCGCAAAGCTGGTTCCGCGACAGCCAGCAAGGGATCCTGACCGCCGCTGACAGTAATGCCACGCTGGTGGTGGACCATTTCACCTTCACTCGCCTGGGCACACGCGAAGGTTCGGGTGGCTGCGCGCATTCGATCTACGCCGGGGCGCTGGGACAGGTGCGGATCACCAACAGCCGCTTCGAACAGGGTCGCGGCGGGCATTATGTGAAACTGCGCGCGCCGATCGTGCAGGTCGCCAGCTCCAGCTTCGACGATGCCGGCGGCAAGGGCACCAATTACATGATCGACCTGCCGGCTGGTGCCAGCGGCCAGATCACCAACAACTGGTTCGTGCAGGGCCGCGACAAGGAGAACTACTCCGCCTTCATCGCGGTCGCTGCCGAAAGCCGTGATTACACCAGTTCGGGACTCGTCGTGGCGGGCAACCGCGCGCGCGTTGCGCCGGGCGTGGATCGCAATTCGGTGTTTGTGGCGGATTGGTCCGGCGAAGTGCAGCAGATCGATGAAAACCGGCTGGCAGCAAACCTCCTGCGCTACGAGCTTCGCTGAAGCACGCCGATCAGGTCAGTAAATGCCCGGAGCGGTCACGCTTGGTAGCTAGGTAACGTTCGTTGTGCGGGTTGGCGGGCAGTTCATGCGCCACGCGTTCAGTAATGGTCACGCCCGCTTCTTCCAGCGCATCCACCTTCGCCGGGTTGTTGGTGAGCAGCTGCGCTTTGTTCACACCCAGCAAGTCCAGCATCCGGGCAGCAGTGGAAAAATCGCGTGCTTCGACCGGCAGGCCCAGCCGTGCATTGGCATCGACCGTGTCGAAGCCTGCATCCTGCAAGCGGTATGCGCGCATCTTGTTGATGATGCCGATGCCGCGCCCTTCCTGACGCATATAGAGCAATATGCCCCAGCCGCCCTGCGCGGCCTCCGCTGCCATCTGAGCGAGGGCGGCATCCAGCTGTGGGCCGCAATCGCATTTGAGGCTGCCGAAGATGTCTCCCGTCAGGCATTCCGAATGCAGGCGGACGAGGGGCACCTTGTCATGGTTCGGCTCTCCGATCACCAGCGCCACATGCTCGCGCATGTCATCGACCTTGCGGAAGGCGACCAGCTCGGCCTCTTCATTGGCGGCAATGGGCAGCCGCGCGCGGGTGGCAATGACCAGCTTCGCCGGATCGGCCCATGCAGCAATATCCGCCGCTTCGAGCATTACCGGTTCGCCCACAGGTTCAGGCGCAAACAGGAAGGCAGGCAGTATCCCGGCAATGCGGGCAAGTTCCATCGCCACCTCGGCTTCAGCCATGCACGCGATGGGCTCGACCTTGAAGGGGCCTTTGAGTGGCATGACCGGATCGAGCGCGGGATCGGCAATCGGCAAGGCATTTTCGAGCCTGATCGGATCCGCCGCGCGGATCAACACCGGGTGGTGACCGTCTGCCGCATCGCGCTGGTTGGTAAGCTTCAACGTCGCTGCACGAGCAGCGGAGATCAGCGCGCAGTCAGACTGTGCATCTGGCCCGAGTGCGGTTTCCATCGGCAGCAGAACGGGCGCATCGCCCAGCTTGATTGGCCAGCCATGGCGCAAGGCGTCCACCGCCTGCGCCACCCTGCGCGAGGGGGACAAGGCGGAGGGCGTGCTCAGCTTGCGAATTCCGTGGTGATGGGGATGTGATCAGACGGCTTTTCCCAGCTGCGAGCATCTTCGAATACACGGTGGCCGGTGGCTTGCTTGCCCAGTTCCGGGCTGGCCCACATATGATCGAGGCGACGGCCCCGGTCATTCTCGCGCCAGTCCTTCGCGCGGTAGCTCCACCAGCTGTAATAGCGTTCCGGATCGCGGATGAACTCACGGCCCAGATCGGTCCAGCCATGGGCATCCTTGAAGCGTTGCAGCGTCTCCACCTCAAGCGGCGTGTGGGATACTACCTTGAGCAGCTGCTTGTGGTTCCATACATCGCTTTCAAGCGGGGCGATGTTGAAATCGCCCACGATCATTGTGGGGCGGTCCACCTTGTTCGCCCAGCGCGTCATCCTCTCAAGGAAATCGAGCTTCTGGCCGAACTTCGCATTCACTTCGCGGTCCGGCTCGTCGCCGCCTGCGGGGATATAGACATTTTCCAGAACCATGCCCTTGAGTGCGCCAGCCTCGTTGCCGGTCAGCTCCACGCCGACATGGCGCGCCTCGCCATTGTCCTGCCAGTCATGGCGGGAGTATTCGGTAATGGGGATGCGGCTGACCGTGGCAACGCCGTGATATCCCTTCTGCCCGTGTACGGCGAAGTGCTTGTAGCCCAGTTCCTCAAACGCCTTGTAGGGGAACTGGTGTTCCTGGCACTTGATCTCCTGCAGGCAGAGTATGTCGGGCGCTTCCTGTTCAAGGAAACGCGCCACGATCGGCATGCGCAGGCGCACGGAATTGATGTTCCAGCTGGTTATCGCAATCATGCCACTGTGCTTAGGGCGGTGGTCGCCGTCCAGCAAGCCGCGAGCACATTTGCATTGGGCAAGAAAAACCCTCGTCCCGGGGGCAAAAAGGGACGAGGGTTTCGTTCTAAGCGTTCGTCACGCTTTGCAAGTCTGGCGTTGAAGGCGGAGGGGCAACAGGGGGGAAACCCGCGTCCACCAGCCGTTCTTGTAGTCTTCAATATAGGTATGCATGCCTGTCGCGTGAATGAATGAAGCGCAGCCGTTTATCGCATCACCACAACCGTTCGCCGCCGTTCGGTTTATCCTGGGCGGCGGGACGTTCCGCGTGGGTCGCGATAGCGGAAGGCGCTGTCAGGAACGCTCATGCCATAACGGTGGTTCGTCAGCCGCACGGTGGTGCGCACGTTCTGCGAATCCAGCGCGACCCAGGCGCTCAGCTCCAGCCCGCCCGGTGCGGAGGGCTTTTCCACGAATACAAGCGTCAGCTCAGGAAACTCAGGCTTGTTCGGATCAGACACGGCAATGCTCACGACGCGCGGAGAATTGGTCGAGACCACGCGGCCATATTGCTTGAGGTCGTGGTCGGGATCGAGCAGCGCGCCCAAGGGAGAATCGCTCACCGGATAACGCTCCAGCTGCTGCACGTCATAGTCGGCAATTGCCAGCTGGCGGCCGTTCGACACGATCAGCATGTTCACGTCATCGGAATATTCGAAGCGGATTTTGCCTGGCATGCGGATTGTCAGCTCGCCTGACATAGTCTGTCCGCTGCGGTCGGTCTGAGTAAAATCCGCCTTCATCGTGGTGATGGCGCGAAGCGCGCGCTCTGCCCGTTCGAGGCTGCTGGCGCTCGATTGCGCGGCCGCAGGTAAGGCCGGGGCCAGCACGGCTGCGGCGGGCACACAAATGGCAAGGGCGCCAGCAGTCGCGGCGCCCAAGGCTTTGGCAGTGAGATTTTTCAGCTTGTCCATGCTCGCATTCCTAGTGGAAGAGCATTGAACAATCACTGAACCAGAAAGGTTCCGATGGTTCAGCATTTCCGGCTCCCGAACGGGAACGGGCCTGCTTACTTGATCTTGCCTTCCTTGAATTCGACGTGCTTCTTCACCACCGGGTCGTACTTGCGGAACGACAGCTTCTCGGTGATGTTGCGCGGGTTCTTCTTGGTCACGTAGAAGAAGCCGGACTCAGTCGAGTTCAGACGGACTTTGATGGTTGCAGGCTTCGCCATGGCTCAATTTCCCAAAAGGTATGGTGAGGCCTTCGACAGGCCCGAAATACAACAGGCGACGCGTTAGGCGCCGCCCTTCGACGCGCGCCATTGGGGGAGAATCGGGGAAAAGTCAAGGCGCGAGGGGCGTTGGCCTCGCCTGCCAGTTCACCCTACCAGTTCACCCTGCCGCGATTGGCTTTCTTCTGGGCATGTTCTTTCTTGGCCTTAAGTCGCTTGACCTTTCCGAGGCGGTTAACCCTTGATTTTGCGCGCTGTTTTGGTTCCTTCAGGCTCGCCTCGATCATTTCTGTAAGCCTTTCGCGCGCATCCGCGCGGTTGGCTTCCTGCGTGCGGAAGCGGCGTGCGTCGATCACGATTTCGCCGCGGGAGTTGAGGCGGCTGCCTGCCAGTTCCTTCAACCTGGCAAAGATTCGCGGCGGCAAGCCAAGGCGGTAGATATTGACGCGCAGCTGCACTGCGGTTGCCACCTTGTTGACGTTTTGCCCGCCGGGGCCGGATGCGGCGATGAAGCTCTCCTCGGCCAGCGATTGCGCGCGATCGAGGATGGCACCCATCTTATTCGTTCGCCTCGGGCTCCGGCGCCTCAAAGCCCAGTGCGATGAAGTCTGCCGGCATGGGTGCATGCGCTTCAATGGCGGGCTTGTTCTCGCGCGGGACAACGAGCGCGCTGGCGTGGAGCATGGTACGGGCGAACCCGGCTTTCTCGCCATAGACCGGATCGCCAGCCAGCGGGATGCCGATGCCGCTGGCGGAATGCACGCGGATCTGGTGGGTGCGGCCAGTTTCCGGGCGGAATTCCACCAGGGCGCGGCCGTTCGCCTCTGCCACAACGCGCCAATGGGTGACCGATGGCTTGCCCTTCTTGGCAGGGATCATCCGCCAGCCCTTTTCCGCGCTGCTGATCTTGGCCAGCGAGAGGGCGATGGTGCCCTCCTTCTCCTCAGGGATGCCAGCGAGTACGCCGAGATAGGTCTTGCTGACCAGCTTCTCCTCGAACGCCTTGTTGAAGCGTTTCAAGGCTTTGGGGTTGCGCGCCAGCAGTAGGCAGCCGCTGGTATCGGTATCGAGCCGGTGCACCGCTTGCGGCTGGCGCTGGAAGCCCAGCTTCAGCTCGTCCAGCCGCGCTTCAATCGATGCGCCGCCCTTGCGCGGGACGTCCACCGGCAAGCCCGATGGCTTGTCGATCACCAGCGCTTCGCCGTCTTCGTATAGGATTTCGAGGTCACTCATTAGGCGGCCCCTAGCACGATTGGCTCAGGCGAGCGCTACCCCAATACGCCGGATCGCCTCTTGCAGAAGCTTTTCATCAGTCGCGAAGGAGATGCGGAAGCCGTTCTTGCCGCCAAATGCACTGGCAGCCACCACCGCTACGCCATGATCGAGCAGGTGGAGCGCCAGCTTCCCATCATCCCCGCCAAAGCGTTCCATGTGCTCGCTTGCATCGATGAAGCAATAGAAGGCGCCATCGGGCACCGGGGTAGAAAGGCCGGGAATGGCGTTGATCGCATCCACCACCATGTCACGCCGGGCAATGAACCGCTCCCGCCAGTCCTTCAGGAACTCCTGCGGGCCTTCGAAGGCGGCCACGGCGGCAGCCTGGCTTATGCTGGCGGGATTGCCGGTGGAATTGCTTTGCAGCTTGCCCATGGCATCGATCAGCCACTTCGGCCCGGTGGCCACGCCAATGCGGAAACCTGTCATCGCGTGGCTTTTGGACACGCCCGAGACGGTGCAGATGCGGTCTGCCAGATCAGGGCAGAGGTTCGCCAGCGTCGCATGCGGGCCATCGGTGTAATTGAGCGGCGAATAAATATCGTCCGACAGAACCATCACCTGCGGATGGCGGCGTATCACTTCGGCAATGCCGTGCAGCATCTCTGCCGGATATACCGCGCCGGTTGGGTTGCCCGGCGAATTGAGCATCAGCCAGTTGGTGCGCGGGGTAATCAGCGCTTCCACCTCACCCGGATCGAAGCGGAAGTTGCGATGGGCATGGGTGGGCAAGGGCACCACGCTGCCGCCAGCAAAGCGGACCATCTGCGGATAGCTGACCCACCATGGCGAAGGCACGATCACCTCGTCCCCTTTGGATACGGTGGCGACGATGGCTTCGAACAGCGCCTGCTTGCCGCCCGAGGTCACGATCACGCGCGAGGGATCGGTGGCAATGCCAAGGTCACGCTCGAAATGCAGGCAGGCAGCCTTCTTCAGCGCCATGGTGCCGGTGACGGGCGTATAGCGCGTTTCGCCGGCATCGAGCGCAGCCTTGGCAGCCTCTATCACATGCGGCGGAGTGGGGAAGTCCGGCTCGCCCACGGAGAGCGAGATGATGTCCTTGCCCTGTTCGCGCAGTTCGGTGGCGCGATCGGTCATGGCGTTGGTGGGAGAGGTTTCGATGCGGCCCAGCATCGTGCTCAGTTGCGTGCTCATGCAAGTACT
This sequence comes from uncultured Sphingomonadaceae bacterium, assembly GCA_964645635.1. Classification (GTDB taxonomy): domain Bacteria; phylum Pseudomonadota; class Alphaproteobacteria; order Sphingomonadales; family Sphingomonadaceae; genus Alteraurantiacibacter. The sequence continues at coordinate 74,061 of CAZYAL010000003.1, read as the reverse complement.
GCCTTCATCAATCCGCGCACCGAATTGCCGAGCAGGAAGCCTCCTGCAAGGTCATCCAGCGTCAGTTCCGCTTCTACGGCACGGCCTTCATCTATCAGCGAGCGGCGCAGCACGCCCGGCAGCAGGCCCAGCGCCAGGGGCGGGGTGAGCAGCTTGCCATCCTGTTCCACGAAGATGTTGGAGAAGCTCGCCTCGGTTACCAGCCCGTCATCGCGCACGAAGATCGCTTCGGCAGCGCCTGCATCCTGCGCGGCCTTGCGTGCCATGTCGTAGAAGGCGCGGTCAGTGGTCTTGTGCCGCAAGCGCCTGTCGCCTGTCACCACGGGGATGGGCATGGCGCGGCATGTTACGGGCTCCCCAAGAGAGCCATCGCCCAGCGCCACGGCCTGCAAAGCCACGTCGCCGCTGCGGGCAAGCAGGATGCGCAGCTTGGCGGGTTCTTCCAATTCGAAGCACAGCGCCTGGATGCGGTTGCGTGTCTCGTGCCGGTCAAATGCATAACCCAGTTCCAGAGCGCTCGCTTTCATCCTTTCGAGGTGCAGTTCGAGCAGCGGTATGCCTTTTTCAGGATCGAACAGCATGCTCTCAATCAGGTCCGCGCCTGATGCCTCGCGCCGCAGGAAGCTGGCCTTGATGAGGCATTCGCGCCATTCGCTCATGCCTTCGCTGTCTGCCACGATGGCTCCGCCTACGCCCGCAACGACGTGGTGGCGGTTGTTTTCGCCCGGCGTCAGTCGCACGGTGCGGATGGCAACGTTGAAGGCGGCGTTGCCATCCCCGTCGATCCGCCCGATCGCCCCGCAATAGGGGCCGCGTGCATCGCGCTCGACTTCATTTATCAATTCCATCGCGCGAATCTTGGGCGCGCCGGTAATCGATCCGCAAGGAAACAGCGCGTGCAGCATGTCCATCGCGCTCTTGCCCGGCAGCAGGGTGGCCCGCACTGTGGAGACCATCTGGTGCACCGTGGGATAGCTTTCGATAGCGAAGGGCCGCTCTACCCGTACCGAGCCTGCCTCGGCAACGCGCGACAGGTCGTTGCGCATCAGGTCCACGATCATCAGGTTCTCGGCCTTGTCCTTCACCGATTCGGCGAGTTCCTCGGCAAAGGCCTTGTCCAGTGCCTCGGTGCTTCCACGCGGGCGGGTGCCCTTCATCGGCTTCACCTTGGCCTCGCCATCATGCAGCGTGAAGAACAGCTCGGGGCTGAAGGAGAGCAGCCAGTGCGACCCGTCGAAGATAACCCCGCCATATCCGGCTGCACCGGCGGGCCGGATCTTGCGGTAGATCGCCAGCGGCTCGCCATGGGCAGGGCCTGCCATCAGCATGGTGTAATTGGCCTGGTAGATATCGCCTGCCCGGATCGCTTCCTGAAGCCGGTCGAATTGCTCAAGATAGGCTCCGGTGGAAATCTGCGGCATCATCGGGCCGATGCTGGCAGGGCCGTCGCCGCCGCGCTGCTCCAGCCATGCGGGCACATCGGCGCTGGCGAGCGTGGTCACTTGGTCAAACAGGCCGAACCACACGAGCGGGCCGGAACTGCCGCTGCGTGCATCGGCCAGCGGGGCCAGGCGCGGCTCCATCGCCAGGCCTGCCTCGTAAGCAAGGTAGCCTGCCAGCGTGCCACCGGTTGCGATCCGCGCCGCTTCGGCATCCGCCAGCACGCGCTCCACATCGGCCGGCCGGTGCGCTACAAAAATGGCACGCGGATTTTCATACAGCTGCGCATCATGCGCGCCGTCGCCGCGCGCATCATCGAGCAATATAAAGGGCGTGGTCTCTGGCATTTCGCTCGCTCTAGCCTGAAATCGGCTGATGTCTATCACTTGACCGTCAATAGCGGCATGCGCCAAGCACTAACCATATGGACTTGGGGCAGAAACGGGACGCAAAATGGGTGAAATTTTCATCGGCAATGATCTTGGCGGCAAGCGCCAGTCACTTAACCTTGGCCGGGCGAACCGCCACGGGCTGATCGCAGGCGCGACAGGCACGGGCAAGACAGTTACCCTGCAGGGCCTTGCCGAGAGCTTCTCTTCCGAAGGCGTGCCAGTCTTCGTGGCGGACGTGAAGGGCGATCTCTCAGGCGTCGCCATGCCCGGTTCGCCAAGCTTCAAACATGCTGACAAGCTGGAAGGCCGCGCGAGGGAACTGGGCATGGATGATTATGCCTATTCCGATAATCCGGTGATCTTCTGGGACCTTTACGGCGAACAGGGCCACCCCGTGCGCACAACGGTTTCCGAGATGGGGCCGCTGCTTTTGGCGCGCCTCCTCGATCTCAACGATACGCAGGAAGGCGTGCTCCAGATCGTCTTCCGGCATGCGGACGACAACGGCCTTCTGCTGCTCGATTTCGAGGATTTGCAGGCGGTGCTCGCTTGGGCCGCGGAAAATTCCAAGGACCTGTCAGGCGAATATGGCAATGTCACCAAGGCCAGCGTCGGCGCGATCCAGCGCCAGCTGTTGAGTTTCGAGAGCCAGGGCGCAAACCTGTTCTTTGGCGAGCCTGCGCTGGAGATTGACGATTTCCTGCGGGTGGACGAACAGGGCCGTGGCTTTATCAACGTGCTCGCGGCTGACAAGCTGATGCGCAGCCCCAAGCTTTACGCCACTTTCCTGCTGTGGCTACTGGCCGAACTGTTCGAGAGCCTGCCCGAAGTGGGCGACCCGGAAAAGCCCAGGCCGGTGTTCTTCTTTGACGAGGCACACCTCCTCTTCGACAATGCGCCTCGTGCGCTGGAAGAGAAGATCGAGCAGGTTGTACGCCTGATCCGTTCGAAGGGTGTGGGCGTCTATTTTGTGACGCAGAACCCGATCGACATCCCGGAGGAAGTAGCGGGCCAGCTGGGCAACCGCATCCAGCACGCTTTGCGCGCCTTCACCCCGCGGGACAAGCGCGCGATCAAGGCTGCTGCGGAAACCTTCCGCATCAATCCCGATCTCGACGTGGAACAGGCGATCACCGAACTGCGCGTGGGCGAGGCGCTTGTCTCCACGCTGATGGATGACGGCGCGCCCTCCATCGTCCAGCGCACGCTGGTGAAGCCGCCGCGTTCGCGCCTCGGCCCGGTTTCGGTAAAGGAACGCGCGATCATCCAGTCTGTCAGCCCGGTTGATGGCAAGTATGATGAGAAGGTTGACCGTGAAAGCGCGGCGGAAGTGCTGGCGCAGAAGTTGGCTGGCGCCGTTGAAACAGCGAAGGAAGTAGAGGAAAAGGGCGAGGAAGAGGTCCGCAAGTGCGAACGCAAGACCCCGTCATGGTGGGAAAAGGCCGGCAAGGCAGGCCTGCGCGCCGCAGCAGGCTCGCTCGCCTCGGTGGCAGTTGCAACGGCCATGGGCCGCAAATCGCGCGCAGACCCGATCCGCACCGGCGCCAACGCCTTCGTGCACAATATCATCGGCGGGTTGATGCGGTAATGGGGGCTAGTCGAGCGGCAGGCGGATTTCCGCGACTAGCCCGATCACCTGTGCATCATCAGCCATCCGGTTGGCCAGCGTCAGCGTGCCGCCGTGCTGTTCGGCGATGGCGCGCGCCAAGGTTAGGCCGAGGCCCGCGCCGCCGGTTTCGCGATTGCGTGAGGCTTCGCCGCGGGTGAAGGGCTCCAGCATGGCGCAGATTTCGTCTGGGGGAATACCGGGGCCGGTGTCCTCGATGCGGATCACGGCTTGGTTCCCATCCTTGAGCACCCATACAACGGGCTTCTCGCCATAACGCAGCGCATTGCCGATAAGGTTGCGCAGCGCGCGGCGCAGCCATGTGGCGCGTAGCCGCAGGGCGATGCGCTGGGTGTCTGCCAGCTCCACGTCCTTGCCCATGTCCTCATATTCCTCGACCACCGAGGCAACGAGGGCGGAAAGCTCGGTGCGCTCCAGCGGATCGCTTGGTCGGCCGACGCGGGCGAGCGAGAGGATATCGTCGAGCGAGGTGGTGATGTCCTCGATTGTAGCGGCCATCTTGGCGCGTTCGGCATCGTCTTCGACCGATTCGATGCGCACGCGCAGTGCAGCGAGCGGTGTCTTGAGGTCATGCCCGATGGCGCCGAGCATCACGTCTTTCTCGCCCAGCAGCGCGGCGATGCGCGCTTCCATCGCGTTGTGCGCGGTGATCAGCTGGCGGGTATCTTCTGGCCCTGATGGTTCGAGCTGGCCGGTCGTCTCACGCGTGACGGCAAAGGTTTCCATGCGGCTACGCAGCGCGGCCAGCGGGCGCGTGATCCGGCGCAGCAGCAAAGCGAGTCCGCCGACGAGGATGATGTAGATCAGGATGGTCTGGAAGATGATGCCACCGTAGCGGCGCGGATCGTCTGTCGGCAGCGGCACACGGGCGACCAGCCACTGATCTTCGCCCGTACGCTTGAGCCCGGCGAGCAGCATGTCGCCTTCTGGGTCCCAGCCATCGCGGTTGTTGAAGCGTGGCTCGTTGCGGATATGTTCGATCCCGCGCATGATGTAATCGTCTTCGACCACGGGGCGGGTGAGAACTACCAGCTGTTCAATCTGGGTGCCTTGTTCGGTGAGCACCTCGCGCAAGCGTTCGAGTCGTTCGGCATCCGGCGCTTCGCCATCATGGACCGGCGATTGCATGGCGCGTTCGATGCGCAGGCGGCGGCGTTCCGCGCGGTGGTTGTCACGCGTGCGCTCGCCGGTGCGGTAATCAACCCGCGGATCAGCCACCAGCTGGAAGGCAAGCGTATTGATAAGCCCGTTTTCGCGACGTGCCTCTTCTGCCCGGAAGCGCAGGAAGCCTGACAGCGTCTGTGCCACCAGTAGCGCCAGTGCCACGGCCAGCAGCATCTGCCCCAGCAGGCTTTTCGGCAGGAAGCGGGGCATCAGTCTTGTCCCGGCACCGAGCGTTTTACATCCGCAGCGAGGCGATATCCACCGCCCCACACGGTCTGGATCAGCTTGGGGTTGCGGCTGTCTTGCTCGACCTTGCGGCGCAAGCGGCTAACCTGGTTGTCCACCGCACGGTCAAACAAATGCGCCTCGCGGCCTTGCACCATGTCGAGCAGCCGGTCGCGGTCGAGCACCTGCCGCGGATGGTCAAGGAAAGCGCAGAGCAAGCGGAATTCGGCAGACGAGATCGGAATGATCGTGCCTTCAGGGTCGGTCAGGCGGCGCTTCAGGGGATCGAGCTTCCAGCCTTCGAACTCATATTGCGCGTCCACCTCGCTGGGCGGGGCCTGCTTGGATGCACGGCGCAGCACCGAACGGATACGGGCCACCAGCTCGCGCGGCTCAAAGGGTTTGACGACGTAATCGTCCGCGCCGATTTCAAGGCCCACGATACGGTCGGTCGCCTCTCCCTTGGCAGACAGGAAGATCACCGGCAGCTGCTTCGCTTCGATCAGGTGACGGCAGAGTGACAGGCCGTCTTCCCCGGGCATCATGATGTCCAGCAGCACCAGGTCTGGCTTGCTATCCAGCAGCAGGCTGCGCGCCTTCGCGGCATCAGCCGCCTGTTCAACGGCGAACCCCTGGCGAGAGAGATACTCCGCCAGGGGTTCACGCAGGCTTGCCTCGTCATCGACAAGCAGGATCTTGATTTCGGCCTGTTCGCTCATTCTTGTTATCAGCCCCCTGTATGGCGAACCTGTTTAGCCTCTCTGGCGATCACGTCCATGCCTGCCTTCGGGGTGGGCATTGCGGTGCTCTTCGCGGGTCACCGTGCCGTCATTGTCAGCATCGGCAGCGTCGAAACGGGCAAGCGCGGCGGTGATGAATTCTTGCTGCGTGATGGTGCCGTTGCCGTCAGCATCGGCCGCACGCAGCATGCCGCTTGCACCGTGCATTCC
>CAZYAL010000003.1:45952-68163 GCA_964645635.1 uncultured Sphingomonadaceae bacterium | reverse complement strand
CACCGTGCATTCCGGGGCCACCGCGCCTGCCTTCTCTGCGGGCCATGCGCTCACCGGAACCTGCACCGCGGTCTTCGCGTTGGGCTGCAAATTCTTCACGCGAAATCGAGCTGTCGCCATCGGCGTCGATCTTGTCAAAATGCTGCTCTGCGCGGGCATCACGGTCAGCTTCGCTAAGCACGCCATCGCCGTTCACATCGAGGCGGGCAAACATCGTGCTGGCTCGCTGTTCGGCCTGTTGGCGGGTGTGTTCCATGGCGCGTGCCGGTGTGCGCTCTTCGCTGGTCGCGGGCGCCTGGGCCACGGCCACGCCGCCTGCACCAAGGGCAATGGCAGCAAGGGGCAGGATGAGGGTCTTACGCATGTCACTCTCCAATAGCTGGATTTGTTATAGAGCAGCGGCGTGCCGCCGAAGAAGGGGGGGAGGGGGTGACCCCGCTGCTCATGATTTGTGTTCTAAGCCCGCTTTGTCGCAAGCATATGCCGCGCGGCAGCCTTTGTGTCGCAATTTGTCGCGTTTCGGCAAGCCCGTTCACACTGGCGCAAGACTGCGTTTAGCGGGCGTTCAGCCTGGCCTTCAAAGCGGCTGGCATGCCTCTTGGAGCCACGCCTTGGCAGGTCCATCCAGCTGCGGACCAACGACCGCGAGAACCTGCGCATGGTAGGCATTCCACCAGGCGATCTCGGCCTCGCTGAGCATGCCGGGATCGACCAGCGCCTTGTCGATGGGCGCGAGGGTGAGCGTTTCGAAGCCGAGCCACTCGCCTTCCATGCCGTCGATCTCGCGCGGCTCCACCAGTATGAGGTTCTCGATGCGGATGCCGTATTCGCCAGTTTTGTAATAGCCCGGCTCGTTGGAAAGGATCATGCCTGCAACAAGGTCCTGCTCGGTGCCTGCTTGCGAACCGCGCGGCTTGGCGATGCGTTGCGGCCCTTCGTGGACCGAAAGGAAGCTGCCCACGCCGTGGCCGGTGCCATGGGCATAATCGACGCCTGCTGACCACAAGTGCTGGCGTGCGAGCACGTCGAGCTGCGAACCGGTGGTGCCGGTGGGGAAGGTTTGCAGGGCCAGCGCGATATGGCCCTTGAGCACACGTGTGTAGCGATCCTTCACGTGCTGTGGCGCGGCATCCGGCCCGACCCAAACGGTGCGGGTGATGTCTGTGGTACCGTCAGGGTACTGTCCGCCGCTGTCGACGAGGTAGACGCTGTTGGGTTCCAGCGTGCGGTTGGTCTCTTCGCTCACGCGGTAATGGACGATGGCGCCATTGGGTCCTGCGCCGCTGATCGTGTCGAAGGAGAGGTCTCGCAAGTCTCCGCATGCTTCACGATAGCTTTGCAGCTTTGCGGCTGCGGCAAGTTCATCGACACCACCCTTGGGGCCTTCGACGGACAGCCAGTGGAGGAAGTTCGAAACCGCGGCGCCATCGCGGTGCTGGGCCGCGCGGTGGCCTTGCTGTTCGGCTTCGGTCTTGATCGCTTTGGGCAGCACAGCAGGGTCTGGCGCCTGAACGATCGTTGCGCCGCCGGCTTCCAGCGCTTCGAAGATTGCTGCCACAGAGCGGGCCGGATCAGTCGCAACGCGCTTGCCGGAGAATTCGGCGAGTGCTGCATCGAAATCCGCACGCTCACGGATGCGCACTGCGTTACCCAGCGCTGCGGCCACTTCTACGGGCACCTTTTCGGGAGCGATGAACCAGTCCGCAGTGCCATCGGCATGCACGGTGAGGTAGGAAAGCGCCACCGGCGTGCGCTCCACGTCGGAGCCACGGATATTGAGTACCCAGGCGACCGAGTCGAGCGCAGAGATCACCACCGCATCGCAGGCTTCTTCCTGTAGCCATTCGGCAATTGCGCTGCGCTTGTCTGCGCTGCTGCGCCCGGCAAACGCTTCATCCTGCAGGAAAGCTGGTGCGGGCGAAGGTTCGGGCCGGTCTTCCCAAACGGCATCGACCGGGTTGCTTGCCAAGGCAACAAGTTCGCTGCCCGCTTTCGTCAGCACCTTGCTCGTAGCCTTGGCCCAGCCTTGCGTATGCAGCCACGGATCGAAGCCGATCTTCGCGCCTTCGCCGGCATTGTCTGCCAGCCACTGGGCCAGTGAGTCTTGAGGAACGGACTTGTATTCGTAATGGCGGCCATCGACCTGGTCGCGTACCTGCAGCGTGTAACGACCATCGACGAAGATCGCTGCCTTGTCCTTCAACACGGCAACCGTTCCAGCAGAACCACCGAACCCGGTGAGCCAGGCCAGCCGTTGGGCATAGGCGCCGACATATTCGGACAGGTGTTCGTCGCTGATGGGAATCACGAATCCGGCGAGATCGTGTCGCGACAATTCCTCGCGCAGGGCGGCAAGGCGGGCTTCGTGGGTCTTCATCAACATCAGTGCTATTGCCTTCGGTTTCTTGTGCAACTAGATGTTCTATCACATCCCGAGAACAAAGCTAATGATGCATCAGCGGAATTTCCACCCGCAGTTGCGCCTGCCATGGGACGCATTCATATATGAAATCCTCCATAACGGTTGCCGCCGCCCTTTTGTTTGCATTGGGTTGGGGTGCTGCTGTCCAAGCCAATGAGAATTCCAGCGTGAGCGAAACCACCCCCACCGCGCCGCCAATTGCAGAGCAGCGTGCCTATTCCTACTCCCGCCACGGCATCACGATTGAAGATCCGTACCACTGGCTGAAGGACGAGTCCTACCCCGTTATCGATGACGAGGACGTGCTGGATTACATCAAGGCCGAGAACGCTTGGTTCGAAGCGGCCATGGAGCCGCACAAGGCGTTGGTGGAGGGCCTGTTTACGGAGATGCGCGCGCGCATCAAGGAAGACGATTCCAGCGTGCCACAGAAGGATGGCGATTACCTCTACTGGTCAGAGTACGAGGAAGGTGCGGAGTACCGGAAGTACTATCGCCGCCCCGTTGCTGGCGGCGAAGCGCAGCTATACCTTGATGTGAACCAGCTGGCGGAAGGTCACGAGTACATCAGCCTGCATGATATCTCGGTCAGCAAGAATGGCCGCTATGTCGCATGGTCCGTCGATACCGAAGGGGACGAACGGTTCGATGTTTACATCAAGGACCTCGAGACCGGCGAGATGTTGCCGGACGTGATCGAGGACACCAATTCCGGCCTCGTCTGGGCTGCTGACGACAGCGTATTGATCTATGGCCGCGCGAACGAGAACTGGCGGGTGGAGAATGTCCGCGTGCACCGCATGGGCACCGCTGCCAGCGAGGACGTGGAGATCTACACCGAGCGCCAGCTTGGTTTCACCGTCAGCGCCAGCCTTTCCGCCAACGAACAGTGGCTGGAAATCAGCACCGGCGATAACGAAACGTCCGAGGTTTGGCTGGTGTCGGCCGATGACCCGTTTGGCGAACAGCAGCTGGTCCGCGCCCGCCAGACCGGCGTGGAATATGCGGTCGATGTGAAGGATGACACGCTCTACATCCTGACCAATCGCGACCATGTGAACTTTTCGGTGATGACCGCGCCCATGAGTGACAAGGGCAACTGGACCACGCTGATCGAAGGATCGGAGGAGTTCTACCTTACCGGGCTCGACCTGTTCCAGGATTTCTACGTAACCGAAGGCCGCCTTGCCGGTCTCGACCAGGTGCAGATCCGTTATTACGACGATCCGGCGCGGGTGGAGCCGATCACCTTCCCCGACGCAGCCTATTCCGCTGGCCTTGGCAACAATCCCGAATGGGCCATGGATACGATCCGCATCGGCTATGAATCGATGATCACGCCGGACACGGTCTATGATTACCACGTTGCCAGCAAGCAGCTGGAAGTGCTCAAGGTGCAGGAGATTCCTAGCGGTTTTGACCCCTCGCTCTACACCGTCGAGCGGCTGACCATTCCGGCACGCGATGGCGCGCTGGTGCCGGTCAGTATTGTCTATCGCAAGGATCGCCCGATGGCGGCAGAAGGCCAGCCCGCGCCGCTGCATCTCTATGCTTATGGCGCTTATGGCTATCCCGTGCCGCCGGGCTTTTCGACCACGCGCTTCTCCTATGTCGATCGTGGCATGGCCTATGCCATTGCTCATATCCGTGGCGGCGATGATCTGGGCCGCAACTGGTATCTGGCTGGCAAGATGGAACAGCGAACCAACACCTTCAACGATTTCGTCGATGTCGCTCGCGGCCTTGCGAAGCGCGGCTACACCCGCGAAGGCGAAATCAGCGCCAGCGGCGGCTCTGCCGGTGGCGAGCTGATGGGGGCGGTGGTCAACCAGGCACCGGAACTGTTCGGCGCGGTGGTGGCGCATGTGCCTTTCGTGGACGTACTCAGCACCATGCTTGATGAGAGCTTGCCGCTGACGCCGGGCGAATGGCCTGAATGGGGCAACCCGGTTGCCAGCAAGGCCGCCTTCACTCACATCCTGTCCTATTCGCCCTATGACCAAGTGGTGGCGCAGGATTACCCGCCGATGCTGGTGACCGCGGGCCTCAATGATCCGCGCGTCACCTATTGGGAACCGGCCAAGTGGGTTGCCAAGCTGCGCGTCACCAAGACCGATAACAATCTGCTGTTGCTGAAGACCAATATGGGCGCAGGCCATGCAGGTCGTTCGGGGCGCTTCGAAGGTTTGCGCGAAACGGCCGAGGAAGCCGCCTTCACCCTGTGGCAGCTGGGCGTGGAGGATTGATGGCCAACCGCTTCGCCATGACCTTCACCGCACGGGCTGAACAGATCGACGAGATGGGCCACGTCAACAACGCCGTCTGGGTAAACTGGATGGAGGAGGTGGCAACTTCACACTGGAAGCACGACGGTAGGCCGCAGGACGTTATGGCCTACGCATGGGTCGTTACCCGGCACGAGATCGATTATCGTGGCAATGTGCGAGAGGGTGAAGAGGTGGAAGCCGTCACCGAAATCCGCGAAGGTCCAACTGGTGCGCGCTTCGATCGTCACATCACTTTCAGCGATGCCTCGGGCAAGGCGATCGTCAAGGCGAAGACGACTTGGGCAATGGTCGACCGTGCCACTGGCCGCCTGATGCGCGTGCCCGCTGAAGTGGCGGCGCCTTTCATGGAAGTGCCCGCGGCGGGCTGATCTGTCAGGCGGCGGTCTTCTTGGCCGACGGCGCCTTGCGCTTGGTTAAAGCCTTGTCCGGCTTGTCAGCCAAGAATGGTCGCTATTTCAGTGAGATCGCATCCAAGCTCTTTCGCTACGGCGGGAAATGTGACGGATCCCTCGCAAACATTAAGGCCTTGGGCGAGATTTGGATCGGCTCGCAAGGCCTCGCGCCAGCCCATGTCGGCGATGCGCAAGGCGTACGGCAGGGTAACGTTGTTAAGCGCATAGGTGCTGGTCCGCGCCACTGCGCCGGGCATGTTGGCGACGCAGTAATGCACGATGTCATCGACGATATAGGTGGGGTTGTCATGCGTGGTGGGGTGGCTGGTTTCGAAGCATCCGCCCTGGTCTATGGCGACATCCACCAGCACTGCGCCGGGCTTCATCTCCTTCAGCATGTCACGTGTCACCAGCTTGGGGGCGGCGGCACCCGGGATCAGCACCGCGCCGATTACAAGGTCTGCTTGCCGGATCGCGTCGAGCAGGTTGGCCGCGTGGGGAAAGCGCGTGTTGGCCCGGCTTTAGAAATGGGTGCCGACCTTTTCCAGCACCTCAGGGTTGCGGTGGAGGATGGTCGTCTGCCCACCCATCCCGGCAGACATTTGCGCCGCGTTGAAGCCGACCACGCCGCCGCCGATGATCACGACATTGGCCGGCATCACGCCCGGTACACCGCCGATCAGCACGCCGCGCCCGCCATGCACCTTCTCCAGCGCATTGGCCCCGGCGTGGATCGACATGCGGCCTGCCACCTGGCTCATCGGTTTCAGAAGCGGAAGTGTGCCGCCCGGCCCTGTCACCGTTTCGTAGGCAATGCCGACAACGCCTGATTTCACGAGGTCCGCTGTCTGCTCCGGGTCAGGTGCGAGGTGGAGGTAGGTGTAGAGGATCTGGCCTTGGCGCAGTTGGGCGCGTTCTTCGGGCTGCGGCTCCTTCACCTTCACCACCATGTCGCATTCGGCGAAAATGGCTGCGGGTCCATCCACGATTCGCGCGCCGCTGGAAATATATTCGGCGTCGGTTGCGCCAATGCCGAGACCCGCGCCGCTTTCGATCCACACCTCGTGGCCGTGGCTGTGCAATTCCTTTGCGCTCTCGGGTGTTAGGCCAACGCGGTATTCGCGGTTCTTGATCTCTCGCGGGCATCCGATGCGCATGGAAACTTCTCCTTTTTGCGGGAGATAGTCGTTACAGGCGAAACCGCCTGCGGGCAATCGAAGCTAGCCGGCGAACTCTTCCAGTCCCGGCACGCTGATCGAGCGTTCGCCGCCGAAATCCTCGCGCACCACGATCAGCCCGGTCTTCTCGAGATGTTCGAGCAAGCGGCGAATGCGGCCCGGTGACGAGGTGCCATAGACGCGCGCCAGTTCGTCCTCATCAGGCGCGCTCCGGCCCTCCGCAGCGGCAGCGGCTATGGCGAGATAAGGTGCGAGCACATCGTCGCTGACATTCTCGGCCAGCTGGTCCACTGCAACACGCTGCGCTTCGCCCAGCCTCCCCAGACCAGCACTGGCAACCGCGAACAGGCGCTTGAAAGCCATCATATCTATGTGGGCGGAAGCCACGCCGCGCTGGCGGCAGCGAATGGCGAAATCGCGGAACAAGTTGGCGGCGGGCTGGAAGGTCGCCCCATCTTCGCTCGCCATTTCCTGCAGGATAGCATCGATCCCGCCTTCGCTGGCAGGCTGCATGGCAGGAGCGGGCTCATCACTGCCGGCAGATTCAACCAGCGGCCCGTCTGTAGAAGCGAGCGAGATCGCTTCAGCCAGCGCTTCCACCGGCGGTGGAGGCGCGGAAGGAGCCACGCGCGGGGCCACAGGCTCTGCCGCTTCTTCAGCCAGCGATGCGTGGAGCAGGGCTTCCATGTCCTCGCTCGCCGCGACAGGCAGCGGCATCAAGCCAGATGCGGCGTTCTTGCCGCCCGTCTTCACCGAACCGATCATAACCGCCACCGGCGTGCGGCTGACCGCCGGGCCGAGACCGAGGAAGTGACCACGCTCAAGATCGCGGATGCGTTCGGCCTGTCTGCGGTCCATGCCGAGCAAATCCGCCGCGCGCTGCATGTCGATATCAAGGAAGGTGCGCCCCATCAGGAAGTTGGAGGCTTCCGCCGCGACGTTCTTGGCGAGCTTCGCCAGCCGCTGTGTGGCAACGATTCCGGCAAGCCCGCGCTTGCGCCCGCGGCACATCAAATTGGTCATGGCGGAAAGCGTCATCCGCCGCGTGTCTTCCGCCATTTCGCCTGCAGCGGAAGGCGCGAACATTTGCGCCTCGTCCACCGCCACCAGTGCGGGATACCAATGCTCACGCGGGGCATCGAACAGCGCGGTAAGGAACAGCGCGGCGCAGCGGATCTGCTGTTCTACCTCAAGGTCATCGAGCGAAAGTACTACAGAAGCGCGATGCTGGCGGATGCGGCCGGCAAGCGCCTCGATCTCGCGACTGGTGTAGCTGCCACCTTCGATCACGATATGGCCGAACTCGTCCGCCAGAGAGGCAAAGTCCCCTTCCGGGTCGATCACCACCTGCTGCACGAGGTGGGCGCTCTGTTCGAGCAGGCGGCGCAACAGGTGCGACTTTCCACTACCCGAATTGCCCTGCACCAGCAGGCGCGTGGCGAGGAGCTCCTCCACGTCGATATTCACGGGCTTGCCGCCCGAATCCCTGCCGATTTCGATATTTGCCTGCACAGGGGTAAAATAGCAGGCCGCCCGAAGCCGGAAAGCTGCGGGCGGCCAGTTATCCAGTGCTTAGAGGTGGTTATTCGCCAGCAAACAGCTCCAGCGGGATGCTTTCGCCCACTGCCTTCAGGCCAGCGTCGCTGCCATGGAGGAAATCACCCATGTGATAGCCTTCGCGCATGGCTGCCGGGTCTTCAGGATCGGCAAAGGCCACATCCAGCCGCACATTGGCGTCGAACTCACCGGAATTGAGGATCCAGTCGTTGATGGCCGCGCGCGCTGCCTCGCCTTCCTCGCTCCAGTATGCAGCGCCCTTGTAGGGGCCGATGGGGCTGCCAATCACCGTGATACCTTCCGCATGGGCGCGGGCGATCAGCTGGCGGTATCCGGCGATCATCTGCGCCACGTCGATTTCGGGCTGGTCTAGCGTAAAGCCGCCCCCATTTCCTCCTGGGCCGCCGCGCTGCGGGCCATAGCGGTTGCCGATATCGTTCACGCCCACGAAGATGATCATGTGGGTGACATTGGGCAGGCTCAGCACGTCCTCGTCAAAGCGCGACAGCGCGCTTTCGCCCATGCCGGGGCTGAGGACGCGGTTGCCCGAAATCCCGGCGTTGGCCACGGCATATTCCATGCCAGCCGCTTCGAGCCGTTCTGCCAGCACATCCGGCCAGCGGCGGTCTTCGCCCGGGGTCGATCCCACGCCATCGGTGATCGAATCGCCATAGGTAACGATGGTGCCTCGCGCGTCGTCAGACAGCACTTCTACCGTGTGCAGGAAAGCGCGGAACATGGCAGTGGAGGCAGGCGCGAAATCCTCATCCACATGGTTGCCGGGAGGCGATACCGCCAACGTATCAACGCCGGTCAGGTGGCAGGTGCACGGGCCGGTGTCTTCCGGCAGGTACATCACCACCTTGGCTTTCTGGAAATCCTCGGTCGCCAGGTCCACCACGTCGCTGGCAAAGGGCGCGCCGCGCGGAATCACCGCGCCAGCCTCGCCGCCAAAGGTGAGCGGGCGCCTCGAACCGGCGACTTCATTGCCATCATCGTCGAGCAGCACGATCCGTGCCTCGCCGATATGCAGCGGCGCGGCGCCATAGCGGTTGGTGAAGCGCACGCGCAGTTTCGAGCCACCCTCTGACAGGCGGATCACCTGGCTGATGGTCACATCGTCATAACTCGCCGCGGCGAAAGGGCCTTCGGTGGTGAGCGGCGCATGCGGGCTGGCGGTCCAGCTGCCGACCCATGTGCCTTCGGAATGGTGGTTCGCCAGCGCTGGCGCAGCGGCCAGCAGCCCTGCAGTGAGGCCGAGCCCGGTAATCATCTTGCGCATCATGTTCTCTCCCGTTCAAGCTGGAGGTTACATCTGCTGGCATGGGATACAAGTTGCGTTGTGTATCGCGGGCAGGCTTGGTAGCCAGCAGCGAATTGAGAGGGGATTACAACATATGACCAACCGCACCCGCACGCTTGCCGCGCTGCTGTTGAGCAGCGCCATCATTGCGCCGATTGCTGCCAGTTCTGCGCTTGGCGAGTCCGAGGCCTCTGCTGCCGAACGCTGCGAAATGATGCTTGGCCAGCGCATGGGTGACCTTGAGATCAAGGCAGCAACCTATTTCGAGGAAGGTCGGCATGAATCAGCCGGCAATGGCCTGCCGCCGCTGGTCGCTCCGCCGCATTGCCGCATTGAAGGCATGATCAACGAGCGCGAAGGCGCTGGCGGCGTGACTTATGGCATCGGTTTCGAGCTTGCCCTGCCTGACGAGTGGAACGGACGTTACCTGTTGCAGGGCGGCGGTGGACTCAACGGCAGCGTGCGCCCGGCACTCGGCCCCACCGCATCTGGCGAAGAAAATGCGCTGCAACGCGGTTTTGCTGTTGCGAGCCATGACAGCGGCCACAAGGGCGCAGGCTTCGATGCCAGTTTCCATGCAGACCAGCGCGCCGCGCTCGACTTTGCCGAAACCTCGGTGCGCACCGTCACGCTGGCAACGCGTGAACTGGTGCAAAGCTACTACGGCGAGGCGCCGCACCATTCCTACATGGCTGGCTGCTCCACCGGCGGGCGAGAGGGCATGCTTGCGAGCCAGCGCTATCCCGAACTGTTCGATGGTATCGTGGTGGGTGCGCCTGCCATGCGGCCGGGCCACTCCAACCTTTCCATCGAATATGCGCAGGTGATGATCAACCGCACCCTGCCTGAAGGGGACTTGCGCGCGGGCGGCTTCTCGCCGGTTGAGCGCAACGCGATCTACACTGAAATGCTGAGCCAGTGTGACGGGGCCGATGGCCTGCGCGATGGCATCATCGCCAATGTCGAGGCGTGCCGCAGCTTCGATGCTAAGGAATTGCTGTGCAAGCCGGGCAGCGGAGAAAGTTGCCTGAACGAGGCGCAGGTCGACGCACTCGAACTCGCCATGGCCGGGCCGCGTGATGCCACTGGCCGCCCGACCTACGTGTCTTATCCCTGGGACACCGGCATAACCTGGGATGGCCCGGGCCTGCCGGGCTTCGTGCCAAGTGGCCAGCCCGGGGTGTTCGGCCCTGCCAATGCCGGCCGCGACATCGATATCGATGCACGCATGCACGATGTGCGGATGGATGCCGTCGGCCGCCTTACCGACACCGCATACTGGACCAACCTTTCCACCTTCCTCGACCGGGGAGGCAAGATGATGTTCTTCCACGGCGCGTCGGACCCGTGGTTCTCCGCTTTCGATACCTGGGATTATTTCCAGCGCGCAGGACAGGCGAATGGCGAGCGGTGGGGGGATGCTGCGCGTTTCTATATGGTGCCGGGCATGATGCATTGCCGCGGCGGTGATGCTTACGAGACTTTCGACCTGCTCGGCCCGCTGGTGGAGTGGGTGGAGGAAGGCAAGGCGCCGTCTTCCGTCCCCGCATCACGCGGATACGAGCATGACGACGAAGGCCAGATGAAGCTGTGCCCGCACCCGCAATATGCGCATTACGATGGCGGGCCGGAAGGCGAAGCCGCCAGCTATTCCTGCCGCATGCCGGAGAGCTGAACCGCCTTCGCTGCTCAGGGCAGAGAAATCGGGAAATTGCCTGTCGGCAATGGCAGCATGGATTGCAGGTGCGTGAGAATGTCCGCGTCACCATCCACTGTGAAATTTCCGCCTGCTTGCAGCTCCTCGACCGGCGTGCCGAGGATGAAGCGGCCCAGCGCATCGGCATTGGTCGTCAGTTCGACATATCCCCCGCGCCCGCTTTCGACATGGACCAGAACGGCATTGCGCATGGTCACTAGGTAGCGCTTTCCGCTGTCCATGTCCCTGAGGCCGATTTCCAGTTCGCCGTCACCAGCCAGCGCGGGATCGAGCCGCACCGCTGCCAGCTTGAGCAGGTTCTCCGTATCGATTCCGGTCAGTGCCGCGCCTGATGCGAAATTGGCGGGCGGACCGCTGCGCAGTTCGGCGGCGGTGCTGAGATAGGCGCTGCGCCACATCGCGCTTTCGGCCTGGTAGCCCATCTGTTCGAAGCTGGATGCTTGCAGCAGGCGTGCCTCTGTATTGTCCGGATTGGCGAACAGCAGGTGCTTCAGCAGTTCCGAAGCCCAGCGATAATCGCCGTCCGCATGGGCATTCTGCGCCAGCGCGAAGGTGCGCTCTTCCCCGCCCAGCGCCTCGACGTAGCGGGCAGCCACTGCTTCGGGCGGATGGCGGTTGAGGTTGGCCGGATTGGCATCGTACCAGCCAAGGTAATACTGGTAGATCGCCTTCGAATTGTGGCTCAGCGTGCCGTAATATTCGCGGTTGAACCAGTGGCGTTCGATCCCTTCGGGCAAGGCGATTTCCTCGGCGATCTCCTCCATCGTCATGCCGTTGTTCATCATCCGCACGGTCTGGTCATGGAGGTATTTGTAGAGGTCGCGGTGGCCTTCGAGATATTCGCGCACCGCGTCATTGCCGAAACGCGGCCAGAAGTGCGATCCGAAGGCGACATCGGCGTCGCCGCCGAAACGCTCGTGCATGTCGGTGAGGTAGTCTGCCCAGACCAGCGTATCGCGCACCTTCGCGCCGCGCAGGGTCAGCACGTTGTGCAGCGTGGCATTGGCCATTTCGGCGAGCGACAGCGCGTGTTCGGACGGGACATAGAACACCAGTTCTGAAGGTGCTTCGGCTCCCGGCATGTTCATGAAGACGAGTTCAAGCCCGTCGATGACGTGAGTCTCGACCTCCTCGCTGATGGAGATGTTGGGCGCGGCAACCCCTGCCGTGCCGGGGCCGAGGCCGGTATCGTACGCCGGGCCAAGGCCGTAGCTGACTGACTCGCGCGGCCCGAAGCCGAGGTTGAAGCCAAAGGCGATGCCCGTTCGGCGGAGCATAGCGGGCCCAGCGATTATGTTTTCGTCGGTAATGGCGTCGATGAAGCCTTCCGGAGCGATCACCGGCACCTCGCCGGATGCCGCCTGTTCGGGCGTCACCACGCCGAGCATGCCACCATAGTGATCGGTGTGACTGTGTGTGAGGATTACGCCGGTCACCGGTTTGTCACCCAGTGCGTCGCGCACGAGGTCCAGCGCGGCCTCGGCAAGTTCTGCGGCAAGGAAGGGATCGACCACGATATAGCCGCTCTCGCCAACGATAATCGTCATGTTGGCAAGGTCCATTCCGCGCAGCTGGTAGATGCGATCGGTAACCTGGTAGAGGCCGGCGCGCGACTGCACCTGCGCCAGCCGCCAGAGGCTGGGGTTGACCGAGGCAGGTGCTGGGCCTTGGAACAGCTCCCACCCGCGATAATCGCGGATCAGGCGGCCATCCGCGGTACGCACGAATGGTTCGGGCAGTTCGGCGATCAGCCCGCGGGTGGCGAAATCGAAGTCCTGCTCGTCCGTGAAGTCATAGCGGGCGAGCACTTCGGCTTGCGCGGCGCGGGTGGCGGCGGTCGGCTCGCTGCGTTCGACAGCCGCGGGCTGTGCGGCCAGCGGCGCGGCAACCAAGGTTGCGAATGCCGCCAGCGCGGCAGTGGTTGTCCTGTACATCTGGCTAACCCTCTCCCAAATCGTCAGGTAATAGGGTTAGCCAATCCGTCGCGCGGTTCCTAGAGCGGGTTGCCGTCCCGGTCGCGGTAGATTTCGCGGCGGCCGACGTGATTGGCGGGGCCGACAAGCCCGTCTCCCTCCATCCGTTCGATCAGCTTGGCGGCGGTGTTGTAGCCCACGCCCAGCTGGCGCTGCAGCCACGAACCGGAAGCCTTCTGGTTCTCCCACACGATCTGGCAGGCCTGCAGGTAGCGGCGTTCTTCCGGGTCGTCAGACGCGGTGACATCGTCCCCAAAGCCGAAGCCGCCGTCTTCCGGCTCCTCGGTAACGGAATCGATGTAGTCGGGCTCGCCCTGCGCGCGCCAGTGGCTCGCCACCTTCTCTACTTCCTCGTCCGACACGAACGGCCCGTGCACGCGGCGCAGCGCGCCTGACGTGGGCTTGTAGAGCATGTCACCCTTGCCCAGCAGCTGTTCTGCACCCTGTTCGCCAAGGATGGTTCGGCTGTCGATGCGGCTGGTGACGTTGAAGGCGATGCGGGTGGGCATGTTGGCCTTGATCACGCCGGTGATCACGTCGACCGAGGGGCGCTGCGTGGCCATGATCAGATGGATGCCTGCGGCACGCGATTTCTGCGCAAGGCGCTGGATCAGCACCTCGATTTCCTTGCCGACGGTAACCATGAGGTCGGCCAGTTCGTCCACGATCACCACGATCTGCGGCAGCACCTCGTAATCGAGCTGCTTTTCCTCGAACAGTTCCTCGCCGGTGTCCGGATCGAAGCCGGTCTGCACGCGGCGGCCCAACGGCTGGCCCTTGGCAGCGGCGGCCTTCACGCGTTCGTTGAAGCCGCCGATATTGCGCGCGCCGATCTCGGACATCATGCGATAGCGCTTTTCCATCTCCTCGACCGCCCATTTCAGCGCGCGCACGGACTTGTGCGGCTCTGTCACAACGGGTGAGAGGAGGTGCGGGATGTCGTCATAACTCTTCAGTTCGAGCACCTTGGGATCGACGAGGATCATGCGGCATTCGCTCGGGTTGAAGCGGTAGAGCAGCGACAAGAGGATACAGTTGATACCCACCGACTTGCCCGAACCGGTGGTGCCCGCCACCAGCAGGTGCGGCATGGCGGCAAGGTCTGCCACCACGGGTTCGCCAGCAATGTCCTTGCCCAGGATTACAGGCAAATTGCCCTTGGCAGAGGCGAATGCTTCGGAGCCGACCATTTCCTTGAAGCTGACCATCTGCCGGTCTGCATTGGGCAGTTCGATGCCCATCACCGTCTTGCCCGGAATCGGGCTGACGCGGGCAGAGATGGCGGACATGTTGCGGGCAATGTCCTCTGCAAGGCCGACCACGCGGCTGGCCTTGATGCCGGGGGCAGGCTCCAGCTCGTACATCGTCACCACCGGGCCGGTGCGCACGGCAGTGATCTCACCCTTAACGTTGAAATCGTCGAGCACGTTTTCCAGCAGGCGCGCGTTGCGTTCCAGAGCATGCTTGTCCAGTGCCGGGGCGTTGTTTGCGGGCGGGTCTTCCAGCAGGTCGAGGCTCGGCAGGTCGAATTCGGCGAACAGGTCCTTCTGTTTGGCCTTGGTCGGCTGCGCGGGGCGAGGCGGGGCGGAAGGATCGGAGATTTCCGGAGGCTTGCGATCAGGCTGGTCGATCGTGACCGGTTCGGCCTTGGTCTTTTCGGCCGTGGCCTTGCGCTTCTCGGCCTGTTCCTTGAACGGATTGGAGGCGTTGCGCGGCAGGCTGGGCGCGCGCCTGGCCCATTCGGGAATGGTCAGCAGTCCAGCCCAGTCGATGGCAAAGACCTTGCCGGCGAGCAACGCACCGCCGAAGAGCGCCACAAATCCGCCTGCAAGGATCGCCCAGGCCTGCGCCGCTTCTGGCAGCCTGCCAGCCAGCGCGCGCAAGCCGCCTTCGCCCAGCAGGCCAGCCAGCCCGCCCCACCCGGCTGGCAGGTTGGGCTTGGCCGGATCAGTCACTAGCGCGAGCACGGTGGAAAGCAGCAGCATGGCGAGCAGCAGGACAAGCAGCGTCTTCCACCATGTGCCGTCAGCCATGGGCAAAGCCTGTTCGTCATCCTCGCTTTCGGAATCGCGCCACAACTTGCTGGCGAAGGCATAAAGCAGCGGCAGGAACAGCACCGATACGATGCCGAAGGAAAGCAGCGCGCGATCGGCAAACCATGCACCCGGTTTGCCCATCCAGTTCTGCACGATATCGCCCGCAGCAGTTGAGGGAGAGGGGTCGGTCTGGGTGTAGCTGACCAGCGCCAGCGCAAGGAAGCCCATCAGCGCATAGAGCACTATGGCTCCGCCACGCTGCAGGATGCGCGATAGCGAGCGGCGGAATGCCGCTTTCCAGTCACTTGGCTGCGCCGATTTGCGGGCGGTTGTCGCCATGGTTTACGCTCCCTCGATGTCCCGCGGACGCGCATAGTGAATCCGCTGGGACTCGAGGTCAATTGATTTATGGACGTCTAGCGCCGACAAGGTCATAGGGTGAGCTGGCTGCTTAAGCCGTCGATAGCCGCCCATCGCTCGCAACCAAGCCGCCTTGCCTTGCGCTGATTCATCCCGCCCAATGCGATCACTGGCATCTGCGCATATTGCGCCAGCATTCGCCATTTCACTGGCCCCATAGAAGGCGCGCCAAGGTGGGTTTTGGTGAGAAATGCGGGCGACAGCAATGCGGCATCTGCGCCCATGCGGTTGGCCTCACCGATCTCGCGCATGTCATGGACGGTGGCCAGTGTCAGCAAGTTCCGCCGGGGATAGAGAGACAAGGGCGCGCCGTATATTCCGTCTGCCCCCCATTCGAGCGCGGTCAGTGCGCTGTCTGCGAGCACCACAATGTGCCCCTGTGCGCGGGCGATGCGCAAGAGTGCGGAATAGCGCGCCACCCGCTCTGCGTCGGGAAGGTGATAATGGCGGTAAATGAAGCCGCTGCCGCGCGGCAGGCGCTGCAGGGCCTGTTCCAGCATTGCATCGTTGCGCTCATCCGAGATGAGCCAGAGGTTCGGGAAGGGCTGGATTGCTGCCATGCCCGCGCTATAGCGCGCGAATGAGCGAAAACGCAGCCCAATTGCTGGAAGATGTGCAGGCAGAGATCGCCCGCGCTTGCAAGATTGCCCGCCGAAAGGCGGAAGACGTCACCCTGATCGCTATCAGCAAGACGCATGATGCAGATGCCATCACGCCGCTGCTTGACGCTGGCCAGCGTGTGTTCGGCGAAAACCGCGTGCAGGAAGCGCAAGGTAAATGGCCCGCGTTGAAAGAGGCTTACGAAGGCGTCGAGCTCCACCTTGTCGGCCAGCTGCAATCGAACAAGGCAGATGACGCAGTGGAACTGTTCGACTGCATCCATTCGCTTGACCGGCCCAGCCTTGTTGCAGCTCTCGCCAAGGCGATGGACAAGGCGGGCAAACGCCTGCCGTGCTTCATCCAGGTCAATATCGGTGATGAGGACCAGAAGGGTGGTTGTGCGATTGCTGATGTGCCTGCGCTGGTTGAGCAAGTGCGCGCGGCGGAGATCCCGCTCGCCGGGCTGATGTGCGTGCCGCCTTTGGGGATAGAGCCTGCGCCGTTCTTTGCGCTGCTCGACAAGCTTGCCCGCGACAATGGCCTTGAAGGCCGCAGCATGGGCATGAGCGGGGATTACCCCACCGCTTGCCTGCTGGGCGCAACGCATGTGCGCGTGGGCACGGCGTTGTTCGGGGAACGGGGCTAGCCCCTACTCCGCTGCCTCTTCAGGCTTGGGTTCGCCTGCCGCAATCGCCGCCAGCAAAGCATCTTCCACTGATTTCAACCGGTCCTGGCTATAGATCTTGTGGCCTAGCAAGTCGGTCACGTAGAAGGTGTCTTCCGCCTTCTCGCCATATTGGGTGATGTGGGCGGAGTTGATGATCAGGCTGCGTTCGAACATCGCCCGGGTCAGGCGATTGAGCAGTGCCGGGCGGTCGCGCGCATGCACCTCGACCACGGTGAAGCGGTCTGACGCCTCATTGTCGAAGAATATCTGCGGTTCGACGGTAAAGGCCTCGGCGCGGGTGCGCGGCAGCGGACGCTGGGCTAGGTTGCGGACCATGTCGATCTTGCCCAGCAGGCCATCCTCGATGTTCTGTTTTAGGCGCTTGATCTGCGCTTCCTCCCGGAACGGCTTGCCCAGCGGGTCCTGCACCAGGAAGTTGTCGACCGCCTTGCCCACCTTGGTGGTGTGGATCCGCGCATCGATCACATTGGCGCCGGCCAGGTTGATGGCGCCAGCGATGCGGAAGAACAGGCCGGGATGGTCGTCGCCGATTACGGTAATCAGCGTGGCGCCGCGCGCCGGATAATATTCGGCGTGGATGGACAGCGAGTGGTTGAGCCGCTTGGCCGCCTCGTAATGCGGCAGGTTGATGGCGATGATATCGGCAGGCTCTGCCATCCAGTAATCACGGTCAAACCGGCTATCGAGTTCCTCGACGAAATGCGCCCGTTCCGGCCCGAGCAGGCGGGCGACGTCCTCGCGCTTGCGTTCATAGCGCTTCTGCTGCCGGTCCTTGTCATCATTGCCCAGCCGCAACTGCTCTTCTGACAGCATGTACAAATCGCCCAGCAGCTGACGCTTCCAGCTGTTCCAGATGCCAGGACCCACGGCGCGGATATCAACGATGGTTAGTACCGTCAGCTGGCCAAGGTGTTCGGCATCTTCCACCACTTCGAGGAAGTCCTCGATGGTCTTGGGGTCAGACAGGTCGCGCTTGAAGGCCATCGCGCTCATCAGCAGGTGCTGGCGCACCAGCCAGCTGACCAGCTGGGTTTCCTGCTCTGTCAGGCCGAGGCGCGGGCACAGTTCCAGCGCTACCTGCGCGCCAAGTATTGAATGGTCTCCGCCGCGCCCCTTGGCGATATCGTGCAGCAGCACCGAGACATAGAGTGCACGGCGATATTTCAGTGCAGGAAGTATCTTGGTAGCCAGCGGATGGTCTTCCTCCAGCTCACCCTTCTCGATTTTGTTGAGCAGGCCGATGGCGCGGATCGTGTGCTCGTCCACCGTATAATGGTGGTACATGTCGAACTGCATCTGCGCATTAACCTTGCCGAAATCGGGCACGAAGCGGCCGAATATGCCCGCTTCGTTCATCCAGCGCAGCACCATTTCGGGGTCGTTGCGCCCGGTCAGCAGGTCTAGGAAAGCGCCGTTGGCGCGGGCGTCTTCTCGCGTGTTCTGGTGGATCAGGCCAGAATCGCGGCGGATCATGCGCACGGTTTCAGGGTGGATTTCCATCCCTTCGCGCTCTGCCAGCGTGAATATTTCGACAAGCCGCACCGGATCATCCTGAAACCAGCGATTGTCAGGCACTGCCAGCTTGCCGCTGCGGACACGATAGCCATCGATGGTGCGCCCTTCGCCAGCGCGGCGGCCAAGGAAGCGTTCGAGCAGGCGGTTGCGTGGTTTCTTCTCCGCCGTCTGTTCTTCCAGCTGGGCAAGGAACACGCCGGTCAGATTGCCGACGTGCTGTGCCTGCATGAAATAGAACTGCATAAAGCGTTCGACCGCGCTCTTGCCGGGGCGATCCGAGTAATTCATGCGGCGCGCCACTTCGCGCTGCAAGTCGAACGTCAGCCGATCCTCCGCGCGCTTGGCGATGGTGTGGAGGTGGCTGCGCACTGCCAGCATGAAGCGCTCAGCGCGGCGGAAGCTGCGATATTCTTGTGCGGTCAACAGCCCCTTGTCGACCAGCTCTGCCGCCTCGCGCACGCGGTAGACATACTTGCCTATCCAGTAGAGCGTCTGCAGGTCGCGCAAGCCGCCCTTGCCGTCCTTCACATTGGGTTCGACGACATAGCGCGAATCGCCCATGCGCTTGTGCCGCGCTTCGCGCTCGGCCAGCTTTTCGAAGACGAACTGACGCTCCGATCCCGGCACGACGTCACTCCAGAAGCGCGCCTCGGCCATCTTGTAGACTTCCTTGTCGCCCCACAGATATCGCCCTTCGAGAATGGCGGTGCGGATCGTGAGATCCTCCTTTGCCATGCGCACCATCTCGTCCAGCGAGCGGCTGGAATGGCCCACGGTGAGGTTGAGGTCCCACAGGAAATAGAGGATCGCTTCGATCACCTGTTCGCACCACGCTGAAGCCTTGGTCGGGGTGATGAAGGCGATATCGACGTCAGAGAATGGCGCCATTTCTCCGCGCCCGTAACCGCCTACAGCGATTAGTGCGAGCCGTTCGCTGGCGGAAGGTTGTGCCTTGGGGTGGATCTTCTCCACCACCTGATCGTGCACCACGCGGATCAGCTGGTCGATCAGGAAGGCATAGCCATGGGTGATCTCGTGCCCTGCGCCGGGCTTTTCTGCCAACCGCTCCGTCAGCTCGGCGCGGCCATCTGCCAAGGCCTTGCGCAGCAATTCGACAATCGGCTGCCGCGCCTTGGCAACGCCGTGCTCGGTAACGGCAGCCTCGATATCGGAGACGAGCTTGCGGCGATCGATGATATCGCGCTGGCGGGAAATATGCAGCTGGGTCACGGCAATGCAGATAATGCGGGCCGGGCAATTGTGCAAAACCTTGCTTTGCCTGTGTCACCAAGCGCTTGGGGCTTTCGCCTCAACACGCACTGTGCCATGGCCGCATCCAGCAAAAGAGGCTTGGACATATGCTTGAATTCCTTGCGCCCGCGCACACCGCGATCAACTGGGCTGACCTTGGGCTGGTCAACGGGATCGATCTCGGCTTCTTCACCCTGAAGTTCTATTCGCTGGCCTACATTTTCGGCTTGATCATCGCTTATCTGCACTTGCGCAAGATGCTTGCTGCACCCGGCGCGCCGATGGCCAAGCGGCATGCGGACGACCTGTTCTTCTACTGCATGCTGGGCGTGATCGTGGGCGGCAGGCTGGGTTACGTGCTGTTTTACCGGCCGGACCTGATCGGCACGCTCGACATGTTCAAGACTTGGGAAGGCGGGATGAGCTTCCACGGTGGGCTGATCGGGGTGGTTATCGCCATCGCCTATGTCTCGTGGACTGGTGGCCTCTCCTTTATCCGCGTGTGCGATTATATCTCGGTCAATGTCGGTGCCGCCATGGTGCTGGGCCGCCTCGCCAATTTCATCAATGGCGAACTGTGGGGCAGGCCGGTGGAATCGCTGGTGCCCTGGGCCATGACCTTTCCCGGTGCAGGCCCTGAACCGCGCCATCCCAGCCAGCTGTACGAAGCGCTGCTCGAAGGCCTTCTGGTTGCAGTGGTGCTCTATGCGCTGTTCTGGCTCACCCGTGCGCGCTATCGCCCGGGGCTTATGGTTGGCGTGTTCGCCGTGCTGATTTCTGCAGGGCGCTTCATCGTAGAATATTTCCGCGAGCCCGATGCGCATCTTGCATGGGTGGTGACCGAAACCGGCCTCAGCCGGGGCCAGTGGCTCACTATCCCGCTGATTTTGATGGGCGTGGGGCTGATCGGCTGGGCGCTGCGCCAGAAGCCGGTCGATGCGGCCTATACTGTGCAGAAGGAACAGGCGGCCAATGGCTGAAGGATCGCTGGCAGACAGTTTCCGCCGGCTGATTTCCGCCACCGGGCCGATCAGCCTGATGCACTTCATGGGCGAGAGCAACGCTCGCTACTATTCGAGCAAAGAAGTGTTCGGCGAAGAGGGCGATTTCATCACCGCGCCCGAAATCAGCCAGATGTTCGGCGAACTGATCGGGCTGTGGCTGGCTGACATGTGGATCCGCGCCGGGCGTGTCGAGCCGGTGCATTATGTCGAGCTGGGGCCGGGCCGGGGTTTCCTTGCGCGTGACGCGCAACGGGCGATGAAGCGATACGGGCTGGAGCCGCGTATCAACTTTGTTGAAGGTTCCATGCGGCTGCGCGACACCCAGCTGCAACAGGTGCCAGACGCGGTATTCCACCACGACCTTTCAACCGTACCGATGGATGGTCCGGTGCTGGTGGTGGCCAACGAATTCCTCGATGCGCTGCCTGTGCGGCAGCTTGTGATGACCGCTGAAGGCTGGCGCGAGGTGATGGTGGATGTCGCCCCGGACGGCGAGAGCTTCTGCTTCGCGCCAGGCAAGCAGCCGATGGACAGCGCGGTTCCGGAAAAGCGGCGGCAGGCTGACGTGGGCACGGTAATTGAGACCTGTCCGGGCGCGGCGGCTACGCTGTTCGAAGTGGCCGGACGGCTGGTGAACCAGGGCGGTGTGGCGCTGTTTATCGACTATGGCTATCTTGCGCCCCGCACCGGCTCGACCCTGCAGGCCATTCGCCAACACCGGAAGCTAGACCCGCTTTCGGCCCCGGGCGAGATGGACCTGACCGCGCATGTCGATTTTGACCATATGACGCAGATCGCCTTGTCGCGCGACGCGAAATGGCTCGGCAGCACTACCCAAGGCGAATGGCTGACCTCGCTCGGCATCCATCAGCGTGCCGCGGCACTGTCCGAGTTTGCGCCGCAACACGCAGAAGCGCTGGCCCACGCGCGAGACCGGCTGGTGCTGCCTGGCCAGATGGGCGAATTGTTCAAGGTGCTGGCTCTGGCAGACCCCAGATGGCCAGACGCAATGGGCTTCGCAAAGGAAGAGTAAGTGCCCCGAGCGCTCAGGGCGCGATGGTGGTTGCCGGGAAATCGAGATCCACGCGAAGGCCGTCCCGCGCAAACTGGCGATCCCACTTGCCCAGCAACTGGCCGGTTACAGCCAGTTCGACCATGCGTGATCCGAAGCCTGCCTCCTCGGTCGCCACGACTGCCGGCCCGCCATTCTCCTTCCACGTGAGAAGGACCCGCTCGCCGTCATTCTCGATCGCCAGCGAGACGTGGCCACCTTCGACCGACAGCGCGCCGTACTTTGCAGAGTTGGTGGCGAGTTCGTGGAACACCAGCGCCAGCGGGGTGGCTGCCTTGTGGCTGACTTCGCCTTCATCGCCGGTCACGATCACGCGGGCGTTGCCCCTGGCATCGCGATAGGGCGCGAAAATCACGTCGAGCAGGCCATGCAGGTTTTTGCGCGTGGTGCCGCTGGAAGGACGGACGAAGTCATGCGCGCGGCCCAGCGCCTGGAGAACCTGCGTCAACTGGTCAGCGAATTCGGAATGTTCGGGCTGCTTGCGGGCTTGCAGAGAAATTAACCCGTTGATCACCGCGAAGATGTTCTTGATGCGGTGGGACAGTTCCTTGGCCAGCATGTCGCGGCCTTCGGACAGTTCATGCGCATCGTGGATATCGGTGACGGTGCCGAACCAGCGGATACGGCCGGTTTCACCCACTTTCACAGGCAGGGCGCGCACGATCACCCAGCGCCACGCGCCGTCAGCCCGGCGCAAGCGGTTCTCGAACTCGTAGGCTTTGCGGCTGGCCACGCTGTCTGCCCAGCGCTGCATGATGGTGTCATATTCATCAGGATGCAGGACTTCGCGCCCGA
>CAZYAL010000003.1:32223-45852 GCA_964645635.1 uncultured Sphingomonadaceae bacterium | reverse complement strand
GCCCAGCGCTGCATGATGGTGTCATATTCATCAGGATGCAGGACTTCGCGCCCGATCTCTTCGTCGAACAGGCCGTCGATGCCGGTAAAATCCGGCCAACGCTGGTTGAAATAGTCGAAGGTTCCAGCCTCATCAGCGGAAAAGGCGATGTCTGGCATGGAATCTGCCAGCGCCCTGAAACGTTCTTCACCTTCGGCAATCTCACGGCTGGCGATGATGCTGGCGCGGCGCGCGCAGGCGGCGCATTGCGGCCTGTGCCAGCACGGCCATGCCTTCGCGCTGGAACTGATTGAGCGGGCGGGAATGCGGCGCGGTATCAACCACGCAGAGAGTGCCCAGTGGCGCGCCTTCGGCCGAAACCAGCGGCTGGCCCGCGTAATAGCGCACGCCGGGGACGCCGGTGACCAGCGGGTTGTCAGCAAAGCGCGGGTCCTTGATCGTATCCTCCACCTCAAGCACATCGGACCGGCCCAGCGTATGGCGGCAGAAGGAAACATCGCGCGGTGTTTCGCGCTGCTCACTCCCGGTGCGGGCAAGGAAATGCTGCCGCTGGTCATCGAGCAGGCTGATCATCGATACTGGCGACTTGCACAGCTTGGCCGCGAAGGAAACGATGGCCTGCAGTTCGGCATCGTCTTCCAGCTCCTAGGGCTTGAAATCGGCCAGCACTTCCAGCCGTGCGTTCTCATCGGCAAACGCGGGTGCCGGTTCAGGCATCGCGGCTTTTGTTGGCGAATCGAGCATGCTCTGGTTTTCCCCTCCTGGCTGCAAAGGTAGGGGCTGGGTGCGCGCATGGCCAGAACACATCTGTTCGTTCGCGCAAGCGCCGCCTTTAGCGTACAATCTGATACTGGACATGAACCTCGCGGAAGTGGAAACACGGCGGCGGACAACATCGCCCGTCGCGGGCCGTGGAGGAGAGACCATGCTGAAATTTGCTATCGGCGCGCTGGGCGCTGCCAGCCTTGCCATTGCTGCCCCCGTTTTCGCGCAGGAAGAGGCGCGAGTGGAGCTGGCGACCTTCCATTCGCCTGCCATCGAGGGGAACCTTGAAGGCAATGACGCCACCCGTAAGGTCTATGTCGTCACCCCTCCGGGCTACGACGAGGGTACCGGAAGGCGCTATCCGGTGGTCTATTACCTGCATGGCTACTGGGCTCCGGTGGAGGCACAGCAGGCCGGTTTCCAGATCCAGGAAGCGGTGCAGGAAGCATCTGACAACGGCAATGACTTCATCATGGTAATGCCAGATGGCTTCTCGCTGCGGCGTGGCGGCTTCTATTCCAGCGGGCCGACCGTGGGCGATTACGAGCGCATGGTGGCGGATGACCTGGTCAGCTGGGTGGATGCCAATTTCCGCACCATCGCCGATCGCGAAAGCCGGGGCCTCGCCGGCCACTCGATGGGGGGGTACGGCACGATCCGCATCGCCATGAAGCACCCGGAGGTGTTCTCCAGCATCTATATGATGAGTGCCTGCTGCTTGCCGCCACAGCCAGTTGACGCAGAAGCCGCCGCGCGGATCGAGGCGATGAGCGAGGAAGAGGTGGCCAATGCCGATTTCGGCGGGCTGGCAGGCGTTTCAACCCTCGCCGCGTGGTCGCCTGATCCCTCCTCCAGCAACTTTCTCAAGGTCTATACCGGCCTCAAGGAAGACGGCACGGTGGACAAGCTGGCCGAATATCGCATGGCTGCCAATTCACCGGTGGTGATGCTGCCGCAGTATCTGCCCGCGCTGGAAAGCCTGGAAGCTATCGCCATCGATATCGGCGACGAGGACTTCCTGCTAGAAGGCAATCGCGCCTTCATGGCGGAACTGGACCGGTTCGGAGTGGAATACCGTTTCGAGCTGTATGAGGGCGATCATGGCAATCGCATCCGCGAGCGCATCCGTACAAAGGTATTGCCCTTCTTCGCTGATCATCTCGATGTGCTCGCCCGCATGTCGGGCGGGGAGTGAGGCCCATGAAGACCGCATTGCTTGCCGCTGCCGCACTGCTGTCGCTGGCTGGCGCGCCCGCTTCCGCACAGAACATCACTGCGCCTGATGCCGTGGTGCCAGAAGGGATTACCGTTGAAGCTGTAAAGGTCCACGGAGCCACGCTGGAAGGCAACCTTGAAGGCAATGCGGCGGAACGCGAGGTGATGGTCGTGCTCCCGCCCAGCTATGGCGAGGATCCGGCGCGGCATTACCCGGTGGTCTATTACCTGCACGGCTTCGCTATCTCGGGCCGCGATTTCTACGACTACATGCAGGTGCCAACCGCCGTGGCCGAGAATGCCGCTGCAGGTCGCGAATTCATCGTGGTGGTGCCCGATACGCTCACCGCGATGGGTGGATCGATGTATTCAAACAGCGTTACCACGGGCAATTTCCGTGATTTCATAGCTACCGATCTCGTCGCCTATATCGATGCCAATTACCGCACGATCCCGACACGCGAAGGGCGCGGCCTCGTCGGTCATTCGATGGGTGGATATGGCACGTGGGTAGTCGCCATGACGCACCCTGAAGTGTTCGACAGCATCTGGGCACAGAGCGCCTGCTGCGTCTCGGCCCGCCGCGAGAGCGTTGAAAGCGCAACCGCCATGGCCAGCGTGCCGCGCGAAGGTGTGGACCAGTCCGGCTTCGGCATGCGCGCCGGGCTGGCAAGTGCGGTGGCATGGTCTCCCAACCCGCAGAAGCCGCCGTTCTATGTTGACTGGGCCGTGACCTGGGATGGCGCGTTGGACGAGGCGGTGCTGGCCCGCTGGGCGAACAATTCACCGCTCGCCATGGTCTCCAGCCACGTTGCCGCGCTCGAAAGCTTCGATGGCATTGGCCTCGACGTGGGCGACAAGGACGGGTTGGTGCGTGACGACACGCTGATCCATCAGGAACTGGAAAAGTTCGGCATCGATCATGAATGGGCGGTCTATGAAGGCACCCATACGGACAAGATTGGCGCCCGCTTCAAGGAGGCGGTGCTGCCGTGGTTTGCGGATCATCTCGATATGGGAGAGTGAGCCATTAGCTCACTTTTCCCAATCGAGATTGAGACACAGGGTTGACCCAGGCCCGCCTCTCGCTGCTCACAAGGATCACACGGCGCGTTCTCTTGTGGCTGTTCCACGTGCGCGGGTGGCCGGTGGAAGAGCGTGCTCCGCCTGCTGACCATCGCTGCATCTTCGTGGCTGTGCCGCATACCTCCAATTGGGACTTCATCACCTTCATGGGCATCGCCGATGCCAATGGTTTGATGCCGGCCTTCATGGGCAAGCACACGCTGTTCAAATGGCCGATGGGCGGCTTCATGCGCGAGATGGGCGGCGTGCCGGTGGATCGCAGCGCGGGTGGCGGCGTGGTGCGGCAAGTGGTGGACGAGTTCGCCGCGCGTGAAGAGTTCATGCTGGTGATCGCCCCCGAAGGCACGCGCAAGGGCGTGCGCAAATGGAAGACCGGCTTTTATCGTATCGCCATGCTGGCGGGCGTTCCGCTGGTCTGCGGCTTTGCTGACCACCAGCGCAAGGTGGCCGGCCTCGGCCCGGCAGTGATGCCGACGGGCGATTACCACGCAGATATGGCGAAGCTGTTTGCTTTTTTGGACGAAGAGACCAGCATCAGCGCGCGCGGGATGGTGGCAGCAGCGACCGCCGACCAACCACAGTCCATTAGCTAGGCTTCGCCCGATGCCTCGCCCTGCTCTGCAAAGACGTTCCATGCCGCGATGAACAGGCCAGCCACCAGTGGGCCGAGCACGATGCCGGAAAGGCCCAGCGTGGCGATGCCGCCGAGAGTGGTGACGAGTATCAGCCAGTCAGGAATCCCCGTATCGCGCCCTACCAGCACAGGGCGCAAGACATTGTCGGCCATGCCGATGATTGCAACGCCGGAGATTACCACGAAGACGCCTTGCCAGATTTCGCCCACCGCCAGCAGGTAGATCGCTGCCGGTATCCAGACGATGGCGGGGCCGATGGCCGGCAACAACGAGAACAGCGCCATTATCACGCCAAACAGGATCGCGGAAGGGATGCCGGCGATCAAAAGGGTCACTGCGCCCAGCGCGCCCTGCACCAGCCCGACCACGACCGAGCCCTTGATCGTGGCGCGCACGATGGTGAGGAAGCGTTCGGCCATGCACTCGGCAGTGCTTTGCTGGATGGGGAAGGCGTGGATCAGGCGGGGCGTGATCTGCTTTCCATCCCGCAGCAGGAAGAATGTGACGTAAAGCCCCACGCCGAAGGCCAGCAGCCATCCCGCGAGGCCACCGCCGATGGTCACTGCGTGGCGCGCGATCAGGCCGATCGAATCCTCTGCCACTTCCTGTGCGCGGGCTTGCAGTGTCGCCATGTCGCCCCAGCCCGATTCCGCCAGTCGTGAGCTTACATTTGCGGGAAGCGCGGCAATCACCGTGTCAAGTTCGCGTGCCACGTCGATATCGCCAGCTCGCAAGGCAGTGAACATGCCGATGGCCTCGTCCACCACCATGCTGCCGATGATGACTGCGGGTATGATCACGGCGATGGTGATCACCAGTAGTGCGAGCACCGCCGCCTGGTTCTCGCGGCCTTGGCGCTTGGCCAGCATCCACTGGTACAGTGGCTGGAACATGATCGCCGCCAGCGTCGCCCACACCAGCGGTGCGACGAATGGCCAGACGACCAGCAGCATGGCCGCTGTCACAAGGCCGAGGAAAAGCAGGAAACCGCCCCGTTCGACATTGGCGGATTTTTCCATGCGCTTTCCCCGTTGCGTATGTCAGTGGTCAGATATCGAGATTGGCCACGTTGAGTGCGTTGTCCTGAATGAACTCGCGACGCGGTTCGACGATATCGCCCATCAGGCGGGTGAAGATCTCGTCGGTCACGTCAGCATCCTCGACCTTCACCTGCAGCAGCGCGCGGTTGTCAGGGTCAAGCGTGGTCTCCCACAGCTGCTCGGCATTCATCTCGCCCAGCCCCTTGTAGCGCTGGACCGAGAGGCCCTTGCGGCCCGCAGCTATCACAGCGTTAACCAGCTGCGTGGGCAGGATGATCGCATCAGGCGCAGCGGCAATCGCAATCTCTGCTTCCTCGCCGTCTTCGTTCGCAACGGGTTCCGGCTCGGCCTCGGCTCCGGAGCGGACGAGGCGCACAGGCGAACCATAGATGTCGCCCTGCTCCACTGCGCGATCATGCAGCTTGCGCGCTTCGGCGCTGATGAGGAACTTCGGCTCGATCAGGTGCGCATCAGTCACGCCGCGCCACTTGCGGTTGAACCGGACGTAGCCTTCGCTGGTCATTTCGGCAGACCATTCGGCTTCGGGGTCGCCCATCTGCAGGTGTGAGGCAGCATTGGCGAGGCGTGCGTTGCGGTCCGCATCGGAGAGGTTCGGGGCCAGCGCGCCGTTCAGCGCCATGGCTTCCACCACGTCGCTTTCATATTTGCGCGGCACGAAGCCCAGTGTGTTCTTGAGGCGCAGCGCCTTGGCAACGATTTCCGCCAGATCCGGCCCGCCGCGTGCGCCGCCGCTGGTTTCCAGCACGCGGTTCTGCAAGCCAGCCTCGACGAGGTAGCGATCAAGCGCGGCCTGGTCCTTCAGATAAACCTCGCTGCGACCCTTGCTGACCTTATAGAGTGGCGGCTGAGCGATGAAGAGGTGACCAGCCTTGACGATTTCCGGCATCTGGCGGTGGAAGAAGGTGAGCAGCAGCGTGCGGATATGCGCGCCGTCGACGTCAGCGTCGGTCATAATCACGATCTTGTGATAGCGCAGCTTTTCGAGGTTGAACTCGTCACGCAAGCCGGTGCCCATCGCCTGGATCAGCGTGCCCACTTCGCGTGAGCCGATGATCCGGTCAAAGCGGGCGCGCTCGACATTAAGGATCTTGCCGCGCAGAGGCAGGATCGCCTGCGTCTTGCGATCACGGCCTTGCTTGGCGCTGCCGCCTGCGGAATCGCCCTCGACCAGGAACAGTTCGGACTTGGCCGGATCGCGTTCCTGGCAGTCTGCCAGCTTGCCGGGCAGGCTGGCAACGCTCATGGCGCCCTTGCGGCTCATTTCGCGGGCCCGGCGGGCAGCTTCGCGCGCAGCGGCGGCATCGATAATCTTCTGGACGATGGCCTTCGCGTCAGCCGGGTTTTCCTCCAGCCACTCGGTCATCTTCTCGCCCATAAGGCTTTCCAGCGGCTGGCGCACTTCGGAACTGACCAGCTTGTCCTTCGTCTGGCTGGAGAACTTGGGATCAGGCAGTTTGACCGAGACAATCGCCGTCAGGCCTTCGCGCATGTCCTCGCCTGATAGGCTCACCTTCTCCTTCTTCATGAGGCCCGAAGAGGTGGCGTAGTTGTTGAGCGTGCGGGTGAGCGCGGCGCGGAACGCAGCAAGGTGTGTGCCGCCATCGCGTTGCGGGATGTTGTTGGTGAAGCACAGCACGTTCTCGTAATAGGAATCGTTCCATTCCAACGCCACGTCGATGCCGATGCTGTCCTTTTCCGCGCTTACCGAAATCGGGTCCGCGATCAGCGGCTGCTTGTTGCGATCGAGGTATTTCACGAAAGCGGCGATTCCGCCTTCGTAGAACATGTCATGCTCTTCCGGCTCTTCCGGGCGGTTGTCACGGATAAGGATGCGTACGCCGGAATTGAGGAAGGCAAGCTCGCGATAGCGGTGCTCAAGCTTGTCGAAATCGAACTCGGTAACGTTCTTAAAGGTTTCTTCCGAAGCCTTGAAGGTCACGCGGGTGCCCTTCTTGAAGCCGTTATCATCAGCATTGCCATCAACCTTGGGGGCATCGCCGCGTACTTCGAGGCTGTTGACGGCATCGCCATGTTCGAAGCGCATCCAGTGCTCTTTGCCATTGCGCCAGATAACCAGTTCAAGCCATTCGGACAGCGCATTCACCACCGAGACGCCCACACCGTGGAGGCCACCGGAAACCTTGTAGGCATTGTCATCGCTGGTGTTTTCGAACTTCCCGCCGGCATGCAGCTGGGTCATGATGACCTCTGCCGCGGACACGCCTTCTTCTTTGTGCATGTCCACCGGGATGCCGCGACCATTGTCTTCGACCGAGACAGAGCCGTCAGCGTTGAGTTCGATCAGCACCAGATCGCAATGGCCGGCCAGCGCCTCGTCAATCGCGTTGTCGGACACCTCGAACACCATGTGGTGCAGCCCCGAGCCATCGTCTGTGTCACCGATATACATGCCAGGGCGCTTGCGCACCGCGTCGAGGCCCTTGAGCACCTTGATGCTATCCGCGCCATATTCGCCCTGGCGCTTTTCTGGTTTTGAGCTGTTTCCGGGTGTGTTTTCTGCGTTGTCCGTCATGGGAAACATATAGGAACCGCGCGCGCTCAAAGAAAGCTGGCTCGGCTTTGTTCCACATGTTTTCAGGTGTGCCTGCCACGCCGCCCCAAACGCAAACGGCCGCCCGATGTGGTGCGGCCGTTAGATCAGCGTGTGTTGTTATGGCTCAGGCCATCCAGATTGCCGGATAGGGCAGGCGCGAAACGCTGTTGAAGTAGGACTGGAAGATAGCCTCGAAGAACTTCTTCATCGGATGATCCTCAATAAATGAACAGGGTGCCGATCAGACGATGATTGCGTTCAGCGTGGTGGCGGTGATCGCGATCGAAGCGAATGCGGCGAAGAGGGTGGTTGCGAAATTGCGCATGGTATGAACTCCTGGAATTGGGGGCGTGAGGGAGAGGGGTGCCCCGTTGTGCAAGCGCTAAATAGACGCGTAATAAAGTTGTTCAATTGCGAAAACTTCGACAACTGTTGCGTTTCTTGCAACTAAAAATATATTTTTATTTCAATGGCTAATGCTGAGCGAGAGAGAGATTCTTGCCAAAACTGCCGATAATGCAGTCAACGCGCGGCCAGCGTGGCATGTGCCAGAGTGGCGGTGGGCTGGATTCGCTCCTCCCCAAGGCACCGCACTATCAGGTCGCTGGCGCCTAGAATCGTGCAGGTAAGGTGCTTGGCAGGCCACCTTAGGTTTAACAGTAAAATTGCAACATTCGTGACTTTGACGGGTGAAACGCTGTGGGCGGAAAGCGCTTGCTGTACTCGGGTGGCTGGACAGGGCGCGCACAAGGCGGCAATGCCCTTCGCCTATGGACCAAGACCACCTCCCCGATTCCATCCTAATCGTCGATTTTGGCAGCCAAGTGACCCAGTTGATCGCGCGCCGCGTGCGCGAAGCTGGCGTCTATTGCGAAATCGCACCCTTTACGCTCGCTGAAGAGGCGTTCGCCAGGCTGAAGCCCAAGGGCATCATTCTTTCTGGCTCGCCAGCCAGCGTGCCTGATGAAGGTAGCCCGCGCGCGCCGCAGATGCTGTTTGACAGCGGGTTGCCGATCCTCGGCATCTGCTATGGCCAGCAGGTGATGAGCAAGCAGCTGGGCGGCGAAGTGCGGCCCGGCCATGAAACGGGTGATGGCGGTGAGTTCGGCCGTGCCTACCTCACCGTCACCAAATCTTGCGCTCTGTTTGAAGGGCTGTGGGCCGAAGGCGAGCGCCACCAGGTGTGGATGAGCCACGGGGACAAGGTAACGCGATTTGCCCCCGGCTTCGAAATCGTCGCCACCAGCGACGGCGCGCCGTTTGCGGTGATCGCAGACGAAGCCCGCAAGTATTACGGCACGCAGTTCCACCCTGAAGTGGTGCACACGCCTGATGGCGCCAAGCTGCTCGCCAATTTCGTGCACAATGTCTGCGGCCTGGCGGGTGACTGGACGATGGCCGCCTATCGCGAAACCAAGATCGCCGAAATCCGCGAGCAGGTGGGCGATGGCCGGGTGATCTGTGGCCTCTCAGGCGGTGTCGACAGCTCGGTCGCCGCGATCCTGATCCACGAAGCGATCGGTGATCAGCTGACCTGCGTCTTCGTCGATCATGGCCTGCTGCGGCTCAATGAACGTGAGCAGGTGGAAACCATGTTCCGCGATCACTACAACATCCCGTTGGTAGTGGTGGATGCAGAGGAACGCTTCATGGCGGGCCTCGATGGTGTCACGGACCCGGAAAAGAAGCGCAAGTTCATCGGCGCGGAATTCATCAACGTGTTCGAGGAAGAAGCGACAAAGATCGGCGGTGCCGATTTCCTTGCGCAGGGTACGCTCTATCCGGACGTGATCGAGAGCGTGTCGTTCACCGGCGGACCGTCCGTGACGATCAAGAGCCACCACAACGTGGGCGGCCTACCCGAACGCATGAACATGAAGCTGGTCGAACCCTTGCGCGAACTGTTCAAGGACGAAGTGCGCGAACTGGGCCGGGAGCTTGGTTTGCCGGATATCTTCGTGGGCCGCCACCCCTTTCCGGGGCCGGGCCTCGCCATCCGCATCCCGGGCGAAGTGAACAAGGAACGCTGCGACATCCTTAGGAAGGCCGATGCGATCTATCTTGACGAGATTCGCAAGGCTGGTCTCTATGACGCGATCTGGCAGGCCTTCGCCGTGCTGTTGCCAGTCAAGACTGTGGGCGTGATGGGTGACCACCGCACCTATGACAGTGTCTGCGGTCTGCGCGCCGTGACCAGCACCGATGGCATGACGGCGGATGTCTATCCCTTCGATGCCCATTTCCTGACCAATTGCGCCACGCGCATCGTAAATGAAGTGCAGGGCGTGAACCGCGTGGTCTATGACTATACCAGCAAGCCGCCCGGGACGATCGAGTGGGAATAAGGCCAGGCCGCCTCTATCCAGCCTGCCCGCGCATGCCAACCTCACTGAAGGCGGAAACGGTTAGCTGGCGGAGCCCTTGCGCAGCGCGCGGATCAGCCCGACGAGCAGGATGATGCCGGGATAGGCCAGCGTCACCATGCCGGTGGTGCCATTGGCGAAGGGCACGACATACCAGTAGAACCACATGGCCGCCGCCCAGATGGCAATGCCGCCGAAATAGGCCTTGGCCGGCGCTCCGCTGAAGGGGTTGGCGAACAGGCTGTTGTAGTAATAGCCTTCCTCCTCGCTCTCCCCGTCAGCCAGTCCGCCGCCGGTGCGGCCCGACTGCAATACGCCTTGATAATATGGCAGGTGCGCCAGCATCAGCAGGCCGTTCAGGGCCAGCAATGCAAGCGCCAGCCCGCCCAATAGCGCGTCGCTCTCAAGCGCCAGGGCGATGAAGGTGGCGCAGACATTTACCGGCAGCATGGCGGCAAGCGCGAAGGGCGCAGCGCGATTCAGGATGAGCAGCGCGCCTCCTGCAAGCTGGATGAACTTCGCCACCGCCAACAGTCCGCTGATTGTGAGCACGTCGACAATGCGCGCAGCCATCGGATCGCTGAAGGCCGTGCCTGGCATGAAGGGCATCAGGAAGGGTGCGAACCAGTCGAGCGCGGTCACCACCAACACCACGCCCAGAAGGACGCGCAGGATATCGAGGGGCCGGGTCATAGCTGCGCCTCCTTCAAAGAGCGTTCTTCATCAGGCGCTGCTGCGAAAGGTAGCCGCGCGCGGGCGTTGCGCACGAAAAAACCCTTGTAGCTGTCCCAATAGGCGAGCAGCAGAACGGTGTTGCAGCCGCCCACTGCCCAGCCATAGATGGCCGAACCTGTCCACCAGCCTTGCAGCTCGGTATCCCAGTACCAGACGGTGAAGCTGACCGGCAGCACCATGATCAGCGCCAGTGGCACGCGCCAGCCGATCAGCAGCATGACGCCTGCAAGCAGTTCGACGGCCTTGACCACGGTGAACAAGCCGCTGTCTAGCAAGGCGGTAAACACCCCCGTGCTGATTAGCTGGTTGCCTAGCGGCTGCGGATAAAGCTGGTAGAAATGGTTGAGTCCGGCCGGGATCATCCACCCGGCATAGATCAGGCGCACCAGCCAGACGGCATAACGCATTGTTCCCCTCCCGCATTCTCTCTCCCCCGCCTGCGCTTGCGGCAGGTCCGGGATGAGGCAGTAAGGCACGGAGAGTGGATAAAGTAAATGGTTCCTGCCCCGGAAGGGCAGAAGCCCAGCTCAGCAAGGGCCTCTGGTGCGGCAGAATAGAGGTTGCGCGGTGCCTGGCTGAACACGGCCATTCCGGCAAACGCGCGTGAAGCGCTTTCCAGCCGGCCCCGGCAGTCGTCAGCCGTCAGCTTCAGCCTTCGTGTAAGGCACGAAGTCTTGAAGGAAGAGCGCGCCCGTGGTGAAACCGCTGTAGCGGTCAATCGTGCGCATCACGTCATTGCGGCACAGGCGGCTGCCGTGGCGTTCAATGATTGGCACGTTGCTGCTGCGCAGCTGCTCGGGCCGTAAGGCGCGGGCAACATAGATCGTGTCGCCAGCGTCATAGACAATGCCGATATAAGGGATCACCTCGATGTCGTTCGAACGCAACGCGGTGACGCAGCTTTGCGGTTCGCCGGCAACCCGGCCTTCGATCATTTCGGCAAGGCGTGCCTCTGAGCGTTCCTGACGGGTTTCGGCCTGTGCGCCCGTCGCGCCAATGGCCAGGGCAGCACCTGCGGTAGCGATTGCGATAAGCTTTTTCATGTCTTTTCTCCCATGACCGGAAGGCATACTGCCATGTGTCGGCTGAACGCTCGCTGACCAGTTT
Organism: uncultured Sphingomonadaceae bacterium; assembly: GCA_964645635.1. Lineage (GTDB taxonomy): Bacteria > Pseudomonadota > Alphaproteobacteria > Sphingomonadales > Sphingomonadaceae > Alteraurantiacibacter. The sequence goes on along the minus strand of CAZYAL010000003.1, from coordinate 34,331 downwards.
GCAGCGCGTGTTCAGGCCGCCTTATCGCGCGATAAAGTGTCCGCCGGGCCGCCCTTGAGGATAAAGCGGCGATCACAATAGCCGCAATCGGCGAAGCCTTTCTCGTCGATCTCCATAAAGACGCGCGGATGGCCGAGCGCTGCGGAACGGAAGTTTTCGCCATTGCGGATGTCGCCTGCGCCGTCGCACCAGACACGGTGGGTTTCGACCAGGGTGGTTTCAGGGGTGTTTTCGGGTGTGTCGCTCATACCCGTTGCCCTAATGCCCGTGCGCGATTCAGGCAATATGGCTTGGGGGTTTCGTTCCCGCCCTTTACGCCGAGCTAGTGAAACCCCATAGGAGCGCCATGGCTGACACCACCCCCGCTATCGAGATCCGCGACGTCGTCAAACGCTATGCCGGCAGCAAGAAGGCAGAGCCCAAGCTGGCGCTGAAGGGCCTCAGTTTCGATGTGCCCGAAGGCGGCGTGTTCGGCCTGCTCGGCCCCAATGGCGCGGGCAAGTCCACCCTCATCAACATCATGGCGGGCACGGTGAACAAGACCGGCGGATCGATCCGCATCTGGGGCCATGACATTGACGAGAACCCGCGCAATGCGAAGCTATCCATCGGCATCGTGCCGCAGGAAATCATCTTCGATCCCTTCTTTACGCCTTACGAGGTGCTGGAGAATCAGGGCGGCATGTATGGCATTGCCAAGGCTCTGCGCCGGTCTGATGAATTGCTGCGCGCGGTGCGGCTTGATGACAAGCGCAACGCCTATGCTCGCACCCTGTCAGGCGGGATGAAGCGTCGCCTGCTGATCGCCAAGGCGATGGTCCATTCGCCGCCAATCCTGGTGCTGGATGAACCGACCGCGGGCGTGGATGTGGAATTGCGCAAGCAGCTGTGGGAACTTGTCGGTGAACTCAATGCCGAGGGCGTGACCGTGGTGCTGACCACGCACTACCTTGAAGAGGCCGAGGCGCTGTGTGACCGCATCGCCATTATCAACCACGGCGAGCTGATTGCCAACAAGCCGACCCGCGAACTCGTTGGCATGATGGGCGAGAAGATCGTGGCCGTCACGGTGGACAAGGACATTTCCGAGCTGCCGCAGGATCCGCGCTTCCACAAATGCGAGAAGGCTGGCGAGCGGGTGATCGAGGTGACCTACGACAAGGCGGAAATGACTGCCGGACAGGTCCTCGCAAAACTGCAGGAACAGGGCTTCACCATCGAGGATGTCTCGACCCGCGAGGCTGATCTCGAGGACGTGTTCGTGCAACTCACCAGTGCGGTGGAAGTCGCCTGATCCGTCAGTTCAGGCTGCCACCGGAATCGCTTCGCCAATGCTCGAATGCCGCAGCGTGAACCACGCGAGGTTTGCCCGGTACACGCCAAGAGCCACGATGCTGCCGACAATCCCGTCGAGCGCATAGTGCCACCCGAGCGCGACAGAGAGCATCGCAACGACACCACAAGCGCTGGCGACTGGCACCAAGGCGCGCCGCGCGATCACCGCGCTGGCAATCACCATCCATGCGGCCATCGTCACATGCATCGATGGCATCGCGGAGATGCCCGATCCTGCACCGAATGATCCGGTGGAATAGGTCGCCCGCAAATATTGCGCCACGCCAGCCGTCTCGGGCGTGGGGGTAATGTCGGCAAAGCGCGGGCCGTAACCCATCGCCTCGTAGAAGATCGGCCCGCCAGCAGGCAGCAGGCAGTGGATCAGCGGCCCGGCGAGCGACCAGAGGATGAAGTAGCTCATCAGTACGGCGCTGCGCTGCAGGCTCTTCGGTGCCCATGCGGCAATCGCCAGCAGCACGATCATGATCAGGAACCACAGCGGGTGGTAGACCTGCCCGGCCTGTGGGAAGACATAGGGTGCGAGCATCCGCCACGGATCAGCCCCGAAGAAGATTGCCGCATCGGCGCGGGCCAGCAGCGGGTCTGCCCAGAATGGCAACAGATAGTTGAGAAGCGTCTTCACCCACATGAAGGACACCATGTTGAAGCCTGCCAGCAGCAGGAACGCCAGTGCCGCGATCACGCGGGGGCGTTCGTTGCGCCAGATCTTGCCGAATTCGGCGGCAGGGCTTTCCACCCTGTTCACTGCCATC
>CAZYAL010000003.1:20821-32123 GCA_964645635.1 uncultured Sphingomonadaceae bacterium | reverse complement strand
CAGCCGCGGCATAGATCCATTCGCGTTCCGATTTCACCCGGTGATCCCCGTCAATAGTGCAGAACAAGCGCCTGCCTTCTTGTGTGAGGGACTATGCGAACAGGGTTAATTCGCGGTTAGTACGGGCCGGTGGTTCTAGGTGGAAGCCGCTTGCCCCGTGGCTTGCCGCACGGCATGAGGCAGCGTGATGACAAACAGCGAACCCTATGACGTTCTCGTGATTGGCTCCGGCGCGGCCGGGCTGACGGCGGCGCTGACGCTGGCGACAAGGCTGAAAGTGCTGGTGCTGGCCAAGGGCAAGCTCAACTCCGGCTCCACCGCCTGGGCGCAAGGCGGGATCGCTGCCGTGCTCGATGCGGGCGATACGTTCGAGGATCATATCCGTGATACGATGGTGGCAGGCGCAGGCCTGAACGATCGTGAGGCCGTGGAATTTGTGATCGAGGCCGCGCCTGCCGCGATAGACCGGCTGTGCAAACTGGGTGTGCCGTTCAACCAGGACAGCGGCGATTTGCACCTCACGCGTGAAGGTGGCCATTCGCACCGCCGCATCGTGCATGTCGATGATGCCACCGGCTGGGCCGTGCAGGCAGCCTTGCTGAAGGCAGCAGAGGAAAATCCCAATATCACCCTGCTGCCCTACCAGAGTTGCATTGACCTTATCACCGGACGGCATGAGCAGAAGTATTCGGGCAGCGGGCGCGTGTGGGGCGCTTATGCGCTGGATGAGCAGACCGGGAAGGTGAACGCCCATGTCGCGCGCGCCACTGTGATGGCAGCAGGCGGGGCAGGCCGCGTTTACCAGTTCTCAACCGCACCGCGCGGCGCGACGGGTGATGGCATCGCCATGGCGTGGCGTGCGGGCGCGCGCGTTTCCAACATGGAGATGATGCAGTTCCACCCAACCTGCCTCTACAACCTTGAGGTGAAGAACTTCCTCATTACAGAGGCGGTGCGCGGTGAGGGCGGGCATTTGCTGCACCCGGAAACGGGCCACCGCTTCATGGTCGATTACGATCCTGAACGGATGGAGCTTGCCCCGCGTGACGTGGTGGCCCGCGCGATCGATGACCAGATCAAGCGCTTCGGACTCGATTATGTCCACCTCGATATCAGCCACCAGCTACCAGAATTCGTGAAGGGACATTTCCCTACGATTCATGAGAAGCTGACCGGCCTGGGTGTCAACATGACGAAGGAGCCGATCCCGGTTGTGCCTGCGCAGCATTATACCTGCGGCGGGGTGGTGATCGGGCTGGATGCGCGCACGGACCTGCCGGGCCTTTGGGCTGCTGGCGAATGCACCGAAAGCGGGCTGCATGGCGCCAACCGCCTTGCCTCCAACTCGCTGCTCGAATGCTTCGTGTTCGGCGATGCCGCCGCAAAGGACATCCTCGCCAATTGGGACAGTCTCGCAGCCCCGCCGCAAGTGCGCGAATGGGACGAAAGCCGCGTGACCGATTCCGACGAGGAAGTGATCATCAAGCAGAACTGGACAGAGATCCGCCGCTTCATGTGGAACTACGTCGGTATCGTGCGCACCACCAAGCGGCTGGAGCGGGCCTCGCACCGGATCAAGCTGCTGGGCGAGGAGATCGAGGATTACTACGGACACTTCCGCGTGACCACCGACCTCATCGAACTGCGCAACCTCCACCAGTGCGCCCAGCTGATCGTGCAAAGCGCGTTGGAGCGGCACGAGAGCCGGGGCCTGCATTACACGCTGGATTACCTCGGGTTGGCGCCGGAGCCGGTGGATACGGTGCTGGTGCCTTAAGCCAGCGCCACCATCAATCCATCATCTGGAGGATGGCCCAGGACAGGCCGGTGCTGACAAGGAACATCGGCCAGGACCAATAGAGGTCGAAGTTGAGGTTCAGCTGGGTCACCACCACGTCGAATTTTAAGATGTTGAGGAAGCCGCCGCTCGAACCGGCGGAACCGATGAACAGGCAAACCACGATCGTCAGGAAAATGCCCAGCGGGATGGCCTTGAGAAAGGCAATCATTTGAACCTCCTAGCCTCGAATGGCGCGCATAGTGTCGCAAGGCCACGCGCTGGTCCAGCTTTTGCCGTGCATGCCCACGCCTGTTATCCCGTGGTGTAGCAAAATTTCAAAGTCGGATTCGAATGATTTAGGCCCGAGGAAGTGCACAGCTTTTTTTCCGCAGATCGATTTTAGGGCTTGCGCATGCCGCGAATGGAGGAATCTCCACGCGTCGCGGCGTATTGCCTATGTGATACACCCTTAAGATTTGCTGATTGAGTGCGGTAAATCAGGATTAACCCTCTTGCGCCTCAACTCGGTCCGATTCACTATGGATTGTGTTATGGTCGCAGGGGGCACCCACAAGACCTAGATTCAGAGCAATGGCGCCTAGCTTTGGGAAGGGCGCTTTTGACGGTCTGATTCTTGGGTCATGCAAGCTGCTGCTGTGGGCAGTCGGGGGATAAATTTTTCCCTGTCGCCGCATGAAAAAGGATAGGCTGGAAGCTTCCCGCCGATTCGAACGCATGCGGAACATTTGGTTGAGGCAATCTGATCGGGGCGGGTGCAATATGGAATTCAGGAACACGGACGAAGCGGCAATGGGTCTGGATGAAAATACGACTGCGGCGGCTCCCGAAAAGACTACCGAAAAGGCAATCACGATGGAAAAGAAGGATGCCGGCAGTGAAGCGCTGGTGAGCGAAGCTGCGGCAGAAGCGCTGGCGGAAGCGGTGAAGGTCGCGGCCAAGCCGAAGAGCGATTCCAAGACCGTGAATCCGCGCCGGTTCAACATCGTCACCGATGCGGCACGCGATGCGAACCTGACCGTGTTCGGCAAGGAAACGCTGACCGATCGCTACCTACTGCCTAACGAGACTTACCAGGATCTGTTCGCCCGCGTGGCCGATGCCTATGCGGATGATCAGGAGCACGCCCAGCGTCTGTATGACTACATCTCCAATCTGTGGTTCATGCCGGCAACGCCCGTGCTGTCGAACGGTGGCACCGGTCGCGGCTTGCCCATCTCGTGCTACCTCAACTCGGTAACGGACAGCCTCGATGGCATCGTTGGCACCTGGAACGAGAACGTGTGGCTCGCATCCAAGGGTGGCGGCATCGGCACCTATTGGGGCAATGTGCGCGGCATTGGCGAGCCGGTTGGCCTCAACGGCAAGACCAGCGGGATCATTCCCTTTGTGCGCGTGATGGACAGCCTGACGCTGGCGATTTCGCAAGGCTCGCTGCGCCGCGGCTCGGCTGCCTGCTATATCGACATCCACCACCCCGAAATTGAGGAGTTCCTCGAAATCCGCAAGCCTTCGGGGGACTTCAACCGCAAGGCGCTGAACCTGCACCATGGCGTGCTGCTGACAGACGAGTTCATGGAAGCTGTCCGCGCTGGCGAGGAATTCGAGCTGAAGAGCCCGAAGGACGGTTCGGTGCGCGGCAAGGTTAACGCTCGCTCGCTGTTCCAGAAGCTGGTGGAAACCCGCCTTGCTACAGGTGAGCCCTATATCGTGTTCAATGACACGGTGAACCGCATGATGCCCAAGCATCATCGTGACCTGGGCCTGAAGGTTTCGACCTCTAACCTGTGTTCGGAGATCACCCTGCCGACCGGCATCGACCACCTCGGCAATGATCGCACGGCTGTGTGCTGCCTCTCTTCCCTCAACCTTGAAAAGTGGGACGAGTGGAATGGTGAGAAAAACTTCATCGAGGACGTGATGCGCTTCCTCGACAATGTGCTGCAGGACTATATCGACCGTGCGCCTGACGAGATGGCTCGCGCCAAATATTCGGCAGAGCGCGAGCGTTCGGTTGGCATGGGCGTGATGGGCTTCCATTCCTTCCTGCAGTCCAAGGGCATCGGTTTCGAAAGCCCGATGGCGAAGGTGTGGAACCTCAAGATGTTCAAGCACATCAACGCCAAGGCGAATGAGGCGTCGATGATGCTCGCCAAGGAGCGCGGCCCTTGCCCCGATGCAGAAGAAATGGGCGCGATGGAGCGTTTCAGCTGCAAGATGGCCATTGCCCCGACCGCGTCGATCAGCATCATCTGCGGCGGCACCAGTGCCTGCATCGAGCCGATCCCGGCCAATATCTACACTCACAAGACGCTCTCGGGCAGCTTCGTGGTGAAGAACCCCTATCTCGAAAAGCTGCTCGATAAGAAGAGCAAGAATTCCACCAACGTGTGGAACACGATCCTTGAGAAGGGCGGCTCGGTCCAGCACCTTGATTTCCTGACCGATGAGGAAAAGGCGACCTTCAAGACCAGCTTCGAGATCGACCAGCGCTGGCTGCTCGAATTCGCGGCAGACCGCTCGCCCTTCATCGACCAGGCGCAGTCGCTGAACCTGTTCATTCCGGCCGATGTCGACAAGTGGGACCTGATGATGCTGCACTTCCAGGCATGGGAAAAGGGCATCAAGTCGCTCTATTACCTGCGCTCCAAGTCGGTGCAGCGTGCTGGCTTTGCCGGCGGCGTGGAAGCAGACAACACCTCAGACGCGCAGAAGTTCGAACTGACCGCGGGTGAAAGCACCGATTACGACGAGTGCCTGGCCTGCCAGTAAGGCTCGAATGCAATGTACACGAAAAACGGCGGCCCCTCCGGGTCGCCGTTTTTTGTGATGCTGGAAAACTCGCCCGGAATTTCCTCCTGTTTCCCCTCGGGGAAAGCAGCGTGGCTTAGGGATTCGTTAACTGTGGCGCGTGTAGAAGCGGCGTCATGTCCAGCTATGGTGCCAACAGGTTCCCCACCCATCACGGGTATGGAGATGTGCGCATCACCCGCTACCTTGCGCTATATCTTGCACAAGCGGGCTGGATTGCGCTTGGCATTTACCTTTATTTCCACGCGATGTGGCCACCCTCCTGCATGCCGGACAATTTGTGGGGGGTTTACGCCTGCTCGATCTACCTGCCCGAGAATGGCGGCTGGCAAGAGGCCTCGTTGCTCACCTGGCTCTGGGCAACGCCGATCCTGGTGATGCTGTAAATCTCCCGCCGCATGAGCAAGGGCGAGGAATGAGCCTGCGGGCCGGTAGCCGCAACTCCACCTGACTCGCGCCAGCCACGGTTCGTCGCGCGATTTATCCCCGCAAAAACTTGGTCCATTGCCTTCGAATCAAGGCCGTGTTTTCCTATGTTGGAATTTCGTGATTCATGCCGGAGGTACAACATGTCGTTGCTGGAAGCCCGTAAGACCTACAAGCCCTTTGAATACCCTTGGGCCTATGAGTTCTGGAAGCGCCAGCAGCAGGTGCACTGGATGCCCGAGGAAGTGCCGCTGGGCGAGGATTGCCGCGACTGGGCGCAGAACCTCACCGAGCATGAGCGCAACCTGCTCACCCAGATCTTCCGCTTCTTCACGCAGGCGGACGTCGAGGTGCAGGATTGCTATCACGAGAAATACGGCCGCGTTTTCAAGCCGACCGAAGTGAAGATGATGCTGGCGGCCTTCTCCAACATGGAGACGATCCACATCGCGGCATATTCGCACCTGCTGGACACCATCGGCATGCCGGAAAGCGAATATGGGATGTTCCTCGAATATGAGGAAATGAAGGCCAAGCACGATTACCTGCAGGAATTCGGCGTGGAGACGGACGAGGATATCGCCCGCACGCTGGCCATGTTCGGCGGCTTTACCGAAGGCCTCCAGCTCTTCGCCAGCTTCGCCATGCTGATGAACTTCCCGCGCTTTAACAAGATGAAGGGCATGGGGCAGATCGTGTCATGGTCCGTGCGTGACGAAAGCCTGCACTGCGAAGGCATCACTCGCCTCTATCACGCCTTCACCAAGGAGCGCGATTGCCTCACCAAGGCGGTGAAGGAAGACATCATGGACATGTGCCAGAAGACGGTGCGCCTCGAAGATGCCTTCATCGATCTCGCCTTCGAACAGGGGCCCGTGCCCGGCATGACGGCAAAGGAAATCAAGCGCTACATCCGCTACATCGCGGACTGGCGCCTCTCCCAACTGGGCCTGCCGGCGATCTACATGATCGACGACCACCCGCTGCCCTGGCTCGCCCCGCTGCTGAACGGCGTGGAGCACGCCAACTTCTTCGAAACCCGCGCCACCGAATATTCCAAGGGCGCCACCAAGGGCAACTGGCAGGACGTGTGGTCCAGCTTCGACAAGCGCCAGAAAGCCAAGGCCGCCAACGAGGAAGTGGCCGAGGACGACGGCCCGTGCCTGTTTGGGGATAGCAGCGGGGTGCAGGCTGCGGAGTGATCAGTTCTTCAGGCAGGCGGGCTAACTTCTTGCGCCTGAAATGATTACCCCAGTCCATGAGCTGCTTGGGCAGATTGGTGTTGCGCATATCGTGACGGCTGTCGCCACGATCAACATCTGCACCTTCGCCGCGTTCGGTATCGACAAGATCTGCGCTGAAATGGGCTTGCGCCGCATCAGCGAAGCAACGCTCCTGAAATGGGCTGCCATCGGCGGAACGCCCGGTGCCTATGCTGGGCGGCACCTGTTCCGCCACAAAACCCGCAAGCAGCCTTTTAGCGACAATCTAGCCCTTGTCGCCCTAGTGCAAGCAGCGGCAGTCGCAGCGGCCATATGTGGTTGGATCATTCTTTCTTGAGGGGTTCCTGCCCGCCGCTGCCAGCCACCATGGTGATGAACGCGCCGAACCACGAGAGCATGCAGAACACCACCACCGCCAGTCCGATCCAAAATGTGCGGATCATGCAGGTGAAGTGGGTCTTCTCTCATTGCTGCGCTGCGCCATCCACACGCAAGGCATCCTATGCGAAGGGCCCTGAAACCATCTGCGCGCCCGTGCGTTCTCTCCTTGGAAAGGAGAAAAGCCCATGCAGGAACCTAGCATCGAGGATCGCAAGAGGGAGCTGCGCGGCCTGCTCGACCAGATCAGCGCCCATCCCGAAAAGGCCTTTACGCAGGAGCGCAAGCGCGTGGCTGTGCTGCAAGGTATGCTTGCCGCGCATGAGAAGGCGCAGGGCTGACGCGCTGCATCGGCGGACAACAAGCTTGGCGTTTACATGATCGAACGCAGCTTCACGCGATGAGCTAGCGCGTTCGCTGCGCAGGGGGCTTAATCATCAATCTGCAGATGCGGGATCGGGTGGAGGCTGCTGAACGCTTCGCCAAGCGGTGCGTGGCCCAGTTCCGGCCACTCGATCTCCTCTTGCGGCACGGCGGTATCGGGCAAGCGATCCAGCAGGTTGCGGATCAGCGTCAATCGCCCCTGCTTCTGGTCATTGTAATCCACCACGGTGCAAGGCGCATGGTCGGTGTGGGTGGCAGCGAACATCGCTTCGCGCGCGGCGGAATATTCGGTAAAGCGGGTGCGCGCCTTGATATCGATGGGTGACAGCTTCCAGCGCTTGAGCGGATCAATCAGCCGTTCAGCAAAGCGTTCCTCCTGATGTTCCTGGTCACAGCTGAGCCAGTATTTGAACAGGCGGATGCCATCTTCGACCAGCATCTTCTCGAAAGCGGGGGCATCGCGCAGGAAAGCCTCGACCTGTTCCTCAGTTGCAAAGCCCATGACTTTCTCGACGCCCGCGCGGTTATACCAGCTGCGGTCGAACAGCACGATTTCGCCTGCCGCGGGCAGGTGTGGGACATAGCGTTGGAAATACCATTGCGTGCGCTCCGCCTCGCTCGGCTTGGGCAGTGCGACAACGCGCAGCTGGCGGGTGTTAATCCGCTCGCTTACAGCCTTGATCGTGCCCCCTTGCCAGCGGTGTCCCGCCCTTCGAAGATGACGCAGATGCGCTCGCCCCTGGCCTTGGTCCAATGCGCCATGGCGACAAGTTCCAGCTCAAGCGGTTCGAGCGCGTCCTCATATGTCTTGTTCTTCATGGGAGGCAGGATTCCTGCAGCCGCCGGATTTGGCAAGCAGGCAGTTACGCCCTTAGGGTGAGCACCAGTCGCCCCGGTGGCCTTGCCATTCCTCTGCCAGCCCTTCTTCCACCAGCAGGGCGCCAAGGCTGGCGCCATCGCGCGTAATCACCCGCAGCAAGCGGCCATAACGATCGGCATCGCGGCCATCGCGCTCTAGCGAGAACGGCCCTTGGTTGAGCAGGGCAAGCAGCCGCTGCGTTGCCCGCTCGCCAAGTTCCGCCTCCAATGCGCAGGACGGGTGCGATGTTTCGGGCGTGTTGATATCGGCAATGCGGATCTTTTCGCCCCGGTACCAGATGGTGTCGCCATCAACCACGCAGGTTACCCGGCCGCTCCCATGGCAGCGCGAAAAAGCGCCCTGTTCCTGATCTTGAGCTGACACGGTGTTGGGGACACAAATCAGCAAGAGCGGGAGCAGGGCGAGGCGGAGTGTGGAGAAAAGCGAGGCCATGCCCGGCAGGCTATGGCGCGCGGCAAGGCTATGGCATCCGCATGACTACGTGGCTTGCGGCCAATCGAGTCCGCAAACCCTCCGAAGCGGATCGAAAGCTGGCGACTATGCAGCCGTGCCCAAAGCGACTATTGCGCGCAGCATTATGACGAACTCTAGCGACAAGCAGATGCTGGCCAAGGCGGAGACGCTGATCGAGGCCCTGCCGTATTTTCAGCGCTATGCCGGGCGCAGCTTTGTGGTGAAATATGGCGGCCATGCCATGGGCGATCCCGAGGCGGCGCAGGACTTTGCCGAAGACGTTGTGCTGTTGAAGGCGGTGGGCATCAACCCGGTGGTGGTCCACGGCGGCGGTCCGCAAATCGGCGCCATGCTGAAGAAGCTGGGCGTGGAATCGCAATTCGTCGATGGCTTGCGCGTGACCGATAAGGCTACGGCGGAAGTGGCCGAGATGGTGCTGTCAGGCGCGATCAACAAGGAGCTGGTCAGCTGGGTGAACCAGGCGGGCGGCAAGGCCATCGGCATTTCCGGCAAGGACGGCAAGATGGTGCGCGCCGAGAAGGTCCAGCGCACCGTGAAGGACCCGGACAGCCAGATCGAACAGGCGGTGGACCTCGGCTTCGTGGGTGAACCCAAGGAGGTGGATACCACCATCCTCAAGACCATCAGCGATTCCGGCATGATCCCCGTTATCGCCCCCATCGCCACCGATGGCCAGGGCCATACCTACAACATCAATGCCGATACCATGGCGGGCGCCATCGCTTCTGCCCTTGGTGCCGCGCGCCTGTTCCTGCTGACCGATGTCACCGGCGTGCTGGACAAGCAGGGCAATTTGCTGACCGACCTGCGGCCGAGCGACATCGCGCGGTTGCGGGAAGATGGCACGATCTCCGGCGGCATGATCCCCAAGCTGGAAACCTGCGTTCACGCGGTGGAAGGCGGGTGCGAGGCAGCCGTGGTGCTGGATGGCCGGGTGCCGCACGCCATGCTGCTCGAATTTTTCACCAGCCGCGGTGCGGGTACGCTGGTTTCCGCCTGATACCTTATGGGACGTGGCTTGCGTCTTACATGGTTGATACACCCTGTTTGGGCAGCTAGGCTGCCCGCTCGGGGCGCATTTTGAAAGGTTTGGCACGTGTTGCTTTTCACCCTCTCGCAGATCATCGGTTACCTGGTCTCGATCCTCATCTTTTTCATTATCGCGCAGTTCGTGCTCAGCCTGTTGATCAGCTTCAACGTGGTCAACATGCACAACAATTTCGTGGCGGCGATCTGGCAAGCGCTGAATGCGATCCTTGATCCGATCCTCAACCCGATAAGGCGACTGATGCCCAATACCGGCGCGATCGACTTTTCGCCGATGGTGCTGATCGTCGGGCTGAACATCCTCAACATCGTGATCTCCAACCTAGCATACGCCGGGTACTGAGCGGCTGGAGCGCGCTGCCCTTTGACTTTCCGCTGCGGCGAGAGCAGGGCGGTTTCATGACAAACTTGTTTTCCGCGAAAGCTATTCTGGCCTTGTTGGGTGCGCTGGCGATTTTCGCTGCCACCGCCTTGCCCGCTGATGCACAGAACCGGCGCCAGCGGGGCGAGCCGCGCCCGCTGCCTTCCAAGGGCGAGCCGGGCCTTGTCGTCGCGGCAGACATGGCCTTTGCCAAGGCTGTGCGCGAGGATGGCGTAGCCATTGCGCTTGCTGAACACGCCGCGACGGGCGCCGTGGTGCATACCCCTGCCGCGCCCCTTCCGGCAGTGGAAGCCGATGCCGAAGACATGCCGCGTGAGCTTGGCCCCGATGCCGTGTGGACCAGCTGCGATGGATCGGTGGCGGTCAGCTTCGGACGCTACCGCGCAGGCGATCACACGGTAGGAAGCTACGCCAATGTCTGGGAGCTGCAGGATAATCGCGGCTACAAGTGGACTTACCGCATGGCACAGCCGGATAACCCGCAACCGGTGAAGCCGCCACTGCCAAGCGCTGAAGACCCGGACAACACCATCGTCGTGCCCGGCCTCAACGTCATTAAGGGGCAGGTGGCCGATTGCACGCGCCGCGACGATATTCCGCAACTGCATGCGGCATTGATGGAGGATTCCATCGGAGGGGCGGGCAATTTCTCTCACGATGGCACGCTCTACTGGCGCTGGTCCTCCAGCACTGATGGCAGCCGCCGTATCAGCGTGTGGCTGCTGCGCTCGGGCGCGTGGGAGGAAGTGCTGGAGTTTGGCACCGGCCGCTGGAGCGATCTGTGATGATCGAACTGTTCCTGTCCGCCTTTGTCACCCTGTTCGTGGTGATCGACCCGCCCGGCTGCGCGCCGATCTATGCCGGGTTGACCAGCAATGCCGCGCCTGCCGCGCGGCGCAGCATGGCCTTGCGTGCATGCCTGATCGCCGGGGCAATCCTCGTCGGCTTTGCGCTGTTCGGGCAGGACCTGCTCGGCGCGATGCATATTGAGCTTGATGCCTTCCGCATCGCGGGCGGGATCATGCTGTTCCTCATTGCGCTCGAAATGGTCTTCGAAAAGCGTACCGAACGCCGCAGCGACCGTGCGGAGAAGCTCAAGGACGATCCCGAATATGAGGATGTCTCGGTGTTTCCCATGGCCATGCCGATGCTGGCTGGGCCCGGTGCCATCGCCTCGATCATGCTGCTTGAAGGCGAAGCGCAAGGGATCGAGGGGACGCTGGTGGTGCTCAGTGCGCTGGGCGCGGTGCTGTTGCTGACCTTGCTGGCGCTGATCGCTGCAAGCCCGCTGATGCGGATCTTCGGCGCCAAGGTTGAAGCGGTGATCACGCGCCTGCTGGGCGTGCTGCTGGCGGCGTTGGCCGCGCAATATGTGATCGATGGTTTGAGAAGTAGTTTTGGGTGATTGTTTGTGTTCCGCACGCCCATCCGGGTGCGCGGTCCTCGGGGCGGATGCCCCGCGCCCGGCGCTTGAGGGGCTAAAACAAAAAATCAAACTA
>CAZYAL010000003.1:13920-20721 GCA_964645635.1 uncultured Sphingomonadaceae bacterium | reverse complement strand
CGGGGCGGATGCCCCGCGCCCGGCGCTTGAGGGGCTAAAACAAAAAATCAAACTACTGCAAAGTAACCCGATCCTCATCGGGGTCGCTCCGGCCATAGAATTCCATCAGTTGCACCAGCAGTTCGCAACGGGTGCGCAGGTCCGGCGCTTCAAGCAGCGCCTGCTTGCTTGCCCCGTCGAAGGGCGCGATCTGTGAAAGGCCGTTGATCAGCAACACGTCATCCAACTGGGCGACAGATTCCCAGTCCACCGAATAGCCCTGCGCATCGGCAAAATTGCGCGCTTCGGCCTCGAAGCTGGCCCGCTCAGCGAAGGCGAGCACTTCGTTCGCCGGTTCCTCGATCAGCTCTGCCTCGACCTGGCGGAAAGGCGTGTTCACTTCCAGTTCGTGCAGCACGCGGAAGCGCGCCTCGCCGGTGAGGACGATGTTGTAGCGTCCGTCCTCGCTGGTTTCGACATCCTCGATCTTGCCCACGCAGCCGACGTCAAAAAGCGGCGCACCTTCACGGTTTTCCTGCGGCTGGATCATGCCGATCAGCCGGTCCCGCGCCAGCGCGTCGCCCACCATCGCGCGGTATCGCGGTTCAAAGATGTGCAGTGGCAGTTGCAGGCCGGGGAACAGTAGCGCCCCGGACAGAGGGAAGATGGAGATGCGCTTGCCGCTCATCCCTGGCCGCTCATCCGAACAGGATCAGCGAGAGCTTGCGGCGCTGTGCCGAAACCCACGTGTCTTCCAGGCCCACCGCATCGAAGATCTGCAACAGCTTGGCCTTGGCCGCGCCTTCGTTCCAGGCCGGGTCTGCCTGCACCATGGCCAGCAGCACGTCCGCCGCCTCATCGCGGGCGCCCGCGGCAAAGGCAGCTTCGGCCAGCGCCATCTGCGCTTCCATGTTGGACTTGTCCGCAGCCGCTTCGCGCAAGGCAACCAGTTCGCTGTCATCAACCTCGATAGCCACCAGTTCCAGCGCGCTGTAGGCCTGCTGCACAGCCTCGGCATTCTTCACGTCATCGGGCAAGCCATCATAGGCCGATTGCGCGGCATCCTTGTGCCCGGCTGCCACCAGCGCGCGAATCAGGCCGCCGAAGACTTCGGGCTTCGACTGGTCCATCTGCGCGATCTGCATGAACATCTGGGCGGCACGTTCGGCATCGCCCTCAGCCAGCTCCTTCTCGGCCATCTCGATCATTTCAGCCAGGTCCGGCATTTGCGGGGCGCCTTCACCGTCACCGGCCTCGCCGCCTTCGATCGGCAATTGCTGCAGGATCTGGTCGAGCGCGCCCTTCAGCTGCGATTCGGTGCGGGCAGGCGTGAGGTCAGCCACCGGCTGGCCGCGGAACATGGCGTAGACGGTGGGGATGGACTGCACCTGGAACTGGCTGGCGATGAAGCGTTCCTCGTCCACGTTCACCTTTGCCAGCAGCACGCCCTTGTCGGCATATTCGGCGCAGACCTTTTCCAGCACCGGGGTGAGGGCCTTGCACGGGCCGCACCATTCGGCCCAGAAATCCAGGATCACCAGCTTGGTCTGGCTGGGTTCGACTACCTGCTTCTGGAAACGTTCGACGGCTTTCTGTTCGTCGAGATTAAGGCTCATGCTTGCCAATTGGCTGCTCCTGCTGATGCGGTTTCGTATGTTGCCCCCTAAATGGCGTATCCAGCGCATTTGTGAAGGGTGAAGCGCTTTATTGAATTGTTCAGCACTGGCCTTTTCTGCCTCTAGCGAGCCAAAGATCGGCAGCCTTTTCGCCTGCCATGAAATTTGCTGCGTTTTGCCTCTTGCGCACTTCAAAAGCTGGTGTTAGTTGCGCGCCTCCCCACCGGGACACAGGGTTTCCAACCTTCCGGTGAAGCGTCAGTGAGCGGGCGTAGCTCAGGGGTAGAGCATCACCTTGCCAAGGTGAGGGTCGGGCGTTCGAATCGCCTCGCCCGCTCCAGTTTTCCTTAGATCACAGGTCTTTTCTCGACAGCGCCGCGCGCTGCGATTAGCCCTCTCGTTCGAGTGAGAGATACGTATGGGACTTCTTGATGGACAGGTGGCGCTGATAACTGGCGCCGGGCGCGGATTTGGGCGCGCGATTGCTGAGCGGCTGGCAGGTGAAGGCGCGAAGGTCGCGCTCGCCTCGCGCACGCCGGGTCAGCTGGAGGAGGTCGCTGCCACGATCGCCGATTCGGGCGGAACAGCGCATGCAGTCGCTTGCGACGTGACAGACCCCGCGAGCGTAAATGCTGCCTTTGCGGATATCGAAGAAGTGCTCGGCCCGGTGGACCTGCTTGTTTCCAATGCGGGCGTTCCCGGCCCCTTCGGCCCCTTGTGGGAAGTGAGCGGAGAGGAATGGTGGCGGGCGCAGGAAGTCCACCAGCGGGCACCGATGTTGCTGATGCAGGCAGCCTTGCCCGGCATGATCGCGCGCGGACGGGGGCGCATCGTGTGCATCTCGGCCAAGGCGGTGCGGATCGTTGCACCGCACCTGTCCGCCTATTGCGTGGGCAAGGTGGCTCTGAACCGGTTAATTGAGCAGGTCGGTGTGGAACTCAAGGGCACGGGCGTGAGCGCCTTTTCGCTCGATCCCGGCTTCGCGTTCACCCAGCTCGGGCGAGACACGATGGAGAGCCCGGACGCACAGAAATACCTTGGCGGTATGGTCAAGCGGCTGAAGGAAAAGGAAACCGAGCCGGACGGGCAGGAAGACCTTGCCCGCACGGCGGATCGCTGCGTCGAACTCGCCTCAGGCAAGTATGACGTGCTGTCAGGCGGCTTCGTGACACTTGACGATGATCTTGCTCAGCGGCTGGCAGAAACCGCGGCCTGAGCGGGTCAGGCTTCGGTCGCGTCCTCGCTGCCATCGTCGATATAGCTGTCCAGTTCATCGCCCGAGAGGCTAACGACATGCAGCAAATTTGTTGCGCCAGACTTGCCGAAAGGCACACCTGCCAGCATGGCAATGTTCTCGCCTGCCTCAGCAAAACCGTGACGCAACGCCATGCGCTTGCCTTTGGCGATCATCTCTTCAAAGCTGCCGATGTCCTTGGTCGCCACAGGGTGAGCGCCCCATAGCAGGCTAACCCGGCGAGCAACCGCAACTGACGGGGTCATCACCATCACCGGCACATTAGGCCGTTCGCGGGCTACGCGGCGAGCAGTTGAGCCGGTGGAGGTGAAGACGCACACAGCCTTCAAATCGATCGTGTCGCCGATGGTCATGCAGGCGTGGGCCAGCGCGTCTGCTGTGGTGGCATCGGGCGGCGTTTCGAGCATGCGCACGCGCTGTTTGTAATCTTCGTCCCGCTCTACCTGCCGGGCAATGGAATTCATCATTATTACCGCTTCCTCGGGCCAGTCACCCGCTGCGGTTTCGGCAGAGAGCATCACCGCATCCGCCCCGTCATAGACGGCGTTCGCCACGTCAGAGACTTCGGCGCGCGTCGGGGTGGGGCTTTCGATCATGCTTTCGAGCATCTGCGTGGCCACGATTACTGGCTTGCCGGTAAGGCGCGTGGCGTTGACGATCTTCTTCTGCAGGGGCGGCACTTCTTCCGGGTTGAGTTCAACCCCCAGGTCCCCGCGGGCGACCATGATGCCGTCTGCCGCAGCGATGATCTCGTGCAGGCGGGCGACGGCCTGCGGCTTCTCAATCTTGGCGCAAAGGAATCCGCGCCCCTGCATTAACTCTTTGGCTTCCTCAATGTCTGCCGGGCGCTGGACGAAGGAAAGGCCGATCCAGTCCGCGCCTTGCTCCATGGCGAAGGCGAGGTCCTTCCTGTCCTTGGGAGTAAGCGCGGGGATCGGCACTTCGGCATCGGGCACGTTTACGCCTTTGCGATCAGAGATGACCCCGCCGACTTCGGCCACGCAATGCGCGGCATCCGTCGTCATTTCCTTCACCCGCAAGCGGATCTTGCCGTCATTGATCAGCAGGCGCTGGCCTTCGGTAAGCGCTTCGAACAGTTCCGGATGCGGAAGGCAGACACGAGTTGCGTCGCCCGGTTCCTCATTGCGATCAAGCGTAAAGCTGGCGCCGTGGGCGATAGTCGCCTTGCCATCCTTGAAGGTGCCCACGCGCAGTTTCGGGCCTTGCAGGTCGCACAAGATGGCGATGGGGCGGCCGAATTCCTTTTCCAGCGCCCGCACCGTCTTGAAGTTCTCGGCATGCTGCGCATGTTCGCCATGGCTCATATTGAAGCGGAAGGCGTCGGCGCCAGCGCGGAACAGCTCGCGCAGTACGCCAGGATCGCTGCTGGCAGGGCCAAGGGTAGCGAGGATTTTGACCTTGCGGCCGCGTGGTGTGAATTTCAGCGTTTCAGCTTTTGTCATGTACACCAGCCTATGGCAGAGCCGTGCGACAAAACAAGGACGAGAATATGCATACGAATTTAGACCAGCTGGACCAGTTGCCCGACGATCTGGCAGCCGCCGCCTTTCGGCGGCTGGTGCGCCACCTACAAAAGCGCCAGGACGCGCAGAATATCGACTTGATGGGCCTGTCCGGCTTTTGCCGCAACTGCCTGGCGGACTGGATCCGCGACGCCGGCTATCCTGGTGACAAGGGCGAAGCGCGCGCGCTGATCCACGGCATGCCGATGGATGAATGGAAGGCGAAGTACCAGTCTGAAGCCACGCCCGAACAGCTCGCCCGAATGGAAGCGAGCCTGAAGAAGAACGCTGCGCTCTGAGCGGCGCAATTGTCCACAGGCAGGCGGGGATAAGTTGCGCTTCACCCGCGCCAATTGCCCCGCTAACCAGCGGCCACCTGATTCTCAATTCACTGGAGTTTTGCACCCATGGCTGAAGCCACCGATGATCGCCTGCGCCTTCTGATCGAGCGTATCGAACGCCTCGAAGAAGAGAAGAAGGGCATCGCTGACGATATTCGTGACGTTTACGCCGAAGCGAAGGCCGTGGGCTATGATGTGAAGATCATGCGCCAGGTCGTGCGCCTGCGGAAGATGGACGTGAACGATCGCCGCGAAATGGAAATGGTGCTGGAAACCTACAAGGCGGCGCTGGGCCTCGGCTAATTCGCCGCGATTGCGCGGGCTGTCCAAGTCTCTGCCAAGGATCTGCGCAGCATTGTTGCCACCAATGGCGCGATGCTGATGGTTGGTGCCTTCGGCACGGCGGTAAAAATCCGACAATTCGCCAAAGCGCGGAGGAATATTGATGATTGGGCGCGGCTGGGCTAGGTCGCGCCCATCATTGTTTCAGTCGATTGAAGAGTTTCCATGGCAGGCCATTCCAAATTCAAGAACATCATGCACCGCAAGGGTGCGCAGGATAAGAAGCGTTCCAACCTCTTTTCCAAGCTTTCCCGCGAAATCACCGTGGCGGCGAAGATGGGCATGCCCGATCCGGACATGAACCCGCGCCTGCGCCTAGCAGTCAACGCGGCCAAGGCGCAGTCCATGCCCAAGGACAACATCCAGCGCGCGATCGACAAGGCGAGCGCCACCGATGGCGAGAATTACGAGGAAGTGCGCTACGAGGGCTATGGCCCCGGCGGCAGCGCGATCATTATCGACGCGCTGACCGACAACCGCAACCGCACCGCCACCTCGATCCGCACTGCCTTCTCCAAGAACGGCGGCAACCTTGGCACTGAAGGCTCTGTGGCGCATGGTTTCGAGCGTGTCGGCTATATCGAATATGGCGCTGAAGCAGGCGATGAGGAAAAGGTGCTCGAAGCGGCGCTGGAAGCTGGCGCGGAAGACATCCAGTCTTCTGAAGACGGCCACGAAATCTGGACTGCTGCAGAAGACCTGCACGGCGTTGCCACAGCCCTTGAAGCGGCGCTGGGCGAGGCCAAGGAAGTCAAGCTGGCGTGGAAGCCCAACATCACCGTGGAGCTGGATGAAAAGGCCGCTGCGACCCTGCTCAAGCTGGTCGATACCCTTGATGATGATGACGACGTGCAGACCGTCTGGGGCAATTACGAGATCAGCGACGAGGTGATGGAAAAGCTCGGCTGATGTGGCAACTGGCCGCCAAGGCGCTTCTTGCAGGCGCCATGATCGCGACCATTGCCGAACTGGGCCGCCGCCTGCCAGCAATGGCAGCACTGGTAGCCAGCCTGCCGCTCGTCAGTTTGCTGGGGATGATCTTCCTGTGGCACGCGAAACCTGATGCAGAAAACATGGCAATGCATGCGCAGGCAACCTTCTGGTACGTTCTGCCAAGCCTGCCGATGTTCCTTGCCATCCCGGCGATGCTGCGTTCAGGCGTGAACTTCTGGATCGCGCTGCTCGCGGGCTGCTTGCTGACCGTGGCGCTCTATCTGTTGATGATGAACATTGGTTCGCGCTTCGGGCTGCGGTTGTGACGCTGCCATGATCATTCTCGGCCTCGATCCTTCATTGAGCTGCACGGGCTGGGGCGTGGTGCGTAGCGAGGGCTCGCGCATAAGCCATATCGCCAACGGGCAGGTGAAGACCGATGCCAAGGCGCCGATCGCTATGCGCCTGTCGCATCTGATAACCGCGATTGAGGCGGTGATCGCCGAACATGCGCCGGATCATGCGGCGGCAGAGGAAATCTACCTCAACAAGAACCCGCAATCGACATTGAAGTTGGCCCAGGCGCGCGGTGCAGTGCTGGCGGCCTGCGGTGCGCGCGGGCTGGCGGTGCACGAACATGCTGCGCGGATGGTGAAGAAAGCCGTGGTCGGCACCGGCGGCGCGGAAAAGGAGCAGGTGCAGGCTATGCTCAAAGTGCTGCTGCCTGGAGCGTCGATTGCCGGGGCAGACGCGGCAGACGCGCTGGCCGTCGCCATTGCTGATGCGCATCTTGGTTAGGCTGTCCTACGCGG
>CAZYAL010000003.1:0-13820 GCA_964645635.1 uncultured Sphingomonadaceae bacterium | reverse complement strand
GGCCCAAGGGCTGGAATACATCTTCCATGACTACAAGAAGGAAGGTGCAGACGTGGTGAAGGTGGAAAGCTGGATCGGGTCTGAGGGGATCGACACCGTCCTCAACCGCCGCGGCACCACATGGCGCAAGCTCTCAGGTGAGGAGAAATCGCGGGCCGATGATGCCGCATGTGCAGCGCAATTGCTGGTGGAGAACCCCAGCATGATCAAGCGCCCGGTGGTGGAATATGAGGGCGGCCTGCTGGTGGGCTTCGACGCTGGCGAGTGGGCGGTGGCCCTCAAGTGAGGTGGCTTGCCGCTCCCCAAGCCATGTAAGAAGACAGATCGATGGCCTTGATAGACCCTGCTCAGGCTGCAGACCTGTTGGTGCACGCATGGGCCTTGCGCGCGGTGACGATATAATTGAGCGCGAGGTTATCTGACAGGTGCAGGCCCTTTCCTAGGCTGAAGGAAATCCCCTTCGGTTCGGACATGGCCAGACCTGCAGCGCGGAGCAGATCATGCAGTTCATCAGGGGTAATGAAATCATCCCAGTGGTGCGTGCCCTTGGGAACCGCGCCCAGTGCCTCTGCCGCGCGGATCAGAAGCGTGTGGCTGGCAGTAGTGCGGTTGGGCGTGGAAAGCACCATCAGCCCGCCGGGCGCGAGGCGGCTGGCGAGTTCGGTGACGAATGCCTGCTTGTCCGCAACATGCTCGATCACTTCCATGCTGGTGACGATGTCAAACGTGCCAAGGCCCAGAGAAGAAAGTTCGCCATGCCGGTAATCAATATCGAGGCCAACCCCTGCCGCATGGGCATTCGCCGCCGCGATATTCTCTGCCGCGGCATCTACCCCGGTAACGCGCGCGCCAAGGCGAGCAAGCGGCTCGCACAGAAGCCCCGCGCCGCAGCCAACATCCAGGGCGGCCTTACCTGCGAGCGGCTTGATCGAGCGGACATCGCCAACCCAGTGCAGGTCAATCACCTCGCGAATGAAGGCAAGGCGCACAGGGTTCAACTTGTGAAGCATGGCGCTGGAACCCTTCGGATCCCACCATTCCGCCGCCAGCGCGCCGAAATGCGCGGCCTCTTCCGCACGGATGGTTGCATTTGCGACAGTTGCATCGGTCATGCCCTGCTACTAACAGCGCGCGATGCTTCGAGCCAGACTCGAATGCTTGACCCCGTGGGCACGACAAGGAGCATATCTTGGCCCGTATCGTGATGAAATTCGGCGGCACCTCCATGGCCGGGACGGAACGCATTCGCCGCGTTGCCAACCTCGTGCGTGCGCAGGCAGCCGGCGGCAACGAAGTGGCCGTGGTGGTTTCCGCCATGGCGGGCGAGACCGATCGCCTCGTCAACTTCTGCCGCGAAGCCAACCCTCTGTATGACCCGGCCGAATATGATGCCGTTGTCGCCAGCGGTGAGCAAGTGACTGCAGGCCTGCTGGCGCTGACCTTGCAGGCCATGGGCTGCAAGGCGCGTAGCTGGCTGGGCTGGCAGGTTCCGATCAAGACCTTTGGCGCCCATGCCAATTCGCGCATCGATGATTTTCCGGCCGACAATCTCGTGGAAGCCATGCAGGCAGGCGAGATCGCCGTGATCCCCGGCTTCCAGGGCATTTCTGAAGACGGGCGCGTGTCGACAATGGGGCGTGGCGGTTCGGACACCAGCGCTGTGGCGATTGCCGCAGCGGTGGATGCGGATCGCTGCGATATCTACACTGACGTGGATGGCGTCTACACCACCGATCCGCGCATAGTGGCCAAGGCCCGCAAGCAGAAATACGTCACCTTTGAAGAGATGCTGGAGCTCGCCTCTGTCGGCGCCAAGGTGCTGCAGACCCGCTCTGTCAGCCTTGCCATGAAGCGCAACGTACGGCTGCAAGTGCTCAGCAGCTTTGTCGATGATGATGCCCCCAGTGCCGATACACTGCCCGGCACGATGATCGTCTCCGAAGAGGAGATGGACGAAATTCTGAAGGAAGCGAACATGGAACGCCAGACTGTGACCGGTATCGCGCTCGACAAGAACGAAGCGCGCGTTGTGCTAACCCGCGTGCCCGACAAGCCGGGCGCCGTGGCCGAGATTTTCCTGCCGCTGGGCGATGCCGGCATCAATGTCGACATGATCATTCAGAACGTGGGCCGCGACAAGGGTGAGACCGACGTGACCTTCACCGTGCCGCAGGCCGAGCTTGCCCGCGCGCAGGCCCTGCTGGAAGACCGCAAGGACAAGATCGGTTTCAACCGCGTCATCACCGATGCCAATGTCGCCAAGGTTTCAGTGGTCGGCATGGGCATGAAGAGCCATGCGGGCGTCGCCTCGGCAATGTTCAAGGCACTGGCGGATCGCGGCATCAACGTGCAGGCGATCTCTACCAGCGAAATCAAGATCTCGGTACTGATCGATGCTGACGAGACAGAACTCGCCGTGCGCGTACTGCACTCGACCTACGGCCTCGATGACGATAGCGCCGCTGCCTGATGCACGAAGGGCCCGCCATCACGGCGGGCCCTCCAGCTTTCCCGACTGGTCGCTGTGCGATCAGTTGAAGGTGATGGTGAATACCGCGCAGACATTCACGTCGCGCCGTTCGATCTCGCGGCCACCGGCGGTCTTCGCCTTGAAGTCGTATTGGCAGGCGCCCGAACCATCATCCACGGTCACGCCCCAGCTGTCGCCTGACAGCAGCACGTCCGAGCCGAGCCTGTCATCGCCCCAGCCGCTGGCTCCAATGTTCGACCAGTAGATGTAGTAGATCGTTTCCTTGGTGTCGTTCACCAGCGAAACCTCGCGGTTCTTGCCATCGCTGGAGCGGCCACTCCTGGAAACTGCAGAATCGCTGCGCGTGGTCTGCATGTCCACTTCATAGCGGTTCCACACATTGCCCAGATTGTTGACCACCAGCTCGAAATTCTCGCACTCCACGTCCGAACGCCGGTAGAGCGTGGTGAAGGTGATGTCGGTCGTGTCATAGTCGGAGTGCACGATGTTTCCGCGGCTGTCGCGGATGGTGAAATCAAGATCGGTATCACCATCGCCATTGACCGAGATGAACACTTCGGGGTTACAGATATTGAGGTTGATGGTCTGCTCGGAATGCGCCTCGACCCGGTAACTGTCGCTCTGTGCGGCGGCAGGTGTGGCGATCACTGCGGCCATTGCGGTAAAGAAAGCGGTGGTGATGGTGGTAAATTTCATGACCGGTCCCCTGTTTAACTGTTCAGCCCATCGTGGGGCTGGGGGATCATCAGTAGCTGGCGATCCGGCAGCCGGACATTGATAACATGCAATATGGGCTGCAAATATGCATGATAACCGAACGTCGCGCTCGCGATAAGGGGATGATAGCATCCGTGGACAAGCTGCGCAAAGCTTGCCTTGTGGCCCGCCCACGAAGCTTGTGGCACTTGGATTTCGCGCCTAAACGCGCCATTCCCATGGTGCATGGTGCACCGCAGTATTGGTAAGAAGATGTCCGCTTTCCCGAAGACCGACGCCATGATGCAGCGCGGTCGTGAATTTCTTGGCAGCGAAACCGCGATCCTGTGCGGCGCGATGAGCTGGGTTTCGGAGCGCAACCTGGTCTCCGCAATCTCCAATGCCGGTGGTTTCGGGGTCATCGCATGCGGCGCCATGACGCCTGAGCTGCTCGATGCCGAGATCGCAGGGACCAAGGCGCTGACGGATAAGCCCTTTGGCGTGAACCTGATCACCATGCACCCTGACCTGTTTGACCTGATCTCGGTCTGCGCGAAGCACCAGGTGGGCCATGTGGTGCTGGCGGGCGGCTTGCCGCCCAAGGGCAGCCTGGAGGCGATCAAGGAAACTGGCGCCAAGGTCATCGTCTTCGCTCCTACGCTGGCGCTTGCCAAGAAGCAGTTCCGCTCAGGCGCTGATGCACTGGTAATCGAAGGCATGGAAGCTGGCGGCCATATCGGGCCTGTCGCTACCAGCGTGCTGGCGCAGGAATTCCTGCCCGAGCTGGCGGAGGATCATCTCGTCTTCGTGGCGGGCGGCATTGGTCGGGGTGACATGATCGCGAGCTACCTTGAGATGGGCGCGGTCGGCGTGCAGCTCGGTACGCGCTTTGCGTGCGCCACCGAAAGCATCGCGCACCCTGATTTCAAAAAGGCTTTCTTCCGTGCCAAGGCGCGCGATGCCGAAGCCAGCGTGCAGGTCGATCCGCGCTTGCCGGTGATCCCGGTGCGAGCGTTGAAAAACAAGGGCACCGAGGAATTCACCGCCAAGCAGCGTGAAGTAGCGGGCAAGCTCGACCGGGGCGAGGTGGAGATGGAAGCTGCCCAGCTGGAGATCGAACGCTTCTGGGCTGGCGCCCTCAAGCGTGCCGCAATCGATGGCGACGTGGAAAGCGGTTCCATGATGGCGGGCCAGAGCGTTGGCATG
The DNA here is from genome assembly GCA_964645635.1 of uncultured Sphingomonadaceae bacterium. Classification (GTDB taxonomy): domain Bacteria; phylum Pseudomonadota; class Alphaproteobacteria; order Sphingomonadales; family Sphingomonadaceae; genus Alteraurantiacibacter. The sequence continues at coordinate 9,427 of CAZYAL010000003.1, read as the reverse complement.
GTGACCAAGGAAGAACCGGTCGCAGACATTATCGCCCAGCTTATGAGTGAGTGCGAAGCGGCCTTGGCGCGGCGATAAGGCCCTGGAGCCTTAGTGTTACGGCGTGACACGTGCAGCCGTCAGGGGCTTGGTTGAAGCCAGCTCAGGCAGTGACATGAGATCACTGCCACTGCCCATTGCTACATCCGGCTTGGAGCGATGACACGTTGCTCAATTGTGTTGGCCAATCGGCCAGACAACCCCGGTCTCAGCCCGCCAGACCAGCCAGAACTGTCACCGTCAGGTCCGGATCGTTCTCCATCACGAAATGGTCGGTGTTGGTCTCGTGATACTCCCACCCCGCGGCTTTCGCTTTCTCAGCAAAGCGCGGGAAGGGCGTGGGCTGGTACCCGGTGGCGAAGATATAGGCCTTTCTTGCGATTGCCTGCTCGTCACCTGACATGGGGATCGCTTCCACCAGCGTGAGCAGCGGCTGGTATCCCCGAAGGCCGGGGATCACGGTGAATTCCCCCTGGAAGCCGATCGGTATGACATAGCCCGGGTTGTGCCGCTGGGTGTCGATATACCAGCCGTGTTCAAAGGGGCCGGTGATGTCCCACAAGCTCTGGTCATCGTCTGGCCAGAAGGCATCGATGTAACAGATCGCATCGATCCTCTTGCCAAGGCGGCTGGCAACGCCGGTAATTACCATGCCGCCATAGGAATGCCCGGCAAGGATGAAGCGGTTGAAACCCGATGCTGCCACCTGCTCGCAGACATCGTCGATATGGTCGGAAAGGGTGATGCCGCGATGGAGCTCATCCTGCCTGCTGCCGAGGCCGCGCAGGGTGCAATTGATGACCTTGTGGCCCAGCGCCTCAAGCCTCGCAGGTACTTCGCCATAAGTCTTGTTGCTGCCCCAGGCGCCGTGGACGAGGACGTAGTTGGCCATGAGTAATTCTTACCTTCGCGAACTTCAGCAAATGCCCCAGTTGCCGGGGTCGATAGCGCAGCGCTTGGCGGTGCGCGAGGGGCGATAGGGCGTCTTCCTCCCGCTGCCATCCCATTCGGGCATTCCCATATAGAGCGTGACATGACCCTTGGCTGGAGAGGCGGAGGCCGCGCTGGCGGGGGAGAAGGGCAAAGCAGCAAGGCATGCGCCGCCTGCCAACATAACGCTGCTGCCTGCAAGAAATGCCCTGCGGTTGACGCGATCAGGCATAGTCGGGCCCGTGATAGTCATAGTCATGGCCGAAATTGAAAGGCAGCGTGCTGGCAGGAACCCACCAGCCGTGCACCTGCATGTGCAGGCGGAAGGGCATTAACACGCGTGCCACCGGGCCATCAGCCAGGTGATGCGCATCTGCAATGATCAGTTCGCTGCGCATGGCGGCAAAGTCATTCGCGACGCCCACGATATAGCCATCGCCTTCGGCTGCACCGTCGCGGCGGGGCACGAACTGCGGTTCGAACAGCGAATGGGTGGAGCCGGCGAAGAACTTCTCGACTGTCTGGTTCTCGTGGTCGAAGCGGTACCAGGCATTGGCCGCACCGCCCACAGGCACGCCGCTCGCTTGTGCATCCCACGGCAGCTCGGGGTCGGTGAGCAGGTTGAAGCTCCAGCGATAGTCGAGCGTCAGGTATCGATCGTCCATGCGGGCAAAGCTGGTGGGCTTTATGCCTTCGAACAGGATCTCCTCCTCCCATGTGTCAGAGGTGGAATCGAGATCGAAGGTCCAGCGGCGCACGGTGTTCTTGCGCTTTTCATGGTCGAATGGAGAGCCATCAATATTGGCGAATTGCGGGTTGAAGTTGCCGCCCGCCACGGGGGTGTCGAGTATCACCTTGTTGCCCACCGTGCGCGCGTTCAGCGTGTGGACGATCATCGAACGGTCCGGCGGGCCACGGAACCAGCGGATATCCTTTGCCTCGCCATCACGCGGCATGATGCCGATAAAGGCTGGCTGGTTCGGGTCGTAGTAGAAATGGTCCTCGCCCGCTTCAAGACGCGCGCGGTCCGTCACCATGCCGGTGGTGGGCAGGATCACGTGTTTGTGGGTGATCGCCCAGTCATGCATCATGGTGACGGCAGGTGCCTTCACCCAGACGCTGCGTTCCAGCGTGCCATCGGGCTTGAAGAAGTGGATGGCCAGATCATCCGACAAATCGCCTTTCGCCTCGTATGAGAAGGCCAGCATTTCGCCAGTGACGGGATCGATCTTGGGATGCGCGGTGAAGCTCTTGGCGGTCATGGCGCCGCCGAAGGTGTGCTCCTCATGCGTTTCCAGCGTATGCGGGTCCATCAACATCGGCGGGCTGCTCTCCTTGAGCGCGAAGAGCTTGCCGGCGTGGATGATGGGGGTGGTGTTGGCGGTGTTCATCGACACATCGCGCACCAGCGGATCATTGGTGTGCTTGTTGCGATATACGCCGAACAGGCTGCGCCGCTCGCGCCGTTCGATCACATAGCGTGGGGTGCGGACATATTTTGTGCGGAAGTCACAATGGCCGTTCCGGATCCGGAACATGTCGACCATGCCATCTGAATTATACGAAATGTCGCGCGGGTGGCGCTGGGGATAGCGGCGGTCAACGCAGGTGCGGTAGAAGGTGCCGTCCAGGTCTGCCGGGATTTCGCCTTCCACCTCGCAATCATGGATATCCGCTTCGAACCGCATTGGCGCGAAGAAACCTTGCGCGAATGGGTCACCCGAAAAATTGACTGCCACCCGTTTTCCCCTCTCCGTGCAAGAGATTAGCGTAGTTGTGGCTGATGAGAAGGGTGAATTCAGGCTGTTGAGCGTAAAACGGCGCACCCATCTGCGCTGCCGTCATCAAGCCGCCAAGGGAAAGGGCAAGAAAAAGGGGAGGCGCCCGAAGGTACCTCCCCCAATTCTGTGAGCCGATTGGCTTCGAAGAGGCTTAGGCCTTCTTCGTGGTACGCCAGCCGGTTGCATAGGTGTCGGCAGCCATCTTGCCATAAGGCACCGGCGAAACGATGACCTTGACGTCGAGCTGCTTGTGCTTCTCGACAGTGGTCTTCGCGGTGCCGCCGTTTTCTTCGCCCCAGGTGAGAGCCAGCTCGGTGCCCAGCGGAACGTCTGCATCGACATAGCCCAGCGACAGAGCCTTCTTCTCGTTGAACGAGTAGCCGGTGAACATGGACTTGCCGATCACCACGCCGTCAGCATCCTTTACGGCGTCGAAGCTGGAGTTGCCGTAGTTGGCCAGCGGCAGGTCGAAGAACTTGTACTGTTCGCCTTCCGGATCGAACATCGAGCCAACGATCTTCTTCATGTCGTCAGCGTTCCACTCGAAGGTCACCTTCTTGTGTGCCTTGGCGGTGCCGTCTTCTTCCATCTTCTTCAGTGCGTCGGCACCGATGAAGTCATGGTCGAACTTGACGAACGGGCCATAGCCCAGCTGATACGGGTTGGTGTAGTAGTCTTCGATGTTGTCGGAGACGAACGAACCTGCGATCGAGCCGGTGGCTTCGTAGCTGTCTGCACCCAGCCAGTTACGGTAATCTTCCAGCTCGTCACCGGTGTAGACCGGGGGCAGCGGGCTGGGGATCCAACCGGATTCCAGCGTGTTCGACGGATAGGCGCGCGAGCCAACCGGGATCAGACCGAATTCTTCACCAGCCTTCAGGATGTGCTCACGCACATATTCCTGATCTTCGTACGGACCCCAGATTTCGAGGCCCGGCGAGCCGGCCATGCCGTGACGCAGCGTGCGGATCGTCTTGTCGCCGATCTTCATGGTCGACATGTTGAAGAACTTCAGCTTGTCGAGCGGAGCGCCGTTCAGCTTTTCGATCACGTCCCAAGCGCGCGGGCCCTGGATCTGGAAGCGCCAGGAGATGCGGGTGACGGGCTTGCCCATCGGACGCGAGGGCGAGCGCGGATCGTTGATGATGTCAACGTTGTAGCCGCCCTTTTCGGCTTGATACATAAGCCAGCTGGCAGCCGGTGCGCGGCCAACGTAGACATATTCTTCTTCAGCGAGGCGGAAGATGATGCCGTCGCCGATCACGTGACCAGCAGGCGTAGTCGGAACGTACTGCTTGGCCTTATTGACTTCCCAACCCTTGGAGGAGTTGACCATCGTGTCGGACAGCAGCTTACCAGCGTCCGGGCCATTGATGTAGAGGTCGAACATGTGATGCGACTGGTCGAACAGGACGGCGCCGTGCTGCCATGCCCACTGCTCGTCACGCCAGTTGGAAAATTCGGGAGCAACAACCGGATACACATAGGCACCGATCTTGTTGTTGCGAAGCTGGCCGACGATGTCGCCATTGGCCTTCGCCAGGACCTGATTCAGATTATCTGCCATTTCACTTCCTCTCATTCGTGAAAGAATCATATATGCGAAATTTGTATGTGGCACATACAATATTGCGCTACAGGTGCAAGGTATGATTTTGAGTTGCGCACCGGCGCATGGCCCTCAGCCGCCACGCTTGCAGTGATGCGCCGCTGCGACGAAGGGTGAGTGAGACAGGCCGGTGCCATGAACGGAGAGATTGCATGAAAGTCGAAGCCCTCGATCACGTGAACATCATCACTGACGATCTCGATCGCACGGCGCGTTTCTATGAAGAGCTGCTTGGCCTCGAGCGGCGCGATGCACCGCCGCCGCTGACGCCGGAGACGGCGACATGGATGTTCGATGCGGAGGACCGCGCGATCTTCCATATCAACACGCTCGACTGCATCCGCACCTATGATCGCGAAGTGACGCCCGGCGAGCTTACCGGCGCACTGCACCATGTGGCGCTCCGCCTGTCTGGGTATGAGGAAATGAAGGCCCGCCTCGATGCGCGCGGGGCGGACTACAAGGAAAACCTCGTCGAGGCGATCAGCCTGCGGCAGATCTTCACGGCAGACCCCAACAATGTTCTGCTCGAACTGAACTTTTTCGATGGCTGATATCCGCGCCGCTTCTTCTGATGACGTTTCGCAGATCCTCGCCTTCATCCGCGAGCTCGCCGAGTTCGAGCGCGAGCCTGACGCAGTCGTCGCAACTGCAGCCTCGCTGCACCATGCGCTGTTCGAAGAACGCTCGTGCGAAGCGGTGATGGCAGAGGTGGACGGCAAGCCTGTAGGCTTTGCGCTGTTCTTCCATAACTTCTCCACTTGGGAGGGGAAGAAGGGCCTCTATCTTGAAGATCTCTACATCACGCCGGACGCGCGCGGGCAGGGCGTGGGCACACAATTGCTGCAGCACCTTGCCAGGATCGCGATGGACCGCGATTGCGCTCGCTTCGAGTGGTGGGTGCTTGACTGGAACAAGAACGCGATCGACCTCTACCGCAAGATCGGTGCGGTCAGCATGGATGAATGGACCGTCCAGCGCCTGAGCGGTGATGCCCTGCGCAAGCTGGCAGGTCGCTGACTGTCAAATGCAGGCGGTATCAGCCGCTTGCTTCGGCGGGGGCAACATGCGGCCGCACGGTTAGTTCCAGCCCGTCATTGGTGGTTGCCGTATAAGTGCCGTCCGGCTGCCGCTCCGTTTCGGTATAGCAAAGCGGGGTAGAGCCCACCTGCCGTACCTTGAAGCACGTACGCCCTTCGACCACCTCCAGCGTACCATTGGCCGGATTGAGTCCGTCTGGCGTGACCTGTGAATAGGTCGCGTCAGCATTGATGGTGACGATCGACATGGTCCCGTCTGCCGCGGACACTTCATAGGTGCCAGCAGGCGTTCCGTTGGCGGTGACGAAATCGCCGATTTCAGGGGCGGGTTCTGCCCCCGAACAGGAAACCATCAGCAAGCTGGCTGCAAGCATTACAAATCCACGCATGGTGAACTCCTCCTTCTCCTCAACCTCCCGACGAGACACCATACCACACGATTGGCAAACCGGGTAATCCCGCGAATATCGCGGCCGGTTACGGTGCCTGCATGAGAGGTAGGGGAGCCACCGCTGGCAGCTCCGTCGCGCCGGAGAAGCCGGTGCGAAAGTGCCGGAACCTATACGGGAACGCCGCCTGCAATGGTGGTGCGGTACATCTCTCGCCGGAAGCCATCATAATCGTTGGGGCCGAGGTGCATCGTCGCCGCATTGTCCCACATACAGACCATGCCCGGCTTCCACTTCAGCCGGCAAGTAAAGGCGTGCTGGGTGGCGTGCCGCACCAGATAATCGATGATAGGCTTAGCCTCATGCGTGGTCATACCTTCTATGCCGGTGGCATAGGTGTCGCAGATGTAGAGTGAGTGCTCATCTGTGTGCGGGTGTTTGCGCACGAAGGGGTGGTAGCTGCCCTTCAGGCCCTGTTCGCGTTTCTCGGGGGTGCCGAAATCAATTGCCTCACCGCGCAGGAAAGCCTGTGTGGCAAAATTGTTCTTCGCGCTCATGTGAACGCGTAGCGGGCGCAGCATGTCCTGGTAGGTCTTGCTCAGATGCTTGAAGGCGAGCGCGCAATTGGCCCAGGTCGTATCTCCGCCATAGGGTGGCCCTTCTATCTGCCGCAGGAAGGTGATGCTCGGCGGCTCTTCAAGGAAGGGGCTGTCAGTGTGCCAGCCACCGCCGAACAGGCTGGGGGTGACTTCATCGGCTTCCTTGATGATCGGGTGCACATCGGCGTGGCCTTCCACGCCCTGCGTATAGGCATCGACCGCAAAGGGGCCTAGGCGGCTAGAAAATTCCTCGTGTTCAGCATGGGTGAGGTGCTGGTCTTCGAGATAGACCATCTTGTGCTTCCACAGCGCTGCCTTCAGCGATTCCACACCCTCGTCGCTCAGTTCCGGCAAGCGCACGCCCTTAACCTTCGCGCCCATGGCCGCCGCCAGTGGTTCGCATTCGAAGTGGCTGGATTTAAAGGGATGATTGTCGAAATCGCCGCAGGGGGAAACGCGCACTTGCCACATGATACTGGTCCTGTCCTCTCCAAAACAGTCAGGCCGGGCAGCCAAGCTACCCGGCCCGCTCATGTCTCCCTAACCGCTCATGCTGTGCTTGGGAATTGACGAAATGCAAATTGGGAAGGCGGGGAACTCTATCAGTCGAGTTCGATCACCGTTTTGCCAAAGCTGGCCGATCCCCATGCATGAGCATAGGCACCGCCTGCATTGTCGAAGGCATAGCGCCCGCCGATGGGGGGGGTGATCCGGTGCTGGTCTACGAAGGCGTTGAGATCCCGCGCCATCTGCGCGCTGCCCACGAAGATGCCGCGAATGGAACCGCCGGTCATCATCAGGCCGTGGGGGCTGGGCGGTTCGCCCTGGCTGAGCACGCCTATAAGCGCAATCTCGCCTTCATTGGCGAGCGCCTGCATGCTATGCGCCAGCGTGCCCACGCCGCCAACCTCGACCACCTGGTCTGCCCCGCCGAACTGCTGCCTGATTGCAGCGCCCCATTCGGGCGTGTCCTTGTAATTGATCACGTGATCTGCGCCGAGGCTCTTCACCCGCTCCAGCTTCTCGTCGCTGGAGGAGGTGGCGATCACCTCTGCGCCCATGGCCTTGGCCAGTTGCAGCGCGATCATCGAGACACCGCCGGTGCCGAGCACCAACACCTTGTCACCTGCCTTTACCGGCCGGCCACGGGTGAGCGCGTTCCATGCGGTCACGCCAGCACAAGGCATGCAGGCAGCCTGCGCAAGGTCAAGGCTGCTGGCGATCTTCACCACGCCCTGTTCGGGCAGCACTACCTTTTCGGCCAGCATGCCTGGGCCGTGCCCGTCACCCAGCGCGCGGCCCATGACCTGCGGGCCGTTCACCCAGTCTAGGAAGAAGGAACCCTGGACCTTGTCACCCACGGCGACCGCGGTCACACCCTCACCCACCGCGATGACTTCGCCTGCACCATCGGACAGTGGAATGGCAGGCTGTTGCAACGCGCCACCGAAATAGTGGCCGCTCGCCACTGCAAAATCGCGGTAATTGATTGACCATGCTCGGGGCGCGATCAGGACCTCGCCCGGACCCGGCACGGGATCAGGAAGGTCTTCCAGGTAAAGCTTGTCGAAGCTGTCGGACCCGGCAGGCAGCATCCATGCGCGCATAGTTTCTCTCCTTGTTGATCCCATCTTGCCGCTCGGTTCGAATGAAGTCGAGAACCGTTGCGCCTACATATCTCGACTACGCGCGACACGAACGGGTATCTTGATTAAAGCTCAATACTCTCCAACACGCCGCCATCGACCGCCCAATCCTGGCCGGTTACATGGCTTGCCGCATCGGACAGCAGGAAACAGGCGACTTCGCCCAACTCTTCGCTGGATCCCATCCGACGTTGGGGAACGCGCTTCTCTATCATTCCCTTCTGCTGGTCGGGAATACGGTCCAAGGCCTCTGTCACGATAAAGCCCGGAATGATGCAGTTGGCGCGAATGCCATGCGGCGCCATCTCCACTGCGATGGCGCGGGTAAGGCCGAGCACGCCATGCTTTGAGGCGACATAGGCGGGGTTGAGCGCCATGCCGCGCTTGGACGCCATCGAGCCAGTGACAAGGATGGCACCCTTGCCGGCTTCCTGCATCGCCGGGATAACCTTCTGCGCTGCCCAGAACACCGAAGTCAGGTTTACCTTCACGGTCTCGGCAAACACGTCTGGATCGAATGCGGTGAAAGGCGTGAAGTCGCCCGTCAACCCGGCATTCGCAAACAGCGCCTCGATGGGGCCGAAGTGGCTGGCGGCAGCATCGAGTGCTGCTTCCAGTGCGGCCTTGTCACCCACATCAGCAGCAAAGCCGGCAGCATTTTCACCCAGTTCGGCGCAGGCTTCGTCCAGCTTGTCCTTGCGGCGGGCGATCAGCGATACTCGGGCGCCACGCTCCACCAGCATCCTGGCGGCGACAAGGCCAATTCCCGATGATGCGCCTGTAACGCAGATGTGCTTGCCGTTGAAATTCATGAGATGTGCTCCTTTCAGGCTCGTGCGGGCGGTTGCGGCTCGGTGTTTCTTGCTACAGCGCCTACCGCGAAGGCCTTCCGCGGTGCGGTAGCTTGGTGGTCATTGGCATCGGGTTCCCAACGCGTTGGCATAAGTTATCGCGCGTCAGCCTCAGCCAAGCCCCAGTACTCGTGCTGCATTGCCCTTCATGATGTCGGGCATCACCTCATCGCGGAAGCCGACCTCGGCTGCAGCCGTAACCCACTTGTCCGGGTGGATCAGCGGGAAGTCGGTGCCGAACAGCATCTTCTTCTTCAGCTGGGTGTTGGCATACTGGATCACCTGCTTGGGGAAATACTTCGGGCTCCAGCCAGACAGGTCGATGTAAACATTCGTCTTGTGCAGCGCCATCGACAAGCTCTGGTCCACCCACGGCCAGCTGGGGTGGGCAAGGATGATCTTCATGTCGGGGAAGTCCACCGCAACATCATCCACCAGCATCGGTTCGCCATACTTCAGGCGCATGCCGCCACCGCCGCGCATGCCGGTGCCCATGCCGGAATGGCCGGTGTGGAAGATGGCGGGCAGCTTGTATTCGTTGAT
>CAZYAL010000002.1:129578-146444 GCA_964645635.1 uncultured Sphingomonadaceae bacterium | reverse complement strand
GGCACCAAGGCCTATCTGACGGACGAGGAATATGCCGCCGCGATGACGCAGGCCGATGAAGTGGCCGCCAATTACGAGCAGGAAGACCAGAACAACGAGATCGGTTCGGGGCACTGGTTCGAATGGGGGGTGCCGCTCAAGCAGACCAGCCTGATCATGGCCCCCGCCAATGGCCGTATTCCGCCACTGACCGCACTGGGCGAGGCTATGTCCGCATCCATGCGTTCGAGTTGGAATGTCACCCAGTTCGAGGAGATTGCGGACTTCAACTCGCTCGACCGCTGCCTGTCACGCGGGTTGCCGAGTTCGATGACGCCGTTTCCCTACAACAACGGTATCCGCGTGTTCCAGTCACCCGGATATGTGGTGCTAAGCCTCGAAATCGTGCACGAAACGCGGATCATTCCGATTGGTGATGGTGCACCACTGCCAAGCGCTATCCGACCGTGGCTTGGCGCCTCTCGCGGGCATTGGGACGGCGCAACTCTGGTGATCGAGACCACCAATCTCACCGGTGAAACACCGATGAACATCGTCGGCCCGGGCAACAAGCCGATCCCTACCAGCCCCAGGCAGACCGTGATCGAGCGCCTCACTCCAGTTGGTCCGGATACGATCCTCTATGAAGCGACTGTGAATGATCCTGTGGTGCTGACGCAGCCTTATACGCTGCGCTTCCCGTGGACGCGCGACGACAGCTACGAGATGTTCGAATATGCCTGCCATGAAGGCAACACGGTGGTGAGGAATTATATCACCACCACAAGCCCCCGATTTGTGGGCGAGGATGCTCGTGCAGTGGATGACCCGGCAGACTGGGTGGCAGATACGGTAGAGCGGTAAGCCGGCTCATCGGTTAATGCTGGGTGTTCATCGCCAGTACTGCCAGCGCACCACTTCCCTTTCGCGGGAAGGATCCCCATCTCACAGCTTCGAATTTTGGGGGGAGGCTATAAGGAGACGATAGGATGATTGAAGTCCGTCCGTTCGATAGCCTGGGCAAGGCAGATCATGGTTGGCTGCAGGCCAATTTCCATTTCTCGTTCGCGGATTATTTTGACCAGCGGCGGATGCACTGGGGCAAGCTGCGGGTATGGAATGACGATGTAATTGCGCCAAAATCCGGCTTCCCGCCACATCCGCATGCGGACATGGAGATCATTACCTATGTGCTGGAAGGCGCGATTTCGCATCGCGACTCGCTGGGCAATGAAGGCCGCACCGTGGCAGGCGATGTGCAGGTGATGACGGCGGGCACCGGCATTACCCACGCGGAATATAATCTGGAAGACGAAGCTCTCCACAGCTTCCAATTGTGGATTCTGTCCGACCGAAAGGGTCATGCGCCCGAATGGGGCACCAAACCCTTTCCGAAGGAAGCCCGTGAAGGCAATTTCCTAGTGCTGGCAAGCGGATGGAGCGATGACATTGCAGGCGGTGCTTTGCCGATCCATGCAGATGCCCGGGTGCTGGGCGCCAGTGTGAGGGCGGGAGAGAAACTCACCTATGGCCTGGGGGGTCGCAAGGGGTATCTTGTTTCGGCCAAGGGGGCGCTTGAAATCGACGGTGTAATGATGAACGAGCGCGACGGAGCGGCAATTGCCGATCTTTATATTCTCACAATCAAAGCCGTTACCGATGTCGAAATTGTGATGGTGGATTCCGCCTGAGCTCCTTGCTTGGGTGCTTTGGTGGGGCGGGCCGCGTCTACCACGAGATGCGGCCCCATCATTTTTCGGCTGCGATGATCTTGAATTACTCGTGGCGCAGCGCCTCAATCGGATCGAGCTGGCTGGCCCGTCGTGCCGGGAAATAGCCGAAGACTATGCCGATCAGCGCCGAAACCACAAAGCTCAATATGTTGATCGCGGGGTCGAACACGAAGGGGAAGCCCAACATTCCTGACAGGCTGTAGCTGAGGATGAAGCCGAGGATGATCCCCACAAGACCGCCGAAGCAGCATAGCACCACTGCTTCGGTCAGGAATTGCAGCCGCACCTCGCGCGCGAGGGCGCCTATGGCAAGGCGGATGCCGATTTCGCGGGTGCGCTCGGTAACGCTTACCAGCATGATGTTCATGATGCCGACCCCGCCTACTACAAGGCTGATCGCAGCGATCGCAGCGACCATCACCGTAAGCGTGCCTACAGTGCTCTGCACGGTTTCGTTGATCTGTGCGGTGTCGACGATGTCGAAATCATTGGGCTGGCCTTCAAGCAGCACGCGCCTCTCGCGCATCAGGTCAACCAGCGCGTTGGTCATCGTTGCACTGTCATAGGCGGCGTCATAGCTTACCGCCATGTAGCCGATATTGACATTGCCGGTGAAACGGCGCTGGACATTGGTCAGCGGCATGAAAACCGAATTGTCCTCGTCGCCGCCACCGCCCACTGTGCCGCGGGTGGCGAATACGCCGATGATCTGACAGCTGACGTTATTGAGGCGCATGCGCGCGCCAAGCGGGCTTTCACCTTGCGGGAATATCTCCTCCAGCACCGTGGGGCCGACGATGCAGACGTTGGCGCCTGCCTGCTCTTCCGCATCGGTAAAGCGGCGGCCCTCGTCCATCTCGATACCGCGCGCATCCATGAACTCGCCGGATACGCCTTCCACGGTCGTGTCCCAGTCCTGCCCGTTGTAGATCGCGCTGACGCTGGCTTCGACCTGGCCTGCTGCAGAGATAACCCCGGCGATCTGTTCGCGCACGGCGGTGACGTCGTCCTCGTCAAACGGGCGGAACTGCCCGCGCTCGCCCTGAATGGGGAAAACAAAGAACACGTTCGAGCCCAATGAGCTGATCTGTTCCTCGATATCCACGGTTACACTGCGTCCCAGCGAGACCATTGTGATCACCGCGGCCACGCCGATGATTATGCCCAGCGTCGTCAGGAAGCTGCGCATCAGGTGGCGGCGGATTTCGCGCATGGCGAGCATCAGCGTGGTACCGAACATCAGGCGTGTTCCCTATTACCGTAGCGTGCGCCGTGTTCGGTGCGTTCCACCAACCCGTCCTTGAAGTGGACAATGGTCTTGGCAAATTCGGCCATCTCCGGCTCGTGCGTCACCATCAGAATGGTGATGCCGGAGTTGTTGAGTTCGGCAAGGAATTCCATGATTTCGATCGAGCGTTCGGAATCAAGGTTGCCGGTCGGCTCGTCTGCCAGCAGCACTTCAGGGTCTGTCACCAGCGCACGGGCGATGGCGACGCGCTGCTGCTGGCCGCCGGAAAGTTCTGCCGGCGTGTGGTCGGCCCATGGGGCGAGGCCCACCTTGTCGAGCGCGCGCATGGCGGCTTCCTTGCGCTGGGCCTTGTTCTCGCCGCGATAGAGCAGCGGCAGTTCCACGTTTTCCAATGCGGTGGTGCGGGCGAGCAGGTTGAAGCCCTGGAACACGAAGCCAAGATAGCGCCGCCGCAGCAGGCTGCGCTGGTCCTTGGTGAGGGACTGCACCTCTTGCCCCAGGAAACGGAAGATGCCCGAAGTCGGCTGGTCAAGGCAGCCCAGGATATTCATCGTGGTGGATTTGCCGGAACCCGAAGGCCCCATGACCGCCACGAAATCACCGCGCATGATCGATAGGTTCACCCCCTTCAGTGCCTGGAACGCGGCTGCGCCCGTGCCGAAGGTCTTGGTGATCCCTTCCAGTTCGATGATCGGGCGTTCGCTCACCGTGCCAGCGCTCACTTGTCTCCGGTGCCTATGGCGGTGACGACCTTCATCCCGGCCTCCAGCTCGCTGGAGGTGACGATGGTGCGGCGGCCGTCGGAAAGCCCGGTGGTGACCATGATTGCGCGCAGCTCGTTGTCCTCCGCCAGTACATAGATAGTCTGACGGCTGCCTGCGCCGATACTGGCACGCTCTTCCTCGCGCTCAAGGCCGAAGTTTTCATTGCCAAGGTTCATCCCGCCGCTTTGCTCTTCCTTGGGGGGGGCGAAGCGCAGCGCGCCATTGGGAACGGTCAGCTGCACTTCGGTGCTGTCCGTGCGGATATTGGCAGTGGCGGTCATGCCGGGGCGCAGTAACCCGCCTGCATTGTCGACTGTCAACCGCGCTTCATATTCGACAACGGCGTTAGAATTGCCCTGCTGACTGCCTGTGTTGGCGATATTCCCGGAAGCCAGATCCACACGTTCCACCGAGGCAGGGAATTCGCGCCCGGGATAGGCGTCGACGGTAAAGGTCGCACTCTGCTTGCTTTGGACACGGCCAACATCCGCCTCGTCCACTTTCACCCGCAACTGCATCACGGCGAGGTCTTCGGCAAGGATGAACAGGGTGGGGGTGTTGAAGCTGGCCGCCACGGTCTGCCCCGGTTCCACCTGTCGCACCAGAACCACGCCTGAGACGGGCGAGCGGATCACCGCGCGGTCACGATTGGTCTGCGCGGTGGAGAGCGACGCTTGCGCCGATTCTACATTCGCCTCAGCTGATGCCAGCGCGGCGCGGCCTCGCCGCATTGCGCCCTCGGCGGCTTGCAACTCGGTTTGCGAAGGAACGCGACCGTCAGAAAGGCGATAGACTTCCTGCAACCGGGCCAATTGCGCTTGGTCGACTTCCAGCGTAACGCGCGCCTGTTCTACCGCGGCACGCGCGGCGTTGAGGTTGGCGCGGCCCTGCGTTATCTGGTCGTTGATCACGTCCGTGTTGATTAGCGCCAACACCTGCCCGCGCGTGACCACGTCGTTCACATCGACCAACACTTCGTCGATGCGGCCCGATACTTCTGAGCCGACTTCCACCTGGTTAGTGGGGCGCAAATTGCCGGTGGCGGTCACCACCAGGTCAAGCGATTGGCTCTCCACCTCTTCGGTGATGTAATTCGTTTTCTCGTCGCCATTGCCGAAAATGGCATAGAAGATCAGCGCCAGCACAAGCACAAGCGCAGGGATCCACCCGATCCTGCGCTTCCAGAACGGCTTTTTCGGCTCTCCAAGGAAGTCATCGATATCCTGCGGATTGCTCGTGGTGTTCGTGCTCATCATTTGGTCCTGTCATTGGCGGGCAGGGTGAAATCGCGCACGCTCCATCCGCCGCCAAGTGCCTGCGTCAGGCGAATGAAGGCGCTGGCCCTGTCAGCCTGCGCGGCAATCAGCTGGTTGCGTGTCGACAGCAGGCTGTTTTCCGCGCTCAGCAAGGTACGGAAATCGGTGAGGCCTGCCTGATACTGGCTGCGGGCGAGGATGGCGGAATTGTTTGCCGCATCCAGCGCATCTTCATTGATGGCCACGCGCTGGTTGGCGCTGCGCTGGTCTACCGCTGCGCTTTCCACATCTTCCAGCGCGCCGAGGATCGCCTGCTCCCACGCAGCCTGCGCCCCGCGAGCAGCGGCCTCGGCGCTATCCACCTGCGCGGCGGTGCGCCCGCCATCGAACACCAGCTGGTTGACGCTGGCGAAAATGCCGGATGTGATTACGTCGAACAAACTGCCGATTCCCAGGGAACTGGTTCCAACATTGCCGGTAAGGCGCAGCAGCGGAAGCAATTGCGCGCGCGCCACGCCGATGCGGGCAGTTGAAGCGAGCAGGCTTGCTTCGGCACTGCGCACGTCAGGGCGGCGGCGCAATACTTCGGCAGGGGCTTCAAAGCCCGAAAGCTGTACTGGGACGGGCACGTCCTCTGGCGACAGGAAAGCCTCGTAGACCCGGCCCGGCGGCTCTCCAATCAGCGTTGAGATTGAGTTGGCGGTGGCGGTAAGGCTGGCTTCCAGCGCCGGGATGGTGGCAGCGGTCTGCGCGCGCTGGGTGCGAGCCTGTTCGACATCGAGGCTGGAGACAAGGCCCGCCTGATTGCGCCAGCGGGCGATCTGCAAATTGTCTTCCTGATAGCGCAATGTGGAACGGGCGATTTCAAGCTGCTGCGCCAGCGAGCGGGCATTGACGGCAGCAATCGCAACCTGGCCCACGATCAGGCGCTGCAAGTCCGCCTTAGAGTATCCGGCGGCGGCATAATCTGATTCTGCTGCAAAAACACCGTCGCTGATCTGGCTGAACAGGTCTGCTTCCCAACTGGCTTCTGCGCCAAGGCTGAAGGCCAGCTTGTCGGGAGCGAAATCGCCAAGGTCGCGACTAACGCCGCCACTAGCCCTTAGTGTTGGCAAGTAAGATGAACGCGCCTGAACCAGTTGTGCACGCGACTGGTCCAGCCGCGCAGCGCTTTGGGCAAGGTCAAGATTGTTGGCGATCGCGCTTTCGACGAGCTCGCTCAGCAGCATATCGTCCAGCAAAACCCAGTATTCGGTGATATCGACGGCGGTGGGGGCAGGGTTGCTAAGCGCCCATTCCTGCGGCACATCAGCGTTGGCCGCAGGCGCGGCAATATCTGGCCGCGTGCAGGCCGATGCCAACAGCGCCAGAGACGCGGCACTGATCTTCAGGTACTTACCCTGCATGGTGAAATGCGACCCCCAAAAACCGGTATTCCCCAACCTTCACGGGGAAACAGCTTACGATACACCGCAAGCTCGTTCCAATTGCAACCTTGTGGCGGTTTGTAATAGAGCGCAGCGCCGCATCATCCACTGTAAGTTGTTGAGCATGTTGCTTTTGTTTGCCTCTGTTCTTTCTGTGCAACGCTTGTTCGCGAGCCTTGTTCTGGCTTTTACAACACTGTTCTTTGCCGCTTCACCGGCCAATGCCCATCCCGCGCCGTTCAGCTACCTTGATCTGAAAGTGTCTGAACAGGGTATTGAGGGCGCGCTGAGCGTGCACGCCATCGATATCGCGCATGAACTGGGATTGGATGAACCGGCGATTCTTCTCGACCAACGTGTATTGGCGGGGAAATACAGAGAAATTGCTACGATTCTCCAGCCGCGCATGCATATCGGCGCGGGTCAGATGGCTGATCTGCAATGGCAATCTATTGCGCCTGTAGAAAGCGATGACGCCGTGCGGATGGAGTTCACGATCCCCGGCAAAGTGCCACCCGCGCTGCAGATTGCAGCGCAGCTCTTCCCTTATGATCCGGCGCACCAGACCTTCGTGAACATCTGGGACGATGGCGAACTTCGACAGCAGTGGATCCTGGCGGGCGAAGCTGAACCTCGCACCTATTTTGCCGGGACAACTGCCGGGGCTTTCGCGGTGCTGGGCACCTTCATCCCCTCCGGCGTGCATCACATCATGATCGGGCCGGACCATATCCTTTTCATCATCGGCCTGATGCTGCTGGGCGGCAGCTGGAAGCGGCTGGCGATCGTCGTTACCAGCTTTACCATCGGCCATTCTGTGACCTTGTCGCTCGCCGCGCTCGATATCGTGATGATCCCGGCCCAGGTGATCGAGCCGCTGATCGCATTAAGCATCGTTGTTGTTGGCGCGGACAACCTCATGCGTGGGCAAGGCAGGGATCTGCGCGCGATCATCGCTTTCGTCTTCGGGTTGATCCACGGCTTTGGTTTTGCCTATGTTTTGCGTGAGTTCGGCTTGCCTGACGGGCAGCTGGCGCTTTCGCTGTTCGCCTTCAACGTGGGGGTGGAAATCGGCCAGCTAATCATCGTGCTGGTGGCTGCCTACCTCCTTCACATGATCCGCCAGCGCAGCGAAAAACGCGCGCGACAGATCGCGACAATTGGTTCGCTTGCGGTGATGGCGGCGGGTGCCTATTGGTTCGTGGAGAGAGTTTTCCTGACGGGAGCAGCAGCATGAAACGATTGGCGGTACTTGGCGCCCTGGTAATTGGCGGGCTTTCCGCCGTGGGCGTGATGGCACAGGGCCTGCCTGGCATTACCGAGATCGAACAGGTCAACGGCAATGTTTACAGAATCTGGGGTGCGGGCGGGAACACCACCGTCTTCATCCGCGAGAATGACGTGGTGCTGGTGGATACCAAGCTGCCCAATTCCGGCGCACAGATCATGGCCGAAGTCCGCAAGGTCACAGACCTGCCCGTGGGCATGATCATCAACACCCACTCGCACCCGGACCACATGGGCTCAAACAACGAGCTGGATGGTGACGGCATCGAGGTGGTCGCGCATGTGAATTCAGAAAAGCGCATGGAAGCAGAAGGTGGGCCGTTCGGTGTGTCCGAAGTGGACCGCAGCTTCACCAATTACATGCAGATCGGCGAAGGTGCTGACCGGATTGAGCTTTACCACTTCGGCGCGGGCCATACCGATGGCGATGCCTTCGTCGTCTTCCCGGAAGAACGGACCATGGCCGCTGGTGACATCTACGCCTGGCACATGTCGCCGCTTATCGATCCCGGCTCTGGCGGCTCCATGCTGGCAACGCCGACTACGCTGACCGCTGCCGTCTACGGCATCAACGGCGTTGACCACGTGATCCAGGGGCATGGCGATGTGTCGACGTGGGAAGAGTTCCACAGCTTCATGAACTTCAATCGCGCGCTGGTGCAGGTTGCCGAACAAACGCTGCAGGCCGGCGGTGACGAGCGTGATGCGCTCGCCACGCTGGACCGCAACCCCGGCTTTGCCATTTTCCTTGGCACCGAAGTGAAGCCGGGCCTCGAGTATGGCGGCAGTCCCAAATCACGCGCGCTGATCAACCTGATGGTTGCCTTTGCCGAATTGCGCGGCGAGGAAGCCCCGCTGATCATGGGCCTGCCGCGGGAACAATGGCCTGAATAAGCCTGTCAGCCCCTCTTCGCTGGCAAGCGATCATGACGCCCTGCGCGCTGCCTGCACGCAGGGCGTTGGCTTGTGCACCATTGTCGATATCGAAGGCAGCTTTTCGCGCCGCCTTGGCGCGCAGCTGGCCGTTTCGCCTGATGGCATCGTGACCGGCAGCCTTGCCGACGGGTGCCTTGAAAAGCAGCTTGCGACCGAGGTGCTTTCTGGTGGTGAGCGCCGCGTGTTGCGCTTTGGTGCGGGCTCCCCCATCATCGACTTTCGCCTGCCGTGTGGCAGCGGTCTGGACATCCTTGTCGATCCCGCGCCGGATCATGCCGCCTGCGTTGAGGTGCTTGAAACCTTGGGTGAGCGGCGCGAGGCATGCCTCGCCTTGTCGATGGGGCCGCTTGGCGTGCGGCACTTTGTCCCTTCGCTGCGGTTGGTGCTGTTTGGCGAAGGGCCGGAACTGGACGCGCTGGCCATGCTCGGGCGCGCGTCGGGCCTGACTGTGGAGACTTTCAGCAAGGACGGCGCAGGCGGCCTCTCCCTAGGGCGCGCGCCGGGTGGGATCGCGGTGGACCGCTGGACCGCAATCATCCTGCTGTTCCACGATCATGAATGGGAACGGGCGATCCTTCAATGGGCACTCGAAACGCCTGCCTTCTTCATCGGCGCGCAGGGTGGCCGCCCGGCGCGAGATGAACGCAGCGCGCGCTTGCTGGCGGCAGGAGTGAGCGAGGCGCAGGTTGCCCGCATTGCCAGCCCCATCGGCGTGGTGCAGCACAGCCGCGAGCCGGTGGCGCTGGCACTCTCCATCCTGGCTTCGGTCGTGGGTGAATATGAGACGATCCACCCTCACGCGAAGACCCTGCGATGAGCTGCTGCGTTCCGCCTGATGGCTTCCCGCTGGTCGCGGTGCTGGCAGCGGGCAGCGCCACCCGCTTTGGTGGCGGCAAGCTCGATGCCATGCTTGCCGGCAAGCGCGTGGGGCAATGGGTGCTCGACGCGGTGGAGGCTGCGGGTCTCGTTCCGGGTGTGATCGTGGTGAGCGACGACGTGCCGCAATTCGCCAGCGAGAGCGGTTGGGCAAGGCTTACCAATGCACGCGCGGATGAAGGGCTGGGCACCTCCATCGCTGCCGCAGCTGGCCGGGCATTGGCGCAAGGCAGACCCTTGCTGGTGCTGTTGGCGGATATGCCGCTGGTGGAACCGCTGCATCTTTCCCAATTGCTCGACGGTGGGAAAAGTGCGGCCACCGGATGGCGTGAAGGCAAGGCGGGAGTGCCTGCGCTGATTGGGCAAAGGCTGTTGCCGCATGCCGCCGCCTTGTCCGGCGACGCAGGGGCAGGGGAGCTGTTGTCCAATGATCCGGGCGTAAGACGGGTTGATGCTGACCCTTCGATGCTGCTCGATATAGACCAGCCTGCCGACCTTGCGCGGGCCGAGGAATTGCTCATCCAGCGCGGCTGAACACCGGATCCCCGCCGCGCCGAGTGTGGATCTTGCAGATATACCCGTCGCGCAAGCTGTAGCTTGCGAGGATGGGGACATCGACGCTGTCCCCCTTAGCCAGTGCGCCGACCACGAAATCGGGTGCATCCTCGATGGCGGTAAAGGTACTGGTGCAGTCGACTTCGATCCGCTCGTCAGTGGCGTCGATCGAATGGATCGTGAGCGTTTCGCGCACCGACTGGAACATCTCATTGTAGAAGTCGGCAATACCCTTCGCCGTTTCGATGGGCGGCAGGCTGGAAAGGTCGAGCACCACGTCGTCGGTGTAGAAACGGGTGTAGCGCGCCGCATCGCCATTGGAGAAAGCGGAGGCGTAGGCGCGATAGGCGGCTAGCTGGCTGGGATGCCCGCCCAATGGTGGCAGCTTGGTGACGCCTTGCTCCGGCGGCCACGCAGCCGTGACGAGCTTGGTGACCTTACCTTCACCATCCAGGTCATATCGCGCAAGAAACTTAACCGTTATGGTGTCTCCTGGATGCATTTCGCCGAAGGGGAAGTTTGGGCGATGCTCGGTGGCGTGGAAATCCATGTCGATATCGGCAAAGACCTGATCGTCCGTCTGCACGAAGCTCTGGATACGCGGGCACTCGCGCACGCCGTCATGCGCCCAGGCGAGAAACTCGCGCATCCCATCCTTGCCCTTCCGGACGCCGGAGCCGGAATGCATTTCGCAGCCTTCAGCAAAGAACCGCTCGACCAGCGCCTCGTCATCGCCGGTGAGGAAGCAGTCGATATAGCTGTGGTAGTCGAAGGTCATATTGCAGCCAGTGCCTGTTCCATGTCAGCGATAATATCGTCGATATGTTCAATGCCGACGGATACGCGCACCACATCCGGCCCGGCGCCTGCCGCAACCAGTTCCTCCTCGCCAAGCTGGCTGCAGGTGGTGCTGGCCGGGTGGATGATCAGGCTGGTGGTGCTGGCGGTGGACCTCGGCGGCGCGAAACACCAGCTCGGTAAACGACAGGTCGAACAGCGCAGCGATTTCGTCGCGGCTCCAGTCTGTGCGGATGGTCTGGTTCATGCGGAGCGGCTTAGCCCAATCCGCAAGCCTCGACCAGTTCACCGATATTGGCGATCACCACGTCAGGCGTCTTGGCGGGCGGCTGGGCGGCCCATTCCTCGGCACTGGTGGAACCGGAAGTGACGGCGATGCCGATCGCGCCATTGGCGACGGCCATCTCCATTTCTGCCGTGGCATCATCACCCACCACGCCCACGTCTTGCTTGGCGATACCAAGCGTTTCGGCAATCACGTTCATCGCGTGGGTGGAAGGTTTGCCGGTCGGTTCGGGCTCTACGCCGGTTACGCGGGAAATCGCGCCGTTGATCGCGCAGCTGTAGCCAAAGCTGCGGCCTTCCTTGGTGGCGAAGAAGGGCACGTCCGAAGCGGACAGGAAGGCCGCGCCATCCATCACACGCTCGCAGCCCAGGTGGATGTGGTCCATCACGCAATCGGGATGCCATGCCACGTAAACCGCATCGGCATGCTTGGCGTCGTCATCGCCCAGCATGGAGCAGGAAACGCCCATTTCGGAGAGCGCTTCGGCCACGCTTTCGAGGCCGAGCACGAGCACGTTGGAGTATCCGCGATCGGCGATCACCTTGGCCGCCACGGAATTGGGCGTGAACAGCTTTGCGTCCGGCACCGGCACGCCGGCATCGCGCAAGCGCGGGCCTTGCACGCGTGACGCGTAGGCGCTGCCATTGGTGAGCGCGAGCCACGGGATGCCGAGCCGGTCCAGCTCGCCCAGCGCCTCGGCCGCGCCGGGGATCGCATCATAGCTGCCAAGCTTACGGTTGGAGAGGATCAGCGTTCCGTCGAGGTCGAACATGAAGCCCTTGGGCTTGCGGGCTAAGGGAGATGGGGCAAGCGTCATGCAGAAACTTCCAGTTTGAAATCTTCCTTCTCTAGCCCAAAGCTGTCGACATCGCGGCGGGAGAGGACTTCACGCAGCAGATTCATCACCGCTACGGTGTCCGGATCATATTCACGCGGGGCTGGGCCTGCATCCTGCATCGCGTTGACGAGTTCTGCGGGCATGGTGGCGCGCAGCAGGAACTCCTCGTCAGACAGGTTCTCGCCGATCTTCTTCCGCAGCGTCTTCAGGTCTGCCATGCCGGTTTCAGCTTCCAGTTCCTTCGTGCGCGGATTGGCCATGATGCGGTCCATCACGTTCTGGTCAACCGGTGCATTGGGGCGGCCGAACTTGCCGATGGCGAAGCGGATGATCTCGTCCGGGATGATTGACCATCGCTCCTTGCCATTGGCCTCGTTCGTCACGTTCATCATTGCCTGCGTCTGCAGCATCTGGGCAAAGGGCGTCATCACGATGGGCCAGCCCAGTTCGCGACGGACGCGGCCCATTTCCTCGATCACTGCACCTTCCAGTTCGGGCACGCCCTGGTCCTTCAGATGGCGGCGCATCGTGCCGACCATCCCGCCGGGCAAGTTGTGCTGGTAGTATGCGGCATCGAAAGCCATCGGGCTGCCGGTGGGCAGGTCCTCTGCCGCGGCCATCGCGGTCCAGAAGTCAGCGACTTCCTGCGCCGCCTCGTCATCAATGTCGACCGTATGGCCCTGCGCGCGAAGGTTTGCGATCATACGCATGATCGGCGGGTTGCTGGTGCCGTCTGCCGCGCTGCCGCTGGCGCATTGCACGGCGGTGATGCCGAGGTCCGCCGCTTCAAGGCAGGCAGGCTCCGCCTGTCCGATGGTGCAGTGATTGTGCAGTTCCAGCGGCTTGTCGCCAATCTCGGCAAGGATCGCGGGGATCAGCGTCTGTGCGCGCTTGGGGGTGAGCAAGCCACCCGGGTCCTTGATGTACAGCGCATCGATATCGGGGCTGGCAGCCATGGTGCGCGCAGCCTCGGCATAATGGGCATCGTCATGGATCGGGCTGATCGAATAGACGAGCGCGCCCACCACCTGGTCACCGCCGTTGCGCTTCACTAGCTTGGCAACTTCGGTGTTGGCTTTGGCATCGTTCATCGGGTCAGCCAGCGCGAAGCGGCGGATGCCGTTTGTCGCTAGCGTGCGGAAGGCCAGTTCCATGAATTCCGGCGTGGCGGTTTCCCACGCGATGAAACGGAAGCCGGTGGAGAGGAACTGCAGCGGTGTGTTCTTGCAGATTTCCGCCATGCCGCGGATGCGTTCCCACGGGTCTTCCTGCTTGTAGCGAACAGCCACGCCCATGTGGGTGGAGGTGGTGAAGTCGATCGCGCGGTATCCGGCACGTTCCATTGCAGGCGCGATGGTCAGCGTCTTGGCGGTGTTCACGCCCAGCGCTCCCCACAGGCACTGGTTGCCATCACGCAAGGAGGTTTCGACGATATCGACCTTGGCCATCTCAGCTCACCTTCACGCGGACGAGGGGCTGGCCTTCTTCCACGGTCTTGCCGTTTTCAGCCAGAATCGCGGTGATCGTTCCGGCTACACCGGCGCGGATCGGGTTCATCAGCTTCATCACTTCGATGATGCCGATGGTGGTGTCTGCCGAGACCGTATCGCCAACCTGCACAAACGGGTCTTCCCCTGGACGCGGTGCAGCGTAGAAATTGCCCAGCAATGGTGCGACCACGTCCTGCTCGTCAGCGCCGGCCGTTGCAGCAGGGGAGGGTGCCGATGCCGACGCGGAGATTGCTGGCGGTTCTTGCGCTACGCCTGCATCATCATCGCCAGCATCGTCATAATAACGGCCAGCGCCACCGCCATCGCGGTGGATGCGCAGCTTGAACTCGCCCATCTGCAGGCTGAGCGAGGTGAACTGGCTCTCGTCCAGCAACTTGGCAATTTCGGCAATTTCTTTGCCAGTGAGGTGGCTCACTTCCTGCCTCCGAAAATATTCATCACATGCGCCATGGGGTTATCGACTGGCTTCGACACGGGCTTTGCGGCGGCGTCCTTTGCTGCCCATACGGTTTCGGGGCGGGACTGGAGCAGCAGGATATTGCCCGCCTTGTCCAATGCCCACTCGATATCCTGCGGCTTGCCGTAATGCTTCTCGATCCGGCGGCCGACCTGGCGCAGGCCTTCGAGTTGCTCGTCAGTCAGGCAGGGTGCCGAGCGGATATCGTCCTCGTTCTCCACCTCGATGATGCCGCCGCCTTCTGCGGGGACCTGCCGCGCGTGCTTGTCCGAAATGTTGCGCTGGCTGATTTCGCCCGTGATCTTGCCCATCACCCACTTGTCCGGCGTGACTTCACCCGAAACGACGGATGAGCCGAGGCCCCAGGCCCCTTCGATGGCGATCACGGACTTGTCTCCTGTCAGCGGCGAGCGGGTGAACATCACCCCTGCGCAGCGCGCATCGACCATCTGCTGCACCACCACTGCCATCGCAACTTGTGACTCAGGGAAGCCCTGTTTGCGGCGGTAGGTCATGCTCTCAACCGAATAGAGGCTGCCCCAGCATTCGCGCACGCGGTGCGCCATGTCTTCCGGGGTGAGCACCCAAAGGAAGGTGTCCTGCAGGCCGGCAAAGCTGGCATCCTCGGCGTCTTCCGTGGTGGCGGAGGAGCGCACGGCGACTGGCTCGCCGTTGGGGCAAAGTTCGCGCATGGCGGCCATGATCGCCTGCTCGACTTCGGCAGGCATTTTTTCTTCCATCACGCGGGCGCGCAATTGCTCAGAAAGCTTGGTGGCCGCGCCATGGTCTGTGGGGTCGAGCGCCTCGACCAGCGGACGGATGGGCTCCCGCGCTTCCAAAGCTTCGAGGAAGGTCTCGAAGGCCGAAACCGTGACCACGAAGCCCGGCGGCACGGTGATGCCGGCCTGGGTCAGTTCACCCAGCGAACCACCCTTGCCGCCCACGGTGGGGCGATCCTTGATGCCGACATCGGCGAACCATGCGACTGCGTCAGACATGATTTCAAGCGTCCTCCAGCACGGGATCATCGTCGAGGATGGTCACCGTCCCCTTGCCACCATCCACGCGGATGCGCTGGCCGTCCTTGATGAGCGTGGTGGCCTTGCCGGTGCCGACCACGGCGGGCAGGCCATATTCACGGGCAACGATCGCCATGTGGCTCATCGAACCGCCAATGTCAGACACTGCCGCGCCGATCTTTTGAAAGATGGGCGACCATGTCGGGTTGGTGACCTGGCATACGAGGATATCGCCATGCTGGATGCGACCGATCTCGCTGACGGACTTGACCACGCGAGCCGGGCCTTCGACCACGCCCGAACAGGCTGCAAAGCCCTTCAGCTCCTTGAGGTTTTCCGTCCCGTCATCAAGCCAGCTGTCCAGGTTTTCGCGGGTGATGCCCCACAGCATGTTGATCGCCGGATCGTCAATTGCATCGGGCACATTGCCAAGTGCTGGCGGGGTGGAATGTGTGTCCCACTCTGCGATTGCGGCCTTGCGCTGGGCCACAATGGCGGGCCAGTGCTTTACACCGCGAGGGCGTGTGCCCACGCCCCAGCTCAGCATCAGGTCGATGATTGCGCTTTCCAGCTCATATTGGGTGAGGTGGAACACATCCTCCTCCACGCCATCCGGCCCGAAGAAGTCGTGCGCCACCAGCAGGCGGCCGAATTCGCGGATCTTGTTAAAGAACAGGTTGGTGTACCAGTGCTCGCAATAGAACTTGTGCCCCTCGACATAAGGGAACACGCGGTGCGCAAGGTTGATCAGCTGGTCGTAGGTGGCCTTGTCTTCCTCGGTATCGAGAAGCTCGCGATAATCCGCTACCAGCTGTTCGCGCTGTTCAATCAGCAGCTCGGTCGGGCGCTCAACGTTCTCGCCCGCCTTGATCTTCTCGATATAGCCGGGAAGCGCGGCGAAGGGCAGTGACAGGTCATCGTTCCAGCTGCGGTGATAGTGGTAGAAACCGTCGCCGCTCGACACATTGAACCACGGATTGCGGCTGGTTTCGAGTTCGCCCAGCCATTCCTTGCCGGCATTGCCGACAGCATCGAGATCTGCCAGCACGGCATCGATGTTCATGGCATCGGTGAAGTGGTGGTCCACGCCCAGTTCCACCGCGCGGCGGGCAAGGCGCTTCACCTCCTCGTCCGGGCGGAAAATCTCCGCTTCCATCCCTGCCACCATGCGGCTGATTGCCTGGTCCGAAATCTCCGGGAAAGCGTTCTTGCAGAAGTCGAAGAACGTCATGTAGGCGCCGTATCCAAGCAGCAGGAACTCGAAGTGGTGGTGCCACATGCGGTGGTAGCCTTCGACCTGCTGCTGGTAGATCTTCAGCAAGTCATGGCTCTTGGGAACGGCATCGCCTTCGGTGATGGTTTCCAGCGGTTCGTAATCAGGCAGGGAAGGGCTGGGCAGCGCTTGCGCGTCCGCGATCAGCGTCTTCATCTTGTCCTTCCACTGGTCGTAAAGACGTTCCCAGTGTTCGTAGTAATAGAAGGCGCGCTGCTGGAATTCGGCAGTGCGCTCGGCGATTTCCTCAGGGTCGGTCACCACCACGCCGCCGATATAGACGCGGCCGTTGATGATACGGTGATCCACGCCCTTGGCGGTGGGCAGCACATGCACGCGGGTGTTGAACGCACCCATGGCGACATACGCTGCTTCCGCGGTGATCACGTCGAAATGATGCATCGGCTCAGGGAAGTGCATCGAGTTGTAGAACCAGAACTTCTCGTCATCCTCCGGTTCGAATTGGGTGTAGTAGGGGTAGGCGGCCTGCGCCTCCTCAGTACCCGGAATAACCTTGATCGAACTGGGCAGGGGAAAGCCCTTTTGCGTATCGCTCATGGAAGTACCTTTCAGCGGTTGTTCGGTGCGCTGCCCTGCCTCTTGATCGGGCAGTGACAGCGCA
>CAZYAL010000002.1:57018-129478 GCA_964645635.1 uncultured Sphingomonadaceae bacterium | reverse complement strand
GCTTCGGGGTAGATCGCCTGCATCAGGCTGAAAGTGCCATGATCGAAGCCGCGTTCGGGATCGAGCCGAGTGTCCATGCCGCCTGCCGCCAGCAATTCGTGCGCATGTTCGGCGAGCCCCGGAATCCCCGGAGCTGGATAGGTGATCTCGTAAGTTTCCGGTGGGAAGCCGTAGTAGTCGTAGAGCATGCCCGGCTGCGGGGATGAGGAGAAGCAGAAGGCATCCTCCTCCCAATGCGCGGTAATCACAAGCGCAGCCTTGGGCCGGTCCAGCAATTCGCGGCGCATCTCCTTCAAGGAGGCGTCCAGCACATCATAGGTGCTGCCTGTCTGCGCGCGCATCCACGGCCAGGGCCCGCCGCCATGGCTGAGGTAATAGGTGGGGAGAGTGGCCGAATTTGACATGATGCAAATATTATCTCGCCGCCTAAATACAAGCCGCCAGCTGCAGCTACCAGGCGACCAAAGCGCGGATTTCGATGCTGCGTCTCGGGTTTGCCTTGCTGTCGAGATCGATCGCTGCATGTGGTGTGCGCGCGTGCAGCCCTTCGTCTTCCGGGTCATATGTGGAGAAAATCAGCGCGTCGCCTTCGTCCATGTCCGAGAAGTAGCACCATTCATGCGCCGGGTTGTGGCGGAAAAAGGTGATGTCGAAGTCATGCGTTCCCGCCCGCTCGGCAAGGGTCGTGTCAGCGGGCTTTTCCGGCTCGTCGAAATAGCCGAGGCCTTTCACGACATCTTCCGGTGAAACCGAGCCAAGGCGGCACATGGCCAACACATTGTCCTGCGGCGGCGGCGAGATCATCTGCCAGATGTTGAACACCCCCCACCGGGCAGGGGTATCCTCGCCGAAATTCTCGGCAACCTCTCGCGCCGCGATTTCTGCCACCGGTTGGTGCGCCACGTCGTGGAAGCGGAAGCCGGCGTGAAGGTCAGCATGCACTGCGCGTGCCGGAGCGGATATCGAGCTGCCGGTCGAGCGCGGATGACGGTTGGAAAAGCGCAGCAACGGCCCGGCAAACAGCGTCGCCCAGCGCGCTCCAGTTGCCCTCAGCACAGCCTCGCGCACGGCAGGGAACCACAGCGCTTCCAATTGCCGGAAGTCGTCCCAGTCGCTCACGCTGCTGGTGATGTGGGCGCGGGTGAACCCGTCCTTCTGCAGGTCTGACAAGGGCTTCCCGGCAAGGTCTCGTAAGGCCACCGCATGCGGCTGCTGCCCGGTCCCGTACCAGCCGTTGTTGAGCACGAAGCGGACCTTTCCGTCCTCTCCTGCAGTCACGAAATTGAGTGCAACACTTAGCGCCATCACCATCCCCTCTCTGGCGACGATAGAAACGATCGTTATGAATGTGGCAAGTGGTTGCGGTTTAGCTTTGCGGCGCGTTGCCTGCGCGCCACTCCCTTGGGGTGATGCCGAAGCGCTTGCGGAACAGGCGCGTGAAATAGCCGGGGTCGAGGAAGCCGGTGCGAAAGGCAATATCCGATATAGAGAGCCCGCCAGCGCGATGGTCGGACAGCATGTCGCTGGCGCGTTCAAGCCTTGTGGCGTTCAGCTCCTGCACGAAGCGGGTGCCGCTGGCCGCGAGCAGTGTCTGCAGGTAGCGCTTGGAAATGCCCACCTGCTGCGCCACCACTTCGGGAGAAAGGTCCGGATCGGCATAATCGCTCTCGATCCGCCGCAGGATGCGCGCTGCCAGCTGCCCGCGATGGCGACCTTGCTGGCTGGGCGCATCGTCCGTGTCCTCAAGCCCTGCGGCCAGTGCCAGCAGGCTGCCGAACTGTTCTGCAATCAGCGGGCGCGGTAAGGGCGCATCATCCAGCCCGCCATCAAGGATCGTTTCCAACAAGGCACCCAAGGGCGCCCCCCAGGCGCTGCTGGCGGACATCGGGCGGCCGAGCAGTGCGGAAGGATCCGGCATGTAGCGTTCAAGCCAACCTTGCGGCATCATCAGATCAACGCATTCGTGCGGTGTGGCCATTTCCATCTGATAGAAACGGGTGTTGTCGAGCAGCACGAAATGGCCGGGCGCGACGTTGAAGCTGCGGCCTGCCATGGTGGTCTTCATGTCGCCGACCCGGGCGTAGACAAGCTGGATCGAGGGTGCTGCACGCATTGCTGTGCCATCGATCCCGATATGCGTTACCCGCTGGGCAGGCGCGTGGATGTGCAGCAGGCGCAGCTGGCCAATACCGTGGCTGACCCAGCGCGCGGCAAAGGCATCAGCATCGAACACCTCCACCTCTATCGGCGCAATGGTGCTCGCGGCCCAGTCGCGCCAGGCGTTGATCGCCTCACGCTGGCCAAGCCCCGTTGAGCTCCAGCTCTCGTCCTGCGTTGCCACCTGCCGTGCCATGGTGCGCAGGCTAGGGCTGACAGCTTTCGGCGGCAAGCACATGTGGCTTGTTTCTTGAATGGCGCGCGCTCTGGCGCTGGTTGCTTGTGCAGCCCGCCTCCGGCAATCCTGCTGAGGCAAGAGTTCGGATAGGCTTTGTCGCCAAGATCTCGTGTGTGTCGTTTTCCTGACCCACTTTGGCGGATATGAAGTGCTTATTGCCTCAATTTACACCCGATGCGGCCTTGCGCGCGCAGATATTCACGCCTTATCTTCGAATCACGCCGATGGAGTTCCATTTTGTCGATCGGGTGAGCGGCAGGGAACCCGATTGCGGTTGCATTGGTGGGACGGTCATCGTCAGCCTCAAGAGCTGCCGGGCCCTCCATCCCTGATTGGAGAGAATAATGGGAAGCAAATGTCGCCTGATTGCCTGCGAGGAAGCCTGGTCTATCCCCGAAGTTGCAGAGGAACTGCGCAAGGTTGCCCGTGGGCCTTCGCAAAGCTCTGACAAGTTGCTGGTGGGGGGCATATACGATGCAGACCATGACACCACCGGCTATGGCAAGATGAACTTCCTTGAAGGGTTGAAGGACATCGAGAACCAGCGCCTGCCGCAGATGGATGAATTCGGCGTGGACATGCACCTGCTGACGCTGACGGCGCCCGGTGTGCAGATGTTCGATGCTGATACGGCGACCGAACTCGCAGCGCTCTCTAATGACAGGATGGCAGAAATCTGCCGGAAATATCCCAAGCGTTTTGCCGGCCTTGCCAGCTTTGCACCCCATTCACCCAAGCGCGCGGCGAAGGAAGTCGACCGCGTGATGACCGACCTTAAGCTGAACGGTCTTGTCGTTAACGGGCACACCAATGGCGAATATTTCGACGATCCCAAGTTCTGGCCGATTTTCGAAGCGGCAGAAGCGCATGATGCCACCATCTACATCCATCCCCGCGGCCCATCCGATACGTTGAAAGGCCCCCTGATGGACTATGCGATGGACAGCGCAATGTGGGCATACGGCGTTGAAGTGGGCACCAATATGCTGCGCATGATGGCAGGCGGCGTGTTTGACCATTTCCCCAGGCTGCGTATTTGCGTTGGTCACATGGGCGAAATGGTGCCGTTCTTCATCTGGCGCATCAATTTCATGAACAGCCGCGCTCAGCAGGTGGGCCGTGCGCCCAAGACCAAGCGCAGCATGGAAGAGTATTTTCGTGATAACTTTGTCTTCACCACCAGCGGCGTGGAAGACCCGCTGGCGCTGCGTTATGCGATTGATCGCATGGGCATAGACAATGTGATCTGGGCGATCGACTACCCCTACCAGCCGATGAAACCGGCGGTGGACTTCATCAACAATTTCGAATGCACCGATGAAGAACGCCATGCCCTGTGCCACGGCAATGCGGAACGTGTGTTCAAGATCGCACCGGAGTGATTATGACGCTCTGATGAGCGAAGTGGCTCTCAAGGGCCTCAAGGTCGTCGAACTGGCACGGATCCTCGCAGGGCCATGGGCTGGCCAGATTATCGCTGACCTTGGGGTTGAGGTGGTCAAGGTGCCTGCAACCAGCCGGCTCGCCTTGCTACAGGTTTAATTCTTCAGGTATTTGTCCAGCCAGGCGTTCCAGCGCTGCATCCGGTCCAGCAGGAAGCTGGGACGGCGGATGCCATGGTATTCGCCGGGATAAATCACGAGCTGAGTATCCACCCCGCGGTAACGCAGCGCCTGGTACATCTGTTCGCTGGCGATGGTGGGGACGTTGACGTCTTCTTCGCCGACGATGAACAGCGTCGGGGTAACGATCCGCTGGTTCTGGAAGAAGGGATAGCTGATCGCCATCCAACCTTCGAAATTCTCCCACGGCGTGCCGATCTCGGCGATGTATTCGCGGATATACTGGTCATGGCCGAAGCCGGTGAAAATGTTGGAAATAGATGCGCCGCTGACGGCTGCCTTGAAACGAGTGTCGCTGGCGATCACGTAATTGGTCAGCATCCCGCCATAGGACCAGCCGCCCACGCCCAGTCGTTCAGGATCAGCAATGCCCCTGGCTACCCCATCGTCCACCGCTGCCAGCACATCACCCACGTCAAGATCGCCCCAGCGGCTGTGGCCGGCCATGGCATAGGCATCGCCGCGCCCGGTGCTGCCGCGCGGGTTGGGGGCCAGAACCACATAGCCTGCGGCGACTTGCCACAGCGGCTCGGTGTCCCAGCTGTAATCGAACTGCGAGGCTGGCCCGCCATGCAACATCAGCGTGGTCGGCTGAGCCCTTCGCGCATCGTGGCCCGGCGGCAAGTAGATGAGGCCGTGCACTTCAGTGCCGTCCTCGCTGGCATAGCTGGCCATGCTGACGGAGCCGAAATCGATCCCTGCGAGCCATTCATCGTTTTGCGCGGTGACCTTGGTCAGCATTCCGTCTGCAAAGGCGAAGACTTCGTTGGGAGAGAAGTTGGTGCTGCTGAGAAGGGCCATTTTCCCGCCGTGCATAGAGGTGGGGCTGCGGAGTACGAAATTGCCCGTGGCAAGCTGTGTGACCGTTCCGCCGGTTGCGGGAACTTCGGCAAGATATTGCCGCCCATCATCTTCGACGATCATCCGCACCGCCTGGCCATCTTCGGTCCACAGCGGATCGGAGACATTGCGGTCGAGCGAAGGGGTCAGGATCACCGGCTCGCCGCCTGCTGCAGGCACCACGGCAAGCGGGAGGACGCCGTACCAGATCTTGGCGGGGTCAGCGCCGTGGACATAAGCGATCCGGCTGCCGTCCGGGCTCCATGCTGGATAGGAGTTTTCGCTGTCGGCCCCCGGATGCACGGTCAGCTGGCGCGGCGCGGCGCCCGGTGAGGTGAGGCTTGCTACCCAGACATCCGTATTGCTGTTGCGATCCGGTTCTGCCGTGCGGTTGGAAACGAAAGCGACCTGCCTGCCATCGGGCGAGAATGAGGGGTAGCCCTCGTCAAAATCACCATCGGCAAGCCGTTCCAGCGCGCCGGTGGCTGGATCGAAAAGCCACAAGCGTTCGCGGCGGTTGTCGAGGTAGCCCGTGTAGTCTTCCTTGAAGCGATAGCGGTCTATGACGATTGGCTTTGGGCGTTCATCGTCCTTGTTGTCTGCTTCTTCGTCCTGCGGTTCGGGGTCCTCGATAACCAGCGCCATCCTGCTGCCATCGGGCGACCACACAAAGTCGCTGACCGATCCCTCGATGCCTTCAACCGGGCGCGCCTCGCCGCCATTTAGGGGCAATAGCCAGAGCCGCGTGAGGGCATCGTCGTCCTCGTCCCCGCGTGAGGACAGGAAGCCGATCATCGAACCATCCGGGCTGAACTTCGGCGAGCTTTCATTTTCGCCGTCGCGCATGGTCAGCTGCCGTTCCCCGCTGCCATCGATATTGGCGATCCAGACGTGTGTGGTGTTCTTGTCTTCCTCTAGATCCACGCTGCTTACGGCGTAGACGACCTTGCTCCCGTCAGGCGAGATGCTGGGAGAAGATACGCTGCGTGTCTTGAGCAGGTCCTCGATCGCGACAGGGCGTGCCTGTGCAGAAACGCTGATGGCTGCGGCAGCAATTGCCGTGACGACAAGTCGCAAGGTCAAGCTGAAATTCCCTCTTGGCGCGGATCCTCCGGATGACGGCGAATCATGATGCGTCAAAATGATTTCAATTGCGACGAATTGTCAAGCCGGCTGCGTCAGCTCTTTGCTTCGTACACCACGTGGCCCACGGCGGTGTTGGAGGCGGGGACGCGGTAGAAGCGCTTTTTCTCCTCCACGCCATAACCAAGCGCCGCGCGCATGATGAGCCACATGATCAGCTCGATCCCCTCGGTGCCTGCTTCACGCAGATATTCAAGGCGGGTGATGTATTTAAGCTCTTCCGGTTCATGCGCGAGCAGATCGATGAACTTGCGGTCAAATTCCTCGTTGATGAGGCCCGCGCGGCTGCCGTGGAGCTGGTGGCTCATGCCGCCAGTGCCCCATACCTGCACGTTAAGGTCTTCGGGGAAGGTTTTGATTGCATTGCGGATTGCTTCGCCCAGCTTCCAGCAACGTTCGCCGCTTGGGGTGGGAAATTGCGAGACGTTGACGCAAAGCGGGATGACCTTGCACGGCCATTCCTCGACCTGGCCGAACACAAGTGACAGCGGCACGGTGAGGCCGTGATCGACGTCCATCTCGTTGATAAGCGTGATGTCGAATTCATCGATCACCAGCTGTTCGGCGATGTGGGCGGCAAGGTCGATATGGTTCTTCACCACCGGCACCGGGCGGCGGCCCCAACCTTCGTCCGCACTTTCGAACTCGTCTGCAAAGCCGATCGCGAATGTGGGGATGATGTCCATCATCAGCGCTGATGCGTGGTCATTATAGACAAGCACGATCACATCGGGCGTGTTCTTTTTGATCCACTCCTTCACGAATTCATACCCCTGAAAGACGGGCGCCCAATAGAGCTCTTTGGTCTTTTTCAGATCGATCGCCGCGCCGATGGCGGGCACGTGGCTGGTGGCGATGCCTGCGGTAACTCTGGCCATCAGTTTTTGTCCCTGATTGAACGGATGCCGGCCGGGTTACGCCCGCCTTCCAGCATCATTTGTGCGTATTCGTCTGCCGACATGCCCGACGTAGTGCTGACGGCTTTCTGAGCAGACATGCCATCGGTGCTGGCCAGCTTGACGAGGAAATACATATTGCCGCCAAGGGCGATCAGCTTTGTCAGGTCGCGATCGAGCACGGCCTGCTTCTGCTCCTCGGTCATCTTGAACTTGTCGAGATATGCGTGTTCGTCCGCTCTGAATTCCTCGCGGTTCTCTTCCTTCATCAGGCTCATGCAGAACTTGTGCAGGTAATATCCCTGGCGGCTGCGGCGTGCGGTGAACACCTTGGTGCCGGGAATGTCTTCGAGTTCGTCGAGCGAATAGAGCCTTGTGCGAGGCATTGGGATGGTCCCTTCTCTGGTGCGAGGGCGCGGATAGCAGGCGCCCTCGCCGGCAACCATACACCAAAGATTGCAATTATTGCACGTCCGCTTGCGAAAAGCGGCAGGGTTAGGGCGCGGAATGGCTCTCTCCTTCCATTCCGCGCGACAGTGCTGCAAGCGTGTCAGTCGCCGCTCAGCGCATGTCCACCGGCTCTTCGCTGCGGCACTGTTCGTAAGTGCTCCAGCCTGAACAGATGCCATAAGGCCCGCGAATGAAGATCGCCTCGATACGGCTGATATTGCCCTGATCGATCTTGAACAGCTCACCCAGTTGCCATGTCCAGTTGATCGGACGGTGATCGAAGAAGGCAAAGGAGAAGACGACGCCGCGTTCGATATCCACCGCCACAACGCGGCGATCGCGCACGCCTGTTACCGTGCCAACCAGCGAGGTTTCGAACTGGCCCTTGCAGCTTTGCACTGCACCGAAGCTGGGGCGATCTCCCAAATTGTGCCCGTCAGGTGCGGCGGCGATGATGCCGTTTTCGAGGCGCAGGCAGTCATCGGTGAAGGGGTAATAATCATTGGTGGTGTTGCGCTCGACCGCTTCGAAATAGGCGTTCGCCATCTCGACAAGTTCGGCGCGGGTGTGGCGCTCGGCTTCGGGAACAGGCTCGAAATAGCCCTCCCAGGGAGAACCTAGCGCGTAGACAGCGACACCTGTTGCAGGGAAGGGACTAGTCGAAGGCCCAGACGAGGGCCCAAGCGGACGGTCAGGGCGCGCGGCGATCTGTTCGACTTCGCTGATCTTGCCATCGCGGCCGATCCTGAGCCGCAAGGCAAGGCCGACATGCTCGGGCTCACGCGATGGGCCGGTGGCAGAGCTGGCAGCAACTTCCTGAACCGTGACCAGCGCGGCAACCTGCCCGGTAACGACATCGGGCACCACGAGGCGATAGCCTTCGGGCGAGACGGTGGTGGCCCACAGGCCTTCATTGCCGAGTGGCATGGCGATGCCGTTTTCGGTGAAGCGGACATTGCGGGCAAAGAGGTCGTCCGACACTTCGCCGTCTGTCATCGCTTGGAGATAACGCTCGACGTAACCCTCAAGGCAGGCGCGGTCGCAATCACGCGTTTCCATTTCCAGCGGTACACCGGCGATCTGTGCGGTGGCCGGCGTGGCGGCTGCGGTGAGCCCCATGGCGCAGGCGGTCAGCAGCGATGTGCGGAACAGACTTTTCATGATTTCCCTCTCCCTCTCTCGGGGACAGAGAATAGCCATCGGCCCATTCGTTGCTAGAACGAATTTGTATCGAGTTTTGTCAATCCGCCGCCAGAGAGCGCTTGTAGGCCGGGCGAGCTTGCAGCCGCTGCCAATATGCGGCGACATGGGCGGGCAGTTCCACCTCGCACTTGGTGAATTCGGCGAGCAGGAAGGCATAGCCGATGGAGATATCGGCGATGGTGAAACGCTCCCCCGTAACCCATGGGCGGCCATCAGACAGGTAGCCATCGAGGTAAGCGAGGCGCTTCTCCAACTGGCCCAGTTGGTCGGTAATGGTGTTATTGGTTTGCTCGCCGGTGAATATGCGGGTGCGGAAAATGGTGCCGATGGGCGTGGCAAGGTCCGCCTCGCCAAAATGCAGCATTTGCAGGTGCGCGGCATAGTGTTCTGCATCAGGCAATGGGCCAACCGCAAGCGCCTTTGCTGCCTCGTTCCCCGCAACCAGCCGCCTGCCAGTGATGTAGAGCATTATGCCGATGCTTTCGAACATGGTGATCGGTTCATCCGCATCGTCATCGACGATGGTGGGCACGCTGCCGAGTGGGTTGATTTCAAGGAAGCTCTCGGGAACCGGGATGCCGAAGCTCTCCAGCCGGTAGGCCTCCTGCATCTCCTCCATCAGCCAGACGATTCGCTGGCTGCGAGAACTGGGGACGTGGTAGATTGTGATCATCGGTCAGGCTCCTCAGGCCTTCGCATGTGGCGAATTGGCCAGCAAATCGTCCACCACTGACGGGTCCGCCAGCGTGGAGGTGTCGCCAAGGTTGCCGATGTCATTCTCCGCAATTTTTCTCAGGATACGGCGCATGATCTTGCCGGAACGTGTCTTGGGCAGGCCGGGGGCGAATTGCAGCACGTCGGGCGTGGCAATGGGGCCAATTTCCTTGCGTACCCACTGGATCAGCTCCTTGCGCAGTTCTTCGGTGTCCTCAGTGCCTTCCATGGTGGTGACATAGGCATAAATGCCCTGTCCCTTGATATCGTGTGGCATACCCACCACGGCGGCTTCGGCCACGGCATCATGATCGACCAGCGCGCTTTCCACCTCGGCGGTGCCCATGCGGTGGCCCGAGACATTGATCACATCGTCAATGCGGCCCGTGATCCAGTAGTATCCATCTTCGTCTCTGCGGCATCCATCACCGGTAAAATACTTGCCCGGATATTGCGTGAAGTATGTCTGGATAAAGCGTTCATGATCACCATAAACGGTGCGCATCTGGCCGGGCCAGCTATCGAGGATGACAAGCGCGCCTTCGGTTGCGCCTTCGAGCAAATTGCCCTTCTCGGCATCGACAACGGCAGGCTGCACCCCGAACATGGGGAAGCTGGCGGAACCGGGCTTCAATGCATGGGCGCCGGGCAGGGGGGTAATCATGTGGCCGCCCGTCTCGGTTTGCCACCATGTGTCGACGATGGGGCAGCGCCCTTCGCCAACCACGTCATAATACCATTCCCATGCCTCGGGATTGATCGGCTCGCCAACGGAACCTAGCACCTTCAGGCTCTTGCGGCTGGTCTTCTTCACCCACTCGTCACCCTCGCGCATCAGCGCGCGCAGGGCCGTGGGGGCAGCATAGAATTGTTCGACCTGATATTTGTCCACCACCTGCCAGAAGCGCGAGAAATCCGGATAGTTGGGCACGCCTTCGAACATCAGCGTGGTCGCGCCATTGGCTAGCGGCCCGTAAACGACATAGCTGTGCCCGGTAACCCAGCCGATATCCGCTGCGCACCAGTAAATCTGTCCCGGCCGGTAATCGAAGGTGTATTCATGCGTCATGCTGGCCCACACGGCATAACCGCCGGTGGTGTGCAGCACGCCCTTGGGCTTGCCGGTCGAGCCGGAGGTGTAAAGAATGAACAGCGGGTCCTCCGCGTTCATTTCTTCGGGCTCGCAAGTGGCGGGCATGTCTGCCACGCCTTGCGCCCAGTCGACATCGCGGCCTTCGACAAAGCCGACGTCCGCGCCAGTGTGGCGCAGCATGATGACGGTGTCGACCTTGGCCTTCTCGCAAGCAGCATCGACATTGGCCTTGAGTGGGATTTTCTTGCCACCGCGCAGGCCTTCGTCTGTGGTTAGCACGATAGTGCTTTCACAGTCAGTGATGCGCTGGGCGAGGGCATCGGGGCTGAAGCCTGCGAACACGATGGAATGCACCGCGCCGATCCGTGCGCAGGCGAGCATGGCCACGGCGGCTTCGGGCACCATCGGCAGATAGATCGTCACGCGATCGCCGCGCTTGACGCCCTTGGCCCTGAGCAGATTGGCGAACTTGCAGGTCTCTTCGTAAAGTTCGCGATAGGTCAGCTGGCGGGCGGGCGTATCGGGATGATCCGGCTCCCACAGGATCGCCACGTCATCGCCGCATGCTGCGAGATGTCGGTCAAGGCAATTGGCGGCAAGGTTAAGCGTGCCGTCCTCAAACCA
Source organism: uncultured Sphingomonadaceae bacterium (assembly GCA_964645635.1). Taxonomy (GTDB): domain Bacteria; phylum Pseudomonadota; class Alphaproteobacteria; order Sphingomonadales; family Sphingomonadaceae; genus Alteraurantiacibacter. The sequence goes on along the minus strand of CAZYAL010000002.1, from coordinate 118,498 downwards.
CCCGATGCGGAAATTGTCTGCGTCGAAGCATGTGTCCTTGATCTTCGTGGGCTTGCGCATCCAGTCAATCCGCTGCGCTTCACCCAGCCAGAAGTTCTCCGGGTCATTCACGCTGGCGCGATATTTAAGCGCATAAGCATCCGCATTAATCTTCGCATTTGCGGCCCATTCCGCCGGTACCGGATGGGTGACGTGCTCGTGCATTTGCAAACTCCCACTTGCTCTCACAAGCAGACCTAGAAAATCCTCACGGTTTACGCCAGAGGGCATCCAGCGCGGGCAGCAAGTGTTTGCGATGTTCCGCAGGGATGCGCGCGAGCAGTTCGGTTTCGAAATGCTCGATAATGGCAAGCGCTTCGCTGCGCCGCGCTTCGCCCGCTTCGGTCAGCACCAGTCCCTGCGATTTACCGTCCAGCGGATTTCGATCAATCAGCCGGGCGTCTTCAAGGCGCTTTAACAGCGGTACCATGTTGGCGCGCTGGATATCCAGCTCCCGGCCTAGCGCACTGGCGGTAACGTCGGGGTTTGCGCCGATCAGCAGCAGGAGTGATGCATCCACTTGCTTGAGCCCGATGTCAGACAGGCGCGCAGCCAATTCCGCAGCCGCCGCATTGGCGGCACGGCGCAACGCATAGCCGGGGTAGTGGGCAAGCGGATCCTGCATGAGCATCACGCTAGCGATTGTTGTTGCGCATAGCAATCCAGAAAGCTATGAATGATAACAATCTGCGCGGCCAGGGCCGTGCGATTCGTGCAATTAAGTGGAGAGATTACCATGGCAATGCCCTCACAGCCCGATCCTCGTCCGCAGGAAGAAACCGTCCGTTATGAAGTGAAGGATGGCGTCGCCTGGGTCTATTTCAACCGTCCCGACAAGCGCAACTGCATGAGCCCCAAGCTCAACCGCCAGATGAAGATCGTTCTGGAGGAACTGGAATTCCGCGATGACGTGAAGGTCCTCGTCCTCACCGGTGAAGGCACCGCATGGACCGCCGGCATGGACCTGTTGGAATATTTCCGCATGACCGAAGCCGAAGGCCTTGGCGCCATCCGCAAGAGCCAGCGTGAAAGCTATGGCTGGTTCGAGCGCCTGCGCTGGTACGAAAAGCCCACCGTGGCAATGATCAACGGCTGGTGTTTCGGCGGCGGCTACGGCCCGCTGTTCGGCTGCGACATCGCGATCGCTTCGGAAGATGCGCAGTTCGGCCTGTCCGAAATCAACTGGGGCATCCTGCCCGGCGGTGGCGCTTCCAAGGTTGCGCAGGAACTGATGCCGTTCCGCAAGGCCATGTATCACGCCATGATGGGTGAAAACCTGACCGGCAAGCAGGCTGAAGAGCAGGGTCTCGTTACCGAGTGCGTGCCGGCTGACAAGCTGCTCGAACGCGTGACGGAGATCTGCGAAGTCCTGAAGAAGAAGGACGGTCAGGCCCTGCGTGCCACCAAGTGGACGATGCGCCGCATGGTCGACATGACTTATGACAATGGTCTGGAATACCAGATCCGTGCACAGGAAGCGCTGCACAGCTTCGGCGGCAAGGCTGCTCGCCTCGAAGCCACCAGCCAGTTCCTCGACAAGAAGGAATTCAAGCCTGGTCTTGGCACTTTCGATACCTCGAAGGTCAAGCGGGACTGATCCCAATCAATGCAACAGGCGTCACCCCTGCCAATGGCGGGGGTGACGTTTTGCGTGTCTGGAGCTAGGACGCGCATCGAAATTTCCCAGTGGAGAGGAATTCCATGAGCACCCGCCGTTTCACCAACGAACAGATTGACCGCCTGCTGCGCCCGAAGTCCGTGGCCGTGATCGGCGCTTCCGACCGCCATGGCGCGCTCGGTTGCACGCTGCTGAACAACCTCGTCCAATACAATTTCAAGGGTGACATCTACCCGGTGAACCCCAAGCGGGACGAGCTTCAGGGCCTCAAGGTCTACAAGAGCCCGCAGGAACTCCCCCATGGCGTCGATTGCGCCGTGCTGGCGATCCCGCGGCCCTTTGTGGTCGATACCGTGCGTGCGCTGGCTGAAAACGGCTGCGGTGCAGTCGTGATCTACGCTGCAGGCTTCTCGGAAGCGGGTGAAGAAGGCGCGAAAGACCAGGCCGAACTGGCGCGCATCTCCGAACAATTCGGCATCATCATCGAAGGCCCGAACTGCCTCGGTTGCACGAACTATGTCGAAGGAATTCCACTGACCTTCGTCGAAACCAACATGAAGCAGCCCGGCCCGAACGATCGCGCCGTTGGCGTTGCCAGCCAGTCCGGCGCGCTTGCCGCCGTTCTTGCCACCACGCTGCACCCGCGCGGCTGTTATGTCTCCACCTCGGTTTCGACCGGTAACGAGGCGGCATCAGGCGTTGAAGACTTTGTCGAATGGCTGGTGGATGATCCCGCCACCCACGTCATTGCCATGTATGTCGAAAACCTGCGCAACCCGCAGGCATTCATCGCTGCTGCTCGCCGTGCGCGCGCGGCGGGCAAACCCATCGTCATGCTGCACCCGGGCAAGAGCTCGAAGGCGCAGGAATCCGCTGCCACCCACACTGGTGCGATGGCGGGCGACTATGCGCTGATGAAGGCCAAACTCACCCGCGAAGGCATCATCTTTGCCGATACGCTGGAAGAGCTGGCAGACATTGCTACCATCGCCGTAACCTGCCCTGACCTTCCGGGTGCAAACATGGCGGTGTTGGGCGAAAGCGGCGCGCTGCGCGGCCTGGCATTCGACATTGCCGAGGACATCGGCCTCGACCTGATCGAGCTGAATGACGAGAACAGCCCGAAAATACGCGCCGTTCTGCCCGATTTTGTGCCGGTTTCGAACCCGACGGACATCACTGCCATCGGTCTCAGCGAACCGGAAATCTACACCAACCTGCTGCGCGTGCTGCTCGAAGATGACCGTATCGGCAGCGTGGTCGCGTCGATCATCCAGTCCGATCCGATCACCTGCAAGATCAAGCTCCCGGCTATCCAGAAGGCGCTCGAAGGCGGTTCACTGGGCAAACCTCTGGTCTTCGCCGGCGTGGACGAAGGCGCGAACGTGCCGCAGGAATATCTGGATGGGCTGGCAAGTGCGGGCATCCCCTATTTGCGTTCAACCGAGCGCGCCTATCGCGCGATTGCCCGCCTGGCGGACCTTTCCAAGCGGGACCTGACTGACAATTCGATTGCCCCGGTCAAGCTCGCTGGCCTCGATGAAGAAAACGGCGTGATCCCCGAATACAAGGCGAAGGCACTGCTTGCGCCTGCCGGTATCGCATTCCCCGCCAGCCAGTTCGCCCCCACGGCGGAAGACGCTGCCAACGCCGCCGAAGCCATCGGCTTCCCGGTGGTGATGAAGGCGCAGGCTGCCGCGCTTGGCCACAAGAGCGATGCTGGCGGCGTGATCCTCAACCTCGAGTCCGCTGACGAGGTGCGCGACGCATTCGATCGCATGTACCAGAACGTCGCCAATTACGATGCCTCCATCGCGCTTGACGGCGTGCTGATCGAGAAGATGGGCAAGATGGGCACTGAGATGATCGTTGGCGCAAAGTCCGATCCCCAGTGGGGCCCTGTCGTGCTGGCTGGTTTCGGCGGCGTGACGGCGGAAATCCTCAAGGACGTGAAGCTGTTCACCCCTGACATGGGCAAGGACCAGGTGGTCGCCGGCCTGCTGTCGCTGAAGCAGGCTGCGATCCTCAAGGGCTATCGCGGAAGCCCCGCGCTGGATGTCGAGGCGCTGGCAGACCTGATCGTGAAGATGGGCGCGATCATGACCGGCAACCCTTCGATCCGCGAGATCGACCTTAATCCGGTTATCATACACCCCAAGGGTGAGGGTGTTGCTGCGCTCGACGCGCTGATGCTGGTGGACTGACGGAAAATTAAGAGAAGGGCGGGGCCATTCGTCCCGCCCCTCTGCCTTTAGTCTAGTAACTCGCCCTTGGTCCGCCCATGGTATAGCTGATCCTTATCCGTACCCATGAACCGACCAGCGACTGGGTGCCCCGCACCGGCGGGCGAACCTGATATTGCCAGGTGGAAGCAAGTACCGCGTTCATGATGTTCGAATTGGGCGATGATTGCTGCAACGGCACGCAATCCACCACCTCCCAGCGCGGCGCTGTCTTGCAGGCGATCAGCGCCCAGGCCGGCGGTTCGACGGTGGAGAGGTACCCTGACATTTCATCGCGCGTCGGTTCGCGAAACCAGCGCGCGGCATAGAGCGGCGATCCGTCAGGCGCGGTGCCAACCACTTCTGTATCGGAACTGCCCCTGCGTCCGGCAGCGGGCGGGCCATAGTTGTGGTCCGCGCGGATCACGGCCCGGGGCTTGTTGTCTTCGGAGGGCGCCGGATCAGGCACTTCGATTTGCGGTGTGATGACAGGCTGGGGCGTGACTGAAGGGCGCGGGATCGGCACCATTTCCAGCACAGGCGGTGCAGTCGGCACGGGATTGGGCCGGGTTACTTGCGGCTCGGCTTCCGGAACCGCTTCCTCCTGCTCGGGATCAGCGGCAGGCTCCTCGCTCGTGGCCTTGCTGTCGAAGGTGGCGAGCCGCAGTTCCTCGCGCGGATCTTCCCCGCCAAGGAACATGCCGATCGACAGCAGCATGGCCAGCAGCAGCAGTTCCAGCAGCACGGTTGCGGCAAGCGCCAGCACCCGCCCGCCAAACCTGTCAATCAGGTTGCGAAGCCAGCTTGTCTCGATTTGCGGGGAAGGCGTAGCGCGTTGGATATTGCGGTTCCTGGTGCCCCCAGTTTCCTGGTGAGGGGCTTAGATGCAGCAGCCCGCTGCTACAAGCCTTCAATAGACCCGCTGAACGGGGTCGGCGCTTGGCCAGCGGCGCGGCGTACCGATGGGCTGGAAGTCGAAGAAGGCATTGATCGCGTGGATTGATCCACCCCACATCTTGAAGGCTTCAAAGGTCACCAGCACCGTGTCCGGGCCATAGGAGCCGGTGTAGCCGAAGTTCATCCACAGCAGCACCGTGCCGTTCTCCTCGTCCACCGCCACAACGCTGGGGATCAGGCCGGGGTGGACCATGATGCGCTGGTCATAGAGGTCGCAGGTACCAAAGGCGCAGCCTTGCCCCGCTGTGATAACGCCATTTTCCGCGCGGTAAGCCTCATCGGCAAAGGGCACGCCTGCATCCGTGAAGCTGCCGGTTCGCAAGCCTTCGGCATAGCTGAGCGCGACGGCGACCATCTCTTCGCGGGACATGCGCTCTCCGGCAGGAACGGCACTGTCCATGCCGCGCACCGGTTCATGCAGCACCTTGGGCTGGAACGGGGAATCGGGCGTTACGCGATGGACCACGCTTTCCACGCCGGCGATCGTATTACCTTCTATATGCAGCGCGAGCGAGAGCAGTACCGGCACATCGCCTTCCATCAGGTGAACATGCGATGCGGCGACCTGCCTTGCGGTATCGAGATAGTCATGCCGGAAGCTGCCCTTGCCGGTCACGCTTTGCCAGATTCCGTCGCCCAGTTTGGCATCAAACCCATTCTCGGTAACGCGAACATCGCCAGCAAGCGGCAAGGTAGTGGGATCATGCGCCAGCAGCGCATCGACATAGCTTGTCACCATTTCGCCAAGGCAGGCCCTGTCGCAGGTGGCATTGGACTGTGCGTGAACGGCGGAGCCTGGTAAGGCGATCGCTAACAGGGCGGCAATGGCGCAAAGCCGTTTCAGGTGATGTGACATGGCAATATTCCCTCCCAACAGGCCGTCTCCCCTTGCAGGTTTCTACGCGCGAATACGTCCTGCCGTTCTCCAAATCCGGCGATATTCAGCTTCGGCCGAAGCGATCCTCGTAAGCAGCCTTGTCGCCGCTGCAGAGCAGCTTGGCCTGCTCCACCCAGTTGTCCCGGCGAATGCGGCCCTGGAAGCGGCCCAGCTGGGCATCGATCCGGTCGATATCTGCATCGTCCCATCCAGCGATCTGGGCGAAGGAGGTGATGCCCATTTCGCCAAGTTGCGCGCGCAATTTTGGGCCTAGGCCCTTGATCTGTGTAAGGTCATCCCCGCCACCAGTTGCTGGAGGCGCTGCGGGTTTGACACTTGCGCTTGCATCGGCAGCTGTCGCGGCGGGCGGTGTGTCGATCAGTGCCTGGTTGCGCTTGGCAGCGCCAACTGCGTCTGCCGTGCCCGAACGCTCCACCCTTGCAGTGCGGTTGGCGGCAACGACCCACCATGCCACCAGCAGGCCGATCACCAGCGCGATTGCCAGCAGCACCCAGTTTTCCTGAATCAGTTCAGCCATGTGCGGCTATCCCCTTCGATATGCTTCAATTGCGGCTCCAGATGGCCCAGCCGATGCCGATCCCCGCTGCATAGGCGACGAGCATCAGGACAAACAGTTCAAGCCAGATGGGCATGGACAGGTTCTCTAATGGCGTGGGGCGGGAAGGGCAATGTCAGGCGCGTGAAAGGCCTAGCGCGGGGCAGATGTGTCAACCGGAGTGGGCATAATCGGTTTAGTCTCGACCACGGAGAATTCTATGCGGCGGTTGGCCGGGTCTGCAGGGTCAAGCCCCTCGACAGGCATGCCCGAGCCGACGCCGCGGGCGCGCAAGCCATCCTCCGGGATGCCAAGGTCGACCAGCGCCTGCTGCACTGCAAAGGCGCGCTCGCGCGAGAGTTCCATGTTTCCCGCTGGTGTGCCGGAATTATCGGTATGGCCGGTGATCGCGATGATGCTGCCAAGGCATGGGCGCAGCGCATGTGCCACTTCGGCTACAAGCGGTGCGCTGGCGCCGTCTATCCGCGAGGAGCCCTCTTCGAAGCGGATCGTACGGGCGCGCAGCAGCGCTTGCACGTCTTCCTGGCAATGCAGCGGGTTCTGGACGCTGGCGGAGGCTTCGGAAAGCACTGTCCCATCCGCCCAGCTGACGCCGCCGACACCGGGAATGTCGCCGACCGCGCGGGCGATGCGGGCGCGGGTGCCGTCATCCAGCCGCTCTCCGCCAGTCAGCACCGGATGGCGGCTGGCAAGGCCGTTGGGGTAGGCGAAGTGCGCTTCCACTATTCCGCCGCCGCCTGCCTCGGCAATTGCTGCCTTTGCCTGCTCTGCCAGCCTTGCTGCGATGGTCGGTCCGCTCATATTGCCGCCGAACAAGGCGAGCGGGAAGATGACGAAGGCACCAAGCGGCAGGGCAATGCGCGGGCTGTGAAGAATGCTCATGCAGCCCTTTAGCGTTATAAATCAGCGTCCGTCGAGGTTTCCTGTCTTCCGCCTTCAGGCACTGCGCAGTGCGGCCCGCGCTTCGCTGACGAGCAGGTCCAGGAGGTTTTATACGGCCGGTTCAGTGCCTTGCGCCTCGTCCTTCTTGCGCATTCCGCGGAACAGGACGCGGTCTTCATGGCCGAAGCCGCGAGTCCAGATCACCCAGCCATAGACACCAAGGATGACTGGAACGCCGAAGGCCAGTTCTACCCATTCGGGCAGTTGCACCGCCACATAGCCCACCAGTGCGGCAGCCGCTGTGGCGTACACCAGCGCCCAGCGCCAGTTGTTGATCCTGTGCCCCAGCAAACGCGAGAGCATGAAGGCTTTCACCAGTGATGCGGCACCCAGCGCCAGCATGAGCGCGCAAGCAGCCGCTGTGGCGCGATAGAAATCGTCCTTTTCGGCAGGCCACAGGTCGACATGGTCGATGGCGATCATGAAGCCCAGCGTCAACAGCACTTGCAGCCCGATCGTGCCGATGGAAACCCACAAGTTGCGTACCCGCGCCATGTAAATCAGCGCCGCTTCGGAAACGACGGCGGTGGCCGCCACGACTTCTGCCGCGAGCAGGAACACCAGCGCGCCTGTGCCCGGCACGAACTGCCCGCCGCTGCCCATCAGGCCCATCAGCGCCTCACCCGGAATGCCCAGCGCGAGCGCGATTCCCAATTGCATGGCGATGATCCAGAAGCCCACCTGGCACACCTGCCGGGCGATCGCGGCATAGTCCTTGTCTTTCAGCTTGGCGGTGATCACCGGGCCAAGGATGGGCTCGAAACTGGTTTTCAGCTTTTGCGGCAGGCTGGCGACCTGCTGGGCCATGTAATAGATGCCCACGGCCACTTCGCCGGCAAAGAAACCAAGAATGAAGATATCGACACGGCGCGTGCCCCATTCGATGGCATCGGCGACGGCAAGGGGCAGGGCGCGCGCCACCAACTGGCCGATACGCGTGGGATGCGGAATCCAGCCGCGCGGCCAGCCGTAACTGCGCAGGAAGGTCCACATGGCTGTGGCGAGGCCTGCATATATCGAGACGATGTAAGCGAGTGTCAGCCCGCCATCATGCGTTTCCGGAATGAAGTAAAACGCGCCCGCAAGGATCGAGATTGTCCACGGTTCGACCACGGCGCGGGCGCGCACAGTCGTGGCGATATCGAACTTGTATGCCTGCGCTGCGAGAACAATTTCTGTGAGAGCATAACCGGGGATCGCCAGCACGATCCACTTGTCGATATCGCTGCCCATGCCGTTCGGGAACATCGGCGTGGGGAAGGCGAAGAAAACGAGAGCGGCGACTCCCGAGAACACCAGCGCTACGAGCATGGAATCGAAGATCAGCGAGGATTGCTCGTCCCCGCCATCAGCCAGCCTTTGCGCCAGCCCCCGCTTCTCGCCAATGGAACAGATCAGCGCTACCAGTTCGACCACGATCAGCGCCGAGGCATAGATACCCACGCTCGCCGCGCCATAGAGCTGGCCAGCGATGAACAGGAACGGCAAGCGCGCCAGCAAGCGCAGCAGGAAGCCGAAGAAGTTGGTGCGCCCGCCCTTGGCAAGTGCTGCCATGTCGCCATCGTCACCCGGCTTACCTGTCGGGGGATTGGGAGTGGCAGTATCGCTCAAGTGTCAGCGCCTTCAGCCTTGAGCGGGCGGGTAAGCATGTCCAGCGCCACTTCGCCTGCCGATGTGCCTGCAAGAAGCTGGCAAACCGCTGCGACGATGGGCATGTCCACGCTATGCTGGCGCGCCAGTTCGGCCAGCACCGGTGCGGTATGCGCACCTTCGGCCACGGTGCGCCTGTCACGCATGAGGACTGCCGGGTCCCGCCCTTCGCCCAGCGCCTTGCCGAGCGAAAAATTGCGGCTTGAGGTGGAGGAGCAGGTCAGCACAAGGTCTCCCAATCCGCACAGGCCCGCCAGCGTATCGCGCCGTGCACCCAGCGCCTCGCCAAAGCGCTGCATTTCAGCATAGCCGCGGCTGATCAGCGCAGCGCGGGCGTTTTGGCCAAGGCCAAGGCCGTCGACCACGCCGCAGGCAATCGCGAGCACGTTCTTGACTGAGCCGCCCACTTCCGCGCCGACCAGGTCATCAGAGAAATAGGGCCGGAAGGTAGGGCGAGCGATAGCAGGAGCCAGACGGTCCCATTGCGCTTTGCTGCCGCCGCATGCCATCGTCACCGCAGTTGGCAGGCCCGCGGCGACTTCATGAGCGAATGTCGGGCCGGAAAGAACGGCGATTTCGCTCTCAGGCGCCACATCGCTTGCGACATGGTTCATCATCCGCCCGCTGCCAGCTTCGATACCCTTCGAACAGAGCACGAGGTCCTTGGGGTGTGAAGGCATCTGGCCAAGCACATTGCCGAGGTGCTGCGCTGGCGTGACCACCATCAGCACGTCCAACGTGGCCATTTCGCCAAGGTTGCTGGTGGCGCGGATATTGGGGGATAGCGTGGCAGACGGCAGGTAAAGGTCGTTGCGATGGTCAGCATTGATTGCTGCCACAAGGTCTGCCTCCAGCGCCCACAGCAGCACCTCGCGCCCATCGCTGGCAAGCATTTGTGCCAGCGCCGTGCCCCAGGCTCCTGCGCCAATCACGCCGATTGATCTGCTCGTCATGCCTTCACTCCTGCGCCTCTTGCGGGCTCTGCGTGGCTGTCCAGAGGCCAGCGTGGACGAGCCGAAAAATCAAGCGGATCAGGCGGGATTCCCACTGCGAGGCGCTCGACTCCGGCCCATGCGATCATCGCAGCGTTGTCCGTGCACAGCTTTTGTGGCGGAGCGGTGAATGAAAGCTGGCGGCTGGCTGCAAGCTGTTCCAGAGCCGCGCGGATCACGCTGTTGGCCGCAACACCGCCTGCGACGACCAGCGCGTTCACATCGCCCATCTTTGCCAAGGCGATTTTCAGCCGGTCGGTCAGGCAATCGACCGCGGCCTGCTGGAAGCTGGCGGCGATATCTGCGTGTGAATACTTGCCGCTCTCGTATGCGCGCAGCACTGCGCTTTTGAGTCCGGCAAAGGAGAAATGCGGTTCACCACTGCCAACCAGCGGACGAGGTAGCGGAACGGCCTTGGGATCGCCCCGCAATGCCAGCTTTTCGACTTGCGGCCCGCCAGGATATCCGAGGCCGAGGATCTTGGCGGTCTTGTCGAAGGCTTCGCCCAACGCATCGTCTATCGTAGTGGCCAGCCGCTTGAACTGGCCCACACCAGCGACGCGCAGGATCTGGCAATGCCCGCCGGATACCAGCAGCAGGGCATAGGGAAATTCGAGGCTCGGGTCCGCGAGGCGCGGGCTGAGGGCATGGCCTTCCAAGTGGTTGATGGCGAGAAGCGGCTTGCCTTCCGCCATCGCCAGTGCCTTGCCGGTGACGAGGCCAACCATCACGCCTCCAATCAGTCCGGGGCCAGCCGTGGCAGCGATGGCATCGCAATCTGACAGGGTCTTGCCGGATTCCGCCAGCACCTGCTCGATCAGCGGTACCAGCCGTTCAGCATGGGCGCGTGCGGCAATCTCGGGCACCACGCCGCCGTAAGGCGCGTGTTCCGCCTCCTGACTGGCGATAGCCTGGGCAAGGATACGCCGCTCCCCGTCCACCAGAGCGGCGGCGGTTTCGTCGCAGGAACTTTCTATGCCGAGCACAAGGGTCATTGCGCGGCTTCCACTGGACGCAATTGGGCTCTAGGGCAAGCAGCGCCTATGACAACAGATGTGAAATTGAAGCTGGGAACGCGTGCCTCGCCGCTTGCCATGGTGCAGGCAGAGCAAGTGCGGGATCGCCTGTGTGCTGCCCATGGCTGGACCAGGGAGCAGGTTGAGCTGGTGCCTGTTACGGCCAGTGGGGACAAGGTGCTGGACCGTCCGCTCGCCGAAATCGGCGGCAAGGCGCTGTGGACCAAAGAGCTGGACGCGTGGCTGGCCGAAGGCGCGATTGACGCTTCTGTCCACTCGCTGAAGGACGTGGAAACCTTGCGTCCGGATATTTTCACGCTCGGTGCCATCCTCGAACGCGCGGACAAGCGCGACCGGCTGATCGGTGCGGCCAGCATTGCCGCGCTACCTCCGGGGGCGACAGTTGGCACCAGCGCGCCGCGTCGTGCCTCGCAACTGCTCAACCAAAGGCCGGACTGCAAGCTTGTGATGTTCCGCGGCAATGTTGCCACCCGATTGTCCAAGCTTGCAGCGGGCGAAGCGGATGCAACTTTCCTTGCCGCTGCCGGTCTGGAGCGGCTGGGTGAAGACGGCGTGGGCCATGCGCTTGATGTGGACAGCTGGTTGCCCGCGCCATCGCAGGGCGCCATTGCCGTCGAATGCCGCAGCGATGACGAGCGCGTGCAGGATTACCTGTCCGCGCTTGACCATATGCCAAGCCGTGCCGAAGTGCAGGCAGAACGCGCCTTGTTGCTGGCGCTTGGCGGCACCTGCCATTCCTCGATCGCGGTGAATTGCGACTATGTGGGCGGAGAACTGGTAATGCGCGCGGTGTTGTTCAGTGCAGACGGGGCTGAACGCATAGAAGCGCGAGCACGATTTGCCGCGGATGACCACGCCGCACCGGTCTTGCTGGCGCAGGACCTGCTGGCGCGCTCTAGTCCTGCCGTTCGCAGCTTGTTTATGGGCCAGCCATGACTCGCATCATCACCATCCGCCCTGAACCGGGGGCCAGCGCCACGGTGAAAGCGGGCAAGGCAGCGGGACTGGCGATTGCGCCGTTCCCGCTGTCGCATGTCGAACCGCGCGAATGGACAGGGCCTGACCCGGATAGCGTGGACGCGCTGTTGGTCGGCAGTGCCAATGCCTTCCGCCATGGCGGCCCTGAGCTGGCGCGCTATCGCGATAAGCCGGGCTTTGTGGTGGGCAATCGCACCGCCAGCGCGGCGCGTGAGGCGGGCTTCACGGTCGAACTTGCGGGTGACGGCGGCTTGCAGAAACTGCTCTCCATGATCGATCACAGGCCTGTGCGCATGTTGCGTCTGGCAGGAGAGCGGATGATCGAAGTTACCGCGCCCGAAGGCATCACGGTGGAAACGCGCATCGTCTATTCTGCCTACAACCAGCCGATCCCATCAAAACTTGAGGCCATGCTGCTTGCTGGCGATGCGCTGGTTCTGCTCCATTCCGCAGGCGCGGCTGAGCATTTGCGTTCAGAATGCCTGCGCCTTGGGCTGGACCTTGCAGCAATCCGCCTTGCCGCCCTGGGTCCCCGAATTGCCGATGCTGCAGGTGGCGGCTGGGGCGAAGTGCGCGTCGCCGAAAATCCGGCGAATGGCGTGTTGTTGGCTATCGCGGCACAAATGTGCCAATAAGCTTGCAGCCCACGAAGAAGGCACTCACTAAGACCCCCATGGACGCGCAAACCGACATGATAGAATCCGGCCCGGCCCGCAACGCTGGCATCAGCATGCGGATGCTGGTTGGTGCGTTGGTGGTGGCGTTCGTGCTGGGCGGTGCGCTGATGGCCTATCTTTCCGGTGCGTTCGGGGTTGAGGGCGGCCGCATCTTCCGTTTGCGCAGTGACGGTGCGCCTGTCGCCACGGCCCCCCTGGGTGCCTTTGGTGCAACGCAGATCGTTGCTGGCGAACAAGAACCGACGCAAGTGGTGGTGAGCGACGCGCGCGAGGCGGTGGAACGTGTTGAGCAGGTGGAGGTGCAGACCGGCGGCATTGACCAGCGCGTTGCCGCAATGGAGCAGCGTCTCACCAGGCTCGACTTGCAATCACAAGCCGCCGCCGGGAATGCCGCGCGTGCCGAAGGAATGCTGATCGCGTTCGCGGCGCGTCGCTCGCTTGAACGCGGCCAGCCGCTCGGCATCCTGGAAGACCAGTTGCAGCTGCGCTTCGGCGATGGCCGCCCCAATGCCGTGGCCACCATCATCAGCGCCAGCCAGGATCCGGTGACGCTTGACCAGTTGCTCGTGCGGCTGGACGGGCTTGCTCCCAAACTCACGGATATCCCGGAAAACGAGAGCATATTGAAGCGGCTGCGGCACGAGTTTTCGCAGCTCTTCTCCGTGCGCACGGATGACACGCCATCTCCCGTGGCAGAACGCAGGCTGGAACGCGCGCGCGCAGCGCTGGATGCTGGACGCACTGAGGCAGCGATCACTGAAGTGCGCGCTCTGCCCAACGCGGCAGTTGCGGCGGACTGGCTGGAGGATGCTGAGCGCTACCGCGCGGCGCAGGCCGCGCTGGAGGCGCTGGAAACGGCGGCGGTGCTTGATACCTCGGCACTGCGCGATTCTGCCGGCGAGCCGGTGGATGTGCCCAGCCTGGTGAATTAGGGGCTAGGTAACTAGCCCTTCAGCAATTCAGGGACATCGCCGGAAATGCCGCGCGCTTCATCCATGAAGAAGCGCTTCAGCGGCGGCGTGCGCTGGACAAGGCCCATGCCGAGGCGACGAATCGCGCTGGGCAGCTTGCCGGGAATGCCGAACAGGCGGGTAAGGCCATCGGTCGCGCTCATCACCATCAGCGAATCGAGCGCGCGCCACTTCTGATAGCGCTCAAGCAATTGCGCATCGCCAAGGTCCAGGCCCAGCCGCGCGCCTTCGACCAGCACTTCTACCAGCGTGCCGACATCGCGCAGGCCAAGGTTGAGGCCTTGCCCGGCAATCGGATGCATGCCGTGCGCCGCATCGCCCACCAGGGCCAGCCGCTTTCCGGTGATCTGCACTGTGTGCTGGAAGGATAGCGGATAGGAGCTGATCGGCCCCGACAGTTCCAGCTCTCCCAGCACGCCATGGGTGCGCTTGGCGACTTCGGCGGTGTACATCTCCCGCGGCATAGCCAGCGTGCCTTCCGCATCCTTTTCGTCCACCGTCCATACCAGCGCGCTGCGATGGGTGCCGTCTGCATCGTCTAGCAGCGGCAGCAAGGCGAAGGGGCCAGCGGGATAGAAGATTTCCCACGCCACATTGTCATGCGGAATCGAGTGGGTGAGGCCGACGATCATCGCGCGGTGGGAATAGTCCCAATGCGCCATGGTAATGCCCGCTTCTTCGCGCGTGGGAGACATGCGACCTTCCGCGCCAACCATCAGCGTGGCTTGTAGTAACGTGCCATCGGCTAAAGTGGCAGAAACGCCATGTGGCCCGCGGTAGCGTTCGATCACGTCGGCCTTGGGGTGGAAGGCAATCAGCTTCTCACCTTCCGCCGCCTTGTACAGCGCAAGGCGCAGCTGGCGGTTGTGGAACATCCGGCCAAGCGAGCCTTCGTGCGGTTCGGGCTGGAAATCGATCCGGCCCGGCTTCATCCCGTCCGTCACCGCAATGGAGGCGATTGGGCAGCCATAAGGCTCCAGCGCATCGGCAATTCCGATATTCCTGAACAGGTTCCAGCTGGCAGTCGAGATGGCCGAGGCGCGTCCGTCAAAGCCTTCCGCCGTCAGTTCCGCCGGGTTGGCACGGTCCACCACGTGGCAGGACAGACCCTGCTTTGCTGCAGCGATGGCCAGGGTCATGCCCACCAGCCCGCCGCCAAGGATCAGGAGATCACGCTTGTCGCTCATTACCAAGCCTCCTAGATCGTGCGCCATCATGCGCGCAAGAGTGATAGACTTTTTCCGGTACTTATTGGCCCTGCTCCTGCTGGCGGGCGTTATGCCGCTTGCTGCACAGGCTCAGCCACTCAAGAACAATATCGCGGCCGAACTGGTCGCCGAATCCGCGCCGCAACCGGGCGAGGTGATGACCGTCGCCTTCCTGTTTAGCCCGGCGGAGAGGTGGCACGGATACTGGGCCAATCCCGGCGATGCAGGCCTTGGCATGCAGCTGGACTGGAACCTTCCCAAGGGGTGGGAAGCGGGGGAACCGCAATACCCGGTGCCCACACGGTTGGTGATCGCGGGCCTGATGAACCATGTCTATGAGCATCCTTACGCCGTGTTGGTGCCGATCATGGTGCCGGAAGGCGACTCGTTCGCCATAGCCGACCCGATCAGCGTTAGTGCCGAATGGCTCGCCTGTACGGAACAGATTTGCGTGCCCGAGCAAGCCACGCTGACTTTGCGCATCCCGCAAGCGGCTGGTTCGGATAATCCTTTCACCGGCTACCGCGCGCAGCTGCCGCCGCTGATCGACAGCGTGGCGCATTTTGCCATTGACGGCGACCTGTTGCGCCTCGCCATCCCGCTGCCAGCGAGCATGGATGCCAGTGATCTGCATGTTTTCATCGCGCAGGACCGGCTCAGCGCAGACCGGCGCGTGGCCTATGCCGACCCGCAGGCCTTTGCGCGGCATGGTGACATGCTCATCGCTAATATCCCGCTGGCGGATTTGATGCTGCCGGCTGACAGCGAGAGTGCCGCCTTCGATCCGCTTGGCGAAATCACTGGCATTCTTGCCTATGGCGGCGAAGGTACCGGCCTCTCCTTCATTGCCGTGCCGGGCGACGTGCCGGTGGTGCAGGGCATGCCGATCAACTCCTATGTCGCGCCGCCGCTGTGGTGGCTGGTGTTCGCGGCGCTGGCTGGCGGTCTGCTGCTCAATCTGATGCCCTGTGTCTTCCCGATCCTGTCCTTGAAGGCGATGACGCTCGCCCGGGCTGGCGAAAGCGAGGCGGGCGCGAAACGAGAGGCGCTGGCCTATACTGCAGGCGTTGTTCTCGCCTGCCTTGCCATCGGTGGGCTCTTGCTCGCCCTGCGTGCTGGCGGAGAGCAGGTGGGCTGGGCCTTCCAATTGCAGGAACCGGGCGTGGTGGTGGCGCTGTTCGTGCTCGCCGCGCTGATCACTGCCAATTTTGCGGGTGTTTTCGAGCTGCCGTCCATTGCGATCACGCAGAAAGGCGGGCGCAGTTCTGCCTTTGCCACCGGATTGCTGGCCGCCTTCGTTGCCACGCCTTGCACCGGCCCGTTCATGGCCGTGGCATTGGGTGCAGCGCTGCTCTTGCCCACTTCCCCGGCATTGCTGCTGTTTGCCATGCTCGGACTTGGTCTTGCGCTGCCGTTCCTCTTGCTCGGCTTCGTTCCTGCCTTGAGGAATCGCTTGCCTAAGCCCGGCGCTTGGATGGAGCGGTTCCGCAAGTTGATGGCAGTCCCCATGGGCCTCACCGCGCTCGCGCTGCTGTGGCTGCTGGTGCAGATCGGTGGGCGACCTTTCGCCATCGCAGCTCTCGTGCTGCTCGCAGGCCTTGTGCTCGGCCTTGCGGTGACGGGGCGCCTGCAGAAGCTCGGAAAGATGGCCTGGCCTGCCTTTGGCCTGATCGCTGCGCCTTTCCTGATCGGCGCGACCTTCGCACTGCCTGCCTTGCACGAAACGCCCAGCGCCAGCGCGCGAAGCATCCATGATCCGCTGGATTTCGACGAATTCGCGCTGGCAGACCTAACCCAGTCACAAGGCAAGCCCGTGTTCCTGTGGTTCACCGCGGATTGGTGCGTCACTTGCAAGGTCAATGAAAGCGTGGCGATCGAGCGGGAGGAGGTGCGCGAGGCCTTCAAGACGGCAGGCGTTGTCACCA
The DNA here is from genome assembly GCA_964645635.1 of uncultured Sphingomonadaceae bacterium. Lineage (GTDB taxonomy): Bacteria > Pseudomonadota > Alphaproteobacteria > Sphingomonadales > Sphingomonadaceae > Alteraurantiacibacter. Next base: position 101,828 of record CAZYAL010000002.1, on the reverse strand, counting down.
TGCGGGGAGACTGGACGGTGCGCGACGAGGCGATTACCCGTTTCCTCACCCGGCAAGGCGCGGCGGGTGTTCCGCTCTACCTGTGGTACGATCCGGCCAAGGGCGCTGAGCAACTGCCACAAGTGCTGACGCCGGGCATGCTGGTCGAGCGCGCCGAAGCGCTTTGATCCTTCCTCTTCCTATTTGAAATCAGGGTCCTGCTGGTTCTCGGCCCGTTCAGCTTCAGTCTCAGGGTGCACATCACGGATTTCCCTGCCAGCACGGCACCATGTCACGAATTCACCGGGGATGCGGCTGCCGTGGATGTTGAGCATGCCGCGCCCCGGCAGGGTTGCAAGGATCTGGCGCGTGCCGGTGAACACCTCCAGCTTGCCGTCGCTCGCGGGCACTTTTGCTTCCCAGCGCCATTCGCCTTCATCCAGCACCGCATCAGCCATGAAGCGGCTGCGCACGCCATTGCCGATGATCGGGAACAACGCGCTAAGCCCAGGAGCGGCAGGCGCGTGGCGGATGATCTCCATCTGCGGTTCCTCGCTGTCGCGCAGTATGCAATCGAGCGTCAGCAGCGGCGGATCGCCTGCATTGCCGAAGCGGATCGCATGGCCATTGTCCGCGACGGACCAGTAACCCTTGCTGGTATCAGGCGATTGCATCATCACTTGCGGCGGGGCCGGGCGCGCTTCGGCAAATTCCACCCGTTGCGCCGGAGCGGGTTGATCGCAAGCGGACAGCAGCGCCAGGCCGAAGAGCGGAAGTGCGTGCTTCATCGCTTCCACTTCTTCTGGACCTTGCCATAGCGCGTCTTGCGCGTGCCCGGGCGGCCCTCGTTGCTGCGGCCCACCAGCGGGGCCTTCTTTTGCTCGTCGGTCAGGCCCAGTTCCTCGTTCTCCAGCTTGCGGATTTCGTCGCGCAGGCGGCCCGCTTCCTCGAATTCGAGGTCTGCGGCGGCAGCGCGCATCTTCTTTTCAAGTTCCTCGACATAAGCACGCAAATTGTGGCCCACGAGGTTGTTACGCCCATCTTCCGTCTCGATCTCCACGGTTACGCCGTCAGCGGCCGCCGAATGCGCCACGATATCTGCGATGGCGCGCTTGATCGTTGTGGGCGTGATGCCGTGTTCCGCGTTGTATTCTCGCTGCTTTTCGCGGCGGCGTTCGGTTTCCGCCATCGCTCGCTCCATGCTGCCGGTTATACGGTCTGCATAAAGGATCACCTTGCCATCCACGTTACGCGCGGCGCGGCCGATTGTCTGGATCAGCGAGGTTTCGGAGCGCAGGAAGCCTTCCTTGTCCGCATCGAGGATCGCCACTAGCCCGCATTCGGGAATGTCGAGGCCTTCGCGCAGCAAGTTGATGCCGATCAGCACGTCATAGACGCCCATCCGCAAGTCGCGGATCAGTTCGATACGTTCGAGCGTCTCGACGTCGGAGTGCATGTAGCGTACCTTCACACCCTGTTCGTGCATGAACTCGGTCAAATCCTCGGCCATGCGTTTGGTTAGGGTGGTCACCAGGGTGCGATACCCACGCGAAGCATTCTCTTTTGCCTCGGCAATGCAATCCTGCACCTGGTCTTCCGTGGGACGGATTTCGACCGGTGGATCGATCAGGCCTGTGGGGCGGATCACCTGTTCGGCAAACACGCCGCCGGTCTGCTCCATCTCCCATGTTCCCGGCGTGGCGGAGACGGCGAAGGTCTGCGGGCGCATCGCGTCCCACTCGTTGAAGCGCAGTGGGCGGTTGTCGATACAGCTGGGCAGGCGGAAGCCGTATTCGGCAAGCGTCAGCTTGCGGCGATGGTCCCCGCGCGCCATCGCGCCGACCTGCGGCACCGTCTGGTGGCTTTCATCGACGAACAGCAGGGCGTTTTCAGGCAAATATTCGAACAGCGTTGGCGGCGGCTCTCCCGGCAAGCGACCGGTGAGGAAACGCGAATAGTTTTCGATCCCCGCGCAAGAGCCGGTTGCCGCGATCATTTCAAGGTCGAAATTGGTGCGCTGTTCCAGTCGTTGCGCTTCCAGCAGGCGGCCCTCGGCGTGCAATTCTTTCAGGCGTTCCTCCAGCTCGAACTTGATGGCGGCACTGGCCTGCTTCATCGTCGGGCCGGGCGTGACGTAGTGGCTGTTGGCGTAAACGCGCACCTTTTCGAGCGTCTGCCCCTTCTTGCCCGTCAGCGGGTCGAACTCGGCGATCTCCTCGATCTCGTCGCCGAAGAAGCTGATCCGCCAGGCCATGTCTTCATAGTGGCTGGGGAAGATTTCGAGATTGTCCCCGCGCACCCTGAAGTTACCGCGAGCAAAGGCCGCATCGTTGCGCTTGTATTGCAGCGCCACAAGCATGCGGATCATCTCGCGCTGATCAGCTGTCTCGCTCTTCTTGATATCGAAGATCATCGCCGAATATGTTTCGACCGAGCCTATACCGTAGAGGCAGGAGACCGAAGCGACAATCAGCACGTCATCGCGTTCGAGCAGGGCGCGGGTGGCCGAATGGCGCATCCGGTCGATCGCCTCGTTTACCGAGCTTTCCTTCTCGATGTAGGTGTCCGAACGGGGCACATAGGCTTCGGGCTGGTAATAATCGTAATAGGATACGAAATACTCGACCGCGTTGTTGGGGAAGAAGCTCTTGAACTCACCATAAAGCTGCGCGGCGAGGATCTTGTTGGGCGCGAGCACGAGGGCAGGGCGCTGCAATTGCTCCACCACCTTGGCCATGGTGAAGGTCTTGCCGGAGCCGGTCACGCCAAGCAGAACCTGCGTTTTCTCGCCGTCCAGCGCGCCTTGCACCAGTTCGGCGATGGCAGTGGGCTGGTCACCTGCGGGCTCATAGTCCGACACCAGTTCGAACAGCTTGCCGGGCAGGGACTTTTCGGGGCGTTCGGGCTTGTGCGGGGTGAAGTTGCCGGATGTATCGGGTTCTTCAAGGCCGCGGCGGATGACGAGATCGCTCATGCCAGCACATATGGAGAACAAGGAGGCAGGGTGCAATCGTCCCGATACCGAACATCCACGAAGACTAACTTGGTATCGCGCGTGGCGGGCGTGTATCCTGTGGCCAGGCATGTGGCCTGTTGGCCGCCAATCGCCTTGAGAACGAAAATGCGCAAGACTTTTACCTTCCCGATGATCGCCGCCCTTGCCCTGGCTGCTTGCGGCAGTGATGCCGAAGATGCGAGCGAAGCGGGCGATGCGTTGTCGGCGGAGGATGTGGCTGACCAGATAGGCAGCGTGAAAACGCCGATTGCTGGCCAGTACCGCACCACGCAGGAACTGCTGGGGATAGACTTGCCTGGTGCCAACGCACAATTCCTCGAAATATTGCGTTCCGGCTTTGCCGACGGGGCGGCGGAGGAGAGCAGCTATTGTATCACCGAAGAGCAAGCGGCCAACAGTCGCGAAGAAATGCTGGCCAGCATGGCCGAGAGCGATTGCACGGTCACGCGCTTTGAGGTGAGCGGGGATAGCGTGGATGCGGTTATGTCCTGTGCTTCGGGGCAGGGGATCAGCGGCGACGTGGCGCTGAACGGAATGATGACGGAGACCAGCGCAGACATGGTGATGTTCTTCACCATTCCTGTACCGCAGGCAGGCGATGCCGGTATCCGCATGCGTGTGCTGTCCGAACGTATCGGCGACTGTTCCTGATCGCTGGCTGATCCGCCTCGGGGCTTCGATTTGGCGTCGGGCGGGCACATTTTGTCGCAAATGGCGGATATATGACACCGCCGCTTCGTTCATGCTTGAACAAGTCAGTTCTGTTACAGGGCGCGCATGAACGTAGCAAAAGTGAAACAGGCCCCAGGGGGCTCCATCGTCGTCGAGCGTGCAGCTGCGCTGGGCGATGCCGTGCTGCGCCGTGTCAATCTTCTGCGCAGCCAGGCGCCTGATAATGCCGCCCGCCCGCCGCTTGGCCTGTTCCTTGCTTAAGCCATTGCCTTTGTCGAACCGCTGCTGTGCAAGGCGCGCCCGGCTTTGCAGGTGCCCGCCGCAGCGCAGCGCAAGATCGTGGTGCTGATCCCCGGCTTTGCCACCCACCCGCTGCGCATGCGTTACATGGCGAGCAAGCTTGAGGAGGCAGGCTACAAGATGAAGCGCTGGGGCATGGGGCTTCAACTTCGGCCCCACGGAAGAAAATCTCGATTTTCTGGCTCGCCGCATCCAGCAAATCCATGACCACTATGGCCAGCAGGTGGTGCTTGTAGGCTGGAGCCTTGGCGGCATCTTCGCACGCGAGATTGCCAAGCGCCTCCAGTGCTGGTGAAAAAGGTGATCTCGATGGGCTCGCCCTTCAGTCACACGCCCTATTCGAACAATGTCTGGCGGGTCTACCAGCTGGTAACCGGCCATTCCGTGGAGCGCCCGCCGGTGAAGGTTGACCTTGCCGTGAAGCCGCCGGTTGAAACCATTGCATTCTGGAGCCCGCGCGACGGCGTGGTGGCCGCGCGCAGTGCTTGCGGAAAGTTCGGAGAGCGAGACCAAGCGCGCGCACTGCGCTGTTCGCACATGGGTTTTTCCAATTCCGCTGAAGCCATCCTGGCCATCGCCGAGGAACTTGAAGGCTCCTGAAACGTCGCCCTTGTGCCGCCCCTTCGACATATTGGCTTGGCAGACGGGCGAGCTTGGAAGCGTTGATGAGATGTAGCTGCCGGATGGCTTCGTCAGGCCTGCGTGTCGTAATTACAAGGCGTGGCGGGATGAACAGGACCCCGCGTATCTGCGCCACAAAGGCGATGCGCTGAAATCGGCCTTCCATTCACTGCCGGATTATATCTTCTGCCAGTCGGCAGACTGAATAACGAAGGGAGTAAGTACTAACACTTAGTGGCATTCTCGATCCGTAACTTTGCTTTCAGGAAAAATGCGCAATATTCATCCATTACGGATGGAACTTTATCCAGCGTAACTGTTGTTTTTAATGGTATTACCACGTAATTTTGTTTCGTTTTGGAACTAATCCTGCGTGATTTGTGCCCCGGTCCGACGCACAGATAGCGGCCATGGAGAGCCGACTTAAACTTCATATCGTTGGCGGCGACAGTCGCCTGAGGGCAGAACAGGCACGGCTGGCATTTAGCCTTGGCCACCACGCTGAAATCTATTCGGACTTTGCCGAACTGATTGCGCTGGCACCGCAGGAAGGGGTGATCGTCGCCTGTTCCGATGCGTTGGCGATGGGCATGGACCGGTTGCTGGATAGGCTCGGTGTGGCAGGCCTTTGGCTACCGGTTGTGGCCGCCTCGGAAGCGCCCAGCGTAGATGAGGTGGTGCAGGCCATTCGCGCAGGGGCGCTCAACTATATGCGCCTGCCGCTGAGCGAGGCGGAGTTCAAGCGCATGATCGCGCACGTCGCGGCAGATGCCGGTCGCCATGCCGAAGCCCGGCGACGACTGGTGGAGGCGCGTCAGCGCATCGGCACCCTCTCGCGGCGCGAACGCGAAGTGCTCGACTTGTTGAGTGAAGGCTGTTCGAACAAGGCCATCGCCCGCGAACTGGAGATCAGCCCGCGCACTGTGGAAATTCACCGCGCCAACATGATGGACAAGCTCGGCGCGACCCACGCGGCTGAAGCAGTACGGTTGCGGCTGGAAGCCGGCTATGAGCACATTGCACCTGCCGATGGCGACAAGGTCAACGGATCGAGCGATGAGGTGATTCGGCTAGATTCAGTGGCCGGCTGAAGGGGCTTCTCCCGCGACCCTTGTTGCCTCTCGGCCAAAAGGTCAGCGGCAGAAGGAGCTACCGTCGATCACGCCTTCGAGGTGGAAATGATCGCGATGCGCGGCGTTGTATTCCGGGCCAAGCACGGTGTCGAAGCGCTTGCAGGCGCTGCGCTGGACGGTGCGCAGGAACTCGCGCTCGTCAGAGGTGCCGTTGCTCCAGTCTTCTGCCACGCTGATGCGGCGGCCATCCTCCAGTACGAAACCGGCGATGTCGATAGCCCCTGCCGTTGCATGGGCGCTGCGCCGGGTGCTGCCGGCCACGTTGCGGCAGACATAGCTTCCCATCGTTTCAATCCGGGCGAGGGGTGAGCCCAGGTACTGGCGCGCCGCACGGTCCACGCCATAGCGCGCCCAGCCCGCAAATGCAGTGCCCACGCCGCACTGGACGGGACCGATATTGGTAACCGACATGTTGGTGATGTCACCGCGCAGCGCGGCCATTTGCACCGTGCTGATGGTGCTGCAACCTTGTCCGCCATAGTTGTCAGGCAGGGCGGTGAACTGCGCACCTGCCTGGCTCAGCTCGGTCAGGCACTGGCGTGCTTCGGGATTCATCGCCATGGGCGGTGGTGCGATGCCTGCAGAACCGGGCTGTGCCACGGGTGATTGCGACGCGCTGCCGCTGGCATAACTGCTGTGGCGTGTCTGTGCGGAGGGCTGGCGTGTGCCTGATTCGGGCACCAGAGCGCAGGACGAGAGAAGCGAGGCGGCCAGGATGAGGTATGCGGTGCGGTTCATACACGTGATTATCCCTATGTGTGGTTAGTAAATTGCTAACGTTTGCGGTTAACAAGCGACAAGTTATTGCCAGGGCGGCATAATTTTTCCGCACCTCGAAGAACTACGTAGCGACCTTTTTCTAATCTTGCTTGACTCGGTCACGGATAGGTCTAGTGCCGCCGCCGGGCCACGCGGTCCCAACGCCGCGCGAGCTCTCTGTAAGGAGAGAATACCAAATGACTACACAGCCTACGCTCCGTCCGGAGCGCCCTTTCTTTTCGTCCGGCCCCACTTGCAAGCCTCCCGGCTGGTCGCTCGAAAAGCTTGACACCAAAAGCCTCGGCCGTTCGCACCGCTCCAAATATGCCAAGGGGCGCCTGAAGTATGCGATCGACCTGACCAAGGAACTGCTTGGCATTCCCGACGATTACCTCGTCGGCATCATGCCGGGTTCCGACACGGGCGCTCTCGAATGTGCGATGTGGACGATGCTGGGCGCACGCCCGGCCACCGTCGCCGCGTGGGAAAGCTTCGGTAATGTCTGGATCCAGGACGCGGTCAAGCAGCTGAAGCTGAAGGACCTACAGGTCCTCGATGCCGATTACGGCGAAATCCCCGATCTGACGCAGATCCCGCAGGAAAACGACGTCGTTTTCACTTGGAACGGCACCACCTCGGGCGCGAAGATCCCCAACACCGATTGGCTCGCGGCTGACCGTGCAGGCATCACCATCAACGACGCCACCAGCGCCGTTTTTGCGATGGAGATGGACTGGGCGAAGCTCGATGTGACCACCTATTCGTGGCAGAAGGTGCTGGGCGGTGAAGCGCAGCACGGCATGATGATCCTTAGCCCGAAGGCTGTCGCTCGTATCGAGAGCTACAACCCCGAGTGGCCGCTGCCCAAGCTGTTCCGTATCAAGAAGGGTGACAAGATCAACAAGGGCATCTTCGAAGGTGCCACGATCAACACGCCTTCGATGCTGGCAACTGAAGATTACATCGCCGCTCTTGAATGGGTGAAGTCGATCGGTGGTCGCGAAGCGATGTTCGCCCGTGCTAATGCCAACGCCAAGATCGTCAAGGACTGGATCGAGGCGACCCCGTGGCTGCGCAACATGGTGCCGAACCCGGCCCAGCAGACCAACACCGGCGTGTGCATGGTTTTCCAGGGCGAATACATGGACAGCCTGTCTCCCGAAGATGCAGCTGCAGTGCCGAAGAAGATCGCCAGCAAGCTGGAAGAGATGGACATCGGCTACGATTTCAACGGCTATCGCGATGCCCCTCCGGGCCTGCGTATCTGGTGTGGCGGTTCGCTGGAAGGCGAAGACATCGCGCGCCTGCTGCCTTGGATCGAATGGGCTTATGAAGAGCTCAAGGCCGGCAACCTGTAAGGTTTGCTGATCGGTGACGCTCCGCCGCACGTGGCGGAGCGCACCATCCTCTGCCGTTTTTACGAAACTTTCTCCGGTCGACGCCCGAAATCCATTCTGCGCACCGGTAAACAAGGGGGAATATTCCCATGACGAAGCCCAAAGTACTCATCTCTGACAAGATGGACCCGAACGCCGCCAAGATCTTTGAAGGACGCGGCTGCGAAGTTCACGTCAAGCCCGGAATGAGCAAGGAAGAGCTGATCGCTTGCATTGGCGAATATGAAGGCCTTGCCATCCGTTCCGCTACCAAGGTTACGGCAGATGTGCTGGAAGCGGCCACCAATCTGAAGGTCATCGGCCGCGCTGGTATCGGTGTCGATAACGTCGATATCCCCGCTGCCAGCTCCAAGGGCGTGGTGGTGATGAATACCCCGTTCGGCAACTCGATCACTACTGCTGAGCACGCCATCGCGATGATGTTTGCGCTAGCTCGCCAGATCCCCGCCGCCAATGAGCGGACGCAGAAGGGCGAATGGCCGAAGAACGATTTCATGGGCGTTGAAGTCACCGGTAAGACGCTTGGTCTTGTGGGTGCCGGTAACATCGGCGGCATCGTCGCCAGCCGCGCGCTGGGCCTGAAGATGAAGGTTGTCGCCTATGACCCGTTCCTGACGCCCGAACGCGCCGTGGAAATGGGTGTCGAGAAGGTGGACCTTGGGGCGCTGGTTACGCGTGCCGATTTCATCACGCTGCATACCCCGCTGACTGACGAGACGCGCAACATCCTCTCGCGCGAACGGCTGGAGCAGACCAAGAAGGGCGTGCGCATCATCAACTGTGCCCGAGGTGGTCTGATTGACGAGGTCGCCCTGAAAGACGGCCTCGATTCCGGCCACATCGCTGGTGCCGCACTCGACGTGTTCGAAAGCGAGCCGCCGGCCAAGGACCACCCGCTGTTCGGCACGCCGAACTTCATCTGCACTCCGCACCTCGGCGCTTCGACCACCGAAGCACAGGTCAACGTGGCGCTTCAGGTGGCAGACCAGATCAGCGATTTCCTGCTGACCGGCGGCGTTACCAACGCGCTCAACATGCCTTCGCTATCTGCAGAAGAAGCTCCCAAGCTGAAGCCTTACATGGCGCTGGCTGAAAAGCTCGGCTCGCTGGTCGGCCAGCTGGCCCATGGCGAACTGCCCAAGATCAGCATCGAAACCGAAGGCGCTGCTGCCCAGCTGAACCAAAAGCCCATCGTGGGCGCAGTGCTGGCAGGCCTGATGAAGCGCTATTCTTCCAGCGTGAACATGGTCAACGCGCCATTCCTCGCCAAGGAACGCGGCATCGAAGTGCGCGAAATCCGCAATGAAAAGCGCGGCGTTTACCAAACGCTTGTGCGCGTCACCGTGGAAACCAGCCAGGGCAGCCGCTCTGTCGCAGGGACCCTGTTCGCTGATGGTGCGCCGCGCCTGGTCGAAATCTTCGGCATCGGCATCGAAGCCGATCTCGATGGCCACATGCTCTATGTCGTGAACCAGGACGCGCCGGGCTTCATCGGTCGCGTGGGTTCGCTGTTGGGCGAAGCCGCGATCAACATCGGCACCTTCCACCTTGGCCGCCGCGAAGCCGGTGGTGAAGCGGTAGTCTTGCTAAGCGTGGATGCGCCCATCCCGGCTGATGTCGTGGAAAAGGCATGTGCGCTCGAAGGCGTGAAGTTGGTGAAGGCTCTGTCCTTCTGATTGCGAAGTGGCTAGGGGCAGCACGTTATGAACGATCCAACGTCTGACCTGCTGCCCGAAGGCCTTGAAGACCGCATGCCGCAAAGCGCGGCAGCGGCGGCCCGTATCGAACGCGATTGCATGGCGGTGATGGGCGCGCATGGTTATGACCGTGTGCGCCCGCCGCTTGTCGAGTTCGAAAAGAGTATGGCGCAGCGCATGGATGGCTTGCGCACGCGGGACATGTTCCGCTTTGTCGATCCCAAGAGCCTGCGCACGCTGGGCTTGCGTTCCGACATTACAGCGCAGGTTGGCCGCATTGCTGCGACTGGGCTTGTAAACGCGCCTCGCCCGCTGCGGCTGTGCTATTCCGGTCAGGTGATGAAGATCACGGGCGACCAGCTCGATCCGCGTCGCGAGAACCTGCAGATCGGTGCCGAACTGATCGGCTGCGACAGTGCAGCCGCGGCTTGCGAGATGGTGGATCTTGCCATCACCGCGCTCGAAACCGCAGGCGCAAGGGGCATCTCGGTCGATTTTACCCTGCCTGACCTTGTGGATACGCTGGCCAACAGCACTTTCCCGCTGGCTGATGATCAGCGCGAAGCCGTGCGCCGCGAACTCGATGCCAAGGATGCAGGCGGCCTCAAGCAGGCAGGCGGGGATGCGTACCTGCCGCTGCTGTTCGCCACGGGTAAGTTTGATCAGGCAGCAGAAAAGCTGGCCGCGATCGCAGACGATGGCGCGCTGGCCACCCGCATCGAAGGCTTGCGCACAATTGCATCACGCGTGGCAGGTCGTGCGCGCCTGACGCTCGATCCGTCCGAGCGCCATGGCTTTGAGTACCAGAGCTGGTTCGGCTTCACCCTCTATGCAGAAGGCGTGCGCGGAGCGCTGGGCCGAGGCGGGACGTACCTGATCGGAGGAAGTCACGAGCCGGCGACCGGCTTTTCGCTCTACCCCGAAGAGCTTGTGGAAGCGGTCAAGGTGAACGAGGATCTTGGCGCAAAGCTGTTCCTGCCGCTGGGCCATGATCGCGCTGCGGCGGCAAAGCTGCGCAGCGCCGGCTGGCGCACGGTAGAGGCGCTTTCTGATGCTGACGATGCGGCTACGCTGGGTTGCAGCCACGTGCTCGACGGGGCGGAAGCAAAGGCGCTGTAAGTCAGCCTTCGGGCTGCCACAGTGCGTGCTTCACCATCACCTTTTCGAAAATTCCTGAAGCCAGCCACTTCGCCAGCCATGCCTGCAGCGCGGGGTAGGGCTGCGCGTTGAACCATTCGCGGTCGGTATTCGCAAACTGGCGGATGAAGGGCATGATCGCGGCGTCGGTAAAGCCGCGCACTTCGCCGGACAGATAGGGCTGGGCTGCCAGCCGTTCATTCAGGAAGCGCAAATGCTCCTCGCAAGTCGTGCGATGTTCGGTGGCATCTGCACCTTCATACCGGTTCGGATATTTGTAACGGTCGAGGTGTTGCTTGAAGCGCCCGTCGTTGGCCGCGACAAGCGCATTGTCCTTGCGTGCCAGCCACCCTTCCGGATCGTTCTGCCCCAGCGCCCACGACATCACGTCAAGGCTTTCTTCCAGCACCGTGCTATCGGGCAGCAGCAGCACGGGCACCGTGCCCTTGGGCGAAACTTCCAGCATATGCGCAGGCTTATCGCGCAGCACGATTTCGCGGTGTTCAAATTCGATCCCGCTCACCTGCAGCGCAAGCCGCGCCCGCATGGCATAGGGGCAGCGGCGGAAGCTGTAGAGGATCGGCCTAGGCATTATCCTGCGCAGCGGACGCCTTTCGCGAGGCCTCCTTGGCGGCAAGTTTTTCAGCCTTGCGCTGCGCCCTGATCTCTTGCTGTGCAACGCCCACATGCTGTTCGCCGCGCTGGCAGGCTAGGCGCGCCTGCTTTTGCCGCTCGGCATAGCGGGCGCGCTGCTCGGGCGTGCGCTGGGTGATGCAGTTGGGGCAGGAAACACCGTCCTCGTAAGCGGGGGAGGAGAGCTCCTCCTGCGTCAACGGATGGCGGCATGCGCGGCACAGCGCATAGTCGCCTTGCTTCAGGCCGTGGCCCACGCTCACTCGCTCATCAAAGACGAAACATTCGCCGTGCCACATGCTCTCTTCCGCAGGCACTTCCTCAAGGTATTTGAGGATGCCGCCCTTCAGGTGGAACACATCCTCCACCCCTTCGGCCTTCAGGAAGGCGGTGCTCTTCTCGCAGCGGATGCCGCCTGTGCAGAACATCGCCACCTTGGGTTTGTTGGTATTGCCCAGCAGCTTGCCGCGCTGTTCGCGAAACCATGCGGGAAAATCGCGGAAAGTCGGCGTCCTGGGGTCAATCGCGCCTTCGAAAGTGCCGATGGCGACCTCGTAATCATTGCGCGTATCGATCACGATGGTATCCGGATCGGCGATCAGCGCATTCCAGTCCTGCGGATCGACATAGGTGCCAACGGTGCTGGTAGGATCGATACCTTCCACCCCCATGGTGACGATTTCCTTCTTCAGCCGCACCTTCATGCGCAGGAAGGGCATTTCAGCCGCGCGGCTGAACTTCACCTCAATATCCGCGCAGCCGGGAATGACACGCACGTGGTTGAGCACCTTGGCGATCCCTGCATCGCTGCCTGCAATCGTGCCGTTCAGCCCCTCATGCGCAACCAGCAGCGTGCCCATGGTTCCCGCTTCCTCGCATGTGGCGAACAGTGGGCCTTGCACGGCTTCGAGATTATCGAAGCGGGTGAACTTGTAGAGCGCGGCGATGCAGAAAGACTGTTCGGTCATGATGCACCGCCTTTAGCACTTGCCGCGGCGATTGCCAGATGGGCGCTGAGGATCGTCAGCCAAGCGGCAGCGGCCGCGGCAAGGACCAGGCGGCGGATTGAGGTGAGGCTCCTGCCGGCTCTGTTCGGGGTAGGAAGTGGCAATGATGCCCTGCCCGTGAACTGGTGGCTTTCCTACCTCGCGGCAAGGGCTGAAGCAGGCTCGATGGTCAGCTTCTTTCTCTTCGTGCAAACCCCTTTCGGCAAGGCTTTCCGGCGGCAACGGATTATTGTGCTTATAACCGTGTTCCATGTGTTTCATGCTCCGCTTGACTCAAGGGGCACTCGCGCTCTAACCCGCGCCGCGAATTGGGGGCATTGTGCCCCACCGTCCCACCCGAACGCCGAGTCCTGTCGAAGGGCGTCGAGGATCCACCCGGCAGGTGGAGGAGTATAGCCATGGCCAATGTTACCGTGATCGGTGCCCAGTGGGGCGATGAAGGCAAGGGCAAGATTGTCGACTGGCTGGCATCGCGCGCAGACGTGGTGGTGCGTTTCCAGGGTGGCCACAACGCCGGCCATACGCTGGTGGTGGGTGACAAGACTTACAAGCTTTCACTGCTGCCGTCCGGCATCGTCACCGGCACGCTGTCGCTCGTTGGCAATGGCGTTGTGCTCGATCCCTGGGCGCTGCGAAACGAGATTTCCCGCATCGAAGGGCAGGGCGTTTCTATCACTGCGGAAAACTTCGGCATTGCAGACAATTGCCCGCTGATCCTGCCGCTGCACCGCGACCTTGATGGTTTGCGTGAAAGTGCTGCGGGTAAAAGCAAGATCGGCACAACCGGCCGCGGCATCGGCCCGGCTTATGAAGACAAGGTGGGCCGCCGCGCCATTCGCGTGTGCGACCTCGCGCATCTTCATGAGCTTGAGCCGCAGCTTGACCGCCTTTGCGCGCATCATGATGCGCTGCGCGCCGGTTTTGGAGAAGCGCCGGTGGACCGCGCCGCGCTTCTGGCCGAACTGCGCGAGATCGCACCTTTCGTGCTGCAGTTCGCGCAGCCGGTGTGGAAGCGCCTCAATGAACAGAAGAAGGCTGGTGCACGCATCCTGTTCGAAGGCGCGCAGGGTGTGTTGCTCGATGTCGATCACGGCACCTATCCCTTTGTCACCAGCTCCAACACGGTCAGCGGGACAGTCGCCAGCGGATCGGGCCTTGGCCCGGGTTCGGCAGGTTTCGTGCTGGGCATCGTCAAGGCCTACACCACCCGAGTGGGTAGCGGCCCGTTCCCGACGGAACTGGAGGACGAGATCGGCCAGAAGCTGGGCGAGCGCGGCCATGAATTCGGCACGGTCACCGCGCGCAAGCGCCGCTGTGGCTGGTTCGATGCTACGCTGGTGAAGCAGACCTGCGCCATCTCCGGTGTCACCGGCATCGCGCTTACCAAGATCGACGTGCTCGACGGGTTTGAGACGATCAAGATCTGCACCGGCTACATGCTCGATGGCAAGCCGATCGATTATCTGCCTTCAAATGCGCAGGACCAGGCGCGGTGCACGCCGGTATATGAAGAGATAGACGGCTGGGAAGGCACCACCGTCGGTGCGCGCAGCTGGGCGGACCTTCCGGCGCAGGCGATCAAGTATATCCGCCGCATCGAGGAACTGATCGAATGCCCGGTGGCGAGCGTTTCGACCAGCCCCGAGCGCGAAGATACGATCCTCGTGCGTGACCCATTTGCGGACTGATATCTCTAGATATTCTTGACTTGATCACCATTTGTTCTCATACTGTTCGCACCCTTCGTGGGGTGCGAACAGTATGAGAAGCAATGGGGCAAGTCGATTTTGCTTATGACACGCTGGCCGGTAAGGTCTGTGGGGCCCCTTCCGTCTCGATCTTTGCTGACCGCCAGGATTTGCGCGAACAGATGCGAGAGGATGCCGAAGCAGCTGGCATGATCCTGCGCGAATGTGGCGGGCTCGGTGCTTTGCTGGGGGACAGCCCCCGGCCGCTGGGGGAGGCGGTGCTGATCGATTGCCCCGTGTCCGATTGCGCGACGGTTGCGGCATTGAACCATATAGACGGACGGGTCTTGCGCTCTGGTGCGCATCTCGTGGTGTCGACTTCTCTGGACGGGCTTGATGACGTGTTTGCCTGCTTCTCACAGTGTCAGCCGCAAATTCTTGTCAGCCCCCGGAGGGCAGACCGGATCATCGCGTTGGGCCAGATGCTCACCGGGGTTCCCAACTCGCGCCTGCGCGAACTCAGCGATGATGACCGCCTTACGCTGCTTCGCTTGACCGAGCAGGTCAGCCAGATTGCCGAGAAACTGGAACGCTTGGGCTATGGCGAGGATATCGTGAATCTCCGCAGCCCGGACCAGGCATTCCGTTTTGGCGAGCAGGCTGGCGGTACCTTGCGGCAGCATGGGGACAGGCTGGTTGCTGGCTCGCCTCCGCCACTGCCTGATCCTCGCGTTGTCCGGCGGGTAATCCAGCAACGCCAGTTGCGCGCGCGCTTTTTCGATAGGGAACTGTTCGCTGACCCTGCTTGGGACATGTTGCTCGATCTCACCGCAGCGAGGGCGGAGAACAAGCGCGTGTATGTGACCTCGCTGTGCATCGCTTCGGGCGTTCCGCCTACCACGGCGCTGCGCTGGATCAGCCAGTTGACCGAGGTCGGCCTGTTCGAGCGGGTCGAGGACGAGACAGACCGTCGCCGCACTTTCCTGCAACTGAGTGACAAGGCGTCAGATGCCATGGCGCGCTATTTTGCCGAGCTGGGCAAGGGTGTCGCGGCTCTGGTGTAAGGTTTTCTGGGAAGGAAGGAAGCCTGCGCTTCGCTTCGGAGTATTTCGGCCAAAACCATCCCCCGGATGATTTTCAGTCACGAAATACTGGTGGGCGATGACAGGCTCGAACTGCCGACCCTCTCGGTGTAAACGAGATGCTCTACCAACTGAGCTAATCGCCCGATCCGTATCGGAAGTGCGCCATTTAGCGTTTTCCACGTGGCGGTCAACGCTGCTTGTGCGCATAAGTCGCAAATCGTCATTTCTGCGCGGCACCCTTGCCTTGCGAGTGCGGCAGGATATTGCATTAAATATAGCAGACCCGGGTGAACAATTGACGCGCAAACAGGTTGATCCAGTCAGAAGGGCGGAAATTGGCATGGAACGCCGCGCGCGCACCCGTGCCCGCATCATCGCCGCTGCCTTTGAGATTTTTGGCGAGGAAAACGGCCTGTTCGCGCGTATCGAGGACGTAGTCGACAAGGCGGGGGTGACCCGCGCTACCTTCTACAACCACTTTTCCGGCATGTTCGAACTGCGCGAGGCACTGGCGCATGAAGTCACCCATGATTTCCTCACCGCAGTGACGCGCGCCATCTCCAGCATGCCTGATGCGCGCGACCGTGCTACGGTTGCCGTCCGTTTCTACCTTCATCGTGCGCGTGAGGATCGCCGCTGGGCATGGTCCATGCTCAACATGAGCGCCTCGGGAATGATCTTCGGTGCGGAAACCCACCGTCAGGCGGGCGAGACCATTGGTGAAGGAATCGAGGAAGGTGTCTTCCCGATTCGCAGCCGGGCGATGGGGCGCGACCTGTTGCTTGGCTCGACGCTGGCAGCAATGGGGTCCATTGTACGTGACAAGATGCCAAAGGATTACCCCGAGGTAATCGCTGGCTACATCCTCCACGCATTGCGCGTACCCTTCGATGAAGCGCGTGAGATTGCGCACCGCAAGCTGCCGAAGCTGCTTTCACAGCCAGAAGACGCAGAAGGCCCGATTGCCGACTGACCCCGGATATCGCAGGATTTCGAAATTGACATTTCGCCAAAAACCGATCTAGCAAGGCTGCCGATAGACAAATCGTCCTGTTTGACATGGGCGGATGGGAGAGACTTATGAACCGGTATCGCACCGCGCGATGGGCAGGCCTTGCACTCGCTACCGCTATGGCGGCAGGCGCAATGGGGGCAGGCTATTCCGCTCCGGCCACTGCGCAGGCTACTTACGAAATCGAGCCGCGCACACCGGAATATCTTTATGACCGGACATGCGGCTATTGCCACGGCCACAACATCGCGCCGATCATCCGTGGCCGCCAGCTGCCCGCGGCCGTGACAAGCGCCCTGGTGCGCAGCGGCAATGGCGCGATGCCAGCCTTCAAGCCCACCGAAATTACGGACCAAGAACTGGCAGCGCTTGCAGAGTGGCTCTCGACCGTTGAGGCAGACCCCGAGGAGCACGGCAAATGAGCACTGGATTTTCTCGTCGTGAAGTGATGGCCATCGGTGGTGCCATCGCCGGAACTGCCGCGATGACGCCGTTGGCCCGCGCCCGCATGCTGCCTGCCGAAATGGATCGCGATGTCTTCGCCGGCGTGGTGCGCGAACTGCGCGCGATCGTGGGTGACGAATGGGTCTTCGCGGACGAGGCAAGCACACTCAGCTATCGCAAGAGTGGCATTCCTGACTTGCGCGGCGAACATATCCCGTCGGGCGCCGTGGCTCCGGCCAGTGTCGAGCAAGTGCAGGCAATCCTTGCTGTGGCCAACCGCTACAAGCTGCCTTTGTGGCCGATCTCCACCGGCAAGAACATGGGCTATGGCATGGCTACGCCCGCATCTTCCGGCCAAATGATCCTGGACCTCAAGCGGATGAACCGCATCCTAGATTTCGATGCCGAACTGGGCACGATCCTGGTCGAACCGGGCGTCACTTATCAGCAGATCCACGACTATATCGAAGACAACAACCTGCCGTACTGGCTCGACGTGCCCACGGTTGGCCCGATCGTGTCTATGGTTGGCAATACGCTTGAACGCGGCGTGGGCTATACGCCCTATGGCGATCACTTCTTCATGCAGTGCGGCATGGAGGTGGTGCTGGCAGACGGGACCATCTTGAAGACAGGTATGGGTTCCATCGAGAACGGCAACACATGGCAGGCCTTCAAATGGGGCTACGGGCCTTATCTTGACGGCATTTTCACCCAGTCTAACTTCGGCATCGTAACCAAGCTGGGCATGTGGCTGATGCCCAAGCCACCCGTTTACAAGCCCTTCATGGTCCGTTCGCCCAATGTCGAGGACGTGGCAGCGATCACTGATACGATCCGCCCGTTCCGCATGAACAACCTAATCCCCAACGGCGTGCTGATCATGGGCGCGCTGTACCAGATGAGCATGTTCAACCGCCGCAGTGACCTGTGGGATGGTGAAGGCGTGATCCCGCTCGAAGTGATCAAGCGCCATGCTCGCGCCAATGATATCGGCATGTGGAACACCTTCTATGCGCTTTACGGGACGGAGGAGATGATCGCAGCAATGGAGCCGATCCTCACCAATGCCTTTGAGGCGACCGGTTCCGAAGTGCTTACCGAGGCTGAAATGGGCGGCAATCCCTATTTCGAACACAACAAGACGCTGATGCGCGGCGGAATGACGTTGGAGGAAAAGGGCCTCGTGCGCTGGTGGGGCAAGGCGGGCGGTGCCGTCGCCTTCGCGCCGGTTGCTCCTGCCAAGGGCGCGGAAACGCGCGGGCAAACTGCGCTGGCAACCGAGATCATGAACAAGTGGGGCTTCGACTATGCCCCTGCCTATGCGGTTGGCGGGCGTGAGTTGCACCACATCATCTTCCTGATGTTCGACAAAGGTGATGACGAGCATTCCGCCAAGGCCGAGAAGTGCATGGAAGAGATGATCACCCGCTTTGGCGAACAGGGCTGGGCGGCTTACCGTTCCTCAGTCTCGACCATGGACCTGGTGGCGCAGCAATATGGCGATGCCAACCGTGAGGTGAATGCCCGCATCAAGCAGGCGCTTGATCCCAATCACATAATTGCGCCCGGCAAGCAGGGCATTGCCTGAGGCGCCTCCGGCCGGGTGGCTCCTTCCACCGGGCCGACATCCCCTTCTTCATGAAAGGCAGCAAGCATGAGCGGTGTGAGTTACGACTTTTCGGGTAAGACGGCGCTGGTCACTGGCGCGGCAACCGGTATCGGCCGTGAGGCGGCTAAGGCCTATGCGTCTGCCGGGGCCAAGGTGATGATCGGTGACATCGATCCGCGTGCGGAAGAGACCGTGGCGATCATCCGGCAGGCAGGCGGTGAGGCGGACTTTACGCCCACTGACGTGAGTGATGGAGAGGCTGTCCGGGCGCTGGTCGCAGGCACGATAAAGCGCTTTGGCAGCCTTGAGATGGCATTCAACAACGCTGGCGTACTGCCGCCGCTCAATCCCATCCACGAGGTTCCCGACAGCGATCTGGACCATGCCATCAACGTCGATTTCAAGGGCGTTTGGTATGCCATGCAGGCCGAAATCCGCCATTTCCTTGAAGTGGGCGGCGGCACTATCGTCAACACCGCTTCAGTCGGCGCGCTGATCGCTGATCCCAACATGGCGGTCTATTGCGCGATGAAGCACGCGGTAGCGGGCCTCACCAAGGCGGCAGCGGTCGAATATGCGCAGAAGAACATCCGCGTGAACTGCATCGCCCCCGGCTTCATCGCCACGCCGATGACGCAGGCCTGGGTGGACAGCAAGGAATTCACTGACATGTTCTTCCAGCACAATGTCTCGGGCCGCTTCGCCCATCCGGAAGAGATTGCGGGCACGGTGTTGCACCTGTCATCTGATGCGGCGAGCTTCGTGAACGGCGCGACCTGGACTATCGATGGCGGTCAAACGGCCCACTAGGCCCGGCGCATCGATGCGCTAACCGGTTTCGGGCAGCGCTTCTGCGATCAGCAGCAGCGCTTCATTGCTGTGCCAGTCATAAGCGCCAATCACGCGCCACACTTCCTTGCCGTTTGCGTCGTAAAGGATGGTGATCGGCAGGCTGCCACCGCCGCCCAGCGCTTCTGCCAACTGGCCTTGCTGGTCCATCCAGCGCGGCAAATTGGCGAATCCCTTCGCTTCGAAGAAGAGTACGACCTTTTCCGCGCCCTGGATGTCAGCGCTCACGGTGAGGACGCGCACATTCTCGCCAATCTCACCCGCAAGCGAATCCAGCATCGGCATTTCCACCACGCATGGCACGCACCAAGTGGCCCAGATGTTCATCAGCACCGGTTTGCCGGTCACTTCAGCGAGGGCGAGGGTAGTGCCGTCCGGATCCTCCAGCTTTACTTCGGGCAGCGAGGTCCCGGCGAAGGTTCGGTCGACAAATCCGGTCAGCGCCGGGGCTTCGGTTTCCGAAGAGACTTCTTCCCCTCCTTGCGCGCCACCCTCTCCTTGCGTATCGCAGCCCGCCAGAGCAGCGGCCACGATGGCTGCCGGAAAAGCAAGACGGTAGGGTGATTTGAGCAAGGGTAAGGCCTCCAATGCGATGTGGGGCGGGCGGTTCGCGGAAGGACCGTCTGCCATCATGCGTGAGATTAACGCCTCGATCCCGTTCGACAAGGCACTGTGGCGGCAGGATATCGCTGCATCGAAGGCGCATGTCACCATGCTCGCAGCGCAGGATATCGTCAGCAAGGCCGATGCCGAGGCGATCCTTGGCGGCCTTGACACCATTGCCGGTGAGTATGAAGCTGATGGCGTCCCGGAAAACTGGGACCTTGAAGACATCCATATGACTACCGAGAGCCGCCTAGCCGAACTGATCGGCCCGGCAGCTGGCCGCTTGCACACGGCCCGCAGCCGCAATGACCAGGTGGCGACCGATTTCCGCTTGTGGGTTCGCGATGCCATGGACCAGACGCTCGCCGGGCTCGACGCGCTGCAGCGCGCGCTGCTGGCGCAGGCAGAAGTGCATAGCGATAGCATCATGCCCGGCTTTACCCATTTGCAGACCGCGCAGCCGGTGACGCTCGGCCATCACCTGATGGCTTATTTCGAGATGGTCAGCCGCGACGTGTCCCGTTTCAGGGATGCCCGCGCGCGGATGAACTATTCGCCTCTCGGCAGTGCGGCGCTGGCTGGCACGGGCTTTCCGATTGATCGCGAAATGACCGCCAAGGCGCTCGGCTTCGATGCGCCGACGAAGAACAGCCTCGATGCCGTGTCTGATCGCGACTTCGCGCTTGATTATCTGCAGGCCGCCGCACAGTGCAGCCTGCACCTTTCACGCCTTGCCGAAGAATTCGTGATCTGGGCCAGCCAGCCTTTCGGCTTTGTGCGCATGGCGGATAGCCTTTCAACCGGCTCCTCGATTATGCCGCAGAAGAAAAACCCCGACGCGGCGGAGCTGGTGCGCGGCCATGCCGGGCGCATCGTTGGCTGCCTCACCAGCCTGATGGTGACGATGAAGGGCCTTCCGCTCGCCTATTCGAAGGACATGCAGGACGACAAGCCGCCGGTGTTTGAAGCGGCCAATTTGCTCGGCCTCTCCATTGCCGCGATGACCGGCATGGTGGAAGACAGCACTTTCAAGGTGGATCGCATGCGACAAGCGGCAGAGCTTGGCTATGCCACCGCCACTGATCTTGCAGACTGGCTGGTTCGGCAGGCGGATATCCCCTTCCGCGAAGCACATCACATCACCGGCGCTGCCGTGAAGCTGGCCGAAAGCCGCGGCATCGCGCTGGACGAACTATCGATCGCGGACCTGAAGGGTATCGATGATCGTATCGATGACCGCGTTTACAAGGCGCTGTCTGTCGAGGCTTCCGTGGCCGCGCGCGCCAGCTATGGCGGCACCGCGCCGGAGGAAGTGCGAAAACGCGTGGCGGAAGCGAAGTCAGCCATGGGGATTGGTGCATGAGGAGGCTCCTCTCCGCATGTCTCGTCGCACCGCTGCTCGCGGCCTGCGCGCAAATGGGGGACCTCGAACCAGCAGAAGGCAAGAGCCTGCCGCCGACTCCCTATGGCGCTGACGACCCGCTCACCGCCGCACAACTTCTCGAAACAGACCCGCTGGCCGCACCCGAAAGAAGTGTGGAATTGCGGCGCGAATCCGAAGAACGCGAGGACGATCCCTTCGATCTCCCGCCTGAAGGCTAAGATTTCCAATGGACCATTTCCAACTCCGTGACGGCGAACTTTATGCCGAAGACGTGCCTATGGTGCGTATCGCCGAAGAATTTGGCACTCCCGTTTACATCTATTCTCGCGCCACGCTGGAACGGCACGCCCGCGTCTTCCGCGAAGCGCTGGAGCCGCTCGGCAAGATCCACCTTGCCTTTGCAGTGAAGGCCAACCCCAACCTTGCCGTGCTGCGTGTAATGCAGCGCGAGGGGTTTGGGGCAGACGTCGTTTCCGGCGGCGAAATGGCGCGCTCGCTCGCCGCTGGCATACCCGCGGAAGACATCGTGTTTTCAGGTGTCGGCAAGACCCGACGCGAGCTGCTGAAGGGCCTCGAAGCGGGCATCGGCCAGTTCAATATCGAGAGCGAGGAAGAGGGCGTCGAACTCGCGGAGATCGCAGCCGAGCACGGCTACACCGCGAATTGCGCACTGCGTGTGAACCCCGATATCGATGCGGGCACGCATGAGAAGATCTCGACCGGCAAGAGCGACAACAAATTTGGCGTGCCAATCGATCAGGCAGTCGCCATGTACCGGCGCCTCTCCGCACTGCCGGGCATGAACATGCGCGGGCTGGCGGTGCATATTGGCAGTCAGCTTTCCGACCTGCGACCGCTCGAACTCGCCTTCGAGAAGATTGGCGCGCTGATGGGCAATATCCGCGAGCAGGGCGGCATTGTCACCCATGTCGATCTCGGCGGCGGTATCGGCGTGCCTTACAAGGCCGGCGAAGTGATGCCGAGCCCGGCGGAATACGGCCACATGGTCGCGCGCGTCACCAAGGGCTGGGGCGTCACGCTGATGTTCGAACCCGGCCGCGTGATCGCTGGCAATGCCGGTGTGCTGATGACCGAAGTGGTGCGCGTGAAGCGCAATGCCAATCGTGATCCCTTCGTGATCGTCGATGCCGCGATGAACGATCTTGCGCGCCCGGCGCTCTATGGCGCCTGGCATGATTTTGACGCGGTGAAGCCCAGCGGCCAGCGCATGACGGCCAATATCGTTGGCCCGATCTGCGAAACCGGCGATACCTTCGCCATGGGCCGCGAGATGGATGCGATGGAGCGCGGTGACCTGGCCGTGTTCCGCACTGCCGGTGCCTATGGCGCCACCATGGCCAGTTCCTACAATTCGCGCGGCTTCGTGGCCGAGGTGATGGTGGATGGTGACAAGGTGGCCAGCGTAGCTGACCGCATCCTGCCCGAAGACATCTACGCCGCCGAGCGTGTTCCTGAGTGGCTGGATGACTGATGCGTAGCATGCCGCTCTTCCACCGCATCGCCGGAACGCCGGTGATCGTGCTGGGGGAAGGTGGCATGGCATCCCCCAAGCGACGGCTCGTGGAGCGAGCAGGCGCCGAGGTAATAGCGGACCTTCAGGAAGGCATCGACAAGGGGGCGAGGCTCGCCTTCATTGCGCATGACGATGCCGCCATGTGCGAGGCTGACGCCATTCGCGCGCGCTATGCGGGATTACTGGTCAATGTCGTTGATCGCCCTGACCTGTGCGATTTCACTACGCCAAGCCTGCTCGAACGTGATCCGGTGCTGATTGCCATCGGCACCAGCGCGGCGTCTGCGGGCCTTGCCAAGCAACTGCGCTTGCGGCTTGAAGGCCTGCTTCCGGCAGACCTCGGCGCACTCGCCAGCCGGCTTTCCGAATGGCGCGGGCTGATCAAGGAGAAATGGCCGGCGATGGCAGATCGCAGGCAGGCGCTGGACAATGCGCTTACCAGCGGTGGTGTGCTTGATCCGTTGGTGGAAGGAGCTGCTGGCCGGGTAGAGGCATGGCTCACAGGTGATACGCCTGAGGCCCATTCAGGCTGCGTCGAGATCACCCTCACCAGCTTTGATCCCGAAGACCTTACGCTGCGTCAGGCGCGCCTGCTGGGGAGCGCTGATGCAGTACTGCATGACCCTGCTGTCCCTCCTGCGATCCTTGACCGTTCGCGTGCTGATGCCTTGCGTTTCCCGCTGCCATTTGAAGGCTGTGAACCGGATGGATTGGTGATCAAGATTGTAGTTTAAAGCCTTGTAATAAAAAGCATTAAAGGCTTTTAATTTCTCAAGGCATTACTGCCTTGGCAGGTTTCCTGACAGGCGAAGTGCAAGACTTCGCCGAAGACAGGAGACCTACCATGAAATTTCCCAAGATCGATCTGGCGAGCCTGCCTGATCTCAACACGGTTACCAGCATGTTCGGTGCGATGCGCAGCAGCGGCCCGGGTCATGACGATTCCATCGTCGTATGACCATCGTCTACGAAACGCAGCCTCCGGGCAGCGGCATCATCTGACGGGCGGGCACGAGCGATGCGAGTCCATCCTTCCATCGCGGCGTTGCGGAGCGACCGTGCTCCGCAACGTCAGGCCCAGGCGGCAATGAAGGACGCGCTGGATGACTGGCGTGCCGAGAGCAATGCCGCCAGCGCTCTGGCCGATTTCGAGCGGTTTGGAGAGGGCGCCGCACTGGAGGATTGTCCTGCGCTCGACCACCTGTTTACCGGGCAGGGCGATGCCGAGATGCTTATGCAGGAGCTAGCTCGCCATTTCAGCCTGGCAATCGCGGCCAATCCGCTGGGCCACCCGCCGTTTCGTAACAGCTTCAGTGGCCAAAGCAGCACGATTTAGCTCGCCAGTTCGGGCCGTGCGCAACTTCTGTTGCAAGCCCGTGAACCGGGCGAATATTGTTCCGACACAGCTAGCTATTCCGATCACCTGCGCTTCGATGCTGTTCTGGCAGGAAAGGCGAGAGCCCGGGTAATCCGCATTCATGGGCCTGAAGAACACGTCGGCTTTTCCCAAGAGCCGATTGCAATATGCAAAGGTACACGGCTTGCTTTTGATTGTGCGGGCGAGATGGTCATAGTCTAAAAGGTCGACAGGAGACTGGTTACCTTGCGCCTGCTGCAGGCAGCTGCTGTACCGCGGCCGGTTCGCGAATATTGCCGCAACAGTGGCAGGCTGTTGCACCGTTCAGCGGGAAAACTGTCTTCAAGCAGGCAAAAAATGATGACCGCGCTGCTCGGGCGTATGGAGCGTGCTGACGCGGCGCCCGTGCTGGCGGCAATCTCTTTGCGTCCGGGCGAAGATTCGCTGCGATGGCAAGCCCTGCGCGAATGCATCGTACTCGATACTGCCGAGGGTTTTGGTGCGCTGCTCGCCATTGCCCGCAATGCAGAGGACCGGCTGGCAGGCGATGCAGGTGCCTTGCGCGCACAGCTAGTGGAAGCTCACCCGCAGTTGCTTGAACTGGAGAAAAGCCAATGCCCCGCGTGATTGAACTTGCCGATGATACAAGCTGCCAATTGGGGGAGTGCATTGCCGCGCTCGAAGCCAGCGGCTTTGATCCGCTGGAGGAAGAGAGCCTGCTGAATGCCGCACACTGGCTGCGCAAGCTGGGCAATAACCGCAACTTCCTTGCTGATGCGGCGATAGATGAATTGAAAGACTTCGAGCACGGCGGCGAAGATGCCAGCGCTTATGGCGCGCAGGTCATTACGCTCAGCCCGTTGGGGCACGACTTCTTCATCCGCGCGAATTTCTGGCCCAGCCGCGATGATTATGCTTTTCGGGCATCCGGGCAGGCAGCCTTCGCCTATGAACTGCCGCATGATTACAATTTCGACTTTCTCACAGTTGGCTATTTCGGCCCTGGCTATGCCTCGGATTATTACGAGTTCCTCTACGAAACATTTGAGGGCATCGTGGGAGAGAAGGCCAACCTGCGCTTCATCGAACGGTCCAGGCTCGATCCCGGCAAGCTGATGCACTACCGCGCGCATCGCGATGTGCATTCGCAACTGCCGCCGCAAAGCCTCTCCGTCTCGCTCAACATCATGCATGCGGGCGGGGCACAGGGCTGGCTCGACCAGTATCGCTTCGATACGGAAAAGGACGAGATATCCGGTGTGATCAGCGCGGGCGGTAGCGAGATATTCCTGCGCATTGCCGTGGGGCTCGAAAATCCCGAAGCGCTTGATCTGGCGGAGAACTTCGCCCGCAGACACGTGAGCGAGCGGATGCGGTTGGTCGCACTGGAAGCGCAGGCAGGTATTCTCGGCCAGGATGACCGTGAAGCGCTGTGGCGGCGCGCGCAATGCAGTGGCAGCAGGCTGGTGGCAGTCGAAGCGACACGGCGCTTGAAGATGCTGAAACCCTCTAGAGAATACCGCCTGCCAGCCGGTCAATCGCGCCTTGCAGGATGATCGCGGCGGCGTGACTGTCGATCTTTTCGGCCCGCTTGGACCGGCTGAAGTCCTGCGCGATCATGTCCCGCTCGGCGCTGGTGGTGGACCAGCGCTCATCCCACAGCAGCACCGGCAAGCCCAGCACGGCGATGTTGCGGGCAAAGGCGCGACTCGCCTGCGCGCGCGGGCCGGCGCTACCATCCATGTTCAATGGCAAACCGATTACAATGCCCTTGAGGCCACGCTCCGCCACCAGTGCCTCAATAGCGGCCTTGTCTTTTGAAAACTTGCCCTTGGCCAGCGTCTTTCCTGCCGTGGCAAAGCGCCAGTGTGCGTCCGCAAAGGCGGTGCCGATTGTCTTAGTGCCGAGGTCGAGCCCGATCAGCCCGCCGCCATCGGGCAGGGCGTCGCGAAATTCGGGCGCGCTTTCGGTTATCAGTGTTGTGCTTGCCATGCTCTCACCCTGCGCACGACATCCGCCTGAAGGTTCGCCCAGAACAGGGGGATGTCATAGACGTGGTAATTGCCTTGCGGCAGCACATGTGCGCCCATCTCTGGCGGATCGCCGATCAGCAGCAGACCCTTGTTGTCGCAGCGGGCGGGCACGGCGGCGCGCACCAGTTCGCCGGTGGTCAAATCGCTGCTGGGAACCAACGTGCCGAGATTGAGGCCGGCAACGCCTGCATCATTGATGCGGCCGGTGAGTGGGTTGACGCAGAGGATAGCACCATCGCCGCGCTGCTCACCGTCAAGGCCGGGCGACTGGCGATATTGCGTCAGCATCAACGCCGGATCGTTGTCATCGGCGAAGCTTGCCCAGCTAACGATGCAGGCACTGCTGTCCGCCTCTTGGCAAGCGGGGAGCGGCAGTGCGGGCAAGTCGTGCTCAAGCGAGATCGGCAAGCCGATTGCATATGCCGTTGCGATGCGGCCTTGCAGCGCGGTACCGGCGATCTTTTCGCGCAGCAGGCGCAGGATATGCAGCGATCCCTGACTATGACCAGCAAGAACGATGGGTGTTTCGGGCGAGGTATTGGCGAGGAAATAGTCAAAGGCCTGCGCCACATCGTGATAAGCCGCATCGGTTGCCTCCTGCGCTTGTTCGGATGCGGTCAGGAAGGCGCCGAAGGTCGCTTGCCGATAGCGCGGTGCCCAGATTTCGCTCGCCTGGTTGAAGGCGCTTCCGAGGCCGCGCACGAAAATCTTCGCAAAGTCCTGCGATTCGGCATCATCGAGCGGGGCGTTCCAGCGTTGCCCGTCGAAGAAGCTGGTTGGATGGACGAAGAAGACGGCGAAGGGCGGGGGAGCATCACCGGTTGGCTCTGCCGGAGCCGGCAGGATTTCAAGGCCCTCGACATGCTGCGGTTGCCAGCGCGCAGGATCGTTGGGCGCGCCCATGCCGGGGCGGGAGAACCACATCGCCGGGTTTGCATAGGCATTTTCATCCAGCTCTTCCGGTGGTTTGAATTTGGCAGACGGAACCAGCGCGATCTGGGTCAGTTCCTCGCTGCAGAGGCGCAGGGCGAATGCTGCCGCGGCCACAATCAGGAAGCCAAACACGATGATATAGAGAAACTTACGCATTGCCTGCCGCCACTGCCCGGGCTGCCTCCACTTCTTCCTTCGCGCGCCTCTCGGCTTCTGCCAATGCCGCGCGGTCGCCTTCCTCATTTTGTTCGGATCGGCGCTCCAGCACCACCTTGATCATGGCCAGCAGCGGGTCTGCCAGGAACAGGCCAAGCACGCCGAACAATATGCCCATGATCAGCTGCGTCGACAGTACCAGCGCAGGGGCGAGGTCCACGGTCTTCTTGGCGATCATCGGGATCACGAAATAGCCGTCGATATTCTGCACCAGGAAATAGACCACGATGGTGTAGACGCCCATCTCGGTGCCGCCGGAAAAGCCCACCAGCACCATCAGTACGCCGGAAATCACTGCGCCGATATTGGGGACGAAAGCGAGCAGGGCAGTGAGGATGGCGAGCAGCACAGCCATGGGGATTTCATCGCCGGTCACCCAGCCATAACCGCGCAGCATCAGGTAGGTGAAGATGCCTTCCACCACCATGCCCACCAGCCGCCCGAACATCAGGCGGCGCATGGTGTAGGCCATGCGAGCCACAAGGACGTGGAAGTCACGCCGCTTGGGCTTGGGCAGCATCCAGGCAAAGCCGCGTTCATAAAGACGCGGTTCCATTGCGATGTAGATGCCGATGATCACGATCAGCACCAGCGTGGCCACCCCGCCAAGGATACCGCCCAATGCACGGGTGACGGTGCCAAAACCGGTCAGCGCCTGGCCGACAAGGCCCTGCACATCGGTCATCTGGACTTCGAAGCCCTTGTCCTGCAGCCAGTCGAAGAACAGTCCGGCCTGTTCCTGCACGATCTCCGGGAACTGCGCGGCTTCGCGTGAGATCGTGGAACCTGCAAAATAGCCGAGCCAGACGAGGAATCCGATGCTGCTGATCAGCACGATACCCACGCGCCACGGGCGGGCGAGTGGAAGCACACGGCCTAGCAGGCGCGAGCCGCCATCGATCATCGCAGCGAGCACCAAGGCGCCGAAGATCACCAGCAGGCTTTGCGAGATGTAGATGGCGAGGAAAACGAGGCCTGCGATGGCAACCCAAACGCAAGCGCGGGCAACCTCGTGACGAATTTCGGCATTGGTGATGCGCGTGGGGCTGGCGCCTACTTCGAGGTCATCCGCCTCGGTACGGGCGATCACTTCGGCCTCGCTGCCACTCTCGCCATAGTTATTCATCAGCGGCTTTCGCTTCATCCAGGGGCGGGCGCAGGCTGGTCCACGCGCGGTCAGGGCGCAAGGCGGGGATCCAGCTCAGCGGGTTCCAGCTGGCGGTTCCGTTAAGCGAGAAGGTGATTAATTCCGCGCGGCCGCCGATGTCGGCAATCGGTACCGGCCCATTGAGCCCCTTGCTGGCAAGCGGAGCGCGGCTGTCTGCAGAATGATCGCGATTGTCGCCCATCACGAAGACGTGGCCGTCCGGGATGGTGGTTTCCGGGAAGTTGTCGAGATACTCGAACTGGTGGTCGATCACCAGGAAGCTGGCACCGTTGGGCAAGGTTTCCCGGTAGGTCGGCGGTTCATAGGCCAGCGTCCCGTCTTCAAGGCGTGCGAGATAGGGCGTGAAGGCGCGCAGGCAATCATCGCCGTTGCAGATGTTCGGGTTGTCTGCAGGCAATTGCACCGCAGGCATAATCTCGCGCGGGATTTCCTCGCCGTTGAGGATGATTCGGCCATCCACCAGCGCGATAGTATCGCCGGGCAGGGCGATCACGCGCTTGATGTATTCGGTCATCGGCTCCGTGCCTTCAGGCGGCATCAGGATCACGATATCGCCATATTCAGGTGTTGCCGGGGCGATACGCCAGCTTGCCCGGTTGAGGGGGTGGAACGAGACCGAGGACCAGTTCCAGCCATAGGGATATTTGGAAACGACCAGCCTGTCCCCCACCATTAGATTGGGCACCATGCTGGCAGAGGGGATGTAAAACGGCTTGGCGATCACCGAATGGAAAGCGAGCACGCCCAGCAGCATGAGGGCAAGGCCGCGAACCTCCGCCAGCCAGTTGACCGGAGCCTTCTCCTCGCCATCCTTCTCAGCGGGTTTGCTGCCGGATTCGGGCGCGATCGCCTCATCGGCCGGATCGACCGTCGCGCTGTCCATCTTCTCTCCCAAATCTTCCATGTCTATTCTGCTGCTAGCGGATGTGCTTCCAGGATCACGAAGGCCTGCGCCCATGGATGGTCGTCGGTGAGGGTAAGGTGAACGGTCACGCTGTGCCCCTCAGGTGTCAGTTCGGCAAGCCGCGCAGCCGCGCCGCCAGTGAGGTGGAGCGTGGGCGCGCCCAAGGGGGCATTGACCACACCGATATCCTTCATGAACACCCCGCGCTTGAAGCCGGTTCCCACGGCCTTGCTATATGCCTCCTTGGCGGCAAAGCGCTTGGCATAGGTGCCGGCCTGGGTGTGCGGGCGGCGCGCGGCCTTGGCATTCTCGATATCGGTGAACACGCGGCTCGTGAAGCGCTCGCCATAACGCTCCAGGGAATTGGATATCCGC
The DNA here is from genome assembly GCA_964645635.1 of uncultured Sphingomonadaceae bacterium. Lineage (GTDB taxonomy): Bacteria > Pseudomonadota > Alphaproteobacteria > Sphingomonadales > Sphingomonadaceae > Alteraurantiacibacter. The sequence continues at coordinate 72,277 of CAZYAL010000002.1, read as the reverse complement.
TCAATATTGCAGAGGTCCGATCCTATGCCGATGATCATCGCGCTGCATCCATAAGCTCGCGCATGCGCACGACGGCAGGTTCCAGCCCGCAGAAGATTGCTTCGCCAATCAGGTAATGGCCGATGTTGAGTTCGGCGAGATGCGGGATGGCGGCAATCGGCTGGACGTTTTCATAGGTAAGGCCGTGCCCTGCATGCGGTTCGATCCCGTTCTTGGCGGCAAGCGCAGCCATGTCCGTCACGCGCTTCAACTCGCGCTGCATCCGTTCGGGTTCACCATCAAAGAAGGCATGGGCATATTCGCCAGTGTGGAATTCGACCACTGGAGCACCGAGGCACAACGCAGCATCCAATTGGCGCTCGCTCGCCTCGATGAACAGCGACACGCGAATACCTGCGCCCTTCAACTCGTGGACGATGGGGGCAAGCTGGTTGTGCTGTCCTGCTGCATCAAGCCCGCCTTCGGTCGTTCGCTCCTCGCGCTTTTCCGGCACGATGCAGGCTGCATGCGGCTTGTGGGCAAGTGCAATGGCGAGCATTTCCGAGGTTGCCGCCATTTCGAGATTGAGCGGAAGGTCCGTTGCGTCCTGGATACGCTTGAGGTCATCATCGCGGATGTGCCGGCGGTCCTCGCGAAGGTGTGCAGTGATGCCATCGCCGCCGCAACGCGCCACGATTTCCGCCGCACGCACGGGATCGGGATGGTCCCCGCCGCGCGCATTGCGGATGGTGGCCACGTGATCGATATTCACGCCAAGGCGCAATTTGCCGGGATTGAGGGTGCTGCTCATATCACGTCTTTACTTGCGGCTGCCCGGCTTGATGATCGGCACGGCGGCGAGTTCAGCTGGTACTTCGTCATCCGCATAAGTCGGGAAATTGAGTGCCACGAGCGGGAAGAAGGGCACGCCAAGGTCCACACTGCCGGCGGAACGATCCACCACGGCTGCTTCGGCGAGGATCTTGCCGCCCTCGGCGCGCACGCAGTCCATCGCTTCGCGGCTGGAAAGACCGGTGGTGACCACGTCTTCCACCATTAGGACGTTGGCGCCCTTGGGAATTGCGAATCCCCGGCGCACTTCGAAAGTGCCGGTGGGGCGCTCCACAAAGATCGCGTCCTTGCCCAGCGCGCGGCCCATTTCGTGGCCGATGATCAGGCCGCCCATGGCAGGCGAGACGACGAGGTCGATCTTGCTCCTGATCTCGCGCGGAAGCTTCTGCGCGATCGCAAGGGCAATGCGCGCCGCGCGTTCAGGGTTCATCAGCACGCGGGCACACTGCAGGTAATGGGCGGAGTGTCTGCCGGAGGACAATTTGAAGTGTCCTTCCAGCAGGGCCTGGCTGCTGCGGAATTCGGCCAGTACCTCGTCTTCAGTCATGATTTGCTGCTTACCTTCCTGTGGATTGCCTGGGTGTGCGGAACAAGGCCCGTATCGCCAATCGTGAAAAATCTCCCTAGAACCGCTTGAGGCATCGGACAAGCGGGCGTATAGGCGCGCCGGAATGCCCTAACAGGGGGCTGAACGGGCTGCCCGTATGCCCGCAACAGAACGGAAAGCGTTGGACAGATGAAATTCGGCGATATCGCCCGTAAGTGGCTGCAAAACTTCACATTTCTTGCAGTTGCTATCACTCTTTTCATGGCCCCGAATGCGGCGCTGGCACAGGAAGCGGAATCGGCTGATGCCGGTGTCGAAGCTGCTGTGGAAGCGGAAGCTCCGGCTTTTGAACATTTCGGCCCGGACATGATCAAGGGTCAGCCCGAGCCGGGTGGCCTGACCTTCCAGGACCAGTATTCCCCCAATGGTGAATACGCCCTGTGGATGCATGACGCGATCCTGATGCCGATCATCACCGTGATCAGCATTTTCGTGCTGTTCCTGCTGCTGTGGGTGATGTTCCGCTACCGTCGCGGTGCCAACCCGGTCGCTTCGAAGAACAGCCACAACACGCTGATCGAAGTGATCTGGACGGTTATCCCCATCGTTATTCTGCTGGTGATCGCGGTTCCCTCGATCCGCCTGCTCGCTGCGCAGTATGAAAGCCCGCCGGAAGACGCCATCACCATCAAGGCGAATGGCTACCAGTGGTACTGGGGCTATGAATATGTCGACAACGGCGGTTTCGAAGTCATTTCAAACATGATCCCCGAAGCTGACGCCCTGGCGCAGGGACTGCCGGTGCAGCTGGCAGTGGATAACCGCATGGTCGTTCCCGTGAACACCCCGCTGCGCATCCAGACCTTTGGCGCGGACGTGATCCACTCGTTCGGCATCCCATCGCTGTGGTTCAAGATTGACGCCGTTCCCGGTCGCATCAACGAAAAGACGCTGACCATCACGGAAGAAGGCATCTACTACGGCCAGTGCATGGAACTGTGCGGCGCACGCCACGGCTACATGCCGATCGCCATCGAAGCCCGCTCGCGCGAAGATTACGACGCGTGGGTCCTTTCGAAGGGCGGCACCATTGCCGGTGCCGAAGTTGCCGAAGTTGAAGCTCCGGCCGAGGCTGAAGAGCCCGCCGAAGCTGCAGAGACCGAGGAAGTGGCTACGGAAGCCTGATCTTCCGTTAGCTGAGACATTAAAAGACGATTTGAAAGCAAGGTTGCGAGACGAACATGGCCACTACTGCTGAAGGCTTTGACGCCCACCACGATGATCATGCACACGATCATGATCACAAGCCCAGCTTCTTTGCCCGTTGGTTCATGTCAACCAACCACAAGGACATCGGCACCCTCTACCTGATCTTCGCGATCATCGCCGGTATCGTCGGTGGCGGCATTTCCGGCCTGATGCGCTGGGAACTGGCTGAGCCGGGCCTGCAGATCATGGGCCAGATCGTGGAATTCATGGGCGGCGAGGGCACCTTCGACCAGCAGGGCCACATGTGGAACGTGCTGATCACGGCGCATGGCCTGATCATGGTGTTCTTCATGGTCATGCCCGCCATGATCGGCGGCTTCGGCAACTGGTTCGTTCCGCTGATGATCGGTGCGCCTGACATGGCGTTCCCGCGCATGAACAACATCTCCTTCTGGCTGACCGTTGCCGGTTTCTGCTCGCTGATGTTTTCGGCCTTCGTGCCGGGCGGCGTGGGCCTTGGCGCTGGTACGGGCTGGACGGTCTATGCACCGCTGGCGACCACCGGTTCGGTTGGTCCGGCTGTCGACTTCGCGATCTTCTCGCTCCACCTTGCGGGCGCTGGCTCGATCCTGGGTGCGACCAACTTCATCACCACCATCTTCAACATGCGTGCGCCGGGCATGACCCTGCACAAGATGCCGCTGTTCGTGTGGTCGGTGCTGGTTACCGCCTTCCTGCTGCTGCTGGCCCTGCCGGTGCTGGCTGCTGCCATCACCATGCTGCTGACGGACCGCAACTTCGGCACGACCTTCTTCGATCCGGCCGGCGGTGGTGACCCGATCCTGTACCAGCACCTGTTCTGGTTCTTCGGCCACCCCGAAGTCTACATCATGATCCTGCCGGCCTTCGGCATCATCAGCCAGATCGTCTCGACCTTCTCGAAGAAGCCGGTCTTCGGCTACCTCGGCATGGCTTACGCCATGGTCGCGATTGGTGTGGTCGGGTTCGTCGTCTGGGCGCACCACATGTACACCACCGGCATGAGCGTGAACACCAAGCTGTACTTCACCCTGGCTACCATGGTGATCGCGGTGCCGACCGGCATCAAGATCTTCAGCTGGATCGCCACGATGTGGGGCGGCTCCATCGAGTTCAAGAGCCCGATGGTCTGGGCGCTGGGCTTCATCTTCCTGTTCACCGTTGGCGGTGTGACCGGTGTGGTGCTGGCCAATGGCGGCGTGGACGACAACCTGCATGACACTTACTACGTTGTGGCACACTTCCACTACGTGCTGTCGCTGGGTGCGGTGACCTCGATGTTTGCGGGCTGGTACTACTGGTTCCCGAAGATCTCCGGCCGCTGGCACTCCGAGCTGCTGTCGCACATCCACTTCTGGATCTTCTTCGTCGGCGTGAACATGATCTTCTTCCCGATGCACTTCCTGGGCCTGCAGGGCATGGCGCGCCGTTATCCGGACTACACTCCCGCCTTCCAGCAGTGGAACGAAGTGGCCAGCATGGGCTATGTCGTGACGCTGGTGTCGGTCGGTGTGTTCTTCATCAACATCATCTACGCGCTGACCGCCGGCAAGAAGGCAGAAGGCAACTACTGGGGTGAAGGTGCAACGACGCTGGAATGGAGCCTCTCCAGCCCGCCGCCGTTCCACCAGTTCGAAACGCTTCCCGTGATCGCGGACCACCATTCGTCCAACGATCACATCAGCCCGGCTCCGGCCAAGGCCTGATTGCGGTTCCCGCCATGTGAGGCGGGGCCGGCAGAACAAGGGGTTGGGGCGCACCGGCAACGGTTGCGCCCCTCCCGTGTAAAAGGACGCTGAGACAGCAAACGCCATGGCAAGTACCGCTGCCCCCACTGTGACCATGCCCGCGGAATGGCGCGATTTCTTCGCGCTGACCAAGCCGCGCGTGATGACGCTGGTGGTGTTCACCGGCCTCGCAGGCCTGCTCGCGGCGCCCGGCAACATCCACCCCGTGATCGGTCTCACCGCCGTGCTCTGTATCGCGCTGGGTGCAGGGGGCGCGGCAGCGCTCAACCAGTGGTGGGAAGCTGACATTGACGGGCAGATGAAGCGCACCGCCAAGCGTCCGCTGCCGCAAGGCAAGCTGCGCCGCGAGGATGCGCGCGATTTCGGCCTGTTCCTCTCTGGCGCATCGATGATGGTGATGGGCCTGGCAGTTCACTGGCTCGCTGCGCTGATCCTCGCCGGATCGATCTTCTACTATGCTGTGGTCTACACCATCTGGCTCAAGCCGCGCACGCCGCAGAACATCGTGATCGGTGGCGGTGCAGGCGCATTCCCGCCGCTGATCGGCTGGGTGGCGGTGACGGGCGAGATCACGCTGATGCCGGTGCTGCTCTTCGCCATCATCTTCATCTGGACGCCGCCGCACTTCTGGGCGCTCGCACTGTTCGTGAAGACCGATTACGCCAAGGTCGGCATTCCCATGATGCCGGTGGTCGCGGGTGAGAAGAGCACGCGCCGCCAGATCTTCGCCTATTCCGTCGCGCTGCTGGCTGTCAGCCTGGTGCCGTGGTTCATCAATGGCACTGGTGCGATCTATGGCATTTCGGCGCTGGTGCTTTCGGCAATCTTCCTCGCGCTGGCGATCCCGGTATCCTTCCGCATGGCAGCGGTGGAAGGCGACACGATGAAGCCGGAAAAGCGCCTGTTCGCGTGGTCGGTCATCTACCTTTTCGCGCTGTTCACCGCACTTGTTGCTGACAGGATCATTCTGGCATGACGCCTGAGGAAGAAACCGAATTCAAGCGCCGCCGCAGCGCGCGTAACAAGGCGATGGGCATCGCGCTGCTCGCCTCCGTGGTGCTGTTCTACGCCATCACCATCGTGAGGATGGGCGACTGATGACTGCGGCAGCCCTTCAGGATCGCAACCTGCGCACCATGCTGATGGCATTCGGCATGGCGCTGGGGATGCTGGGGCTGGGGTTTGCGGCTGTTCCGCTTTACAACCTGTTCTGCCGCGTCACCGGCTTCGGTGGCACCACGCAGGTGGCGACAGAGGCCGAGGCTGACCTTGCCGAGCGCCTTGCTGCCAGCGCCGGTGGCCGCAGCTTCTCGATTCGCTTCGATGCCAACATCGCTGCAGGCGTTCCGTGGGATTTCGAGCCGGTACAGGTGACGGACACCGTCTCCGTCGGCCAGCGCGACATGGCGATCTACCGCGCGCGCAACAATTCGGACGAGCCGGTGACGGGCACCGCCACCTTCAATGTCGAGCCCGAGCAGGCCGGCCGTTATTTCAACAAGATCCAGTGTTTCTGCTTCACCGAACAGACCCTGCAGCCGGGCGAGGAAGTCCGCATGCCGGTGCTCTATTACGTGGATCCGGCGGTGCTGGACGATCCCAACATGGAAAGTGTGGAGCAGATTACGCTGTCTTACACATTCCACCGTGCAAAAACCGACTGATAGGCACTGGACCCTTGGGGCAGGGGGCTCTAAGGGCTGGTGCCGAAAGTGACTAAGCAGGACTGAGACCAATGGCTGGCGCCAAGAACCACGATTATCACATTCTCGATCCCGATATCTGGCCGTTCATCGGCGCGCTTGCGGGCCTGACCTTCACCAGCGGCATGGTGCTGTTCATGCACGACATGGCCAATGCCCACCTCGTGCTGGGCCTGGGCGTTGCGCTGCTGATCGCGACCTTCTTCGGCTGGTTCTCCAAGATCGTGAACGAAGCGCAGCGCGGCGATCACACGTCGGTGGTGCAGCTGCACATGCGTTACGGCATGATCCTGTTCATCGCTTCGGAAGTGATGTTCTTCGTCGGCTGGTTCTGGAGTTGGTTCGACTTCGCGCTGTTCCCGGCCCCTGTGGAAATCGTTGATGGCCTTGCCTTCAATCGCCTTGGCGCAGATGGCCAAGCCGCCTTCCGCAGCTTCCCGGCACCGGGCATCCACGTGCTCGACGCCTTCGACCTGCCGCTGCTCAACACGCTGATCCTGCTGTGCTCGGGCACCACGGTTACCTGGGCGCACCATTCGCTGATCCATGACGATCGCGAAGGCTTGAAGAAGGGCCTGTGGCTCACCGTCCTGCTGGGCGCGCTGTTCACCTGCATCCAGGCCTACGAATACAGCCACGCACCCTTCGGCTTCGGCGGCAACACCTATGCCAGCGCCTTCTACATGGCGACCGGCTTCCACGGCTTCCACGTGCTCGTCGGCACGATCTTCCTGATCGTCTGCCTCGTGCGCAGCTACAAGGGCCACTTTACCCCCAAGCAGCACTTCGGCTTCGAAGCTGCCGCATGGTACTGGCACTTCGTTGACGTGGTGTGGCTGTTCCTCTTCGTGGTCGTCTACGTGTGGGGCGGCTGGGGTGCACCGGTCCATTGATCGACTGGTGACGGATAACACCGACACAAAACCAAAAGGGCAGCCCCGATTTGCCGAGGTTGCCCTTTTCGGTCTCTGCCCCAGGTGCGGCAGCCGCACGCTGTTTGACGGCGTGGCGAAGTTTGCTGATCGCTGCGGGTCTTGCGGGCTCGACTACACGCGCTTCAACGTGGGTGACGGGCCTGCCGCTTTCCTGACGCTAGGCATCGGCGGCCTGATCACCGTGCTGGCGATCTGGCTGGAGCTCGCGTTCGAACCGCCCTTCTGGCTCCACATCATTCTGTGGTTGCCGCTGCTGATCGTGCTGGTGGTGGGCGGCCTGCGTGTCACCAAGGCGGCGCTACTGGTAAGGGAATATGCCTCCCGCGCCGTAGAGCATCGCCACGACGGTAGCGACCTTTCGTGAGCCAACGGCGCATTCCGATCGTCGCGACCGTGATAGTCGCCGCAGCCATCGCCACCATGATCGCCCTTGGCATCTGGCAGCTCGGGCGTCTGGAAGAGAAGGAGGCGCTGCTCGCACGTTTTGAGGCAGCAGCGGAAAACCCCCAGCGCCTCTCTGCCTTCCCGCAAGATCCGCTAGCCAACCTTTATCGCAGCACGCCGTTTGATTGTAAGCAAGTAGGTGAATGGAACGCGATTTCCGGCCGCAATGCGCGCGATCAGGCGGGCTATGTCCACATCTTCTCTTGCCCGGGTGCAGATGTGGTGCTCGGCTGGTCTCAAAGTCCGAGCCCGGTCAATTGGGACGGCGGCGAACTGACCGGCATGATCGCACCGGGCGGAGAAACTGGTTTCCGCGTCGTTGCAGACCCGCCGCTAGCCGGGCTTGAGGCCACCGCCACGCCCAACCCTTCCTCCACGCCGAACAACCACCTTGCCTATGCAGGCCAGTGGTTCTTCTTCGCCTTGAGTGCGCTAGTCATTTACATACTGGCATTGCGCCGCCGCTGGCGCTAGGCGCGCAGGCCATGAAGTATATTTCGACACGCGGAAGCGCTACTGCGCTCGATTTCGAAGGCGTCACACTGGCGGGCCTCGCTAGCGACGGAGGCCTCTATGTGCCTGCCGAATGGCCGCAGTTCAGCGCTGCCGATATCGCTGCCATGCGCGGCCTGACTTATGTTGAGCTGGCGGTGAAGGTGATGATGCCCTTCGTCACGCCCAGCCTGACCGAGGAAGAGCTGCGTACGCTTTGCACCCGCGCCTATGGTCGCTTCGCCCATATGGCCGTGACACCGCTGGTGCAATTTGATCAGCAACAGTGGCTGCTCGAATTGTTTCATGGCCCCACGCTCGCCTTCAAGGACGTTGCGCTGCAATTGCTTGGCCGGTTGTTTGAGCACTTCCTCGCCAAGAGCGATGATCATCTGACCATCGTCGGTGCCACCAGTGGCGATACCGGCTCTGCCGCGATCGATGCCGTGGCTGGGCGTGAGAGAGTGGATATCTTCATGCTCCACCCCAAGGGCCGCGTGTCCGACGTGCAGCGCCGGCAGATGACCACGGTGCGCGCGCCAAACGTGCATAACATTGCCATCGAAGGCAGCTTCGATGATGCGCAGGCCATGGTGAAGCGTATGTTCGTGGATCAGGCTATGACAAGCCGTTTCCGCATCAGCGCGGTGAATTCGATCAACTGGGCGCGACTGATGGCGCAGGTGGTCTATTACTTTGCATCCGCCGTGCAGCTGGGCGCTCCGGACCGCAAGGTTGCCTTCAGCGTGCCCACCGGCAATTTCGGGGATGTGTTCGCCGGCTATGTAGCGGCCAAGATGGGCTTGCCTGTCGAGAAGCTGATCGTAGCCACCAATGTGAATGACATCCTCCACCGCGCCTTGTCCACCGGCGACTATTCCGCCGGGACTGTGACGCCCACCGCCGCACCGAGCATGGATATCCAGGTGTCGAGCAATTTCGAACGCCTGCTGTTCGATTGCGGTGGCCGTGATGGCGCGGCCCTGGCTGAACAGATGCGCGGCTTTGAAGCCAACAAAGCGATGCAGCTAACCAACGCCCAGCGCGAAGGCGCAGCGGCGCTGTTCACCTCGTGCCGCACCGATGCCGATGCAATGACGCGGGCGATGGCATGGGCCTATGGCAAATGCGGCGAAACGATCGATCCGCACACCGCGATCGGTCTGCATGCGGCGCGCGAGGCGGGCATCGATCCGTCCGTCCCCGTGGTGACGCTGGCAACCGCGCATCCGGCCAAGTTCCCTGACGCGGTGGAACGCGCCACCGGTTCGCGGCCCGGCCTTCCTGCGCGAGTGGGGGACCTGTTTGAGCGGCAGGAAGCGCTGGTCGAATTGCCGGGTGACTATGACGCCGTGGCCCAATTCGTGGCGGAGCGCGCGACCGAGAGCGCCTGATGGCAGAGCTCGCCGCCAACCCCATCGTCATGGAAGGCGCTGCCTGGCCGGATTACGGGCTGGTGGATAGCGGGCACGGGCGCAAGCTCGAACGCTATGGCCCGTTCCGCTTCATCCGGCCTGAACCGCAAGCCATGTGGGCACCGCGCCTTTCTGATTGGGATGCACATGCCGAATTCGTGCCAGGTTCGGACGAGGACGGCGGTGGGCGTTGGCAGTTTAACGCGCAAGTGCCGCAGGAAGGCTGGCCGCTCGCATGGAGGGACGTGAAGTTCGCGGCGCAATGCACGCCCTTCCGCCACCTCGGTTTCTTCCCGGACATGGCACCGGTGTGGGACTGGATGCGGGCGATGCTGGCGGGCAAGCCTGACGCGCAGACTATGAACCTGTTCGGCTATACTGGCGTGGGTTCGCTGTCGCTGAGCCAGTGCGGCCCCGTTACCCATGTTGATGCCAGCAAGAAGTCCGTGGCTCAGGCGCGGGAGAATGCGGCGCTGTCCGGCATGGAGGATCGCCCGATCCGCTGGATGATAGACGATGCCAGCAAGTTCACCGCGCGGGAGGTGCGGCGCGAGAAGCGCTATGACGGGATCATCCTCGATCCGCCCAAGTTTGGGCGCGGACCTAAGAACGAGCGCTGGATGCTCGAAGAGAGCCTTCCTGGCCTTGTGAGCGATTGCCGCCAGCTGCTCGACGCGGACAGCCGCTTCTGCTTCCTTACCGTCTATGCCGTGCGCATGTCCTCGCTCGCTATCGGCGGGCTGATGGCAGAGGTGTTTACCGGGCTCCCTGGCACGGTGGAGCATGGAGAACTGGCCGTGCGCGAAGAGGGAGAGGGCGGCCATGACGGTAAGGGGCGCTTGCTGCCCACGGCCATCTTTGCACGCTGGCGGAACGACTGAACACGCACAAGCGGTCAGCCAACCATTACATCGCTTGAAGGTCCGTCAGGAAGGCCTTGATGCGCGCGGCGTTGTAACCAAGGTCGCTCACGCCCACCTGGCTGACGGAGCGCATGTCCACCCGGCTTGATCCGTCAGCCACGGGGGTGACTTCCACCACCACATCATCGCGGAACTTGAGGTATCCGGCATAGGCGGTGCCTTCGACATGGCCTGCCGCGGCATCTACATGGTTTACATCCCAGCCGCGTTCTTCCATCAGCGCGCGCGCATCACCCAGAACTTGCGCCGGATCCTTGTCTATCACGATGGGCTGGATGTCAGCATAGGCCTGCGAGTGGAAGGCGCGCCATTCCTCCATGCTGAAGGGGCCGGTGCTGGTTTCGGGGCGGTTCTTGGTCACGAACTGAGGCGGGTCATCCATGTCTGTGGTGATATCGTGGATGGGAGGAACGCTGCTGGCAGGCATCATCACCTGCGTGTACATCACCAGCAACATGCCCAGCGACAGGGCAAGCGCCACGCCTGCTTTCCAGCGTCCCTTCACCTTGCGCCAGATCGTCATCATCAGGGCAAGGAAGGCGAGCAGGGAGATCACTGCGGAAGGTTGCAGCATCTGCATGAAGGCTATGAACCCCGGTAGCTTGTCGATGATGTCATAGCGGGCGAGGGTAAGCGCACCCAGTGCCATCACTACGATCAGGATTGCGCCACCCAGCACGAAATTGCACAGCCAGCCGATCCACTTGGGGGCCGGTTCATCACCCGGCCTCGTTTCTGCAGGTGCACTTGCCATTTCGGGTCCTCCTACAACAGTCTTGCTCGCGTGATGAGGTCATAATCCCGCACGCTCGTCAACACCGCCATCAGGGCATCTGAATCAGGACGCTTGCCAATTGCGCCCCGCTTTGCCATCTGCGCGCCCATGGCAGACAGCCTTATCCTCGAACTCGCCGACTTCGTGCATGATATCCACACCGGTATCTATTCCGAAGAAACAGGCCAGCCGCAGCCGCTCCAGTTTACGGTGCAGGTCAAGCTGCGCGTGGAAGATCACTATGATCCTGATACGCCGCTGGATGCATCCAAGAACTACATGGACCTCAAGTTTGCTTGCTCGGAAAGCCTTGGCGATACGCACTACCAGCTTATCGAGGCGGTGGCGGACCACGTGTGCGAAACACTGTTGCTGCAGGATGACCGGGTCGAACAGGTGAGCGTGAAGATCGTCAAGCTGGCGCTGTCCGAAGCGGACGAGAAGATCGGCATCACGCTGGTGCGCGAACGCCGCTGATGGTGGAGATCGATTTTACCGGCATGGACTGGCCGTCCTCGCCAATCGATGCTGCCAGCCATTTCCACGAGACTATCCTGCCGCAGGTTCGCGGCGCGCTCGACCCGGATTCGGAGTTCTGGGTGAGAGTCGGGGACCTTCCTCAATCGCTGGATGGCGTGATCCTGTTCCTTCCCGAAGCAGACGATGATCACAACGCATGGCGCCTTGCAGCAGTGCAGGATCTCGCGCGCGAAGCGGCACCCAGGCGCGTCAACGCGGTGGCTGGAGGGACTGCCGATGAACAGGCCGAGATTGCCGATTATCTGCGTGATGCGCCGGGTATAACGGGGCAAATCCTCTCTGTAGGTGCAAACCCGCAAGAAAGGGATTAAATAGGCTACGCATGTCCTGTTCCACCCCTCTTGTCGACGCGTTCAACCGCCGCATCTCCTATCTGCGCCTCTCGGTAACGGACCGGTGCGATTTGCGCTGCACATATTGCATGCCGGAAATGATGGCCTTCCTTCCCAAGAAGGAGGTGCTGAGCCTTGAGGAACTGCACAAGCTGGGCCTTGCCTTTATCGAACGCGGCATCACCAAGATCCGCCTGACGGGCGGGGAGCCTCTTGTGCGGCGTGATGTGATCGAACTGGTGCAGGCGCTGGGTCACAAGCTGGGGGACGGGCTGGAGGAGTTGACGCTCACCACCAACGGCACGCAGCTTGCCAGCCATGCTGATGACCTTGCCGCTGCCGGTGTGAGGCGCATAAACGTTAGCCTCGACACGATGGATGGTGAGCTGTTCCAGCAACTTTCCCGCCGCGACAGGTTGGCGCAGGTGCTGCAAGGCATCGCCGCTGCCAAGGAAGCGGGGATCAAGGTCAAGATCAACACCGTGGCGCTGAAAGGCCTGAATGAGGAGGAGATTCCCTACCTCGTCGAATGGGCGCACGCCAACGGGCATGACCTGACGCTGATCGAGGTGATGCCGCTGGGCGAGGTGGATGGCAAGCGGGTGGATCATTACCTGCCACTCACTGCTATTCAGGATCGGCTGGCAGAAAAGTGGACGCTGGAAGAGAGCGATTACCGCACAGGCGGTCCGTCGCGCTATGTCACGGTCCGCGAAACGGGTGGAGGCAGGCTGGGTTTCATCACCCCGCTCACCAACAATTTCTGTGCCAGTTGCAACCGCATTCGCGTAACCGCGACGGGCCAGCTCTATGCTTGCCTCGGCGGTTCAGAGATGGTCGACCTACGCAGCGCACTGCGTTCGGACAATCCGGACGCGAATGTCGCGGCTGCGCTTGAGGAAGCCATGCGCATCAAGCCCGAGCGGCACCATTTTGAAATCGCCGAGGGTACGGCACCAGCGCAGCCGCGGCACATGTCTGTAACGGGCGGCTGATATGACGGTGAAGCTGGTTTTTCTCGGCAAGCTGGGTGATCTCGCTGGAACGGGCGAACGCGAGGTTGCAGCCCCGCTCGACTGGCAAGGCCTGATCGATGAGGTGCAAGGCCCGGTTAGCGAGGCCGTGCAAAAGGATCGCACCCGCATTGCCGTGAATGGCGTTCTTCTGGCGGAGAAGGCTTCACTGAATGCAGTGTCAGGTGACGAGGTGGCACTGTTGCCGCCCGTCAGCGGGGGGTAGCTTGGCCCGCGACGTTCGCCTGCTGACGGCGCCCTTCAATCCAGGGCAATTCGTAGGGCCCTTCACCACTGGGCACCCCGGACTTGGCGGCGTGTGTACCTTCGTGGGCGAGGTGCGCGGCGACGACGCTGTGGAGGCGCTGGAGCTGATCCACTACGAGAAGATGACGCTCACCGGCATGGAGCAGCTGGCTGACCGCGCCATCGAACGCTTTGACCTGATGGGCCTGCTGTTGGTTCACCGCAGTGGAGTGATGCACGTGGGCGAGCCCATCGTGCTGGTTTCAGCAGCGGCCCGTCACCGGCGCGAGGCGATCGAGGCAGTGGATTTCACCATGGATCACCTCAAGTCAGACAGCTGGTTCTGGAAACGCGAAAAGCGCGCAGATGGCTGGCACTGGATCGAACCGCGCGAACGTGACCATTCCGATCTTGCTCGCTGGGCGTGAATGAGGCCGCCGGGCCTGATACCCCACTTCCGTCCAGTTTGACCTGCATCAAGGTTCGGCGCTGCGAATCGCCGCAAAGTCGCCCTCACTAGTTTGGAAGGGCGGAACAGTGGCTCAGAAACTCAACCGTGAAGCGAATCCCCAGCGCGCCGCGCAGCAAGGCACGACCCCCGTGGCAAGTGAGTCGCATGTCGTGGATCGCAGTTTCGAGATGCCACGCAGCATCTACATGACGGTTGTCGGCTGCTATCTGGCCTTTCTTGCAATTACCGGAATGGCATTTGCCACACCCGGTCTTATCCTGCCCATGGCAATGTTCGTCTTGATCGTCATCGCAGGTTTCGCCCTGCCGAAGGTGTGGACGAAGCTTGCCCCGGAAGCTCGTGTCAAGGCGAAGAGCACGGCGCGCTTCCAGCAGGACGGGATCCGCACCTTACGGGGCATAACACTGCAGGCGCTGCAACAGTACAGGTTCTGATCCTCCCAGTACTGTTTGTCGTCTGGGGCTTGGCGGTCGTGACCATTGCCGCCATTGTTCGCTGACCGCATGTCATCACGCGACTAAACGGTCCGGGCATTATGCCTTGTATAACGCGGGATCGGTCTCCAGCCGGTCCCGCGTTTTCTTTGGTTGTTTGCCAAGTGTAGGCAGTCAGTTTCCGAGTGCAGCGAAAAGGTCTGACAGCAGGCGGTTTTGCTCGTCTACCAGCGCGCTGATGTCACCGCGCGTTACTTCCAGCTGCAACAGCTCATTGCCATCAAGTGCGGCCGTCACGTAAAGCCTATCGATATCTGCCAGTGCAACCAGCGCATCTGCGCGGGTCGATTCGAGCCGCGCGATAGCCACTTGCGCGGCTGACCAGCTGAGCGAACCGCTTTCCTCACCAACCGCATCGATCACTGACACCCGAGTCTCAGCCACTTGGGCGAGGAAGCGAGTGTGCGCAGCGTGGGCCGATTCGGCTAACGTGCCAAGTTCCGCGATCGTTGCAGGAGTAGGTGCAGTGGGCGTGAAGATGGGCGAGGGCGGGGTCTGGAAGTTGCCGCTCATCCGCTCCGAATCGCGGATCGCGAGCGAAGGGTAACCGTCGGGAGCCGCGCAGCCTACCAGCAACAGTGTGCTGGCGGTTGCGAGGCAAGGGAAAAGGTTCAATTTCATCGCCAATTGCCTTAGCGAGGGCACCCAAGTCTTTCCAGTCGCAGTTTTTCGCGATGTTCGGCGTCAAAAGGCAGCGCAACTTGTTGACACAGGGCGCCACCTGCCTTATCGGGCGCCCCACTTGGCGGTGCCCTTGTGGGCGCCTTTTTTGTCATTGCCACGGGCTTTCGTCCGGCCGCAACGACACCATACGAAACGAAAGTAGAGCACCATGTTCGCAGTAGTGCGCACGGGCGGCAAGCAGTATCGCGTCGCCGAAGGAGACAAGATCGCGGTTGAGAAGCTGGCTGGTGAAGCCGGTGAAACAATCGTGTTGGGTGATGTCCTGCTGGCAGGCGAAGGCGGGGATCTCGCTGATGCTTCCAAGGTCAGCGTCTCGGCTGAAATCATCGCCCAGGCGAAGAGCGAGAAGGTCACCGTCTTCAAGAAGCGTCGTCGCCACAATTATCGCCGCAAGGCTGGCCACCGCCAGCAGATGAC
>CAZYAL010000002.1:44371-56918 GCA_964645635.1 uncultured Sphingomonadaceae bacterium | reverse complement strand
AGAAGCGTCGTCGCCACAATTATCGCCGCAAGGCTGGCCACCGCCAGCAGATGACTCTGCTGCGCATCACTGGCGTTGGTGAAGGCAAGAAGCCTGCTGCGAAGAAGGCCGCTCCCGTGAAGGAAGCTGCTGGTGCTGCAAAGCCCGCTGCGAAGAAGCCTGCCGCCAAGAAGGCGGCGGCCAAGAAGCCCGCTGCCAAGAAGGCCGACTAAGGATTAACTGCCGGCTGCGGCCGGTTGGATGGATACGGAGTAAGACGAGATGGCACATAAGAAAGCTGGCGGTTCGTCACGTAACGGTCGCGACTCAGCGGGCCGTCGCCTCGGTGTGAAGAAGTTCGGCGGTCAGGAAGTGATCGGCGGCAACATTATCGTGCGTCAGCGCGGGACGAAGTTCTACCCGGGTGCCAATGTTGGCATGGGCAAGGACCACACCCTGTTTGCGCTCGAAGCCGGCCGCGTGCGTTTCCATGATGGCAAGCTCGGTCGCAAGTACGTGTCGGTAGACGCGATGGCGCAAGCAGCCGAATAAACGGATGATCCGATAAAGGGGTCATCCACCGGGTGGCCCCAGGGATCTTCGTAAGAAATCCCGCCAGTTGAAGGAGATGGGGCCCACCCGTCTCCTTTTTTTATTCTCCTTCGACATATCACCGTCACTCACCGCGCTTAGGAGGTCCGGCGAAGGGGCATGGAGGAGAAGTGCAATGTTCATGCGTACTCAGCGCCTGTTTCTCAGGCCAACCTTCCCCGAAGACTGGCGCGAGATCTATCGCGGCATCAATGACGTGGGTGTGGTGCGCATGCTGGCGAAAGCCCCTTGGCCCTACCACGCGGCTGACGCACAGGCCTTCTGCAGCCAAGAGCGCGATCCGTTGGATATCCGTCTGGTGATAACGCTGCCCGGTGTTGATGGCGCGCCGGTGATCGGAACGATCGGCATGGATTGCAGCGAGGACGTGCCCGAGGTCGGCTACTGGATAGCCCGCGGCTATCGCGGCAAGGGTTACGCCTGCGAAGCGTTGCAGGGCCTGCTGCAGATCGCTGCATCGCTGGGCGTGAGGACGCTCCAGGCAGGCCACTATATCGACAACCCGGCAAGCGGCGCGGTGCTCAGGAAGGCGGGTTTCCGCTCCATTGGGGAGGTGCAGCCGACCCATGCGCTGGGCCGCGGCGGGCAGATGGTGCTGGCGCGCCGCTATGCGCTGACGCTGGGTGGCGATTCTGGTGGTGATGCGGCACAATCGCCTGCCATGTGCGACAATCGCAAGCCTGCCTGATCGGGTAAAGCAGCTTGCCTGCCGTGGCAGGGCCATCTAACAGACTGGAATAGCGGTAGGTTTCGTCATTTCAGCCGGAGAAGGGGCGCATGCCATACAGGGACCGCAAGAGGTTGCCGCCAGAGATAAGCCGAGCTGCAGCGCTTTGTGCTGCGCGTGAATTGCTGATCGAGGCCGGGCCGCAGGCGTTGACGCTGAAAGCGGTGGCCACGCGCATCAACCGCACCCATGCAAACCTGCTCCATCATTTTGGCTCAGCAGCAGGGCTGCAAAAGGCGCTGGCTACCGATCTTGCACGCACTGTCTGTGAGGCCATCGGCGAAGCTGTGCGCGCAACTCGCAGCGGCAAGGCGACCTCGCGCGACGTGGTCAACCTGACCTTCGATGCCTTTGCCAGCGAAGGAGGTGGGCCACTGGCCAGCTGGATGTTGCTGTCCGGGAACGAGGATGCGCTCGACCCGATCGTGGAGACGATCCAGGAACTGGTGGATGAGCTGCATCCGATGGAGATCAAGCCCGGTGCCGAGCGGACCATGCATGAGACCACCCTGGCGCTCGTGCTGATGGCACTGGGTGACGCGCTGATTGGCGAAGCGCTGGCCGGTTCGCTTGGCGTCAAGCGCTCCACCGTGCGCGACCGCGCAACAGAGATGATGACTGCCAGCTACGTGAAAGCAGGCGATATTTCCGGCTAGCTTGCCGCTATTGCTTGCTCGCTTCGCCCAGCTTCATCCATTCCGGCACCAGCCCGCTAGGTATATCCTCTACGCGGAGATGGTCCACAGCCAAGCCGATATTGCGGTAGATCGCCTTGCGCCGCTTGGGGTCTGACATTTCCATCGGCACCACCATCACACGGCGGTTCACCTTGCTGCGCCAGTTCATGCGCGCGGTGTTTTCCTGTCCGATGTAGCAGCCTTTCTCGAAACTCACGCCGTTGAGGTCCCCGGCATTGGCTTCAAGCCACAGTAGGTCTCCCAGTTCGCTACGTCCTTCGGCAACGCCATGCGCCAGGCGGTGGGCGAGGTATTTCTGGTCCACCCCTTCCTTGTTGCAGGGCGAGTTGAGGATCGAACGGAAGCCAAGCACCGGCAAGCGCGGGTCATTGCCCTTGGCTTCTTCCTCTTCTGATCCGGGCGGAGCCCATACGCTGCATTTCTGCGGGTCCACCGCGATCTCGATCTTGCGGCGCAGGCGATAGAGCGACAGGCGCTGTACGAGCTCGTCCGCCAGTGCCTTCTCGCAATCCAGCAGCAGGCCGGGACCAAGCTCGAACTGGTGCGCCCAGACGAGGAAATCGAACTGCATCTTGCCTTGCGCGGTCAGCAGCGCGGCATAGACCGGCTTTTGCGTGGTTGCCCTGGTCACGTCATTGGTGACGAGGCCCTGCACGAAAGCCACGGCATCCTCTGCCGGATCAGCGGGAGCGACGGTGACGACGGCGCGGTTGAGAAGCGGGTGGCTCATGCACCTTAAGTGACACCTCGCGGAGCGAAATCAAGCGGCATGATCATGCGATTTGCTGGCCTGCGGGGGCTGTAAAAGGCACGCAGGCTGTGCCATGGGGCACGCAGCTTCCAGCAACACGGGATTTTGCGATGACTTCGGCCAGCACCATCACCATTCGCAAGCCGGATGACTGGCATGTGCACCTGCGTGACGGGGACATGTTGCGGGGCGTTGTCGGAAACACCGCGAGGCAGTTTGCGCGGGCCATCGTCATGCCCAACCTTACGCCGCCGGTCACAACCGTGGACGCCGCAAGGGCATATCGCGAGCGGATCCTTGCTGCCGTGCCCGAGGGGATGGACTTTACCCCGCTGATGACAGCTTACCTGACCGACAATTCCGATCCGGCAGAGCTTGTGCACGGCCATGCCGAAGGCGTGTTCACCGCCGCCAAGCTCTATCCCGCTGGCGCCACCACCAATTCGGATAGCGGAGTGACCGATATCGCCAATATCCGCAGCTGTCTTGAAGCCATGGCCGAGGCAGGCATACCGCTTTGCGTGCACGGCGAGGTGACCAGCGCTGATATCGACATTTTCGACCGTGAGAAGGTGTTTATCGACCGGGTCATGACCCCGCTGTTGAAGGATGTGCCGCAGCTGCGGGTAATCTTCGAACATATCACCACGGCAGAAGCGGTGGCCTTCGTGGACGAGAGCGGGGACAATATCGCTGCCACCATCACCCCGCAGCACCTGCACATCAACCGCAATGCCTTGCTGGTGGGCGGGATGCGGCCGCACGCCTATTGCCTGCCTGTCGCCAAGCGCGAGAAGCACCGGTTGGCGCTTCGCCGTGCCGCAACGGCGGGCAGCCCGAAGTTCTTCCTTGGCACGGACAGCGCGCCCCATGCGCGCGAAGCCAAGGAAAGCGCTTGCGGCTGTGCGGGCATTTTCAATGCGCCTTATGCGCTCGAAAGCTACCTCACCGTGTTTGAGGAAGAGGGCGCGATCGGCTTTTTCGAGGATTTCGCCTCGCGCAATGGCCCGGCCTTCTATCGCTTGCCGGTGAACGAGGAGAAGGTGACGCTGGAGCGGGTGGAGCACGAAGTGCCTGCCACTATCGATGCCGGGGCCGCCACCCTGGTTCCGTTCCATGCCAGCGAAAGCTTGCGCTGGAAGTTTGCTGGTTAATCACCTGCGCCGCGAGAGGATACCTCGTCTGCCGGGGCAGGCTTGCCGCCCTTGAACAGTCCATAGGTGAACAGCGCGGCAGCAACCCAGATCGCCACGAAGCAGGCCAGCTGTGCTGGCTTCAACTCCTCGTGGAACAGGAACAGGCCCATCAGGAACACGATCGTGGGGCTTATAAACTGCAGGAAGCCGATCACGGTGTAGGGCATCGCGCGCGCCGCCGTGGCGAACATCAGCAGGGGAATGGCTGTCATCGCGCCGCTTCCGGCGATCGCCAGCGCCGTTACCGTGCCTTGCGCCATCGCAGTGCCTTCAGGCTGTACCCAGAACCAGCCGACCGCCGCAATCGCTACGGGCATCAGGAACATCGCTTCCACTGTCAGCCCGGCCAGCGGGCCTGCGGCGACCGTTTTCCTTAAGAGACCATATGTGCCGAAGGATATCGCCATCGCCAGGCTGAGCCACAGGGTGGTGAGCGCACCAGCGGCCAGAGCGGCCACGCCAGCACCCGCCAGCGCCACGGCACACCACTGCAGCCGGGTCAGTTTTTCGCCAAGGAAGACGAGGCCGAGCAGCATCATCACTAGCGGCAGGATGTAGTAGCCTAGGCTTGCAGCATAGACGTTCCCGGACTGGATCGAGAAGACATAGAGGAACCAGTTGAACGCGATGATCGTCGAACTGCCGATCAGCGTCATCACGGTACGGCGGTTTGAGAGCACGGTCTTAAGCTCTTCAAAACCAGAGCGGATGGCGAGAATCGCAAGGCACAGGGGCAGGGTAAAGACCAGCCGCCATGCCACGAACTCCATCGCCGGTACTGTCTGCACCAGCATCAGGTAGAGCGGCATCGAACCCCAAATGGCATGTGCGCCCAGTGCATAAGCAAGGGCATGTCGCGGCGTGGTGCTGTTGGTGTTCTGATCCCCCATTGCTGCACGAGTTACTTGCTGGATGAGATTTCCGCAAACCTTACAGCTTCGTTGCGCACCGTTAAGCTAGGGTCCGCTATTAACCATCTTGCGGATGGCAATTCTCCCCTCCCTCTCGCCATCCGCCCCAAAGTTTTGGCTCGGTCCCCCTTGCTAGACCGATGCCAACCTGCGTGAGCCCTCGGGTCGTATTTGCGCGGGTCGCGCCAAGGCGCTTGTCCGGTTAACACTGGGCAAGCGCCTTGTTTTTAGGTCTGTTCGGCAAGTTGCGACCCATTAAGCGGCTATTGGCAATTTGCAGCTATGCCTGTGCCATGATTGTGCGCAACCCCTCCCGCCTTTGCGCCTGCTGCTTTGCAGTGCGCCGATGCTGCTGCTTGCCGCATGCGGGCAGGACGATGGCGACTCCGCACCGCTGGTGCAGCATATCGGCGATCCGCTGATGGATCCGGCACTTTCCGAGCAGATCCTTGTCGATCCTGACATGGTCAACCGCAACACTGCGAACCGTCCGATCAGCCTGGGGCCGGAGGACGGGTCTGTACCTCTGCCCGATCGCGGGACTGACGCTGCCCGCGCTGCGCGGGGCGAGGCGCTGGAGCTGATCGGCGGGATTATTGCCATGCGCCGCGCGCCGCAGCCCGAGCGGGTCGATGGAAAACTTCCCGAAAGCGCACGGCTAAGCGTCGCGGCGCGGGCAGCCTCGGCTGGCGACGACAATCGCGATTGCGCGTCCGTAGCTGAATTCTCGGCCATATGGGCAGCGCGCATGCCCGAGGCGTTCCCCGTCTATCCGCGCGGGGTAGTGCAGGAAGCGGCGGGCACGGATACCAACGGCTGCCACTTGCGCGTGGTGAACTTCGCCACCCCCGTGGCGCTGGGTGATGTGATGGATTTCTATTTCACGCGCGGAGCCAGTAACGGCTTTGCCATGCAGCGCGTGTTGCAGGATGGCGAGGACGTGCTCGGCGGCACCCAGGGAGGCCGCAGCTTCATGGTCTTCGCTCGCACGCAGGACGATGGCATGACAACGGTCGACCTGGTGACCACCGGCAGCTGATCGCTGCCAGCCTTGCCTTACCCCTTGAAGCCCACTCCAACGCTGGCGCGCGGCTGTTCCATCTCAGTGCTTGTTACCGGATAGGCGCAATAGTCTGCGGCATAGTATGCTGCCGGGCGGTGGTTGCCCGAATAGCCCACGCCGCCGAATGGCGCCGCGGAAGAGGCGCCGTTGGTCGGCCTGTTCCAGTTGACAATACCGGCGCGGATATTGGCCCAGAAGCGATTGTAATCCTGCGGACTTCCGCCAACCAGCGATGCTGACAGGCCAAAGCGGGTGTCGTTCGCCTCGGCAATCGCCTGGTCGAATTCGTCCACCTTGATAACCTGCAGTATCGGTCCGAACAGTTCCACGTCGGGCTTTTCGGCCATGCCGGTGATATCGATGATGCCGGGCGTGACAAAGGGCAGGTTTTCGTCTGGTCGGCGCATGTGCGCGATCGCCTTGCCGCGGTTGGAGAGCAGGTACAGGAAGCTCTCTACCAGCTGGTCTGCCGTGCGGTTGTCAATCACCGGGCCCATGAAGGGCTGCGGATCGTCGAACGGCCCGCCGATGATGATGCGCTCGGTCAGTCGTTTCACTTCACCCATCACGTCATCGTAAATGTCCGCCTTCACGATCAGGCGGCGTGCAGCAGTGCACCGCTGGCCAGCAGTGGTGAAAGCCGATTGCACCACCAGTGCGGCCACATCGCTGAGCTTGGGCGTGTCCCACACCACCAGCGGGTTGTTGCCGCCCATTTCGAGCGCCACGATCTTGCCGGGATCGGTTGCCAGCTTCTTGTTGATGGCGATGCCGACCTGCGCGGAACCGGTGAACAGCACGCCATCGACATCGCGATGCGCGACCAGAGCCTTGCCTTCCTCCGGGCCGCCGACCAGCAGTTGCACCAGCGCGGCAGGGATGCCGGCGCGGTTCATGTAGAGCAGCAGTCGCTCGCCCACCGCAGGCGTCTTCTCGCTCGGCTTCAGGATCACGGCATTGCCGGCGATCAATGCGGGGATGATATGGCCGTTGGGCAGGTGAGCCGGGAAATTGTAGGGGCCAAGTACCGCCATCACGCCATGCGGCTTGTGGCGCACGGCGGCGGTGCCTTTCAGGCCGCTGTCCAGCTTCTTCTGGCCAGTGCGTTCGGCATAGGCACGGATCGATATCTCGACCTTGGCGATCACCGCCTCAACCTCGGTCCGAGCTTCCCACAAGGGCTTGCCCGTCTCGCGCGCGATCAGCTCAGCAAAGGATTCCTGCTCCTTGCGAACCTCATTGGCGAAGCGGCGCACCAGCTCTATGCGATTGGCGAGCGGCATGGCGGCCCATTCGGGCCATGCGCGGCGGGCGCGGGCAACAATCGCGTCCACGTTTCCATATTTGCCGCGCCACAGTTCCTGCCCTGTCGCGGGTTCGAACGAGACCAGTTCTTCCGTATCGGCCAACCTGAACCAACCTTTCTCGTAACGCTTTGTGACAAGTACTTAGGAGAGGCGGCAGCCTTTTTCCATGACAGGTTGCAATTGCAACGTCCTCTCGGATGCGATTTTGCCAGCTCTGCAGTGCGGCGGGGTCACTCTATATGGCGCGTAGTTAACGCGCCATTGGCAGATTGCCACGGGTTTGCGCGCTGGCTGGTGGTGAATAGATGAAGCTTGGCTTGCGGTTCGGGGAGCATCTGTCATTAGGGGCGCAGGTCGAACGGCAGGGACGCAGCTACCGCAATGAGCGATCAGGCATGGCATGATGGCACGTGGGAAACCACAGATGGCCTCAAGCTGCATTATCGTGACTATCCCGGCGATCCCGCAGCCACGCCCTTGCTGTGCATCCCTGGCCTTACCCGCAATGCCCGCGATTTCGAGCCTGTGGCAGAGCGGTTTGCCGGTACGCGCCGGATAATCTGCGTGGATCTGCGCGGCCGCGGCGAGAGCGAATATGCCAAGGACAGCGCCAGCTATGTTCCTGCAACCTATCTGCAGGACCTCGATGCCTTTTTCGATCAGGTCAGCGTGGGCAAGGTCATTGGCGTGGGCACTTCGCTGGGCGGCATATTGTTCGCCATGATGGGGGCGCAGCATCCGCAGCGTCTGGCAGGGCTGGTGTTTAACGATATCGGCCCGGTGATCGACAAGGCGGGGCTCGACAGGATCGCAGAGTATGTCGGCCACGGGCGCAGCTTTCCCACCTGGATGCACGCCGCGCGCAACATGCGCGAGAACACCGGCGACGTGTATCCCGATTTCACCATCTCGGAATGGCTGCGCCTCACCAAGCGGCTGATGGTCGTGAGCAACAGTGGGCGCATCGTCTATGATTACGACATGCGCATAGCAGACCCGATCGATGGGGCTGGCAAGGATGCTCCGCTGCCTGACCTGTGGCCTGCCTTCAACGCCCTACCGCCGGTGCCCAAGCTGGTGATCCGCGGCGAATTGTCCGATATTCTGGCCACGGATACGCTGGTGGCAATGTGCGAAAGGATTCCTGATTGTGAGGCGGTGAGCATCGCGCGCACCGGCCATGTGCCCACGCTGGACGAGGAAGATGCGCTTGCCGCGATCGCCCGCCTGCTGGAGTGTGTCCGATGAGTAAGTCGATTCCGCGCATCCTGCACCTGCATTCCACTTTCGATGCTGGCGGCAAGGAAGTGCGCAACGTCCGCTTGATGAATGCATGGGGCAAGGATGCTGAGCACGCCATTGTTTCGGGAGACTTGGAAAAACGAGGTGCTGCCCGGCTGATTTCGAGCAAGGTGAAGGTCACATGGCCAAGGTTCCCCTCGCTCACCGGCAAGCCCACGCCGGGCCGGTTGAAGGGCATCGCAGCGGCGATGGCAGGTTACGACCTCATCTGCACTTACAACTGGGGCGCGATTGACGCGGTGATGGCGCACACGCTGTTTGCCGACATCTTCAAGTTGCCGCTGCTGGTGCATCACGAGGACGGCTTTAACGAAGATGAGGCCAAGCGGCTGAAAACGCGCCGCAACTGGTATCGTCGCATCGCGCTGGGCCGTACGGCTGCGCTGGTGGTGCCCTCGAAGAATCTGGAGAACATCGCGCTCGACACATGGGGCCAGCCGCGCGCTCGGGTGCGCCGCATTGCCAATGGCATCGATACGCACAGCTTTTCTGCACCTGCAAAGCGCGATGTGCTGCCCGGCCTGATCAAGCGCAAGGACGAATTCTGGATCGGCACGCTGGCGGGCTTGCGTGAGGTGAAGAACCTTGGAGTGCTGGTCAAGGCGATGGTCGGCATGCCCGATGACTGGCAGCTGGTGATCGTCGGCGAGGGGCCTGAACGCGCCCGGCTGGAACAGCTCGCGATCGATGAACGGGTGGAGCACAAGGTGCATTTTCCTGGCTTCGTGGACCAGCCGGAAAAGGTAATGGGCCTGTTCGATATCTTCGCCCTGTCATCGCATTCCGAACAATTCCCTATCTCGGTGGTGGAAGCGATGGCGGCAGGCCTTCCGGTGGTTGCTCCTCGCGTGGGCGACATCGGCGAGATACTCTCCACCGACAACGGCCCCTGGCTCACCGATGCGGGAGACGATGCCGCGATTGGTGACGCGCTGTGGCAGCTCAGCGGCAAGCCCGATGATCGCAAGCGGATCGGCAAGGCCAACCGCGACAAGGCCCGTGCGCAATATGATGCCATGGCAATGACGGATCAGTATCGCGCGCTTTACTGGGGCCTGATGGGACGGGGCCGGACGGGTTGAGCTCGCCTGCACAGTGTAAAGCGCTTCATCTGCGGTTCACCCGCTGGGGGACAGGCTCGATTCCGCAATTGAATTGCAGCGCCCCAGGCCCTAACAGCGCGGCCTAGTGCATTATTAACTGTCAAGAAGACCGTGGCAACAACACCCCAGGATCCCAAGCAGGGCGGAAAGCCCGAAAAGAAGCGCGACCTTGAGCAGGAAATGCTCATGCGCGAAGTGGACGAGGCCGTCCGTACGGATGAAGTGTCCGATGCGGCTCGCAAATATGGCATTCCCGTTGGCATCGTGCTGGCGCTGGCGCTGGCGGCCTTCGGTGGATGGCTGTGGTGGGATGCCCGTCAGGAAGCCGCGCTTGAGGCCCAGTCCGAAGCGATCATCCTTGCGATGGATGAATATGACGCGGGCAACCTTGATGCAGCGGATCAGGAACTGGCGCTGGTCGATGGCACGGTCAGCCCCGCCGCGCTTGCTTCAGCCAAGCTTTATCGCGCGGTAATCGCGCTTGAACAGGGCCGCACGGATGACGCGGTAACGCTGTATGAGGAAGTAGCCGCTATCGAAGGTGCACCGCAACCGATGCGCGATGCCGCGCTGGTGCGCATGTTCTACGCCAATTTTGATAACATGGCTCCGGCAGAGGTGGTTACCCGCCTTGGGCCCTTGGCGGTGGATGGCAATCCGTGGTTTGGCAGCGCGGGTGAACTTGTGTTTCATGCCCATCTCGAAATGGACAATGTCGATAAAGCCGGTGCGCTGGCCATTGCCATGGCGGATTCGGACGATGTGCCGGATACGGTGAAGGCGCGTGTGCGCCAGCTGGCAGGTCGGTATGGCTTTGACACGATCAATGATACGCAGCTTCGCAGCGAGGGCGCCGAGGGCGGTGATGCTGGCAAGGAAGCTGCAGAATGAGGCAGGAAGAACGCATGACCATCAAAACCAAGGCCAATCGTTATGCCGGTATGGCCGTGGCCGGGCTCGCGGCGCTGACCCTCGCAGCTTGCAGCTCTCTGGGTGGTGGCAAGGGTGACAGGCCCAATACGCCCACGATTGGCAGCCGCACCCCCATCCTGTCGCGCATTGCGACGGACATCGTGGCGGACCCCGTGCTGGCCAATGTCGCCGTGGTGCTGCCGACGGCAGAAAACAATGCTGATTGGCCGCAGGGTGGCCGCAATGCATCCAAGGTCTCCGGCCATGTCGCGCTGGCTGATGTGCCGACGCGCGCCTGGACTGCAAACATTGATGGCACCACCAACACCCGCCGCCTCGCCGCAGCGCCTGTTGTGGGTGGCGGCAAGCTGTTCGCGGTCGATACCTCGGGCATGATCCACGCATTCGATGCAGACACCGGCCGCAGCCTCTGGACGCACCGCATCCAGGTGTCGGGTGACTTGCGAGACGCCACTTTCGGCGGCGGCGCCAGTTACGCCAGTGGTAAGGTCTATGCCACCAGCGGCACGGGTGACGTGTTCGCGCTCGATGCAGAAACTGGCGCGGAACTGTGGCGCAAGCGCCCGGCAGGCCCGCTGCGCGGCTCGCCCACCGTGGCTTTCAACGCCGTCTATGTGATGACGCAGGACAACCAGATCCACGCGCTCAACGTCTCCGATGGCGAACCAGTATGGCAGGATGCTGCTGCCGCTGGCCAGCAGGGCGTGTTTGGCGTGGCGGCACCCGCTGCGGGACAGGGCTCGGTGATCGCAGGCTATTCCAGCGGCGAAGTGGTAGCTTACCGTTTCGAGAACGGCCGCGTGCTATGGTCTGACGCGCTCGCGCGCACCTCGATTTCGACTGAAGTCGGCTCGCTGACAGACGTGGATGCAGACCCGATCGTGAATAACGGCCAGGTCTTCGCGCTGGGGCAGGGCGGTCGCATGGCAGCTTATGAACTGTCCACCGGCTTGCGCATCTGGGAATTGACGCTGGCAGGCATTTCCACCCCGGCGCTGGCTGGCGAGTGGATCTTCACCCTGACAGACGATGCCCGCCTGCTCGCAATTGCCCGCTCCACGGGCCGCGTGCGCTGGGTCACCCAACTCGAAGCCTTCCGTGATCCGGATGACCGTGAAGGCCCGATCTTCTGGACCGGCCCGGTGCTGGCGAATAACAAGCTGTGGATCGCCAGCAGCGAAGGTGAGGTGCATTCGGTTGATGTGATGACAGGGCAAAACACCCTCTTCACCGACTTGAAAAAAGGCGTGTCGCTGCCCCCTGTGGTGGCCAACAACACGCTCTACATCCTTGATGACAGCGGGAAGATCACTGCCTGGCGTTAACCACGCGCCAGCCTTGGTAAATTTGCTGCAGGCATTACCGCGCCCTTAACCCTTGTGCGGTTAAGCCCGCGGCATGAGCGTTCACGCAGAACAAGCCGCGCGGCTACCGGCCAGCGACGTTTCGCCGTGGGTTGGCCTTGTCGGCCTTGCCACATTGCTGGCTTATATCTGCTTGTGCCGCATCTGGCCCGATCTGGTGGCTAACTATGGCTTTCCGGGGCCTGCCGAACGCATGTCCGGGCCATTGCGCTGTTCGCCATGCTGCTGACCGGCGGTGCGATGGCCGCCTGGTCGCTGCTGGTGGACAAGGTGCATCTGCGCCCTTCCACCGGGATCGGCTGGAATAACCGCAAGCCGCTCTCTGAGACATTCGACATCTCCGTCACCAAGATCGCTGGCTTTTGGGCGACATGGGCGATCGTTGCCGCGTTCTACTGCCTCGGCCGCTGGTACTGGGATGGGCAATACCTGTTCGCGATGAATGTGATCGCAGTGGCCGCCGTGCCCTTATTCCTGTTTTCCGTACCCTATGTCTTCTGGCTCGACCGGTTGATGGTGGGCCCCAAGGACCACAGCTGGCACTTCGGCGCGCTGCTGCTGGGCCGCGAGGCGTGGGATGGCGAGCAGGTGAAGAAGCACT
>CAZYAL010000002.1:0-44271 GCA_964645635.1 uncultured Sphingomonadaceae bacterium | reverse complement strand
GGCGCGCTGCTGCTGGGCCGCGAGGCGTGGGATGGCGAGCAGGTGAAGAAGCACTGGCGCGCTTGGGCCATCAAGGGGTTCTTCTCTGCCTTCATGATTTCGATCCTGCCGCCAGGATTTTCTTCAGTGGTGGAAGCCAACCTTGGCGATGTGATCCAGAACCCGGTCGCCACCGGCGTGCTGATGTTCGAACTGCTTTTCGTTATCGATTTGCAGATCGGCACGGTGGGCTATCTCTGCACCTTCCGCCCGCTGGACGCGCACATCCGCAGCGGCAACCCCTTTCTTGCTGGCTGGCTGGCGGCGCTGATGTGCTATCCCCCTTCGTCTTTGCCTTCATGGGCAATGGCGGGATGATCCAGTATGAATATAACACCGCGGGCTGGGGCTACTGGTTCGAAGGCAATGATATGCTGCTGTGCGCATGGGCGGGCTGGCTCGCCTTCCTCACAGCCGTCTAAGCCTGGGCCACGGTGGCGTTCGGTATCCGCTTTTCCAACATTACCTATCGCGGCGTGCTGACCAGCGGCCCGTACCGCTTCACGCGCCACCCGGCATACCTATCCAAGAACCTGTTCTGGTGGTGTTCGAGCATGCCCTTCCTCGTCACTAGCGAAAGCGTGGTGGACATGATCCGCAACACCGTCTTCCTCGGCGTGGTCAGCGGCATCTACTATTGGCGCGCCCGCACGGAAGAGGCGCACCTGCTGGGCGAAGACCCGAAATACCGCGCCTATTATGATTGGATGCAGCAACATGGTCTGATCACCAGCTGCCTTGTGAAGCTGGTTCGTGCGATCAACCCGCGCTTATCGCGCGGCGCCATACAGGTGCAACCGGCGGAGTAAGCCAGGCTCAGGCGTTGCCGACAACAAAGCAGGCGGCTGCCACCAGCGCGCCCGCCCAGCGGTTGGAACGAAACCGGTCGAGCGGGTTTGCCCCATCTGCCGGATCAAGCGTCAACACCTGCCACGCGAAATGGCCCGCAGCTGGCACCAGCGCCAGCAGCGCCACCCAGTCTGCCCTGAGCAGCCAGAAGGAGAGGGCAAAGCAAGCGATGGAGGCGGCGTAGAACAACCCCACGCCTGCCGTCACGCTGCTGCCCAGCCGCAGAGCGCTGGACTTGATGCCCACCAGCGCGTCATCTTCACGGTCCTGCAGGGCGTAAATCGTGTCATAAGCCATGCACCAGAAGAATGCCCCGGCATACAGTGTCAGCATCACTTCAAGGCGATTTGACGTGAAGGCAACCCAGCCGACCGGCGCCCCCCACGTGAACACGAGCCCGAGCCAGGCCTGCGGCCACCAGGTGATGCGCTTCATGAAAGGGTAAGCGGCCACCAGCGCAAGGCTGCCCAGCGCCACGAGTTGTGCTTGCCACCGCAACTGCAGCAGCACCACCAGGCCGATCGCGCACAGGCCCAGCAGCCATATCCATGCTGACCTGAGGCTCACCCGTCCGCTTGCCACGGGCCGCGCAGCGGTGCGCGCAACTTGCCGGTCAAGGTCTGCATCGACGATATCGTTGTAGACGCAACCCGCGCCGCGCATGGCGATGCTGCCAAGCAGGAACCATGCGGTCATCACCGCCTTCACCGAAAGCGGCACGTTGGGCACCAGCAGCGCGCCCCACGCGCAAGGCCAGAACAGTAGCCACCAGCCAATCGGTCTGTCGAACCGCGCAAGCAGCGCATAATCACGCGCGGCGGCTGGCAGCATCGAAACGAGGCCGCGATGTTCGCTATCGGGTGTCACGCTGTCTGTCATGCTTGCATGCAATAATCAGCTTGGGCCAAAGGGGAAAGCTGTAACAGGGGAAAGCGACAATGGATGTCGGAGAATACAATCGGGCACAGTGGAACCGCTGTGCTGAAGCGGCAAATGAATGGTCGATTCCTGTAACGCCTGAACAGATCGCAGCCGCCCGCAAGGGCGAGTGGGAGGTTCTGCTCACGTCGACCAAGTTCGCGCCGCGAAGCTGGTTTGGTGAGATCGCGGGGAGCTTATTGGACGCCACAGCCTGCCCTACAGTGATTTTGACTTGCGCGACGATGATCGCGAAGCTCTGTAGGCGACGGACCCTGACGACAAGACGCTCTGCTTCAGCCATACGCTGGAAACGCAGATCGGCGGCCAGTTCGAGGCGGGGCTGATGATGAACGCGATGTTCGAGGATGGTTGGGACGAGGTCGATGTGATGAGCAAGCTGTTCCCGCCCTTCGTTGCCACACGTTCCGTTAAGCCCGCCTGATGTCCGGCACTCATTCACCCAGGACGCCTGCATGGCCGCCGCGCAGTGCGCCGCGCCTGTTTGTCGATACGCCGCTGGCTGAAGGCGCCACGCTCGTGCTCGAAGGGCCGCAAGCGCACTACCTTTCGCGCGTGATGCGCGTGGGGGAGGGCGATGCGGTGATTCTGTGCGATGATGTGACCGGTGAATGGGCTGCGCGCGTTATCGAGACTGGTAAGCGTAACTGTTCGCTCGAACTGGTCGAACGCTTGCGGGAACGTGAGCAGGTGCCCGATTTCTGGCTCTGCCCTGCTTTGCTGAAGAAGGACCGCTTCGACATGGTGCTGGAAAAGGCAACAGAACTGGGTGTTGCGGTGATCCAGCCGGTCGTCACCCGCCGCTGCGTGGCCGACAAGCTCAACCTCGATCGCGCCCGTTCCATAGTCATCGAAGCTGCCGAGCAATGCGCCCGCACTGCGTTGCCGCAGGTTCGTGAGCCGGTTAAGCTCACCCAGCTGCTGCGAGAGTTTCCCAAGGGGCGAGTGATATTTTTCGCTGATGAACTGGGAGGCGATCCCGCCGCAGGCGCTTTTGCCGAACACTTGCCGCCGGTAGCCTTGCTGACCGGCCCTGAGGGTGGTTTCGACGATGCCGAGCGCGAGGCGATCTGTGACCACATGCAATCGCGGGCCATCACCCTTGGCCCGCGTATCCTGCGCGGCGAAACCGCTGCGATTGCCGCTACCGCCGTGTGGATGGCGCAGGCAGGCGACTGGAACTGATCGCAAATGCTTTCCGGACAAAGCCAATTTCCCACTGGCGTGGGCGTGCTTAACCCCTTAACGGGCGGCAGTATGTTGAAGGGTGAGGCATGAGCACGCGCAAGGCATCCGAGGGAGAGGAACGGCCGATCGAGAGCCGTGACCAGCTGGCCGAGCCAATGCAGGCGGGCGAAAAGCCTGTCGATGCGTGGCGCATAGGTACAGAGCACGAGAAGCTCGTTTTTAAGCATGATGACAAGCGCGCGCCTTCCTATGACGAGGAAGGCGGGATCCTCGATATCCTGATGGCCATGCGCCAGTTCGGGTGGGAGCCTGTTGAGGAGAATGGCAAAGTCATCGCCATGAGCGGCGACGACGGCACCATCAGCCTTGAGCCTGCGGGCCAGCTTGAACTCTCCGGCGCTCCGCTTGAAAATCTGCACCAGACCTGCGCCGAAACCGGCCGCCACCTGAAGCAGTGCAAGATCGTGGGCGATGAATGCGGTGTCGGCTTTCTTGGCCTTGGCATGTGGCCGGACAAGACCCGCGAAGAACTGCCCGTGATGCCCAAGGGCCGCTACGAGATCATGATGCGGCACATGCCGCGCGTGGGCACGATGGGCCTCGACATGATGCTGCGTACATGCACCATCCAGGTAAACCTCGATTATGCGAGCGAGGCTTGCATGGCGCAGAAGTTCCGCACCTCTCTAGCGCTCCAGCCATTGGGCACCGCGCTGTTCGCCAATTCGCCGTTCACCCAAGGCAAGCCCAACGGCTACCTTTCCTATCGCAGCCATATCTGGAGCGATACCGATCCGCAGCGCACCGGCATGTTGCCTTTCGTGTTCGAGGACGGCTTCGGCTATGAACGCTATGTCGACTACATGCTCGACGTCCCCATGTATTTCGTCTTCCGCGACGGGAAATATATCGACGCTGCCGGGCAGAGCTTCCGTGACTTCATGAAGGGCGAACTGGCGGCGCTTCCGGGTGAGCTGCCCACGCCGAGCGACTGGCAGGACCACCTTTCCACCGCTTTCCCTGAAGTGCGCCTTAAGAGCTTCCTTGAGATGCGCGGCTCCGATGGCGGGCCGTGGAACCGCATCTGCGCGCTGCCAGCGCTGTGGGTGGGGCTGCTTTATGACCAGTCTGCGCTCGATGCCGCGTGGGATCTCGTCAAAGGCTGGTCGATGGAAGAGCGTGAAGCACTGCGCAATGCGGTGCCGGAGATGGGCCTAAAAGCACCGATCCCCGGCGGACGTACCTTGGCTGACATGGCGGGCGAAGTGCTCGATATCGCCCATGCCGGCCTTGCTGCCCGCGCCTGTCTTGATGCCAGCGGCAATGACGAGACCGGTTTCCTCACCCCGCTGCGCGAGATCGTGGAAAGCGGCAAGACGCCTGCCGAAGTGCTGCTCGCCAAATATCACAGCGAATGGGGCGGTGACATCAGCCGGGTTTACGACGAGGCTTTCTAGGCAGGCGTTCCCGGTCCCACACGGAGGGATGGGGGTCGGGAGAGATGCTCTCCTCCGGCCTGCGCAGCGCTTCAAACATAGCTGACTACCTCGAATTCGATCCCGTCTCAGTCGAAGAAGTAGAATCTGCGACCAGGTTCGTAGTCGTCGTGGCCCCAGGGCTTGAAGCCTTCAGCGATCACCACCTGCTCTGCCGCGTCGAGATCGTCGACCAGCAGGCCGACGTGATTCATCGGCTTGCCCTTCTTCTGCCCGGCGTGATCCTTCCGGTCCGTGTAGAGTGCGAGGTAGGTGTCCTTCTCCCCCACATGGATTGTCTCGCCGCCATTCATGGCCTCTCCCTGCCAGCGCTTTTCCAGCCGAGCAGCTTTTCGAAAAACTTCGCCGAGCGTTCGATGTCGCTGACAGTCAGGTTCACATGT
Organism: uncultured Sphingomonadaceae bacterium; assembly: GCA_964645635.1. Taxonomy (GTDB): domain Bacteria; phylum Pseudomonadota; class Alphaproteobacteria; order Sphingomonadales; family Sphingomonadaceae; genus Alteraurantiacibacter. Next base: position 39,377 of record CAZYAL010000002.1, on the reverse strand, counting down.
TCGATACGACCTTTGATAATGTCTCAATTTCCTTCAATAAATTATTGTTCTAACGTGCATTTTTTTGGTCCTGATCGGGGAGCTGCGAAACACTGTTTTGAAATCCTGCAATCTTAAGCTAAGTTGAAGTCAAGATTTTGGGGAAAACGATTTGGGCCTGCGGATAAGTCTCGGGCTGTAATTGTCGTCAGAGGGGGCGCAATGATGAAGGCTAATTTCATCACCATAGGGCAATTGTCCAAGCGCACCGGCGTGGCTGTTTCAGCCATCCGCTTTTATGAGGAGAAGGGGCTGCTGCACGCGCTGCGCACAAGCGGCAATCAGCGCCGCTTTTTGCGCAGCGACATTCGCCGGGTTAGTTTCATCCTCATCGCGCAGCGCCTTGGCCTCGCCCTGTCAGAGATTGAGGAACAGCTCGCCAGCCTGCCGCAAGAACGCAATCCCACGCTGGGAGACTGGCAGAAAATCAGCCGCAAGATGCGCGAACAGATCGATGATCGGATACGCCTGCTCTCCCGCACGCGCAGCCAGCTGGATCAGTGCATCGGCTGCGGCTGCCTCAGCCTGCAAAAGTGCCAGCTTTACAATAAGGACGACAAGCTGGGCCTTAAGGGGCCGGGGCCGCGGGCTGTGCTGGATTAGGGCGCAAGGTTTCGCCCAAAACATACTCTACATGGCAGGCAGCTGCTCCACCGATATGATTTCATCTTGGTGAGAGTAACTTATCACTCCGCCGCCAACGCCTCGGCCTCACCCAGATCGACGCTCACCAGCCGCGAGACGCCCTTTTCCACCATGGTCACGCCGAACAGGCGGTGCATGCGGCTCATCGTCACGGCATTGTGAGTGACGATGAGGTAGCGGGTCTTCGTTTCCTTCACCATGGAATCGAGCAGGTCGCAGAAGCGGTCGATATTGGCATCGTCCAAAGGTGCATCGACTTCGTCGAGCACGCAAATCGGCGCGGGGTTGGTGAGGAACAGCGCGAAGATCAGCGCGGTTGCGGTGAGCGCCTGTTCGCCGCCTGACAAGAGGCTTAAGGATTGGAGCCGCTTACCCGGTGGCTGGGCAAAGATTTCGAGACCGGCTTCCAGCGGATCGTCACTATCGATAAGCGCAAGTTGCGCTTGCCCGCCTTCGAACAGGCGCGAAAACAGCACTTTGAAATGCTCGTTCACGGCCTCGAAAGCGGCGCGCAGGCGCTCGCGGCCTTCGCGGTTCAAATTGCCGATGCTGCCGCGCAGACGGCTTACGGCTTCGCGAAGTTCTTCCTGATCGGCAGCATTGGTGCCGTGTTCCTCCTCAATCCGTACCAGCTCGTCCGCCGCGACGAGGTTGACTGGGCCGATCCGTTCGCGGCTGGCGATGAGCTTGTCCATCGCTTCGCTCTCGGCGCCTGAGCCTTCGACATCGCTTTCCTCGAAGCCGAACTTGCCAGTGAGCAGTGGGGGAGGGCACTGAAAGCGCTCACCGGAAATGCGTGCCATTTCCTCGCGCCGCTGCTCCTCGTTCTCGGCACGAGTGGCGAGGGTGGCGCGGGTTTCCCGGGAGGCGGAAAGCGTTTCGTTGGCAGTTTGCAGCGATTCTTCTGCCTCGCGCATCTCAGCGCTCGCTGCATTGACTGCGGCGTCCGCCTTGGCGAGATCTTCGGTCAGGCGTGTCCGTACCTGCTCTCCGCTTTCGATCTCGCGCATCAGGCCTTCGGGCTTGGCGGCGGTGACGGCGCGTTCCTGCTCAATTTCCTCGAAGCGGGCGGACATGCCCGCCAAGCGCTGCGCAGCCTCACCCGCGCGCGATTGCCAATTGGCCTTGTCCGAGCGCTGGGCGGAAACACGCTCGCGCGCTACGGCCAGCGCCTGGTCATGCGCGGCGAGCGTGGCCATGGCGGTTTGCATCGCATCGCGCGCGGCTTCGTTCTTTGCCCGCGCCGCATCCAGGCTGGCGCGACCCGCTGCAGGATCAGGCAAGGCAGAGCGCTTGTCTTGCGCTGATTTCAGTTCGGCTTCAACAAGCTTTCGCTGCGCTGCCAGTTCACCTTCGCTCTCAGTTAGCTCGGTAAGCCGGATGGTGAGCCGTTCGCGGCGCGCTTCTGCCTGATCAAGGGCGCGCAGCGCTTGCCGCTCATCCTCGGCAGCTTCATTGACCTCGCGTTCGGCGGCGACAAGGCGGCGCTGCAATTCACCAGCTTCGGTGGAGAGCCGGTCATGCTCGGATTGGGCGGAAGACACGGCATCGCGCAGCGCGGGAAGCTGGGTTTCCAGTTCGGCAAAGCGGTTGTCGGCTTCGAGCCGCGCTGCTTCTGCCGCACCTTCGCCGCGGGCGACAAAACCGTCCCACCGGCGCAGCAAGCCATCGCGGGTAACGAGCCACTCGCCGGGGCCAAGCACGCGCCCGTCGTCGTTTTCAGCCACATGCACCAGCGCCAAACGTGCTGCGAGTTCTTCAGGGCATTGGGTGACATGGTCGGCAAGGCTGTCAGCCACCTTTGTCGGGGCCTTCGCGCCGGTCCAGAAACGGCCGTCTGCCGGGCCTTCCGGGCGGCCCAGGAGCGATTTGCCATCGCGGCCGAGCGCGGCTGCGAGCGCGCGTTCATAGCCCTTTTCGGCAGAAAGCCTGTCGAGCGCGGCAGGCAAGCCACTGGCATTCTTCTGCCGCTTGGCGCGCGCCTCGCGGTCGCGCTGCAAGGCGGTGAACTCACGCTCCACGCCAGCAAATTCCGCGCGAGCGGATGAGAGCGCGCTGGCAGCCTCATCACGCGCGGTGGTGAGTTCATCCTTGCGCGCACGGCTGGCTTTGAGCTTTTCGCGCAAGCTCTCGCGGCGGCCGGCGGCATCTTCGGCCGCGTTTTTTGCTGCCACGACGGCTTCTTCCGGATTGCCTTCGTCGTTCAGTGCCTCGCGCTGGCCTGCGATGCGGCGTTCTTCATTGGCGAGCCGGTCCAGCCGGGCCAGGGCTTGCATCACCTCGGCTTCGGCCACGCGCCATTCGGCTTCAACGCCAGCATGGTCTGCCGTGGCCTTGGCCAGAGCGAGTTCGGCAGCGCGGCCTGCGCGGTCGGTATCTTCGGACCTGGCCACAAGCGAGGGACGCTTTGCCTCGTCCTCTTCCAGTGCCTTTGCACTGGCGGTGAGGGCGGCGTCGAGGTCCTTGATCGCCTTGGCCGCATCCTGCGTCATGCGGTCAGCTTCGAACTTGTCTTCCTCTAACCGTGACTTCTGCCGGTCAAGGTCTGCCAGCCGCTGCTGCGCGGCTTCGAGCTGGCTGGCGAGTGCGGCCATGCGGTGGCCATGCGCGCTGGCGTCATCGCGCCGGTCCGCCAGCTCATCGCGCAGGCTCGTTAGCTTTTCGGCGAGTGCGTGCTGGGCTTGCTGGGCGGCCTTGGCGGCCTCCTGCGCCTTGGTCACCTGCCCATCAGCATCCTTGGCCTGCTTACGCGCATTGTCAGCCGCGGCTGCCGCATCACGCCAGCGGGCGAACAGCAGGCGGGCTTCGGCCAGCTGGATCTTGTCGGAAAGCTCCTTGTAGCGGTCTGCCTGACGCGCTTGCCGCCTGAGCGATGCAATCTGGCTGTCGAGGCCCGCCATCAGGTCTTCCAGCCGTTCGAGGTTCTTCTCGGTAGAGCGCAGCTTGCTTTCGGCATCGCGGCGGCGGACGTGGAGGCCGGCGATCCCCGCTGCCTCTTCTAGCATCATGCGGCGTTCGGCAGGCTTGGCAGCGATCACCTGTGCGATCTTGCCTTGGGAAACGAGGGCCGGGGAATGCGCACCGGTTGCGGCATCGGCGAACACCAGCGCCACGTCCTTGGCGCGCACGTCATTGCCGTTGACGCGGTAGGCGCTGCCTGCGCCGCGCTCAATCCGGCGGGTGACGTTGAGTTCCTCGCCCTCGCTGTCTGCCGCGTGGAGCACCACCTCGGCAAAATCGCGCGGCGGTCGCGAGGCGGTGCCCGCAAAAATCACATCCTCCATCCCGCCTGATCGCATGGACTTGGGCGAGTTCTCGCCCATCACCCAGCGGATTGCTTCAAGCAGGTTGGACTTGCCGCAGCCGTTGGGGCCGACAACGCCTGTCAGCCCCGGCTCCACGCGCAGTTCGGCAGGCTCGACGAAGCTCTTGAAACCGGAAAGCTTGAGTTTCCTGATTTCCATCGCCGTCGCCTGCCTCCTGTCTTAGCGCGCGCCTGCGGCCTGCAGCGCGGTTTCCACGGTGGCCCAGTTGCTGCCATCCAGCTTGCGACCGTTGACGAAGAAGGTGGGAGTTCCGGTCACGTCCAGCTCATCGGACTGGACGGCGGAATTCTCCACGATTTGGCGCGGCACTTCGGGGTTGTTGACCAAGCACTGGCTGACCTGTTCGGTGCTGAGGCCGCGCTGGGCGAAGAATTCCAGCAGTCCGGAAACCTCTGCAATGCGCAGGAAGCGGCTGTCATCCTCAACCGCCATGGCAGCAGCCAGCGCATCGCCATTGGCTTGAGCGTTCTGGACGATCGACTGGAGGTTTGACCAGCCTTGCTTGGCGAGCGGGATGGCGGTCGACGGATCGCCGCAACGCAGGATTGTGGCAATCGTCAGGTCGAGCGGGTCATGCACCTGATTGCGCAGTTCCATGCTGACAAGGCCGCTTTCGATATAATCATGAAGCGGGCCGGCGCTGGCGGACCATGCGGCACAAGCCGGGCAAGTGTGGCTGGCATATTCGACCAGCTTGATCGGCGCATCCGGGTTGCCCATCTGCATGCCGCCCATCGCGGTGAATTCTGCCACTTCGCTCCAGGCCGTGCCTGCGGGAGCTTCGATCGGGTCAAGCGCGGCACTGGCTTCGACGTCTTCTGAACCGCAGGCGGCAAGGCCGAGCAGCAGCGGCGCGGCAAGGGTGCTGAACACGAGGCGATCGAATTTTTTCATCTCAATGATCCTGTCTTTTCGATTGGAAAGGCTAGCCGAGGGGCTACCCCGCGCAAACGCCGCACCCCTTGGCAGGGCAGCTTTTGCACAGGATATGCCCAGTTATTCGGTTGTGGCGCGTGTTGCGGAGGCCAAATGAGGGCGCAGCGCCGCCCACGAGTGCACTTCGGGCAGCAATTCGCCGTTGATGGCAAAGCTGGGTGTTCCAGACACGACAAACCGCTCACGGTCTGCCTGAGCGCGGGCCATTATGTCTTCCATCGCGGCTACATCCCCCAGGCACTGGTTCAGCTGGGCGACGGTGTAGCCACGCGGTTCCATCAGTTCATAGAAACCAAGGTCGTCAGCAATGGCGCGCATGCGGCTGGGCATGGTGCCGGTGGTCCAGCGCGCAGTCTGCGAAGGCTGGGCTTCAACCGCCGTCTTGAGCCACCTTTCCTGCGCGTTCAGCATCACGCGGTGGTTGCCCCAGAACTTGCCTTCCGCACCGCATTCGGTGGCCAGCGCGGCGGCAAGGTCGAGCGGGTTGCGGATCACGTGACGGACCTCAAGGCTCATGTTGCCCGGTTGCACGTAGGTGAGGCGAAGCAGCGCATCTGCATCCTTCTCAAACTGCGCGCAATGCGGGCAGGAATAGCTGACGAAGGTGATCAGCTTGCTCGCTGCCTCCGGATTGCCGAGGCGGTGGCCCTGCTCGGTGCGAGCGAATGTGGCATCCCATGCCTGCGCAGAAAGCGCGGCGATGGGCGTTGCTGCCAGAAGTAAACCAGCAAAGATTGCCCGTTTCATTACTTCTCTTCCTCCCTTGATCCAATCGAACGGGCCAGCGATTCCAGCACCGTCCGCAATTCAGGATCACCAATATCGCGCAGGCTCTCCCCCAATTCCATCGGAATAGGTTTGAGGGAAGGCGGCGCAGTTCGCTTTTCTCCAGCAGATGGCGGCTTAACCTCGCCTTGCCGGATTTTCACACGAGCAACTGCCTTGTAGCCGAAAAAGCGGTTCACCCGGTCGATGATTTCGGGGGTTACATGCTGGATCAGCGGGGCGTGGGCGGGCTTTACCACCAGTTGCAATATGCCATCGCTCTTCTCGCCGGGCGGAAAGCGGATCGATTCCGGCTGGCAAACCTTGGCATGCGTTTCGCCCACGATCTCGTGCCAGCGGGTGACGACGCTGCTCTGCACGAAGCCGAATCGGCGAAATGCCGCGCGCCCGATTTGCGGCACAAGTTCCGCCACCGGCCGCGCCGGTCCGCCGCGCGGGCGCTGGTAAGGCTTCGCCTTGCCAGCGGATTTGCCTTTCCCAGCGGGCTTTTTCGGGGACTTTCCCGCAGGTTTTTCGCTGTCACGTTCCATTGTGCTGCACGCTATGCCATGCCGCGCCTATGCAGGATAGGGCCGCAACGCTTTTGCTCGGATGGTATGATGGGCATGCTCGCGAATTGCCGTGGCGGGTAACCGGCAGCGCGCGGCCCGACCCCTATCGCGTATGGCTGTCCGAAGTCATGTTGCAACAGACCACCACGGCGGCGGTTGCGCCCTATTTCGCCAAGTTCACAAAGCGCTGGCCAGATGTGCAGGCGCTCGCCGTGGCGCCGGAAGAGGCGGTGATGGCCGCATGGGCAGGGCTGGGATATTATTCGCGCGCCCGCAACCTCGTCAAATGCGCTGCCGAAGTGGCGGAGATGGGCGGTTTTCCCGAAACTGAAGAGGAACTGCGCAAGCTGCCCGGGGTGGGCGCCTATACCGCCGCTGCCATCGCCGCGATTGCCTTCGGCCAACGGGCGGTGGTGGTAGACGCGAATGTCGAGCGGGTGGTGGCGCGGCTGTTTGTCATCGATGAACCGTTGCCGGGTGCGCGCAAAGCGATCCGCGAGAAGGCTGATGCGATCACGCCGGAAGAGCGTGCAGGCGATTTCGCACAGGCCATGATGGACCTTGGCGCTACCATCTGCACATCGCGTGATGCCAAATGCCTGCTCTGCCCGTTGCAAGCGATCTGCGGAGGACGGGCCAGCGGCGACCCGCTGCGCTTGCCGGTAAAGGCGAAGAAGAAGCCCAAGCCAAGCCGCACCGGCACCGCCTTCTGGATCGAGCGCGATGGTGCCGTGTGGCTCGTCAAGCGTGAAGGCAAGGGCATGCTTGGCGGCATGCGCGCGCTGCCGGATGATGACTGGTCAGCGCGTGGCAATGGCCATGGCGATCCGCCGCTTCAGGGCATGTGGGAAGCAAGCGGCGTGGTGCGCCACAGCTTCACCCATTTTGACCTTGAACTAGGCGTGGCGGTCTATGCCGGAAAGGCTGATCCCGCTGGTGAGGGTGAATGGTGGCCGCTGGAACGGATTGAGCAGGCGGGCTTGCCTACATTGTTCGCGAAAGCGGCACAGCGCGTGCTGGCCAGTTGCTAGACTATGCCGCCGCCCATCGAAAGGCGGACGACCGCTACCACGAAGATCACGATGCAGAACTTCATGCCGCTGTCCTTGCTGGACAGCGCACCAAGCCCGATGCCCAGCACGATGAACGGCAGGGCAATCCAGTTGGCCCAGCCGAGCAGCGGGATCTGCGCGGGGATTACGATGACAAGGCCCAGCAGGCCGATTAGGATAGAGGCAAGATTAAACATGTGTGTTATATGGATAATGCACCTGTGACTTTCAAGAGCTGCTGCGCACTTGCCGCAAGGTTTGCTCCTGCTAGGTTCCGCAGCCGATCGTCCGGGAGAGAATCGAGTGACCGCCATGAATGAGCACTATCACCAATCGGGCTTTGCGCTGTCACGCCGCCAGATGTTTGGACCGGCCTTTGCCGCCTCTGCCTTTATGGCCCTGCCTGCTGCCGTGCGCGCGCAGCTTGCAACTGCGACTTCCAGCCATCCTGACTGGCCGCAAGTATCGCAATTGATGGCGAAATATCTCGATGGCGGGAAGCTTGCCAATATCGTGACTGCGCTGGGATACGGTCAAGATGCGCCGCAATTCATGGCGGGCGGCACCACGAGCTTTTCCAGCGACATCAAGGCGGGGCCGGATACGCTCTATCGTATCTATTCGATGACCAAGCCGATCACCGGCATGGCAACGGTAATGTGCATTGACGACGGGCTGATCGGCCTTGACCAACCGATTGCCGATTTCATTCCCGGCTTTGCCGATATGCAGGTGCAGAAGGAGTATGACGGCGCGATCACGGCGGACAATCTCGAGCCTGCCGTGCGGCAGGTGACCGTGCGCCACTGCCTGACGCATACCGCGGGGCTTGGTTATTCCATCGTCCAGCAAGGCCCGATCTCGGAGGCTTACACCGCTGCCGGGCTGGTGCCCGCGCAGGCATCGCGCATCAGCGCGCCGGGCATCATTGGTGGCAAGCCGGCCCCCAGCCTTGCGGCCTTTGCCGAAGGGCTGGCAGAGATGCCGCTTGTTTACCAGCCGGGTACCAAATGGTCCTATTCGGTGGGGCTGGACTTGCTTGGCCGGGTGATCGAGATCGCCTCGGGCAAGAGCTTCGACACCTTCCTCGCCGAACGCATATTCGAACCTTGCGGCATGACCTCCACATGGTTCCGCGTTCCGGAAAGCGAGAAACAGCGGCTTACCGCCAATTATGTTCTGGCGAATGATACGCTGGTGCCGATCGACCTGCCGGACAATTCAATCTACCTTGATGAACCTGCTTTCCCCTTTGGCGGGGCAGGGCTTGTCTCCACCGCGCGCGATTATGACCGCTTCCTGCAGATGATCGCCAATTACGGCGTGATCGATGGCAAACGGGTGATGAGCGAACCTGCCGTACGCCTCGCCACGAGTGACCTGTTTGCAGACACCATGCCTGCGGGCACGGGCTTCCAGTTCGGCGCGCTCAGTTTCGGCTACGGTGCTGGCGGGCTTGTCGGCAAGGGGATCGCGGAAGGGCTATACGGCTGGTTCGGTGCGGCCTCCACCTGCGGCCTTGTGAACATGAAGCAGGGCCTGCGCCACAATCTCATGACGCAGGTGATGAACATGCCGATGGATGGCTTGCAGCAGGAATTCCCGTTTGCCGTTTCTGCCGATGCTGCAAGGCAGGCTGCGAGCATTTGATGGGAAAGGTCGCATTTTCAGGGCACGGGCTTGACCGTGCCGACCACGCGCGTGTCGATCCCGAGCGCCTTGCGGCCTATCGGGCTGACCGGTCCGCGCTGATGCTCGAGCTGGACGGGCTGTCTCCCCTGCTTGATGCGCAGAACGCGCTGCGCTGGTGTGGGCTGGACCAGGATGCCGAACTGGTCTTCCTTGGCCTTAAGGGTGAGGTGCCGCTGTTCGCCCCAGTGCCGAGTGCAGGCGATGATCGGCCAGCCTATCTCCAGCGCCCGGCATGGAACGAAATTGCGCTCCTGCCTGCGCAGGACCTGGCGATTTATGGCGGTGCGCGCAGCCTGATGGACTGGCACGCGCGGCACCGTTTCTGCGCCCGCTGCGGTGGCCCGACAATTATCGCCAAGGGCGGCTGGCAGCGTGATTGCACCGCTTGCAACGCCCCGCACTTTCCGCGCACCGATCCGGTCACCATCATGCTGGTGGAGCACGAAGGATCGCTGCTGCTCGGCCGCGGCTTCAACTTTCCCGAGCGCCGCTATTCCGCGCTCGCCGGTTTCGTGGAACCGGGCGAAAGTATAGAGGAAGCCGTGGCGCGCGAAGTGTGGGAAGAGGCGGGCGTGCGCGTGGGTGACGTCACCTATATCGCCAGCCAGCCATGGCCGTTCCCCAGCCAGCTGATGCTCGGCTGCCATTCGATCGCGCAAGACCGCGAATTGACGGTGGACACGAGCGAGCTGGCCGATGCCGGCTGGTTCAGCCGCGCAGAGATAGAGGCCGCCATGTCCGGCACCGTGGACGAGGGCAGCCTGCGGTTTCTTCCGCCGCCTGAAACCGCTATCGCACACTACATGCTTAAATGGTGGTTGGAGCGCGGATGATGGCAGACGAATTGACGGTTGATGTGTGGTCGGACGTGGTCTGCCCGTGGTGCGCCATAGGCCTCACGCAGTTCCTCAAGGCGGTGGACGGCCTGAAGGGCGATGTCGACGTGGCGATCCGCTTCATGCCGTTCGAGCTCAACCCGGACATGCCGCCCGAAGGCCACAACCAGGTGGACCTGCTTGCAAAGGCTTACAACAAGTCGCCTGCTGACGTGCTGGAGATGCGCCGCACGGTGGAAGCCACCGGCGCGGATGTGGGCTTCCCCATGACATACCAGGGTGAAGGCGAGGAGCCGGTGCTGATGGTGTGGAACACGCACAAGGCGCATATGCTGTTGCGCTGGGCGCTCACCGTGGCGGAGCCGGAAGCACAATTGCGACTGAAGCAGGCGCTGTTGCGTGCTTACTTTCAGCTGCGCCAGGAAATCAGCAAGGACGAGGTCCTGCTCGGTATTGCAGAGGCAGAAGGTTTTGACCGTGAGGCCGCCGCTGCTGCACTCAAGGACGAGGCGCTGTCCGCCGCTGTCCAGCATGATGAACAGCTCGCCCGCCAGAACAATATCAACAGCGTTCCCACCTTTGTGGTGGCTGGTAAATATATCCTGCAAGGTGCTGCAAAGCCTGAGGAGTATTCGTCAGCGCTGGTGAAGCTCGCCACCATGGAAGCGATGGCCTGAGGCGCTAGACCAGCCCCAGCTTTGAAAGTTCACGCACGAGCTTTCCGGGTATGGCATCACCGATCACTTCCCCTTCCATCAGGTCCCTCGGGGCGTCCTCGTCCTTGAGATAACGCCAGCCCTGGTGGGCGCGCTTGGCCTTGGGGTGGACGAGGTGGAGCTTGTTTTCCAGGATAATGTCCCAGTGCCCGTCCGGCCGCTGTTCAAAGCCCAGAATCGCAGCGCGGGCAACCAGCGCGTGCTCGTGGATCCAGTAGAGTGATCCGCCCTTCATCTCCTCATGCCGTTTGGGCAAGTAGCGCGTGCGCAGACGGCGTTCGGGCGCTTCCCCATCAAACCATTCCTGCAAGTCGGCCAGCGAACTGGCGCGGAAGGCAATCTTGGTCATGTGCAGCGGCATGGTGATGGAGATAGGTTGAAGGCAGCGCGGCGACAACTCCCCTCTCGTTTGCAGGATGGGTGCCAAATGCAATGTCCTACAGGCAGCAACCCAATGCAGCCTCACTTGCATGACTAATTATGATCGCAAGCTCGTAGAAATCCCAGAGAAACAAGGCTTTTCGTCCCGAAGTATTTTCCGCTTCAGGACCGTGTTCCATGTGTTCCAAAAGTTAACGGCGTCAGCCCACCAGACCTGTCGCTACGGCAAGGCCGAGGAAGGCAAGGAAGCCCATCGAATCGGTGATCATGGTTACGAATACGCTGGAGGCTACTGCCGGGTCCTGGTCGAGCCGCTCGAAGGCGACGGGCACAAGCACGCCCGCCATTCCCGAAACGATGATGTTAATCACCATGGCGGCGGAAATCACCATGCCCAGCTGGGGCGTGAAGATTACCGCGGTGGCCAGCCCGATCAGCACGGCGATGGTTACCCCGTTCATCAGCGCCACCTTCAGTTCGCGCAGCAGGATGCGGGTGGTATTGGACTTGGTAAGCTGGTTCGTCGCGATGGCGCGCACGGTCACCGCCATGGTCTGCGTGCCGGCATTGCCGCCAATGCTGGCGACGATTGGCATCAACACGGCGAGCGCGACCAGTTCTTCGATCGCGGCGCCGAAAAAGGCGATGATGGCAGAGGCGACCACGGCCGTGCCAAGGTTGGCGACAAGCCAGCGCACGCGGGCGGAAAAGGCATCGCGGATCGGCTCGTTGATGTCGCCATCGCCCGCACCGCTCAGCAGCAGGGCGTCCTCGCCCGCTTCTTCCTGGATGATGTGGACGATATCGTCGACCGTCAGCTGGCCCACCAGCCGCCCGCTTTCGTCAACCACGGCAGCCGAGATCAGCGCGTATTTCTGGAACCGCAGCGCCACCTCTTCCTGGTCCATGTCCACCGGGATCAGCGTCTGGTCGCGCTTCATAACGTCGAGCAGCGGGATATGGCGCGGGCAACGCAAAATCCACGAAAGCTGGCAGGTGCCGACCGGGTGATGGCGATGATCGACCACGAAGACCTCCCAGAACTCGGTGGTCATGTCGTCATTGTCGCGCAGGTAGTCGATCAGGTCGCCGACCGTCATCTTCTCCGGCACTGCCACCAGCTCGCGCTGCATCAGGCGGCCGGCGGTCTCTTCCGGATAGGCGAGGGCGCTCTCGATGATGGCGCGGTCATCCGCGTCCATCGCTGCGAGCACGGCGCGTTGTTCGGGTTCGGCAAGGTCCTCGATCAGCTGGACGGCGTCATCGGTGTCGAGCTGTTCGGCAATTTCCGCCACCGCCTCGGCGGGCAGGGCTTCGACCATGCTCTCGCGCACGAAGTCATTGAGCTCGGCAATCACATCGCCGGTCATCAGGTCCGAGATCGAGGCGGCCAGGTCACGCCGGTCGTCATTGTCGAGCAGTTCGAGCAAGTCGGCAATGTCCGCCGGGTGGAGCGGTTCCACCAGGTCATAGGCGCGGCCGTCGTCGTCTTCGGCCAGTGCTTCGCGCACAGAGTTGACGAATGCGGGCTTCAGCCGGTTCTCTTCATCCAGCTCCGCGCTGTCCTCGCGCAACGCGTCTTCATCCTCACGGGTCTGGAGATCGGTTTCAGCCATGGGGCATGGCCTACTCGCAGTTGCGGCAAAAGCAAGCGGGCGGGTGACTTTGCCATCTTTCTGGCTATAGCGAGCGGCAATCAATTTTTGAGGAGAATACCAAATGGCCGACGAAAAACTGACCTTCACCGTGGACGCTGGAAATGGCGAAGGCGGTGACGTCGTGATCAAGCTGCGCGCGGACCTGGCCCCCGGCCATGTCGCGCGCATTACCGAGCTGGCCAAGGAAGGCTTTTACGATGGCGTGGTGTTCCACCGCGTGATTGACGGCTTCATGGCCCAGGGCGGTGACCCGACCGGCACCGGCATGGGCGGTTCGGACAAGCCTGACATTGCTGCGGAATTCAACGATGCCAAGCATGTGCGCGGCACCTGCTCAATGGCTCGCACGATGGATCCGAACAGCGCCAATTCGCAGTTCTTCATCTGCTTTGATGATGCGCGCTTCCTCGATCGCCAGTACACCGTGTGGGGCGAAGTCGAGAGCGGCATGGAGCACATCGACGCGCTGCCCAAGGGTGAGCCGCCGCGCGCGCCGGGCAAGATCGTCAAGGCGACCGTCGCCTGATGAAGGGTTTGCGCCGGATTTTCGGCGCTGCCTTGCGGCGGCAGGGGCGGGGGCGTTTTCGTCCTGCGCCCTGCCGCCGGATGCGCCCACGGTAATCGCCTCTGCCAATGGCACCGGGCCGGACGACGCCTATGTTGTTTCCAGCGTGGCGCAGGAATATGAAGTGCTGCGGCTTCTGGGCTTGCAGAGCCAGAGCCAGCGCCTTCACGTGATCGACGGCAGGCCCTTTGACGTGATCACCGCGACGCACTTCGAAACGCAAGAAGCGCGAGACATCTGGTTCGACATCTCGCGCTTCTTTGGGCGTTCACTGTAGCGAATTATTCCTGTTCGCGATTCGGCTGGACATTGCGGCTGCGGATCAGCCACTGGCCATTGATCTTGACCACCTCGTCCACACCATTGCCAACAGCGGCGACGCGCGGAGCAGGGTCCACGCCCGGGCCGCCGAAAATCGTTTGCCAGTAGTAATGCACCCGCGCGACCGACGGGCTCAGGAACTCAATACTCTGGTTTGACATGATGTGGTGCATGTTGCCGGTCAGCGCGCCGCTCGCACGCCGTGGAGCCATCGATTCCTGCATGCCGGTAATCATGCTGCGCAACGCTTCGCGGCCCGCGACATTGTTGAAGGAACCGTCTTCGGTGAACACGGCCGCATAGGCATCGGCATCAAGGTTGTCGGCAGCCCGCACATAGCGCCACATCAGGTCTTCGATCTCGGCACGGTCAAGAGCTTCCTGCAATGTGCTGTCGACATCCAGCGCCGCGGGTGCGGTGGAGGCAGGCAGGGTTGCCGGGTCCCAGTGTTCGTCGGCCTTGCCATCAACGAAGCGCCAGGTGTCGAACCAGGTTGTGGTGTAGGTCTGCGTTGGATCGTCTGCATAGGGCATGATCCGGCGAGTCAATATGGTGACATAATCGCCCTCGGCCTGCACCGCGACTACGCCGTTGGGGTCTTCTGCGCTCAGCGAAGGGCAGGGATCGAGCGGCTGTCGCTTGGCTACCTGGGTGAAGTAGTAGATCACCCCTTCAAGGCCCGATGCTGCCACCGGGTTGTGCTGGATGTAGGCATCGGTCAGCCACTCGCCGGCACGATCCCATTCGTTGCACTTCAGAAGGTTGCGCTGGATGTGGAGTGCGGCTTGCTTGTTGCGGTGAAGCACCGGGTCGCTGCTGGAAAACAAGCTTTCCGGAGCAGGGTGTGGCACCACAGGATCGCTCAATGCGCGCATCTGCGCATCAGCGGTAAAGGTAAAGGCAAATGGGCTGGCAGCTGCCAGTGCGGCGGCAAGGATGGTCTTTGCGATGGTCATCTCTCTCCCCTTGGACAATCGAATGATTCCCAGTAGGCAGAACTGTGCCGAAATTTGTAGGGGCTGACCAGAGGTGGTTACAGGTTCGCCGACAGCAGCCAGTCATGGAAGATACGTACGGGCCGTGCTTCAAGGTCTGCCGGGCGGCAGAAGAACCAGTAACTATAGGGGCTTTCCACTGTTACATCGAAAAGCTTGGCCAGACGTGCGTCATTGTTCCTGTTCATGTGGTCATCATGCATGATCGCAATGCCGAGACCCTGCGCTGCCGCCTCGAGGATCAGCTGGCCGGAATCGTAGTGATCGACAGCGGAAGGCTGCAGCTTCTCGAAGCCGAGCGCCTTCTTCCATGCTTCGTAGCTGAGCTGCATGTCGGTGTGGACAAGGAAGGTTTGCTTCTGCAGCTCCTCCATTGTCGGGTTAGAGCCTAGCTGGTCAGCAAGGTCCTTGCTGCAGATGGCGTGGACTGTGTTCTGGTCCAGCTGCACGCTGTGGAACGAGAGATCTGGGTTTGCGGCAAGCGTGATCGCCGCGTCCAGCGTGTCACCCACACGGTCCATCAAGTGCGGGCTGGTATCGATATCGAGGTGCAAGCGCGGGTGAAGCTGGCGCAGTTGCGGCAGCTTAGGGAAGAGACGTTGCGTGCCGAACAGCGGCATCACCCCCAGCCTCAAGCGCGTGAGTTGCAGGTTCTCGCTCTGCGATTCGACTGCGGCGGCGAGCGATTCCAGATGTGGTGCCACGGCGTTGTAGAAGGCGCGGCCTTCATCGGTCAGCTTCATCGCCTGGCCGGAACGAGAGAACAGCTTGCGCCCTGTAAACTCTTCTAGATTGGTGATGCGACGCGAGAGGGCGGACGGACTCAGCCCCAGCTCGCTCGCCGCTGATCGGGCGGACCCCAGGCGAACGACTCGTACGAATGCCTCAAGGGCACGCAAAGGTGGAAGGCGGCGCATCGCTTCCTATGTTCAAAAATATGCAACTCCTGTCGAGAGGGTTTGCCACCTAGTTGCAAAAAAAGTGCTTTTGCGGCGGGAAGAACGCATCTTTGGCGGGTCAGCCGTCCTCTTCCTCGTTACCTTCGGCCTTGGGTGCGTGCAGGCGCAGCCGCGTGACGTGGGTTTCGTCACCCTCGGTCACTTCTATCTGCCAACCGCTGGGGTGGGTGACCACGGTGCCAGGTTGCGGCACTTCCTCTGCTAGGACGAAGGCGAGGCCGCCAAGCGTGTCGACCGCTTCCTCTACCTCGGCGATGCGCGCGTCCCCTACTATCTCGGCCACGTCTTCCAGTTCGGCGCGGGCATCGGCATCCCAGATGCCTTCGTTGATCGGAACCACCAGCTCCACCGGAGCCTCGTCATGCTCGTCCTCGATCTCGCCGACGATTTCCTCGACGAGGTCCTCAATCGTAATGATCCCGTCTGTACCGGAAAACTCGTCCACCACGATGGCAAGATGTGTGCGGCGAGCGCGCATGTCAGCCAGCACGTCCATCGCCCCTCGCGCTTGCGGCACATAGAGCGGTTGCCGCATCAGCATTGTCCAGTCGGCCGGCGGATCCTTCTTTTCGGCAAGGAACACGAACACGTCCTTGATGTGGATCATGCCGATCACATTATCGAGCTGTTCACGATAGACCGGGACGCGCGAGTGGCCATGTTCTGCAAACAGGGCGACAAGATCGTCCCAGCTGGCTTCGGCATTGACGCCGATGATCTCGCCGCGCGGGATAGCAACGTCATCGGCATCCATTTTGCTGAAATGCAGCAGGTTTCTGAGCATGGTGACTTCGGCGGCAGACAGGTCACCCTGCGCGCGCTCGTCGCCTTCGCTGCCTGAGGAGTGTTCGTCCTCGTGCTCGTCTATCGCCTCTTCCAGCTGCTCGCGCAGCGAAGGGCCATCATCATTGTCAAAAAGAGCCCGGATCGCGTTCCACAATCCGCCGCTACTGTCCGCGTCTCCCGATTGGGATTCGCCGTTCCTGTTGTTGTCGGACATCGCCGAGGGTGCCTGCTCCTGTTCACGGGGCCTGAACGCCCATATGTCTCTGCTCTTCCCAAATGTGCAAGCTTGAAGCAAAGTAATTCACAGTCGGGCCTGTAAATAGCAACCTGCAATTGTGAGATTTATATCGTTTATTCAATAGGTTGTGGCAATATCACCGCTCATATGGGTTGGCGATATCCAGCAGGGCCAGCGCTTTTATCTCCAGTGCTTCCATCCGTTCGGCGTCCGTGTCCGAAATCTCGTGATCGTATCCCGCAAGGTGGAGCAAGCCGTGGATCAGGAGGTGGGCGACGTGGTGCTCAACGCTCGCGCCCTTTTCCGCAGCTTCGCGCGCGCAGGTTTCATAAGCCACGGCGATATCGCCGAGCATGGCAGGAGGCCCAGCGTTTTCCAGCGCCAGCAACTCGTTGCGCTCCATCATCGGGAAAGAGAGAACGTTGGTCGGCTTGTCGCGGTCCCGCCATTCGCGGTTCAG
Organism: uncultured Sphingomonadaceae bacterium; assembly: GCA_964645635.1. Taxonomy (GTDB): domain Bacteria; phylum Pseudomonadota; class Alphaproteobacteria; order Sphingomonadales; family Sphingomonadaceae; genus Alteraurantiacibacter. The sequence continues at coordinate 22,435 of CAZYAL010000002.1, read as the reverse complement.
CGCGTGGATTTCCTCGTCAGAGGTGAACAGCAGACTGGTGACGAGGCGCGGGTTGTCGAGTTCGGGCACGACGTTGAGCAATGCGGTCATCGCCGTGCGGGCAATGGCATCCCAGTCATGTGCTGTAGGCCATGGTTCCTCGACGTCCACATCGAACTGCATAATCCAGTCCGGCGTGCGGTATCTGGGCTCGCTCATTATGCGGTGAGGCCGCCGACGAGTGCGTATTTCATTTCCAGGTACTCATCCATGCCATGGCGCGAGCCTTCACGGCCTAGGCCCGATTCCTTGATCCCGCCGAACGGCGCGACTTCGGTGCCGAGCAGGCCTTCATTGACGGCGACCATGCCGTATTCCAGCTTGCCGAGCACGCGCGCGACGCGCGCCAGGTCATTGGTGTAGAAATAGGAGGCAAGGCCGTAGCGCGTGTCATTGGCGATGCGCAGGGCCTCTTCCTCGTCACTAAAGCGCATAACGGAGGCGACCGGGCCAAAGATTTCCTGTTGGGCGATGTCCATGTCCTGCGTCACGCCGGTCAGTACGGTGGGGGTAAAGAACTGCGCGCCGGCATTGTGGCGCGAACCGCCGCAAGCCAGTTGGGCGCCTTGTTTCAGTGCGCCGTCGACCAGTTCCTGTACCTTGAGTAGCGCCTTTTCGGTGATCAGCGGGCCGATCTGGCTGTCACCCTTAAGCCCGTGGCCGACTTTCAGGGCCTTCACCTTCTCAACGAAGCGACCGACGAATTCATCGTGCAGGCGATCCTGCACCAGCAGGCGGTTGGTGCCGATGCAGGCTTGTCCTGCGTTTCGGAATTTAGCGATCATTGCTCCTTCCACTGCCTTGTCCATGTCTGCATCGTTAAACACGATGAAAGGCGCATTGCCGCCCAGTTCCATGCTCGCGCGCTTCACCGTGTTGCCTGCCTGTGTCAGGAGGATCTTGCCAACGGCGGTAGAGCCGGTGAAGCTGATCTTGCGGATGCTGGGATGGGTGCAGAACACTTCGCCCACGCCCCGCGAATCCTCGCTCGGCAGGATGCGGAAGATGCCCTCGGGAATGCCAGCCTCGCGCGCCAGATATTCCAGCGCCAAGGCGGAAAGCGGGGTCGCTTCGGAAGGCTTCATGATCATCGCGCAGCCTGCTGCAAGGGCTGGGGCGGCCTTGCGGGTGATCATGGTGAGCGGGAAGTTCCACGGGGTGATCGCGGCGCAGGTGCCCACCGGCTCCTTGCGGACGATGATTTCCTTGCCTCTGGCGAAGCTGGGGATGGTTTCGCCATACGCACGCTTGGCTTCCTCGGAATACCATTCGGCAAAGCTGGCGGCATAATCCAGTTCGCCGCGTGCTTCGTACAGGGGCTTGCCGCATTCCAGTGTGCAGATCAGCGACAGTTCTTCGCGATATTGCACCATCAGGTCAAACCAGCGGCGCAACACGGCACTGCGGTGTTTTGCCGTCTGTGCAGCCCATTCATGGCGCGCGGCCTCTGCCTTCTGCACCACACCGTCGATCTCGCTCGCGGCGTAATTGCGTACCTTGCACAACTCTTCGCCGCTTGCAGGGTCGTAAACAGGCAGGCCGCCAGCTTCATCCAGCCCGTGTGCGATAAGGAAGGTGGGAAGCTGCGCCATGGTTTCGGGTCCTGATGTGCTGAGAGGGGATCGACGTGAATTTGCGCCGATGTGCCTACTCGGCGCTCGTTTGCCAAGACATGGCGGGGGATTTTTGCCACATCGACGCGACAACGTGTGCGCTTGTGTGCACAAGCCCCTCCCAGAGTTGCTTTTTGGCCCTCTTAAACCTATTTGCCCGCCGACCGCTGTGAAAGCGGTGCAGCAATCCTGCCCCATGGAGACGACGTGACGGCGCTCTATGCCCTTCCGGACCACGAAGTGGTTGCGGACCTGATCCCCGGTATCGGGAATACCTGCCTCTCGGCTGACGAGGCGGTGGAACGTTTTCGCGCGGTTCCCGGCATGGTGCCTGTCGCGATCGATCCCGAGAGTGAAAGCGGCGGTAATGGCAAGGTGCTGTGGGCTGATCTTGGCCATCACCCGTTCCGCGAATGGCAGTATATGTACACGGTGCAGGCGCTGGCGAAGGCGGGGCAGATTGGCGAGAGTTTTGCCACCGATTTCTCCATCCTGCTCGACGATCGCATCCTTGCCGATCCGATAGAGCCTGAAGGCTTTATGTTCCACATCTCGCGCTGCGGTTCGACGTTGAGCGCAAAAGCGCTCGCGAGGAGCCCGCGCCACGTGGTGATCAACCAGGGTGGCCCGCTGCAGCGCGGCTTCTGGGCGACTATCACGAAGGACTGGACGCAGGATGCAGAGGCTTCGCCCGAAAACCTCCACGCCTTCCGCAACCTGGTGTTGGCGATGACCCGCCGTCGGCAGCCGGAACAGCAGCGCGCTTTCGTGAAGTTCATCAGCTGGAACACGCTCTACATGGATTTTGCCATGCAGGCATTTCCTGAGGTGCCCGCGCTGTTCCTCTATCGCAATCCCGTGGAGGTAATCGCTTCGGTGCTGCGCGAAACGAGCGCGGTGCTGTGGGCCAAGGGCAGGCGGCAGGCGGGTTTCCTGACGGGCGTGGATTGGGAATCGACTGTCGATATGGGCAATGTCGAATACCTCTCGCTTTGCTTTAAGCGCTACCTCGAGTTGGCGCTGGCGACCAAATCGCCGCGCGTTTCTCACGTCAATTACACCAGTATCAATCCGGAGAATTTCCCGGCGATGCTGGCGCGTGGGCTCGATTTCGATCCGGGCGCGGAAGAACTGGCGCTGATGCTGGAACAGTTCCAGTTCCATTCCAAGGATGACAGCGACAAGCAGCAGTTCAAGGCCGACAGCGCCGAAAAACGTGCCTCCATGCCTGATGAGGACAAAGTGCTGGTTGCCGCGATTTGCGGTGATCTTGTCGCACGGCTGGACAGTTCTCCCGCCAACCTGTTTGCGCCGGGCGCACGAGAAGTCTAACGCAGCAACAGAGCTGTGAGCAATTTCGAATGAGACTTGCCGACAAACCCTCGGCGGCTACTTTATGAACATACCGATGGAGACCGAGTTGACCGACGCCACCACCAACAGCCTGCTGAGCGTAGTCATTCCCAACCACAATTACGGCCAGTTCGTGGGCGAGGCGATCGCCAGCATCGCGAACCAGAGCTATGGCCCGATCGAGCTGATCGTGGTGGATGATGCCAGCACCGACAACTCGGTCGAGCAGATTGAGAAGGCTTTTGCCGAAGTGGGCGCAAAGCTGCAGTCTATCCGCCTGATCGCGCTTGAAGAGAACGTCGGCAAGCTGGGTGCACTCAACCGCGCGCTGCCGCATGTGAAGGGTCACTATTTCATCATCCTCGACAGCGATGACATTCTGAAGCCTGAATATGTGACACGCACCATTGCCGAGCTGGAAAAGGCCCGCGAAGAAGATGCCAGCATCGGCTTCCTCTACACCGATTGCACGCTGATCTCGCCCACGGGTGAGGAGCTTGATCGCGGCAAGTCCACCGCATGGGATCCGGCACTGCTGGAACGCTATTCATTCGTGCCTGAACCCGCCGTCTGCCTTGCTGCACCTGTGCTCGAAGCTGGCCCCTATGACGAAGCGATCCGCAAGGGCACCAAGCACCACAAGTGGAAGCGCATCGTTGCCAACGGCTGGAACGGCCGCCACCTGGCAGAACCGCTGTTCTGCTACCGCATGCATCAGGACAACCTCTCCGGCATCGGCAAGCGCGTGATCGATGAGGTTGAGCGCGGCGAGGGCGGAGAGCGCATCCTCTCGGGCTACTGGCCGCTGCAGACCACGGAGCGTTAATCTCGCCATGTCTCACCCGCTTAGCAGCCAGGACAAGCAGGCGGCAGCAACTGCAGCCTTTCCGCTGAAGATGGAAAATGTGAAGATCTGCGTGGTCGGCCTGGGTTACGTCGGCCTGCCGGTTGCCGTGGCATTCGGCCGCGAATTCCCCACCGTGGGTATTGATATCAAGGCCAAGCGGGTCGAAAACCTCAAGGCAGGCATCGACGAGACCAAGGAAGCGACGGCAGAAGAACTCGCCAGCGCAGACAATCTCAGCTTCACCGTGGCTTGGGATAAGGTGGCGGCTTGCAACGTCTTCATAGTGACGGTGCCGACCCCGCTCGACAGCCACAACCATCCCGATCTCTTCCCGCTGGAAAGCGCCACGCGCGCTATCGGCGCCGTGCTCAAGCGCGGCGATATCGTGATCTACGAAAGCACCGTCTATCCCGGCTGCACAGACGAGTTCTGCGTGCCGATCCTTGAGGAGCTTTCGGGCCTCACCTATAATGAGGATTTCTTCTGCGGTTACAGTCCTGAACGCATCAATCCGGGCGACAAGCACCGCAAGATTCACGATATCCAGAAGATCACCTCCGGCTCCACGCCCAAAGCGGCAGACTTCGTGGATGAGCTTTACCGCACAATCATCACCGCGGGCACGCACCGCGCCAGCTCCATCCGTGTGGCGGAAGCCGCCAAGGTGATGGAGAACACCCAGCGTGACCTGAATATCGCGCTGGCAAACGAGCTGGCGATGATCTGCAACTCCATCGGCATCGATACGGTGGAAGTGCTCGAAGCTGCCGGCACCAAGTGGAACTTTATGCCGGTGCGCCCCGGTCTCGTGGGCGGGCACTGCATAGGCGTTGATCCCTATTACCTGACGCACAAGGCAGAAGAAATCGGCCACCATCCCGAAGTGATCCTGGCAGGACGCCGGATCAATGACCGGGTGGGCAAATATGTCGTCAATCAGTTCGTGCGCCTGATGGGCCGCAAGGGGCTGCTGACGGGCGATCTGCGCGTGCTGGTGCTGGGCTTTGCCTTCAAGGAAAACTGCCCCGATCACCGCAACACCAAGGTGGCGAGCATCGTTCACCACCTGACCGAATTCGACATCGCTGCTGACGTCTACGATCCGTGGGTCGATGCTGACGAATGCCATCACGAATACGGCATCCGCCCGATGCCGGTGCTCGAAACAGGCAAGTATGATGGCATCATCCTGGCCGTGGCGCATGATGATATCGTGGCTATGGGCGGTGAGGGTATTCGCGCGCTCGGCAAGCCTGGGGCGGCAATCTATGATGTGAAGTCGGTGCTTCCAGACGGCGTGGCTGACCAGAAGTTCTGAAGCATGGCTGGCGGCGTTATTGGCCGCCGGTGCGCCGCCGGATCAGCGTTTTCTCAGTCAGGTTGAAGCTGTGTTCGTGGTCCACGTCGATCGGGCCCCACGGATAATCGAGCCATGACACGTCCGCGGTAATGCCAAGGTTGCGGGCGATGGCCTTGATCAGCCCGTCCAGCGTCGAGAGCTTCAGCTTGTAAAGCACGAAGGGCCACAGGCCGAAGGCCTTGAGGATGCGCATGTGGCGCTTGCCGAACTGGCCGCCGCCTTCGAAAATCTTCACGGCTTTCAGAGAGTTGGGCTTGTTCAGCGCATAGAGGTTGCAGGATGAGAAGCCGCCGTCCTTCAAGCGATGGAAGGCGAGGCCGGAATTGGCATATTCCTGCAGCACCACGTCCTCGCGCGTGAAACCGAGCACGGCATCGGCATCGCTGGCAGCGGCATCGCGAACGAAGTCGCGGATGATTTCCGGCGTATGCAGCGCGTTGTCGCCCGTGGTGATGATCATCGGCAGGGCGCTGTCGATTTGCTCGACGGCATAGAGCACGCTGTCTGCAAGGTTGCCGCGCGCAGCAACAAACACGACGCGGCCTTCATCGACCCATGCCTTCATGGCAGGTGTGGCGGTGAGGATATCGGGGCTGTCCACCGAGACATGGATTTTCCCGAAGCAATCGGAATCCACAATCGCTTCCAGCACGCGTTCGAGCATTACCTGCCCGTCCAGCGTCACCAGGCACTTGTGCGACAGGCCCTGGATCTTCGCCACCGGATCATCCACCCCGCGGCGGCTGGCAGCCATCACCAGCGCGGAAGGCCGTGCGGCCGGGGTCTCGATTGGGTCAGTCATCGTGTTGTTTTCGCTTCTTGTATTCTTGTATCAGGCGCTCTGCGCTGTGAACGCGGCGGTGCGCATAAGGTCCCCGGCATCGCCGAGTTTTGGCAGGTTGGCGAGCGCCTCGCGCATGGCGGCCAGCGGCTCGCCTTCCAGCACGCCGTTGCAGCACTCGTCAAACTTCGCCCAGTATTCTTCCATGGTGAAGGGTGCGGCCTTGCTGCCCTTGGGCCATTCATGGACCGATTTCAGCTGGCGGCCATCCTTCAGCGTAATGTGCACTTCGGTGGGGAATTCGCCTTCCAGCTTGTCCACCGGGTGGCGGTGGATGATCGGGAACAGGCTGCGCACGTCATCGGCCCACACGGCTTCATCCGTGAAATCCACCAGCGAGCAGCGCCCGCGCGCCAGTACGCAGCCCACCGCATATTCAGCGGAGAACTTGGCCTCAAGCGGGCTCTTGGGGTCAGTGTAGAAGACGTTGTTGAAGTGCACGTGCGGCATGAAGAGGTCCACCGATGCGACATCATCGGCGGTGAAGCCATGTTCGGCCTTGAGTTCCAGCACCCCGTCCATCGCACGATGGATCGCGCCGCAGGTGGGGAAGCGCTTCACGCGGAACTTGTGTTCGGTGATCAGCAGCGGCTCACCCACGCTTTCAAGCTCGTAACGCAGGTTCTGCCCGTGCTCGATATGGGTGATCGTGTCGCGCAGTTTCTCGTAATCGGGGCCGACCATCAACCGGTTCATCCCGGTGCGCCCGTCCAGCGTATCCTCGCCCGCCGTCACGCCGGATTTGGCGAAGGTTGCGGCCATGATCCCGCCCTTTGCAGCAAGCCCTGCGTGGATCGGCTTCATCTCGGTACCGAACTGGCTCATGAAACCGCTCGACATGCTGGTGGCGATGGAAAGCGCGCGCGCGCATTGTTCTGCGTCCAGCTTCATCAGCCGGGCACATGCCGCGGTCGCGCCCATTACACCAACGGTGGCTGTGGCGTGCCAGCCGCGGTTGCGGTGCGTGGGGTTCAAACCTTGCCCGATACGCCCAAGGATCTGCAGGCCAATGATATAGGCATCGATCACCGCCGCGCCTGATAGCTTCTCTTGCTCTGCCACCGCCATGATCGCGGGCACCAGCACGGCGCTGGGGTGCGCCTTGGGTGGATCGAAATTGTCATCGAAGTCGAGGACGTGGGCGATGGTGCCATTTACCAGCGCGGCCCATGGCGCTGCCAGCTTCTGCTGCTTGCCGAACACGGTGCAGGGGCCATGGCCCCACATCTCGACGTTCTCAAACACCTTGCCCGCCACCGGCTCAACCGCGCCGGGCACCATCACCGCGAAAGTATCGATGAATTCGCGGAGCGCCCATTCGCGCGCATCTTCCGGCCACTGGTCATCGGTTTCGGCGATCCAGCTGCCATAGGTTTGCAAGGGATTCTTGGTCACACGAATGCTCTTGTGGCCCCGTCTGTATCGGGGAGTGGTTCTTCGCGCCGTTCCCTAGTCCTGCCCGTCAGGCGATGCAACGGACAAGTCCCGCTCAATCCTCGGCCTTGCCTTCGTAGGCTTCGACGATGCGGCCCACGATAGGGTGGCGCACGACGTCAGCAGCCGTGAAGCGGGTGACGCCAATGCCATCAACGCCTTCCAGCCGCTGCACGGCATCGGCAAGGCCAGAGTAGGAATCGCCTCCGGGGATATCGACTTGCTTCGGGTCTCCGCACACCACCATGCGGCTGTTCTGGCCGAAGCGGGTGAGGAACATCTTCATCTGTTCTCGCGTGGTGTTCTGCGCCTCGTCCAGGATCACGAAAGCATCGGAAAGCGTGCGTCCGCGCATGAAGGCGATCGGGGCAATCTCGATCTCTCCGCTGGCAAGGCGGCGTTCTACCTGCTCTGGCGGCATGCAATCGAAGAGTGCATCATAAAGAGGGCGCAGGTAGGGATCGACCTTTTCCTTCATATCGCCCGGCAAAAAACCAAGCTTCTCGCCTGCTTCCACTGCGGGGCGTGAGAGGATCAGCCGCTGCACGCTGCCGGTGATCAATTGGCTTACGGCTTGCGCCACGGCGACATAGGTTTTGCCGGTACCTGCCGGGCCAAGCGCGAAGATCAGGTCCCGGCTCGCCAGCATGCGCATGTAGTCTGCTTGCCGGGCGCTGCGCGGGGTGATGGTCTTCTTGCGGGTACGGATCATGATCGGCGGACCCTTTGTCTCGCCCGTCACGATGCCATCCAGCGTGGGTTCGTTGGACATGGCGATCAGCGCCTCGATAGCGCCTGCGTCCACTTCCTCGCCGCGCATCAGTTTTTCATGCAGTTCGGTGAGCACTTGCCGGGCGCGGGCGACATCGTCTTCCGTGCCTTCGATCACCACCTTGTTGCCGCGCGCGCCGATATACACGCCCAGCCGGTTCTCGATGAGAACGAGGTTGGCATCAAATTCGCCGAACAGTGTACCGAGCGTTGCCTGTTCTTCAAATTCCACTTCAACCCGTGAACGGCGAGAGTGATCGCGGCGATCTTCCGGGTGGGCGATACTGGCCGACGTATCGGCGCTGGAGGCTTTGCGCGCCATGTGTTCCTTTCGCATGAGTAGCGTGTCGGAAATGTAGGCCAAGCCGTGCGGCTGGCAAGTCGTTTGCCCAGTCGCAGCAGTGGATAGTCACGCAATTGCCATGAACGGCAGGCGCTTTGCCGGATCAGGCTGGAACCTTCCCCAGCACTTCACCCTTCAGCGAATTGGGGCCAGCTTCGGCGAGCTTCGCGCGGACGAGGTCGCCGATCTGGGTCTCCCCTTCGAAGAACACCGATTGCAGCCATGGCGATTTTCCCAGCCACTGGCCGGGGCGCTTGCCCTTGCGTTCCACCAGGACGTCGCAGGCTTTGCCTACGCTTGCCTGGTTAAAGGCGAGCTGGTCGCGGTTGAGGTGAGCCTGCAATCGCTGAAGCCGTTCGTCCATCACCTGCATTGGCACATGCCCTTCCATGGTGGCGGCAGGGGTGCCCGGGCGCGCCGAGTACTTGAAGCTGAAGGCTGCGGCGTATTTCACCTCGTCGACCAGCGCGAGCGTCTCTTCGAACTCGGCCTCGGTCTCGCCGGGGAAGCCGATGATGAAATCGCCGGACAGCGCGATATCAGGGCGAGCCGCGCGGAAGCGTTCGAGCAGCTTCAAATAGCTTTCCGCTGTGTGGCTGCGGTTCATCGCTTTTAACACCCTGTCGGAACCACTCTGTACCGGCAGGTGCAGGTAAGGCATCAGCTTGTCGACCTCGCCATGCATGGCAATCATGCCGTCCGTCACGTCCATCGGGTGGCTGGTGGTGTAGCGGATGCGCTGCAGGTCGGGCAGGGCAGCCATGGCGCGCACCAGCCCGTCAAAGCCCACTCCGCGGCCCGTCACATCCTCGCCAGTCCATGCGTTGACGTTCTGACCCAGCAGCGTGATCTCGCGTGCACCAGCTTCAACAAGGCCGGCGGCTTCGCGTAGTAAGTCACTAAACGGGCGTGAAATTTCTGCCCCGCGCGTATAGGGCACCACGCAATAGGTGCAAAATTTGTCGCACCCTTCCTGAATGGTGAGGAAGGCGGTGGGGCCAACCTTGCGGCGCGCCGGCAGCGCGGCAAACTTGGCGTCTTCGGGCATGTCGGTATCTGTTCCGCGCTTGCCCTTGGCGGCGCGCGAAATCATCTCTGGCAGGCGGTGATAGGCTTGCGGGCCCACGACCATCGAAACCGCCGGAGCGCGCTTCATGATCTCTTCACCCTCGGCCTGCGCTACGCAGCCTGCGACCGCGATCATCGGCTTCTTGCCCGTTTCCTCACCCGCTTTCACCAGACGGCCGATATCGGAATAGACCTTCTCTGCCGCCTTCTCGCGAATGTGGCAGGTGTTGAGCACCACGAGGTCCGCATCCTCGCCTTCGGGCGCCGGGGTGATGCCCTGTTCGCCCAGGAGTTCCGCCATCCGCTCGCCGTCATAGACGTTCATCTGGCAGCCGAAGCTCTTGACCCGGTAGGTCTTTGGGGTGTCCGTTTTCTGCATGGGGCGCGCCCATAGCGGTTCTTGGGCTGGCATGGAAGCGGTAGCGCGATCAGAGGCGCAGCGCCTTTGCCACCTTCGCCTGTGCCGCCGCGGCCATGGTCTTGCGGTTGGTGAGTTCCTCGCCTTCGAGAGGGGCAAGGAAGTGGATCGTCAGGTGGACAGGCCTTGTGCGGGCAAGGATCTTGCGGAAATTATCGAGGCCCGGTTCGTCACCATACCAACAGACATCTGCCGCCTCGTCATATTCCAGCGCGACGGGCTGTACCGGTATGTCCTTGGGTAGGCGCTCGACAGCAGAGAGAAGGCTGGAACGGAACGGCAGCAGCGCGGTGCCATCATTGGTGGTGGCTTCCGGGAAGATCGTGAGTCGCCGTTTGCCGAGCTTCTCACGCACGCCGCTCACTTGCTCTGCCACCTTACTGCGCTGGTCGCGGGTGATGAACAGTGTATCGTTTTGCAAGCACAGCCACGCTATGAACGGGTGCTCTGACAAACCGGCCTGTGCCACGAAGGCGGTTCGGCTGACGCCCGCGAGCGCAAGTATATCCATCCAGCTGACATGATTGCCAAGCAGTAAGGCATGAGGGCGTGGCTTCCCGCGCACATGCACCCGCATGCCGGAAATCCTCGCCAGCGCTCCAAGGAAGGGCGGGGGGATAACATGCCGCAAGCCGAATAGGCTCAGCAACAGATGAGGAATAACGATGATGGCGAAAACAAGCACCCAGCCCAGGGTCCGCAGGCCCACGAGCAGCCAGCGCCAGCCGAGTTTGGTCTCGTCAATCGTCTCGGTCGATGCGGACGCCGTACAGCTCCATCCGATGGTCAACCAAACGGTAGCCGAGCTTTTCGGCTATCACCTTCTGCAGGGCTTCCAGTTCGGGATCGACAAACTCCACGACCTTGCCGGTTTCGACATCGATCAGGTGGTCATGATGCGCTTCGGGCGCAGCTTCATAGCGGGCGCGGCCATCGCCGAAATCGTGCCGGTCAAGGATGCCCGCCTCTTCGAACAGGCGCACGGTGCGATAGACGGTGGCAATCGAAATCTTCGGGTCCACGGCTGAGGCGCGCTCATGCAACGCCTCCACATCGGGGTGATCGGAACTTTCCGATAGCACCTGGGCAATCACGCGCCGCTGCTCGGTAATACGCAGCCCACGCTCCGCACACAGGGATTCGAGGTCTATCGGGGCATGCGACAAGGTGCTGATCCTGCTCACCAAATGAAATACGCTTCGCCACTATGTGAGCGGCGAGGCGTATTTTCAACCTGAATAGGTTGCAACGGCTGTGGTTATGCCGCCTTCTTCTTGCGGCCACGGCGCTGGCCGGGCTTGCGGCCGAGGCCGATTTCCTTGGCCAGTTCACGGCGCTTTTCAGCATAGTTGGGGGCAACCATCGGGTAATCGGCGGGCAGGCTGAAGCGTGCGCGATACTCGTCGATCATCAGGCCATGCTCGGTAGTGAGGTGGCGCTTGAGCATTTGCATCTTTTTGCCGCATTCGAGGCACACTATGTGGCCGGGCTTCACTGATGAGCGCAGCGAAACGGCAGGCTCAGGTTGTGCTTCAGCAGCGTTCTCGGTGCCAAGTCCGGCAAGTGCGCCGTGTACGTTCTGGATAAGCGAGGTCAGGTCTGCCACTTCGACATTGTTGTTGGCGACATGGGCTGTGACAATATCGGCGGTAAGAGTTATCAGCATTTCTTTCATGTCGTTTTCGAGATTTTCCATTGCTTCCTCGTTATTTTTATTATGCGACCGATTGATTAAATGCCGTTGGTTTCCAACCTGTCCCCCGAATTTCCCCCTGCACCATGAATATCGCGGTTTCAAGGGGGATATTTTCCAATCTGTGGGAAAAATCCTGCGTTTATACTTTATGAGAAATGCCTGGAAAACGTAAGAGCGTCGAAGGGACCAATTGTCCCCGAGCGATAGTAATCCTTGCGCTGGCCTACCACGGCAAAGCCATGACGGACGTAAAGTACTTCCGCCGGATTTCCTTCGCGCATTTCCAGGAACAGCCGGTTCGAACCCCGTGCACGGGCGCTGGCGATAAAGCGCTCCATCAGTGCATGGCCGACCCCGAGCCCTTGCGCTTGGGGCATCACCGCGATCAGCAGCAATTCCTCTTCGTCGGCCGCTTGCCTCGTGAGGGCAAAGCCAACCGTATCCTCGGGCTGGTCCGGCTCAAGCCCTGCCTTGTTCGCCAGCAGGAAATGGGTGTTGGGAAAGCCCAACGCATCAGCCACCTGGCTCCGGTTCCACGCTTCGCCATAGGCGGGCTCGAAGGCCGCTTCCATTACCGCCATGATCGCGTCGAGCGCGTCCATCACGGCTTTCGCGCCTTTGGCAACTTGGCATCGGGCGCACGGCCATAGATCGGCGAGAGATCGTTGGTGATGTACGTCGGAGGTAGCAGGAAGGTTTGGCGCGCATCAGGCATAAGCTCCATTGCGGTGCGGCTATCGCCAAGCAATTCTGCCAGATGGGTCGCGCGATTGCCCACGATTATACTGTGTTGGCAAGCTGTGGCGGCCGCTTCCGGCTTGAGCGAGCGGACCTCGTCATCTGCCGTAAAATTGTCAGAGAAATTCTGCACAAACCACTCGCCATGCCCGCCGCTCATACACACGGTGACGGCTCGCGGAGCAGGTTGCCAACCCCGCGCGGCGACCAGAGCCATTGTTGGATAGCCGAGTACTTCGGCTTGCCAAGCGAGGCCAAGCGCGCGGGCGGCAGCAAGGCCGATGCGTACGCCGGTGAAACTGCCTGGCCCAAGCGATACGAGGATACGATCCGCATGGCCATTGCCGGGCAGGTCCTCAATCGCGGGGATCAGCCTTTCGGCGTGGCCGCGTCCGATCTCTTCATGGAAATGCTCGACCAGATTGCTGCCATCGTACAGCGCGACAGAGCACGCTTCGGTCGCGCATTCGATGGCCAGTACGCGCATCGAGGCTGCCCGTCAGAGGAGCCGGTTGAAGCGTGCGAATTCCGGGCGCGGCGCGCGCGGATGCAGCTTGTTGTAATCGCCGTAGCCAACCGAGCAGATGAAGTTGCTCTTCCAATTCGGTGTGTCGGCGAAGAAATCAGCGTCGACGGCATCGTTGTTGAAGCCAGACATAGGCCCGCAGTCGAAGCCCAGCGCGCGCGCTGCCATGATGAAATAGCCGCCTTGCAAACTGCCATTGCGAAAAGCGCTCTTGGCGCGGGCATTAGCCATTTCGTTGCCATCCCATATCGCCTTGGGGCTATCCATGTGCGGGGCAAAGTCAGGCAGGTGCTCGTGGAAATTCTCGTCCATTGCGATGATGGCGCACACGGGTGCATTCTTCACCTTCTCGACATTGCCTGGTGCGACATGCGCGGCGAGGCGGTCCTTCGCGTTCTGGCTTTTGCACCAGACCACGCGCATTGGCAGCTGGTTCATCGAGGTGGGGGCCATCTTGAGCAAGTCCCAAATGGCGTGAATCTGCTCATCAGTCACTTCGCGTCCGTCGAAGAACTGATGCGTGCGGGCATCGCGGAACAGCTTGTCTAGCGCGGCTTCGCTCAGCGGTGCGCTCATGCGGCGCGAACCTCGGTAACCTCGGGCACGTAGTGCTTGAGCAGGCCTTCGATGCCGTGCTTCAACGTGGCGGTGGAACTGGGGCAGCCCGAGCAAGCGCCCTGCATCTGCAGGTAGACCACGCCATCCTTGAACCCGCGATAGCGGATATCGCCGCCATCGCCTGCAACAGCAGGGCGAACGCGGGTTTCGAGAAGTTCATTGATCTGTTCGATGATGTCTGCATGCGCAGCATCATCCTCGAACAGCAGGCCGTCTTCATCGGGGGGAACGGAAATGCCGCTGGCATCGCCGCCTGCGAACAGCGGGGCCTTGGAGACAAAATGATCGAGCAGCACGGCCACCACCTGCGGCTTCAGCACACCCCAATCGACGCCCGGTGCTGCCGTGACGGACACGAAGGACTGGCCGAAGAACACGCCGGTCACCTCACCTGTGTCAAACAGTGCCTGCGCCAGCGGGCTGGCCTCGGCATCTTCAGGTGAAGCGAAATCGCGCGTGCCTGAAGGCATCACTTCCTGCCCCGGCAGGAATTTCAGGGTGGCCGGATTGGGGGTGGCTTCTGTCTCGATATACATGGATAGCGATGTAGGAGCGCTTGCCACCATCCACAAGCCAGCATTCCTTGTAACGTTCAAAGCCTTCGCCTGGGCGATATTCACCGAGCCTTCATCCCTTAAAAGGCCTATAGCGTGCCCATGATCTCTATCTCGCGGCTGTTTCGTACCCTTTTTCCCCTTGTCCTGCTGCTGCCGTTGCCTGCGCTGGCGCAGGAATATTGCACCATCGGCATCGCCAGCGATGCGGATGTGCCGCAATATGCGCGGCCCGATGATCCGTGGATCTACCGCGGAACCGATATTCCGGTGGACCAGCAATGGCTTTTTGGCGAGATGCCTAACGGCGTCCGCTACGCTGTGCGCCAGAATGGCGTGCCGCCGTGCCAGGTTTCGTTGCGCGTGCGTATCGATGCAGGCTCGCTGCATGAGGAAGAGGGTGAGCGCGGCTATGCTCATTATATCGAACACTTGCTGTTCCGTCAGTCGCGCGATTTCGGGCCGGGTGAGGCGATCCCCTATTTCCAGCGCCTCGGCGCAGCGCTTGGCCTTGATACCAACGCCACCACCAGTGCTACGCAAACGGTTTACCAGCTGGACTTGCCCAATGCCACGCGCTCCCGTCTTGAAGACAGCACGCGGCTTTTTGCCGGCATGGTCCAGGAACCCACCCTGAACGCAGATAATCTTGCGGCAGACCTGCCCATCGTGCTTGCCGAAAGGCGCGAGCGGTTGGGGCCGGACCTGCGCATCGCCATGGCCACGCGTGAGCTGTTCTTCAACGGACAGCGCCTTGCAGACCGCGCGCCGATCGGCACGGTGGAGGACTTGCAGGCTGCTACGCCGGAAAGCGTGCGCGCCTTCCACCGGCGCTGGTATCGCCCGCAAAACACCGTGGTCGTGATGGTCGGTGATGCTGCACCGCATGTGCTTGCTGCCATGGTCGAGCGCCATTTTGCTGACTGGGCCGTGGGTGGCGAAGTCACCCCGCAGCCAGACTTTGGCGCACCGCAAATGCCCGTGCTAGCAAACCCCGCCAATCCGGTGGGCGAAACCGCTGTGCTGGTGGAACCCGGCCAGCCGCGCATGATGACCTATGCGATCCTGCGCCCATGGGTGCAGGTGGTCGACAACATCGAATACAATCGCGGTCTGCTGATCGATTCGGTCGCGCAGGCCATCATCAACCGGCGGTTGGAGGAGAAAGCGCGCGCCGGGGCGGGTTATCTTTACGCCGCTGTGCGGCAGGACGATGTCAGCCGCTCTGCTGATTCCACCTATGTCACCTTCGCACCGCTGACCGATGACTGGCAGACCGCGTTGGCAGATGTGCGCGCGGTGATAGCGGACGCACTGGCGCATTCGCCGACCGAGGATGAGATTGCGCAGGCTGTGGCCCAGTATGACGTGATCTTCCAGGATATGGTCGGGCAAGAACGCGTCCAGGCTGCTTCCACGCTGGCGGACAACCTTGTCAACGCAGTGGATATTCGTGAAGCAGTGGCAGCGCCGGAGACTTTCCTCTCGGTGTTCCGCAACATGCGTGATCGCTTTACCCCTGAAACCATCCTCGAGCACACGCGGGCGTTGTTCAAAGGCAACGTGGTGCGTGGACTGCTGCTGACGCCCGAAGCCGGAGAGGCAAGCCCCTCGGAACTGCGCGCGGCCTTGCTGCAGCAGGTTGAGGCCAGCGGCAACCAGCGTGAGGATGCAGAACCGATTGACCTTGCCGATCTGCCGCCTGTCGGCACGCCCGCCACGCCCGTTTCGCGCGAGCCGCTGGGGCCGGGCATGCTCTCGACCACGGAAAAGGTCACGTTCCCCAACGGCGTGCAGGCCCTCCTGCGGGACAGCGACAACGAGCCGGGTCGCGTGACGGTGCGCGTGCGGTTTGGCGCTGGCTGGCGCGGCATCGGCGATGACGAGGCCGTGTATGCCGAACTGGGCCAGCGCGCGCTGATAATGTCGGGCGTCGGTCCGCTCGGCCAGAATGAGCTCGATCGCATGGTTGCCGGTCGCAAGATCACCTTCGACTTCGGCATCGGCGACGGGGCCTTCGAATTCGAAGGCATCACCCGTGCCGAAGATCTCGATGCCCAGCTCTACCTGTTTGCCGCCAAGCTGGTGTTGCCGCGCTGGGACGTGGCGCCGGTCGAACGAGCCAAGGCCAGCGCCCTGCTCAGCTATGACGCCTTTGGCGGTGATCCGATGGGTGTACTGAACCGCGAGCTGGACCAGCTGCTGCGCGGAGGGGACAGCCGTTTCGCCACTCCCACGCCAGACCAGCTACGCGCTGCCAATGCCAGCGAGTTCCGCCGCATATGGTCACGCCTGCTGACGCAGGGCCCGGTGGAAGTGTCAGTGTTCGGCGATATCGACCCGGAACGCACGGTCGAGCTGCTCGGCAACACCTTTGGTGCCTTGCCCGAGCGCGATCCTTTGCCTGCAAAAGTGGCAAGCCGCCCGTTGCCCAACCCACAGCCATCGGCATCGCCGGTAATCCTGCGGCACGAAGGTTCTAGTGACCAGGCCGCCGCGCTGATCGCGTGGTCAACAGGTGGGGGCTCTTCCGGGTTGCCGCAATCGCGCAAGCTGGAACTGCTGGCACAGATCCTCGGCAATCGCCTGCTTGACAGGCTGCGCGAGGCGGACGGTGCCTCCTACACGCCGTTTGCCACTTCTGACTGGCCGCTTGATGCCCAAAGCGGTGGTTATGTGATGGCGCTGGTGCTGGTGCAGCCTAGCGATGTTGACATGGTATTCTCATTGGCGAGGGAGATCGTGCAGGATCTTGCCACCAACGGCCCCACGCCCGATGAACTGCAGCGCGTGGTTGAACCGGTTCGGCAAGGCATATTCCGCGCGCAGACCGGACACACTTTCTGGCTAAACCGCTTGCAGGGTGGCACGCAGGATCCGCTGCGCCTTGCCAACCTGCCCAACCTCGCGATCGATTATACCGAAACCACGCCTGACGAAATCAGCGCCTTGGCGCAGCGCTATCTCGTTGATGAGCGTAGTCTGAGGATTGTTGTCCTGCCGCAGCAGTAGCAGCAGGGCCCGCAAAAGGCCGCCAGCAGAAACAGCGCATTGGTTGGCATGCGTTACTTTCTCGCATGTAACCTTTGCACCCTTGCCGAGACGTCACTAGATGGGGGCCTCCCTCACAACTGACTCGCGGCTAACCGGGCCTTTTTCGCCGGTAGATCCGCTTTTGACTGGATAGATTGAAGTGGCAAAGAATTGGTTACCCGATAGCTGGAAGCAGGATAAATTCATTGCGAAGCATCTGCCCCACTATGAAGACGCCGCTGAACTGGCGGCTGCAGAACAGGTGCTGGCTTCTTTCCCGCCGCTGGTCTTTGCCGGTGAAGCACGCGCGCTGAAGGGCAAGCTGGCTGATGTGACAGCCGGCAACGCCTTCCTGCTGCAGGGCGGCGACTGTGCCGAAAGCTTCGCCGAATTCAGCGCTACGAATATCCGCGACACGCTGCGCGTGATCCTGCAGATGGCGGCAACGCTGACTTTCGCCAGCAAGATGCCGGTGGTGAAGGTCGCCCGCATGGCTGGCCAGTTCGCCAAGCCGCGCAGCGCGGCCACCGAAGTGCAGGACGGCCAGGAACTTCCCAGCTACTTCGGCGATATCATCAACGGCATCGAATTCGGTGCTGAAAATCGTCGCAACGATCCTCAGCGCATGCTGCGCGCCTACAGCCAGGCTTCGGCTACACTGAACCTGCTGCGCGCTTTTACCACCGGCGGCTATGCCAACCTGCGCCAGGTGCACCAGTGGACGCTGGATTTCATGGGGCGCAGCGCTTGGGCCGAACAATACAAGTCGATTGCAGACAGCATCGGTGAAGCGCTCGACTTCATGGAAGCTTGCGGTATCGATATCGAAGATCAGCCGCAGCTCAAGGCGGCCAGCCTCTACACCAGCCATGAAGCGCTTCTGCTTCCTTACGAGCAGGCTCTGACACGTCAGGATTCGCTCACCGGTGAATGGTATGACACCTCGGCTCACATGTTGTGGATCGGTGATCGCACGCGGTTCGAGGATTCGGCGCATGTCGAATACATGCGTGGCATCAACAACCCGATCGGCATGAAGTGCGGTCCGAGCCTTGAGCCCGACGCGCTGCTGCGCATGCTCGACATCCTCAACCCGACCCGCGAAGCAGGCCGCATGACCCTGATCGCCCGCTTCGGTCACGAGAAGGTTGAGGCTGGCCTGCCGCCGCTGGTGCGCGCAGTGGCCCGCGAAGGCCACCCGGTAGTGTGGAGCTGTGACCCCATGCATGGCAACGTGATCAAGGCTGACAGTGGTTACAAGACCCGCCCGTTCGACCGCATCCTTGCAGAGGTGAAGGGCTTCTTTGCTGTTCACCGCGCAGAAGGCACCCATGCCGGCGGCATCCACCTGGAAATGACCGGGCAGGACGTGACCGAGTGTACCGGCGGCGCCGTAGCTATCACCGATGCCGGCCTTGCTGATCGCTATCACACGCATTGCGATCCGCGCCTCAACGCCGCGCAATCGCTGGAGATGGCATTCACACTTGCGGAAATGCTCAACCTCGAACTTGCCGAGCGCCACGCTGACGCTGCCTGACTTTGCATCTGTCGATAGCGACAGGCTGATACAATGCGCACATTGACGCGGGCGATATGCCCCGTCACTCTAGTCCCTTGGGATGAACGCCCGGGGGAGAGGGACATATGGCCGCAAGTGCCGCCGCGGAAACGCGATTTGATGTAGCCGCGCTGATTGACAGCCAGCCCATCGGCAGCCGCGAAATATTCACGCTGCTCGTCTGTTCGATCGTCCTGTTCATGGACGGATTCGACATGTATTTCCTCGGCAAGATACTGCCCGCCATCGCTGATGGCCTGGGCGGCAGTGCCACCGATATGCAGCCTGTCGTCACCTTCCAGCAATTCGGCATGCTGATTGGTGCGATCATCATTCCGCCACTTTCAGACAGGATCGGGCGCAAGCCAGTGCTGGGGCTGTGCTTGCTGATGTTTGGTTCGCTGACCCTGTGGGCCGCATGGTCAAGCGGCTTCACCATGCTGGCCGTGTTACGCGGAATTGCCGGGATATTCTTCTCCGCGATGCTGCCAGTGGGCTTGGCGATTATCTCCGAATCCACCCCAAAGCGCCGCCGCGCCCTGTTCATGTCGATTGCGCTGGTATGTTTCTCGGGCGGCAACCTTGGCAGCGGCTTCATGGTTACGCTGCTGCTGGAGCCTTATGGCTGGGAAATCTTCTTCATCATCGGCGGTATTGTGCCGCTTGTGGCGCTTCTGCTGCTGCTGGTAATCCCGGAAAGCATAGCTTTCCGCGTCAATCGCGACCCGTCAGACCCTCGCATCCCCGCCGTGGTGCGCCGCCTCGATCCCGGCGCCCAGCTTTCAGGGAGCGAGACTTTCTACATGGGCGACCAGCAAGAGGTTGAGAAGATGGGGCCGCTCGCCATGTTTGGCCCGCGCTTCCGCATGCAGACGATCTTGCTCTTCGCGATCTGCTTCTTCTCGCTGGGCAATATCGCGCTGCTGGCGAACTGGCTGGCTACATTCATGCTGGAAATGCGCGGCGTGCCGCTGGCAGATTTCGCCTTTTACATGATCATCGGCTATTTCGGTGGCGCCGCAGGCACGCTGGCCATGGGCTGGTTGATGGACCGGCTGAATGTCTATCGGGTGCTGGCGGTCTATTTCGTGGTCGATGCCATAGCCATAGCCTCCATCGGCATGCTCGATGCAGGGGTGGCGGTGATGCTAATATCCGCGCTTATCGTGTGGAATTTCTGCCAGGTTGGTGGACAGACCGGGATCAATAATCTGGCAACTCTTGGCTACCCGCCTGAAATGCGTTCGAGCGGGATCGGCTGGGCAGGCGCAATGGGCCGCTTCGGCGGGGTGATCTTCCCTGCGCTCGGCGGTATGGCGCTTGCTGCCTCGCTCTCGCTGGAAACGATCATGGTCGCCGCTGCGGTTCCCGCAATCCTAATCGCAATCCTCATCAACGTGCTCGGCGTGGTAAACAAGGGTAAGATTGGCGCAGCGCAAGTGACAATCAAGTAAGGTTCAGGCGATCAGCCCGAACCCTGCGCGACACGATGATCGGAGCCTTGCTGGGCACTGTCATGGCAACAGCAAGGGGTGAGGGATCAGGCGCACGTGATTCCAGGGCGATCGCCAGTCTGTTTTTCGGATGTTTGGCCAGGTGATAACTCCACTATCGCAAGACTAGCGGATAGGCGCAGGCATTCTGGGCAAGGCCTCAACGAAAAAAGGCGGGCCGGCATGAACCGACCCACCTTTCTTTGTGCCAGGGAGGAAAGTCCCAGCAAAAACCCTGTTAAAGATCCCAGTCGTAATGATCCGCCAGCATGCGCGGCTCGAAACCGTAGCTGCGGGCATTGGGATCGACCAGCATGTGTGAATTCCAGTTGGCATGCGCGGTTTTCAGTTCTTCGAACAGTTCGGGCATGCGGTCCTTCAGGTTGCCGCGCTCGCGCGGGTCAGCAACCACATCGAACAGGAATTCGTTGTCGTTGATCTTGAGGTACTTGTAGCGGCCGCGGCGCACCGCCTTCTGGTCCTTGTTCCAGAACCGCCAGAACTGCGTGCGTTCGGGCATTGGGCGGCCCGTCAGGGCGGGGCCGAGGTCAATACCGTCAAGCGGATAATCGGGGTGCGGCGCCCCACCTGCGGCGTTGAGGAAGGTGGGCATGAAATCCATCGACATTCCTGGATATTCGCTCACCGACCCAGGCGCGGTCACGCCCGGCCACTTGACGATGAAGGGCACGCGGATGCCGCCTTCCAGAAGCTCGGTCTTGATGCCGGTGAAAGGCCAGGTCTTGCTGAAACGCTCGCCGCCGTTGTCGCTGGTGAAAACAACCACGGTATCCTGCTCCATGCCCAGTTCGGCAAGGCGGTTGAGGATACGGCCGATGTTCATGTCCATGCTGGTCACCATGCCGGCATAGGTATCCATCGTGCCACCATCGTAATGGACGATGTCGAGGTCGCTTTCTGAAGACGCCTGGGAAAGGCGCTCGCTTTCGCTGCGGCCCAGTGCGTCATTCGCTTCCCACGGCCAGTGCGGCGCGGTGAAGTGCAGCGAGAGAAGCCAGGGCTTGTCTGGCTCTGCAGAACGGTCATTCAGGAAGCGGATCGAGCGGTCAGCCAGCATATCGGTGTAATAGCCGACTTCGTCGACCAGCACGTCACCGTCCCAAACATCCTCGTTACCGGCAACGCGGTGGGTGTAATAATCGACGCCGCCGCCGCGGTTGCCGTAAAATTCATCATAACCACTCTTTAGCGGGCCGTAGTTGGGCAACAGCCCCATGTGCCACTTGCCGACGAGCGCCGTGTGATAGCCCTGCTCCCTGAGCAGCGAGGGCATTGTCGGGTGTGCCGGGTCAAGGCCGAGGTCCGGGTTCTGCAACGGCTCTTCAAGGCCGGCCGGTGTGCGATACTGGTAGCGGCCGGTGATCAGGCCAACGCGGGTGGCCGAACACACGGCAGAGTTGGCATAGCCATGGGTGAATTTCATGCCCTGTGCTGCAAGGCTGTCGAGCACCGGCGTGGTGTATTCGGTACGGCCATAGCAGGACAGGTCACCATAACCGAGGTCGTCAGCCATGATGAACAGGAAGTTGGGCTTGCGACCCTGTGTGTGGGCAAGGCCTGGTACGCTTACGGCCAGCGCTGCGGTGCCCAGCGCGCCTGCCATCAACTGGCGGCGGGAAACAGCGGGTAAGGAAGCTTTGTCGGTCACGAAATCTACCCCCTGGGGATTGTATTCAAAAGTGAAGGGCGGGGCCGGCCAGTCAGTGGTGGGAAGCCGACCCCGCCAAGTGGCACGGCTGGAACAGCCGTGCGAACATCACGCCTTACATGCGGACGCGAACGCCCACAGTGTAGCGACGGCCCAGCAGGTCATAGACGGCAGCATTGGTCTGCGTCGAATAACCACTGAAAGCGCTGTAGGAAGGCGTCAGCGGCGGAGCTTCGTTGCCGAGGTTGGTGATGTTGCCAAACACCTCGACTTCATTGCCTCCGAGGTCGAACTCATAGCCAACGCGAATGTCGACATAGGTCGCCGAGGAGACCTTGTTGTCTTCCAGAACGCGCAGGGTTGGGCAGCGGCCAACCTGTGCACAGGCATCCTGCAAGCCGGAACCGATGTGGCGCACCTGCAGCAAAGTCGAGAGCCCACCATTGCGATAGGTGATGCC
>CAZYAL010000001.1:212160-244882 GCA_964645635.1 uncultured Sphingomonadaceae bacterium | reverse complement strand
GCGTCACCAGCAGGCGGTTCTCGCGGTAGAAGGGCGTGAGGCTCGCCTTGGGCTCATCGCTGGCCGCGGCCATTGCCTGGCGCGTGCGATCGGGATCATGCAGCAGCGGGATCAGAAGCAGCGCGAGCAGGCCGGGTAGACCTATCAACACAAAGGCCACGCGCCATGGTGCAAGGTCGCGCATGAGCGGAATGCTGTCGAACGCACCCGCTGCACCGGCTGCAAGAATGGCACCCGCAGCTGCGACACCTACCGCCGGGCCAACCTGGAAGCCGATCCCCTGTAGCGCCAATGGCTTGGACAGTTCCTTGCGTGGGAAGCTGGCGCCGATGATGCCGTGCGAACAGGGGCCGATGCCAGCCTCGCCCGCACCCATCAGCATGCGCAGGATGAACAGGCTGATGAACCCTGTCGCAAAGCCGCACGCGACCGTAGTGATGGACCAGATGAACAGGCAAATGCCGAGCACCTTGGCCCGGCTGAACTTGTCCGCTGCCGCACCGATGGGGAGCAGGAAGATCACGTAGAAGAGCGTAAAGGCGAGGCCGATCAGCAGGCTGGCCTGGAAATCTCCCAGCCCGAATTCTTGCTTGATCGGGCCGATCAGCATGGAAATGGCCATGCGGTCCGCCAGAGCAATGGCGGTGAGGACGAAGATGATCCCGGCGGAGAGCCAGGCCTTGCCGCGAGGCGGGTAACTTGCACCCTCCGTAGCTGTGGTATTTTCGTTCATCCCATCCTCTCCTTGCCTGCCTTTGCGGCCTTGTCAGTTTATCTTCGCGTCGCCGTAACGGTCATCGACCTTCTCGGGCTTGTATTCCTCCAGCGGCTCGCCGTTGTGCACGTAGGGCGGTGCCTCGATTAGGATAAATGCTATTCGACAGGGCTTGTCGCTGGTGTTGCGCCACAAGTGGTTGGTGCCACGCTGGATGATCACGCCATTCTCGCCGATCGTTTTCTTGCGTCCGTCTTCCAGTTCCAGTTCTATTTCACCCTGCATCACGATGCCGTAGTCGATCGAATTGGTGCGGTGGAACGGGCTTTGCTGGCCGGGCAGGATATCGGTGATACGGATTACGGAGCCTCCATTGAGCGTAACTCCGGCATCACGATCGCGCCCGTCGGTCTCGTCATTGTTGTCCGCCGGGACGGTTTCGGTCGTCCACAGCAACAGGAATGCGGCGTCGCCTGTCGGGATCATCTTGGTCGGGGAGAAATCCTCTGATTTGAAGATGGCGCGGCCGTTCTCGTCATGGCCCGTTACCACCCGCTGAACGAGGGGAAGGCCGGAATCGGAAACATCCTTGCTCATGGTTCGACCACAGTCTGATGCAATGTGCCGAAAGGCGCCGATCCATCGGGCAGATGCGCTTCCATGGTGACCGTGTCGCCATATTTCATGAAACCTGTCCTGGGCTCGCCGTAATCGACCATTTCGATCCCGCGACGTTCGGCAATGCAGGAAGAGCCGACTTCACGATAGGTCGGGTTAGACACCGTGCCTGAACCGATAACAGTTCCCGGCACTAGATTGCGGGTCTTGGCGGCGTGGGCGACCAAATCATCAAAACCATAGGCCATCGCCTCGCCGTTGGCGTTGCCGAACTGCTTGCCGTTCCAGCTTACCTGCAGGTCGAGACAGATGCGCGCCTTCGCCCATTTGTCGCCCAGTTCGTCGGGCGTGATGGCAAAGGGTGCCATGCCGCAGGGAGGTTTCGCATTGATCCAGCCAAAGCCGGTTTTCATTTCGGGGCCCGCCAACTTGCGCAGCGACCAGTCGTTGATCTGCACCAGCAGGACGATGTGCTTTGCCGCATCCTTGGCAGACGTTCCCATCGGCACGCGATCGGTAATGATGCCGAATTCGCCTTCGAAATCGATCCACAGATCTTCGCTGATCATCGGCACGTCTTCTGTCGGGCCGTAGAAGGTGTCGGAAACGCCCTGGTACATCTGCGGGAAGTTGGGCCTGTTGGCCTCGATGCCCAGCGCCTTGTCCATCAGGTCGCCATGACTGGGGAAGACTGAGCCATCAAGCCACTGCCATGCACGCGGCAAAGGTGCCGCAATCTGTTCCAGGTCGAGCGGGTCGGGAAATTCGGTAATCGCCCGCAATTTGGGCGAAACCTCTGTCCAATTGTCGAGCGCTTCCTGCATCGTCCTGACCGGGGCCAGGGCGCAGGCTTCGCCGTCGGGTGAAACAACCACCAGCCGCCCGTCCGGCGTTCCATCCATCAATGTTGCAAGACGCATTTGTCCAGCTCTCCCATAGCAATCTCTGTGCAAGGGCTAGTGCGGCTGGAGGACTACAGCAATGGCATAGGACCGATACCATTCCATCGATAACATGCGTTGGTGCACGGCCAGCCAGTGGGGCAATTGCCGAATTGCAGTAACTCACATGTGACGAGGATAAGATGGCCAATTGGCTCAAGCGCGGTGCCACCGCGGAAGCGAAACGCGATGCGGACCGTAAGGTTCGCGAGATTGTTGAAGCGGCACTGGCCGATATCGAGGATCGCGGCGATGCTGCGGTGCGCGAGATGTCGATCAAGTTCGATGGCTGGGAGCGCGATGATTACCGGCTGTCGCAGGCGGAGATCGACGCCTGCGTCGATGCGCTGACCCCGCAGGAACGCAAGGATATCGAATTCGCGCAGGCGCAGGTGCGCAATTTCGCCCAGATCCAGCGTGATAGCATGCAGGATGTCGAGGTGGAGACGCTGCCCGGCGTGGTGCTCGGCCACAAGCATATACCGGTCAATGCGGCTGGCTGCTATGTGCCTGGCGGCAAGTATCCACTGCTGGCCAGTGCGCATATGTCGGTCATCACAGCCAAGGTTGCCGGCGTCGAACGCGTGATCACCTGCGCCCCGCCTTTCGAGGGTAAGCCGGCGGACAAGATCGTCGCTGCGCAAGCCATGGCAGGCGCCGATGCAATCTATGCTTTGGGCGGTATCCAGGCGATCGGCGCGATGGCGATCGGCACGGAGAGTATTGCCGGTGTGGATATGCTCACCGGTCCGGGCAATGCCTTTGTCGCAGAAGCCAAGCGTCAGCTTTTTGGCCGCGTCGGGATCGACCTTTTCGCCGGTCCCACCGAAACCATGGTGATTGCCGACGAAACGGTGGATGCCGAGATTTGTGCTACAGACCTTCTAGGCCAGGCCGAACATGGCCCCGAAAGCCCGGCGATCCTGATTACCAATTCGGAAAAGCTCGCGCGCGAGACCATGCGCGAGGTCGAGCGCCTGCTCCAAATCCTCCCGACTGCCGATTACGCCCGCCCTGCGTGGGAGAACTTCGGTGAAGTCGTCGTCTGCGCGGACGAGGCCGAGATGCTCGCGGTCGCCAATGACTACGCCAATGAGCATGTCCAGGTGATGACGGCCGATCCGGACTATTTCCTCAAGAATATGACCAATTACGGCGCGCTCTTCCTGGGGCCGCGCACCAACGTGGCCTATGGCGACAAGGTAATCGGCACCAACCACACGCTGCCGACCAAGAAGGCCGCGCGCTATACCGGCGGCCTGTGGGTGGGCAAGTTCCTCAAGACCTGCACCTACCAGAACGTGCTGACCGACGAGGCGACTACTCTCATTGGCGAGTATTGCAGCCGCCTTTGCGCGATGGAAGGCTTTGCCGGCCATGGCGAACAGGCCAATGTCCGCGTGCGCCGCTATGGCCGCCGCAATATCCCCTATGCCGGCCAGGCAACACCCAGCGAACTAACCGTCGCCTGACCCGGGTCCCAATGTCCGAAACTCCTCAACCCTCCCCCAACTTCCGCCTCGATGGCCGCAGGGCCATCGTGACCGGAGCAGGGCGTGGCATCGGGCTAGGATCGGCGGCGGCACTGGCGGATGCGGGCGCCGAGGTCATCCTCGTCGCTCGTACCGCCGGTGAAATAGAGGCTGGCGCAGAGGCCATCGGCAAGGGGGCAAGGGCGCGGGTGCTCGACGTTTCGGACCTCGATGCCGTGGCGGATTTTTTTGCTTCCGAAGAACCCTTCCACATCCTGCTCAACAATGCCGGGACTAACCGGCCCAAGCCGATGTGGGAGGTCGAAGAGGCGGATTACGACGCCGTTCTCGATCTCAACCTCAAATCCGCATTTTTCGTCGCACAAGCTTGCGCCAAGAGGATGATCGAAACGCAGACCAAAGGCTCGCTTATCCATATGGGATCACAGATGGGGCACGTTGGTGGCCCGAACCGCAGCCTCTATTGTGCGAGCAAGTGGGCGCTTGAAGGCATGAACAAGGCTTTCGCGCTGGACCTTGCGCCACATGGCATTAGGTCCAACACGATCGCGCCGACCTTTATCGAAACGCCGATGACCAAGCCCTTCTTCGAGAACAAAGACTTCCTCGACAGCGTGCTCTCCAAGATCAAGTTAGGCCGTCTCGGGCAGGTTGAAGACCTTGTTGGTGCCGTTGTGTTCCTTGCTTCGGACGCCTCTTCGCTGATGACCGGGACCAGCCTTGTCGTCGATGGTGGGTGGACCGCTGAGTAGTGTCCTTCCCTTCGCTTACGATTGACCCTTTCGACGAAGAATTCCTCTCCGATCCTTTTGCCTTTCACGACACGCTGCGCGAGGCTGGCGCGGTCGTGTGGCTCGAAAAGTATGACTGCTTCGCCATGGCTCGTTTCGCCGAGGTCCAGGCTGCACTGAAGGACTGGCAGACCTATATTTCCGGACGTGGCGTAGGTCTTGCCGATTTTGCCCGTGAAGAACCGTGGCGTCCTGCCTCGCTGCTGCTCGAAACCGATCCGCCGCTGCATGATCGCACGCGCGGGTTGATGAACAAGGTCGCTTCGCTCGCCTCTCTGCGCGCGCTCATGCCCGTGTGGCGGACGAAAGCTGACGCGCTGGTGGCGGAGGTCGTCCTGAAGGGAGAAATGGACGCGGTCGCGGACCTCGCCGAGGCGTTTCCGCTGCGCGTCTTTCCCAAACTGATCGGCCTGCGCGAGGAGGGGCTTGAACATCTGATACCCTATGGCACCACGGCATTTAACGGCTTCGGTCCGCGCAATCGCATCCTCGAGCAATCGATGGCCGACGCGCAGGAAGCCATCGCCTGGGTCGCCGAGAGCTGCAAGCGCGAGAATTTGCGGCCCGGTGGCTGGGGGATGCAGGTCTATGAGGCCGCCGACCGCGGTGATTGCTCGCCGGAAGAGGCGGAACGGCTGGTGCGTTCATTCCTCACCGCCGGTGTCGACACCACGGTCAACGGCATCGCCAACCTCATTCATGCCTTCGCCGAAAATCCAGGAGAATGGGCCAAACTGCGTGCCGATCCATCACTGGCCAAACGCGCCATTGAGGAATCGCTACGTTGGGGCGGGGTGGTGCAGACCTTCTTCCGCACCACCAGTCGCGATGTAGAAATCACCAACAACATCATACCCCAAGGCAGCAAGGTACTGTTGTTCCTCGCCGCCGCCAATCGCGATCCGCGCAAGTGGAACAATCCTGACCAGTTCGACATATCGCGCAATGCTGGCGGCCATGTCGGCTTCGGCTTCGGTATCCACCAATGCCTTGGCCAGATGGTCGCGCGCCTAGAGGCTGAAGCCGTGCTGGGCGCCTTGGTCGCACAGGTCGCAGAAATCCGCCCGGCGGGAACACGCCGCCGCCGTCTCAACAACACATTATACGCACTTGCAGATCTGCCGGTATCACTGACACAGGCAGGTTAGGTCCCGCTCAGCCGACCGGTGGTTTGGGTTTGGTGCCCAGCAGGCCCCGCAGTTCGTCGTCGTAGTCACCGTCCAGCAGCACGAAGCAGATCCGCGACATGGTGTCGCCGCGGTTCTCCCAGCCGTGATTGGTGCCGACCTGAACAACGATATCGCCCGGCGTCAGAGTGCGTTCGCCCTCTTCCATGATCAGCGTCAGCTCGCCTTCGATCATGATCCCGAAGTCTATCGATTCCGTGCGGTGCATGAAGGCGTGCTTCCAGTTCTCCTTCGACGGCACGGCGTCTTCGGAACCGGATTCCCTGAAATGCTCCACGATCTCTTCGTAGGTGAGCTTGGCGATCTTGTCCCCGGCCGGTTCGAAATCGTGCATGCGGATGCGCACGCCGCCACGGGGCGGGGGATGGTTCAGTGCATCCTCCTCATCGTGCATGTGCTTGCTGACGGTGCAGGGAATCTGCTTCTCGTTCCAGACCTCGTAGAAGGTGGTGAAGAATTTGGGTGCCGGATAGGTGCGCGGTGCAGCATCGGAGATGATGATCGCCTTGCCGTCATCATCGTGCCCGGTAACGACCACTTTTGGTTCGCGAAGCATATTTACTCCTAGTTATAACAATAAGTTATTTTAAGGATAGCGACGAATACGCGGTATGAGAAATCGATTGAAGCGGTTTCACGCAATCGGCCTGGTGGATAGCATTGCCATGCTTGTTATCGGCGTGCACAGTTGCAAGCTGAAGCCCATTTTCCGATCCGAGGAGTGCAGATGCCCCGCCGCTATGTCGACCTGTCGATGACGCTTGAGAACGACGTGATCAGCGATCCGCCGTTCCTGGCACCCAAGATCGATTATGAGGTCCATGCCGATACGCGGCATGAGCTGGAACAGTTCTTCCCGGGGGCTGATCTTGATGGCATGCATGGCGGTGAGCCCTTTTGTGCCGCCGAATGGGTCAAGCTGACCACGCACAGCGGTACCCATGTTGATGCTCCCTGGCACTATCACCCAACGCAGGATGCTGCTCTGCCGGGTGGCTCGCGTCCCGCGCAGACTATCGACCAGATGCCGCTCGAATGGTTCTTCAATCCCGGCGTGAAGCTCGACTTCACCGCCAAGGAAGACGGCTACCTCATCACCGCCAAGGATATCGAGGAGGAGCTCGACCGGATCGGCCACGATCTGCAGCCGCTCGACATCGTGGTGGTCAACACCGCCGCTGGAATGGCGCTGAAGAACCGCGACCCCAAATATGTGAGCCGCGGCGCGGGTGTCGGCTATGAGGGCACAATGTACCTACTCGAGCGCGGTGTACGCGTGACCGGCATCGATGCCTGGAGTTGGGATGCACCCTTCATCCACACAAAGGCCAAGGTCGAGGAAACAGGCGATCCGACACTGATCTGGGAAGGCCACCGCGCCGGTGTGGATATTGGCTATTGCCACATAGAGAAGATGCACAACCTGGAAGCGATTCCGACGACCGGCTTCATGATTTCCTGCTTCCCGCACAAGATCAAGGGCGCGAGCGCAGGCTGGACGAGGGCGGTCGCCATTTTCGACGAATAGGTTTGATGACAACCCGAAGGGAGAGCCGGGTGAGCACATTTCCAAAGAATTGCTGGTACATGGCCGGATGGTCGGAAGAGCTGGAAGAGGGAATGCTCTCGCGGCGGATCGCCCACAGGCCGACGGTCTTCTATCGCAAGCAAGATGGCAGCGTTGCGGCGCTCTATGACCGTTGCCCGCATCGCTTTGCCCCACTGAGCAGGGGTGAGCGTGATGGCGACTGCCTCGTCTGCCCTTATCACGGACTGACCTTCGACCCGGACGGACAATGCGTGCGCAATCCGTTCTCGGACAAGATCCCCGCCGCCGCGCATATCGCCAGCTGGGCATGCGAGGAGAGGGACGGCATCATCTGGATGTGGGGCGGCGATCCGACCGAGGCGGACGCATCAAAAATCCCGGATTTCGACGTCGTGCGCGACCAACCGGGGCGCAAGGTGCTGCGCGGATATACGCATGTGAAGGCGCCCTACGAATATTGCACCGACAACCTTCTCGACCTCAGCCATATCGAGTTCGTCCATCGTGGCACTTTCGCGGGCGAGGGCGTGATTTTTGCCGGTGAGCACAGCGTCATCGACGAGGGCGAGACGCTCCATTCCAACTGGTGGATGCCGAACGTTCCGGCCCCCAGTGCCTGCCGCCCACCCTATGAACAAGGCCAGCCGACCGACCATTGGCTCGAGATGCGCTGGAACGCGCCAGCTAGCATGAAGCTGATGCTTGGCGCGACCTTGCCCGGAAAGCCGCGCGAGGAGGGCTACGAAGTTGGCGGTCAGGCGCATATCGTGACGCCTGAGACGGCCACGACCTGCCACTATTTCACCGCCAATGCGCGCCATCACGAAGTCGACAATGTGGAGATGGATGCTTTTCTCACCCAGCTGTTCGACCAGGCTTTCAACGTCGAGGACAAGCCGATCATCGAGGCGAGCTTCGCCAACCTCGAGGCGGAGGATTTTTGGGCGGGCAAGCCGCTATCGCTCGGCATTGACCAGGGCGGCACCCGCGCACGGCGCAAGATCGAGGCTATGATGAAGGTGGAGGCATCCGATGGCTGAGTTCACATTCCACCATGGCGGCGTGTGCGTTCCTAGCCTGGACGAGGCGATCGAGTGGTACGGCCGCGTTCTGGGGTTTGAAGAGGAACGCCGTTTCCAAATCCCTCCGGCAAAAGCTCAGGTCGCCTTTGTCCGCAAAGGCAATCTCCGCTTCGAAATCTTCGAGGTGGAAGGTGCTGCCCCGGTCCCCGAGGATCGCAAGATGCCCGACAGCGATCTGAAGACCAATGGCAATAAGCATGTCGCTTTCAAGATCGAGGATATTGATGTTTTTCTTGCTGAAATGGAGGAGAGACAGGCCGATGTCGCCTTCGTCGTGCGCGCGGAGTTCGGCAGCGGGTGCTTTATCCGCGATTGCGCCGGAAACCTAATCGAGTTCGTTGAGGAACCCAATGGCTGAGCTGAAGCTCTATCATCTGCCCGGAGCTTGTTCGCGCGTGACCATGACGGCGCTGGAGCATTGCGGCCTCGATTATGAGGACGAGGTGGTCAACCTCATGCAGGGGCAGCAGCACTCGCCTGAATATCGCGCGATCAATCCCAGGGGGAAGATTCCCGCTCTTGTCGTGGATGGCAAATTGCTTGGCGAAAATGCCGCGATCGTTTCCTATTTGCACATGGAGCATCCTGAGGCTGGGCTTCTCCCGCCCATCAGCGATCCGCTCGATGGTGCTCGGCAGCTTGCCGATCTGTTTTCCATCTCGGCAGGCTGGCACCCCAGCGTGCGCGCCAATCGCATGCCTGTGCGTTGGACCACCGGCGATCCGGAGGAAGTACGCGCGCGCGGCAAGCAATTGCTCCAGCCGCTGCTTGAAGGGTTGGAAGTGCGCCTCGCCAGCCGGCCCTTCTGGTATGGTCAGGAGTGGTCGATCGTCGACACCTATCTCTACTGGAATTACACTACGGCCGAGGAGGGGCAGGTCGACCTGTCGCCTTATACCAATATCGCCGCGCATCGCGCGCGGGTAGAAGCGCATCCTGCCTTCCAGCGTGCGTTAGTCCGCGAAAAAGCCGCCATCGAAAGGATGGGAGACGCATTCTATGTCCCATGAACTAAAGCTGTTCCACGGCTACACCGCCTGCACCCGCGTGACATTGACCGCGCTCGAGACCCTGGGTGTGCCCTATGAAGACCAGATCATCCTGTTCGAAAAGGGCGAGCACAAGGCCCCCGACTATCTCGCCGTGAACCCTGCGGGGAAGGTGCCCTGCCTGTTGGTGGACGGACAGCCACTCACCGAAAATGCTGCGATCCTGCGCTGGCTTCACTCTGCTTACCCGGAAGCAAAGCTGTTTCCTGAAGCGAAAGACAATTGGGAGCGGGCGCAGCAATTGTCGGTGCTGTTCTGGATATCCTCCGGCTGGCACCCCTATGTCCGCGCGGTGAAGGTGCCGATGATGTGGACCGTCGGCGACGTCGAGCCAGTGCGTGAAAGGGGCAGGGAGTTGTTCTCCGGCGTGCTCGACCAGCTCGATGCAGAGCTTGCCAACCGCCGCTGGTGGTTCGGCGAGGAATGGTCGATCGTCGATACCTATTTCTGGTGGGCCTATATCAACTCCGAATTCGCCGGCTTCGACCTGTCGCCCTGGACAAACGTCGCTCGCCACCGTGCGGACAATGAAGCTCTGCCGCAGTTGCAGCGCGCATTGGCCCGTGAAAAAGCTGCATACGAAGCGAGGATGGCATGAAGTTTGAGGACACGAAGGTTCAGACGGTATTCGAGGATTATTCGCAGCGTCTAGAAGAAGATGCGACAAAATTGCGCGAGCTCGGGCCTGCCGGATTTGCCCGGCGCGACGAGTTTCTCCTGCCGGTGGGCGAGGAAGCGGCATGGCTGCTTCATTCGCTGATCATCGCGCGGCGGCCAAAGCGCATCCTCGAAATCGGCACCTCCTACGGCTATTCCACGCTCTTCTTCGCGCATGCGGCGCGAGAGGTGGGGGCGCAGCTGGTGACCATGGAACTGGCAGATTACAAGCATGTCCACGCGCGCGAACAGCTCGAACGTGCCGGGCTAGCTCAGTATGTCGACTTCCGCTGCGGCGATGCGTTGAAATTGCTCGCCGCGGATGACGGCGAGTGGGATTTCGTCCTTCTCGATATCTGGAAGGACCTTTACGTTCCCTGTTTCGAGGCGGTCTATTCCAAGCTCTCGGAAGAAGCTGTGGTCTGTTCGGACAATATGGTCGAGCCCGAAGCTGCCCGGCCAAATGCCCGCGCCTTGCGGGAGGCGATCCGGTCCAAGCCGGATATGCAGACCGCGCTGCTTCCGGTCGGACAGGGTATCGAACTGTCGGTCAAATGGAGCGCGGAGAACGCGAAGCTCTAGCTAATGAACCTAGCTCAAATCGCGTGCTCGTCATCCTCGGTGAGGTCGTTGAGCTTCCCTTCGACAGGCAGCTTGCCGGGCCTGCTCTTGCGATAGGTATCGAAGCTCTTGCGATCGAGGTCGAAAGTCA
Source organism: uncultured Sphingomonadaceae bacterium (assembly GCA_964645635.1). Lineage (GTDB taxonomy): Bacteria > Pseudomonadota > Alphaproteobacteria > Sphingomonadales > Sphingomonadaceae > Alteraurantiacibacter. The sequence goes on along the minus strand of CAZYAL010000001.1, from coordinate 234,088 downwards.
TGTCCCAGGGAATATCGTCGCCGCGGAAGATTGGCGGGGCGTTGTTCGACCACAGGAGCGACCCGAAGCGGAAGTTCCAGGCGCGCGGTACCCAGTTGTCGTCCAAATAGTCGCTGTCGGCGTGATATTCGGCCTCGCCGGCTTTGCCCGGGATGTCACAATAGTAATAGATGGCACTGGTCGCACGGTGGCGGGAGACGCCGCCCGAGCTGTTCATGCTCTGGTTCTTCCAGCCCTTGTCGTCCATGATGTTCGCGCCGAGCATGACCTCGTCAATGTCGTCGCAGCCAAAGGCGATATGCATAAACTTGAAGTGGTCGGGCGCGATCGGCAGGTCGCAGTTCACCCAGAAGATCGAGTGATGCTCATAGGTACCGTCGGCGCGGGCAAAGATACCCGTTCCCTTGGAATGGTCGGTATAGCGGAATCCCAGATGTCGGTCGTAGAATTCGAAGCTGGCGACATAGTCGGGGCTGAAGAAGACGACATGGTTGATCGTCTTGGGAATGCATTTGTGGCGCCAGATGCGGTGCTGGTTGAAGCGCGGATAGCTGGTTGGCGTGTTGACCGGGCTGGTCTCGGAGACGAAATGGCGCTTCTGCCACAGGCGCAAGGCAATGGGCTGGCCATCGGGGCACACACAACGGACTGTGCTGTCCTCCGAGGTTGTCACCTCGACTTCGGTCGCCAGGCTGGCTGCATAGCGATTGAGCGCGGCCTGGTTCTCGACACCCCAGACGGTCTCCTTGATGCCGTCTCCGGGGAAGGGATCGGGTGAGGGAAGGCGCGCATCGCCATGCCGGTACAGCACCACACGGCTGCCCGAAGCGACGCGGAAGACAGACTCGTTCTCGTCCGCATATTCCAGCGGAAGACCGAAATCGGTCCAGAAACGCGTGTGTTCGGCCAGGTCTGCGACACCGAATACGACGGATTCAACACCCAAAATGCTCAATGGTATCTCCTACTCTTGACCCGCCTTATGGCGACAAGAAGCAGACCACTGAAACAGATTGTTCCGCACGGTAGCTATCTACAGGGTCGAATTTGCCCCTAGACCGGCTCCGCCAGAGTCTTGCGGATCCGCTCGGTAACCTCGACCGGATCGCCCGCATTTTCCGGGTGCATTTCCCATTCGCCGAGCATGATCGAACTGGTGCCGACCAACGTGGCCCGCTCGAAACGGCGGTTCATGAAAGCGCGCAGGGCCTCGTCGATATCCGCGCGCGTGCCGAGCTCCTCGGCAAGAACCACGGCATCCTCGACCGCCATAGCGGCGCCCTGGCCAAGATGCGGCGTAGCGCTATGCGTTGCATCGCCAATCAGCACCACGCGGCCCTGGTACCAGGGATTGGGCATGATGCAGGCCTCAAGCGGGCGATAGACGACGAGCTCGGGATCGGTGACCTGCGCGGCAGCCTCGGCCATCGTTCCGCCATAGCCTTCAAGTCGCTTGCGCATCTCCTTGGCCAGCGTTTCGGGCGCGAAGCGCGGATTGCCCGGCTCCTCGATAACGGCGAAGATATACATCGATTCCGGCGTCAGCGGACAATAGCCGGCCTTGCCGTGGAAGCCGTTTTCGGCACCGGCATACATCTCGTTCCATTCGAGATCGGCTGGCTTGGGCACATTGTAGCGCCACACGCCCTGGCCGGTGAATTCCGGCTTGGCATCGGGCCACAGCACCTTGCGAACGGCCGAATAGTTCCCGTCTGCTCCAACCAAGAGGTCAGAGGATCCGCTGAAGCCGTCGGTGAACTTCACTTCGACGCTGTTGCCCTTGTCTTCAAAGCTTTCGAAACCGACGCCCAGCCTGACCGGGATACCCAATTCCTTGACCTTGGCTGTCAGCACTTCGTGCAAGGCTGGACGCGTGAGGCCGAGATCGGCGGGAAGGCCATCGACTTCGGTTTCACCGGGAAGCTCGGCCAGCAACTTGCCGTGCGCGGTGAGGAAGCGGACGCCCTTGTGCGGGTGGCCCGCTGCGACAGCCTGATCACCTACGCCAAGCTGGTGCAGAGCCCGCACGAAATTGGCCTGCACGATGATGCCCACGTGATAGACCTTCCAGTCCTTGTCGCGCTCTACCACCTCGACGTCCACGCCCTGCTGGTGCAGGCCGATCGCGACCGCGAGCCCGCCAATACCACCACCGATTACGCATACTTTCTTGGTCATTGTCAGGGGTCCTCTCACTCAGCGGCTTCGGCAGGTCGGCCAAAGTTGAATTCGACCGGGATGAACTGGGTCTCGTCATCGCGCGCGTAGCGCACGTCCCAGCTGGGATCGTCCATCAGCCAATCAGGCAGGTCGTGCATGTAGATGAGCGTGCCGAAATTGCCTTCCCACACGCGCGGCTTCCAGCTGTCATCCACGCAGTCGCAATCCGCGCCATATTCCGCCTCCCCGCCAGCGGGGCAGGGCATGTAAAGGAACGCCGCGCTGTTCAGGCGGTGGCGGCCAAAGCCCCAGTCATTCGACTTGTAGCCGTTGCGGTCTATGTAGAACTTGGCGACCAACAGCTCGTCGATATCCTCGACTTCGAAATTGGCGTGGTGGAACTTCAGCGTGCCGTCAAAGACGGGCATCGGGGCCTTGGCATTGGCGAGAAACACCGAGTGGTGGGCGTAGTCGCCATCAGCGCGGATGTAGCAGCCGAAGTCCTTCTGGATGTCGGTGAGGCGGAAGTTCAGCCGGTCTCGATAGTAGTCGAGTGCCTCGTCCACATCGGGGAAGGTCCAGACAACATGATGGATGCGCTTGGGCAGAGCGCGGTCGATCCATTTGCGCGGCTGGTTGAGACGACCGATATGGCCGACGGTATTGCTGGGGCTGGGGGCGCCGAACACGGCACGCGGCTGCCACACTTCCAAGGCAATGGCTTGTCCTAAGGGGGTGATGAAACGGACCACGCCTTCGTCGTCGCGCATCAGTTCGTGGTCTTCCTCTAGTCCGGCGCAAAGGCGAGCGAGGCTCTTCTCGCTGTCCAGGGCCCAGGTACATTCCTAGACGCCGATACTGGTCTGCGCAGTGCCTTGCGGCAGGTCTGCATGACCGCGCTTCAGCAGCCTCACCTCGCTGCCGTCAGGCAGTTCGAACAGGGACACGTCGTGATGCTGCTCGATCAGCGGCAAGCCGAAATCATCAAAGAAGCGCGAGCATTCGGCCACATCCTCAACGAGGTATGTGAGCCGCCTGATACCGATGATAGCCATAATTCCAGACTCCAATTGCAGTTGGAGTGTGGATTGCGCCTGATGTGCAGGCCGCTTGTTGACCTAGCGCAAATTGCCGCCATCGATTGTTTGGATGGCCTGCCATCCGAGAAATCGAATGGATCACGCGGATGGATTGCAGCCTATTTGCGGAACAGCAGCGAGATGATGAAGAGGATCGTCTTCAGGTCGAGCATCTTCAGCGCAGCACGCGCTTCTTCCGGCTTGAGCTTGGCGGCCATCGGCATGGCACCGAAGATCTTGCCCCGGATCACGAGGTTGCTGCCGTCCCGCTCAATCTTGCGGACCTGCATCAATTCCTGGTCATTGGCGTCGTAGATTTTCATGACTTGTGTTTCCTTGATGGGCGGATCAGGCCGCCACGACCTTGTCGAAATCGATGCCAAGGTCATCCATGATCTTGATCGCGGTGGGCCGGCCTACGCCGAAGATCGCGCCGCCCGGATGCATGAAGGGTCCGCACAGGTAGAGGCCCTCGCAGCCCGGCACGGCATATTGTGCCAATTCGGGCGTGGGGCGGAGGCCGCTGGTCTGGAACATCTGCAGGCCTGCCCCATGCACTTCGCCGCCGACGAAGGTCGTGGGCGACCAGCGCTCCATGTCCAGCGGCGAATCCACCTCGCGCGCGATCACGCTGTCCTTGAGGCCGGGGAAGAAGTGATCGAGGCTGCCGATCAGCTTGTCAGCCACGTCATCCTTGATTTCGTCCCACTTGGCGGGGCCTTCCCGGTCGAGGTTATAGGGCTGGTAGCTGGTGAGGTAGAGCTGGCTCTTGCCTTCGGGCTGCAAGCCCGGGAAATCGACGATTCCGCCACCGTGGAGCGGGGTCTCGGTGCCCGGCTGGCCACGGCGCAGCGGTTCGAAGCTGTTGAGGAAGCCCTGCAGCGTCGTTGCTGTGATGCAGTTGGCAGCCGATTCCTTGAGGACATCGGGGATTTTTGATGAGAGGTCGGCAGCAGAACGGTCCAGCGCGGCGTCAACCTTGAACAGCGTGTAAGGCGCGGTCTTCATGCGCTTGCCGCGCGCGAGCATATCCTTGTCCAGCCCTTCGACGAATTCGCCGAGCAGGCTGGGATGGAGGCCGGCCACCACGGCATCCTTGCTGCGGAACTCCTCGCCATCGGTGGAGCGCAGGCCAACTGCGCGACCGCTTTCGACGATGACCTGGTCGATCTCGACACCGCAGCGCACTTCGCCGCCGTGATCCTCGATGCATTCGACCAGCGAACGCGTCAGGTCACCGCTGCCCTTCACCGGGAAACCGACGGGGTAGAAGTGGACGAGCAGGATCATGATGATCATGCCGAAGCCGGTGCCCATGTCGTCGGGGAACTGGAGGATGCCTTCGGACACCCACTTCAACAGGTGGATCTTGAGGATGTCCGTTTCGAACAACTCATCGACAATCTGCAGTGGCGAGCGGAACATGAGGTCCAGCAAGCGGCGACCATCCTCGGTGCTTTCCATCATCATCATGAAGGCACCCATCGGGATCGGCACATTGAACATGCCCTGCAGCAGCATGGGCATCATGCGCTCACCCCATTCCACGAATTCGCGATAGGCTTGCGCGTCCTTCTCGGAATACTGGGCGATGTACTGGCAGGTCTGGTCCACATCGACATAAGTGACGAAAGGCGTGAAGTCCTTGAGCAACAGGCCCATCGGTGCCTTGGGGTAGAAATATTCCAGCCCGTATTTGCTCTTGAGGCCCAGCTCGTCATTCACCAGCAGCGGGTTCGCCTGGATCATGCCGTGCATGGCTGAATGCTTGTTGTGCTTGTAGCCGGGCGCAGTGCGCTCCAGCGTTACAGCACCGCCACCCGGAAATTCCTTCTTCTCCAGCACCAGCACCTTTTTGCCGGCCTTCGCGAGATAGGCAGCACAGCCCAGCTGGTTATGGCCGCCACCCATGACGACGATATCGTACTTGCTCATGCGTTTTCTCCAAAGAAGCTGCGGAATTGCGGCAGGCCGGGTACGTGGCTGGCAAGGCCGCCATCGCACACGATTACTTCGCCGGTGATGTTGCGTGCGGCGTTACTGGCGAGGAACGCCACGGCTTCGGCGATGTCTTCCGGATGGCCAAGGTTCTGGTTGAGGGTCTCATCCTCCATCACCGCACGCAGGGGCGGCGGGAATGCAGCCTTCAATGCAGGCGTGAGCGTCATGCCCGGAGCTACGGCGTTACAGCGCACGCCTTGCTTACCATGGCTGGCAGCAATCGCGCGTGTCATCTGGATCAGGGCAGCCTTAGATGAGGAATAAGCCGCCTGGATCATGTGCCCCTGCAGCGCGAGATTGCTGACGGTGTTGACGATATTGCCGCCGCTCGCGCGCAGGTGCGGCAGCGCGGCGCGGCAGGAAATCATGGTGCCGCGCAGGTTCACCGCCATCACGCGGTCCCAGATATCGGTGCGCATCTCTTCCACATTGCCATCAAGCGGGGCGAGTTCGGGATCGAGCAGAGCGGCGTTGTTGTGCAGAATATCAAGCTGTCCGAAATGGCTGACTACGCGCGCGTTCATCGCCTCGATGGATCGCTCGTCCTCGAGGTCGAGCTTTACTGCGATAGCGCCGTCGAGTTCGCTTGCCAAAGCCTCGGCGCGATTAAGCGCGATATCGGCAATCGCCACCTTCGCGCCGCGCAGGGTCATCAGTCGCGCGGTGCAGCTGCCGATGCCGCCTGCGCCGCCAGTGATGATTGCCACCTTTCCGTCCAGCCGGATTGCGTCTGCAGCCACGGCATCCTCCATATCTATTTGCTCTTGTTGGTGTTGATCGTAAGGATGTGCCCAAGCTTGGGAAGAAGGCACTTTTTTGTGCCCTGGGAAGGCAATGGTGGATCAACTTCCGGAACTTGGACCAGAGGATGCCGGGCGGCTGGCGCGGCTGGCGGCGGAAATGGGGCCGGAGGGTGTGGATCGCGAAGACCCGGTGCGTTCCGTAATGGCCATGCTCGGTGATCGCTGGTCGCCGCTGATCCTGCTGGTGCTGGAAACGGGCGAATGGCGGCATGCCGAACTGCGGCGCGTCACTGCCGAGCTGTCAGCCGAGCAGTCGATTTCGCAGCGGATCATGACGCTGAAACTGCGCGCTCTCGAACGCGATGGCTTCGTGCGGCGGGACGCGACCGAGGACGTCCCGCCCAAGGTCACCTATTCGCTAACCGCGATGGGGCAGGATCTGGTCGTGGAACTGCGCCGCACGATTGAATGGCTCAACCAGCGGCGACCCGCAGTATTGGCGGCGCGCGAAGCTTTTGACCGCGAGGACTGACTTATAGCCGCTCCTTGTCGGTATTGAATTCGATGGCAATCTTGCTGTCGCCGCCATCGTCGGTAAACCGGGTCGGCCCCTCGGCATCCGCGGTTTCGTGCAACTGGCTTACGACCCAGCGGATCGCCGCGTCATTGTTGTTGGCAATGTCCCATTGCGCCAGCTCGCGCACAGGCGGAATTTCAAACGGCACCTCGACCAGCTTTAAAGGGTAATAGCAGGCCATCTTCTCCGCGAGGCGGCGGTGCATGGTGCCAATGCGTTTGGTGCCTACAATCAGCCCCGGCATGGTCACAAAACTGGCTGTGATGACATCGAGCCTGCGCTGTTGCTTCTTGCGGCGCATATACCAGTCATCGAAGGCCGGGATGCGCGAGCGGCCGAAGCGCACCGTGACATGGCCAAGCGAGAGGTAAAGTTCGCTGGTCATCTGGCGGCTCATCGCCGGATTGTCCTTGTCGCCCACCACCACGTAGTCATCCTGGAACATCAGTTCGCTCGGATGGTCAGACGAGGTGGCAAAATCTACCGTGACCAGCAGATCGATATAGCCGCGCTCGAGCGATTCGACTGGTGCACTGCTCATGTGCAGGATTTCAAAGCGCATGTTGGGCGCAGCTTCCTGCATCCGTTCCAGCGCAGGGGCAAGCAGCACCTCAGTGGTGTAGTCTGATGCCATGAAGCGGATCAGCCGGTCGCTCGATGCTGGCTCGAATTCAGGCTTCACGGCAATAGTGGAGCGGATCTGTTCGAGCACGGCGCGTGTCGGCTCGATCAACTCTTCAGCGCGGCTGGTAAGGATCATCTGCCGGCCCTTGAGGGCCAGCAGGTCATCGTCAAAATACTCGCGCAAGCGGCCAAGCGCGCTCGAAGTGGCAGATTGCGAGAGGCACAGCCGGTCTGCCGCCAGCGAAACGCTGCGCTCGGTTAGCAGCGCGTCAAGCGCGACAAGCAGGTTCAGGTCAAGGCGCTGAAAACGCATGGCTCTCCCGATGGTTTATGCAAGCGTCTCAAGCGCGCTCTTCACGAGATTAGCAACACTTCCGTCATCCGCAAATCCCGCCCGCTTTGCGGCGGGTGTGGAGAGCGGCGGATAAGCGCCAAAAGCGGCTTCCAACGGCGGGTCCGGTTGCCATGTCACGAGGTCGGTCGAGACGTTGCACTGCCGCGCGATTTCCTCTGCAAGGTCACCCATGCTCACGAGCTGGGCGGGCAGGGTGACGGCGCGGGTGAGCGGCATGTTCGCAGAGTCGCAATCCAGCGCATGCACAAAATTGCACGCGCATTGCGCTACGCTCTGCGCCCAGATGGTGGCTTCGGGACGTGTGGGGCAGGTGAAGGGCTCGCCTGCCTTCAGCGCATGGAACAGATCGCTCATGAAGGCGGACTTCATCCCGCTGGGGCCTTTGGGGCGGGCAAGGATGCCGGGCAGGCGCACGGTGACCCCGTCGATCATCTTGCGGTTGCTCATCATCGCAACGGCGACTTCCATCATCGCCTTGTGCCCGCCGTAGATCAGTTCGGGCGAAAGCGGCGTGCTGTCATCCACGCCAGTGGCGGGAAGCGGATGGCCGAGCACCGCGATCGAACTTGCATAGGCGACGCGCGGGCAGTCTCCGACATCAGCGGCGCGCAGCAGCATGTCGTACATTGCATCGATATTGACGCGTCGCGAGGCTTCCGGATCAGCTTCGGCAGCACCGCCGGGAACAGTGGCGAGGTGGACCAGTGCGTCGCATCCGCCAGAGAACGCCTCTTCCTGCAGTCCACCATCGGCAATGTCGCCAGCGACGGCCTGAGCGCCTTCAGGAATGCCAGCTGCGACAGTGTCTATCCCGACCACTTCATCACCGCGGGCCAGCAGGCTGGACACAAGATGCCGCCCCACAAATCCGCCTGCTCCGGTTACGATTACTTTCATGGCTTGCCTCTTTTCCCGCTTCGCGCCATTCGTGGCGAATGGTCACTGAAATTGCCTATATCACTATCGATCCCGCCAAATCCGCTGAGTTCGAAGCGGCGGTTTCTGCGGTTGCTTCGCATTTCAAGTCTGCGGAAGGGTGTCACGGCATGCGCCTTGAACGCGTCGAGGAAGACGGCGCGCTCTACCGGCTGAGCGTCGACTGGGCGAGCGTCGAGGCGCATATCGTCACCTTCCGCGAATCCGAAGGTTTCCAGCAATGGCGCGCGCTTGCCGGGCCATTCTTCGTCGAACCTCCCAAGGTCGAACACTGGAGCCGCGTGGGCGATTTCTTCTGATTCCTGCATCGCAGTTTCCCGGCTAGCCTAATAGCCTCACCAGATCGCACCCATTATATGGATGGACTGCCATCCATTATTCGAATTTGTCTGTTGCGTGGCCTTGGCTAGAGAAGCGGCATGGCAGAGGACAAAATTTCCAGCATCGCGTCCGCCCTGATCGTGGGCGGCGGAATCGGCGGCATGGCAGCAGCGATCAGCCTTGCCAACCGCGGGGTGAAGGTCGACCTGATCGATCTCGATCCCGAATGGCGTGTTTATGGCGCTGGCATCACCATCACCGGAGTGACCTTGCGCGCATACAAGCGCCTGGGAATGGTCGATGATATTGCCGAACACGGCGCAATCACCAACGGATCGAGCGTGTTCCTGTTCTCCGGTCAGCACTTGCGCGATCTTGATGAACCTGCGGTCGATGGCGAGGAACCTGCCACCGGCGGCATCATGCGCCCCGTGCTTCATGAACTGATGCAGCAGCGCGTCCGCGCGCTCGATATCCCCGTGCACCTCGGCCTGACCGTTACCAGCCTCACCAATCGCGATGACGGTGTTGACGTCGCCTTCTCAGACGGAAGCAAGGGGCGCTACGACCTCGTTGTCGGGTCTGACAGCGTCCACTCCGGCGTCCGCGATCTCGCTTTCCCGCATATGTCGGAGCCAGAGCGCACCGGGCAGGGCTGCTGGCGCATTTCCATCGAAAAGCCGCCGATGCTTGAAAAGGGCGAAATGTACTTCGGCCACAAATATACGGTCGGCATCACCCGCTGCGGCGAAAATGCGGTCTATCTGTGGATGCTGACCCCGCATGAGCGGCGTGAGAAGCACTTCGACGATAAAGAGCTCTACACCCACATGAAGGCCAACCTCGAAGGCTTCGGCAACTCGGCTGGCTGGATTCGTGACAACATGACGCGCGAACACTGGATCAACTACCGCCCGCTGGCCGCCAAGCTGCAGCCGGGGCCGTGGTCCAACGGCCGCATCGTGCTCTTGGGCGATGCTGTGCATGCTACCACGCCGCACCTCGCATCAGGCGCGGGCATGGCAGTGGAAAGCGCCATCGTGCTGGCAGAGGAACTGGCAAAGGCAGACGATGCCCTTACTGGCCTCAAAGCCTTCGAAGAGCGCCGTTTCGATCGCTGCCGCGACATTGTTGAAAGCAGTATTGCGGTTGGAGCGGCCCAGCTCGACGGGGCGCCGCCAGAACAGATCGGCGTTATGATTGGCGGAGCGCTGCACCGCCTAGCTGCGCCATTCTAGGAGGCCACCATGAAGACCCAGGTTTGCATTATCGGGGCTGGACCGGCCGGTCTCCTGCTTGGTCATCTGCTGCGTGCCGAAGGCGTGGAATGCATTGTTCTGGAACGGCAGTCACCCGATTACGTACTGAGCCGTATCCGTGCAGGTGTGCTGGAGAATATCACCGTTTCGTTGATGGAAAGGCTTGGGCTCGATTCCCGGCTGAAAGCGGAGGGCCTGCCGCATGATGGCTTTAGCCTTGCCGATGGTGAACGGCTGATCCGTATCGATATCGCCGATCTGACGGGCGGCCAGCAGGTTGTGGTCTATGGCCAGACTGAGCTCACCCGCGACCTAATGGATGCGTGCGAGGAACGCGGCCTCGAGGTGATCTACGAGGCAAAGGACACCGCACTGTTCGGTGTCGAAAGCGATTCGCCCTATGTCACCTATAAGAAGGACGGCGCCGAGCATCGGGTGGACTGCCGCTTCATCGTCGGCTGCGACGGCTTCCACGGCCCCAGCCGCAAGTCGATTCCTGCAGCGGTGGGTAAGGAATACCTGCGCGAATACCCCTTTGGCTGGCTCGGCATTCTCGCTGATGTGGCGCCGTGTAATCACGAACTGATCTACGCCAACCACGAACGCGGCTTTGCGCTTGCTTCGATGCGCAGCGAAACCCGCAGCCGTTATTACGTGGACGTTCCTCTGACCGACAAGGTCGAGGAATGGAGCGACGATCGTCTGTGGAATGAACTCGCCATTCGCCTCGGCCCTGAAGCTGCCGCCAACATCACCCGCGGCCCGGCGCTTGAAAAGAGCATCGCGCCACTCCGCAGCTTCGTCTTCGCGCCAATGCGGCATGGCTCGCTGCTGCTATGCGGGGACAGCGCGCATATCGTGCCGCCGACAGGAGCCAAAGGACTCAACCTCGCTGCGAGCGATGTGCATTATGCTGCGAACGCATTGGTGCGCTTCTTCAAGTCTTCGGACAATGATGCGATTACCGGCTATTCCGGCAAGGCGCTGGCTCGCGTGTGGAAGTCTGAACGGTTCAGCTGGTCGCTGACCAAGCTGATGCACCGCTTCCCGGACGACGGCCCATTCGAACGCGCCATGCAGGTGGCAGAGCTGGACTACATCGCCAGCAGCCGCGCTGCGCAAATCACCATTGCGGAAAACTATGTCGGGCTGCCGGTGTAAATGCTCGGAAGAGGTCGCCTCACTTGAGGACAAGAAACCTGATCGCAGCTATAGCCATAGCTATGCCTCGCATTCTTCGACCAAGCTTGGGCTTATAAATGGCGGTTCTGATCCTAGCAGTGTTGGCGAGGCTGATCTGGACGATGACGAACTGCTTGCAGAGCTTGGGGTGGAACCCACATCGGACGACGACATCCGGGCGCTTAAACACGTCCGGACAGCGGAAGAGAGGAAGGCGGCAGAGGACATAGCGCAGCGGCAGCGCTGCCCAGACTTCGACAAGTTCGAGGCGATCTTCAAACAAGTGCAGGAGGACATCGCATCCGGGGGCAGACAGACCCGTCCGTTCGAACTAAAAGCCGAAATCCAGCCTGGGCGGTTCTTCATTGTCGGCGGTCAGATCGCCTACATTGCCGAGATGGGTGAAGTCTTCTCCAACGACCAAGGGCGCACCGATGCCCGCCTGCGTGTGATTTTCGACAACGGGACCGAGAGCAATCTGCTCATGCGCTCTCTTCAGCGCGCTTTGAATGCCGATGATGCTGGAAGACGAATTACTGACCCATCAGCAGGTCCCCTGTTTGGAAACACCCCGCAGGAAGGCGATGCTGAGACTGGCACGATTTACGTTCTACGGAGCAAGTCTGGGCACGTGATCGTTACGGCGACGAGGACCGGGATGTTCGGGAAGTAAGGGCGCTTTACGAAGTTGATTGTGCCGATCCGGGTCTCCGGGTCGTCCAGAGCCTGACCTTTCTGCGCAACGGACGGGTACAAGAGGTCGAAGGCGTTGAGACTTGGAAGGACATTATCGACTGGGGGAGGGACTACGACCCCTCAGGGGCCTTGCACCGCGCAGTTTGTCGAGCCCGGGTGCGTTGATCATCAGGAGCAGACCAGACGGTGGCTGGTTGTCGCCTAGTCGGTGGAGTTGTAGGTAATAATGGACGCTCTCTTTTTTATCATGTCACTGGCAACAGTCGGCCTTTCAGCATTCATCACCATGGAGATGGCCAAAAAGAAATTAGCCGGAAAAGTGAAGCCGCTGGAGCAAGGCAGACGCGCTGCTTACGAGGGGGGGCTCTTAGCGTGGACCGGTGCCGCCGCATCGATAGTCGGCGGTGTGTCTGCGCTTGCCTTTGGTCTTACTGTATTTTGGACCCTAGATCACGGCCTAGATCCGTTGGCTATCGTATACCTTGTTGGCCTTCTTGCGGTCCAAAGGATCGCTTGGGGCATTGATGTGCGGCATAAAATGATGCTGGGCGAAATCGTGTGAAGCCAACGGCCCGAGTAAGTTGCTAAAACCCATCTCATCCAACGCGCACAATAGTATGTTTACAGAACCCGTGGGTCCCATCTGACGGATAGGGGGGTGCCACCCCAGTGGGGTGCCGCTGGTCAGGATTTCACAGGGGGGTGGGGGTGTCGTATCAGGGAGCAGACCAGACGGTGGCTGGTTGGCTTGCAGGGTAGCTAGGTCAAACCAACGGTGAAACCTTAGTGAAACCTTTGAAGAGCAGCAGTGGACACTGCATGCCTCGAACTCACATCTAAATCATTGAAATGATTGGTGGACGCACTAGGGCTCGAACCTAGGACCCGCTGATTAAGAGTCAGCTGCTCTACCAACTGAGCTATGCGTCCGTTCCGGTCATTCCGAAATTCCCGCGAGACGCTCTGCGAATCAACGGAAGGCGCTCATATAGCGGAAGATTTCGCGGTGGAAAGGGGGGATTTCAATTTAACTGTAAAGCGGGCTGGATTGGCGGTTCCAGCGGTCCACCATCATCAGCCCGCCGATGCAGATCATGTTGGTCATCATTGATGATCCGCCATGGCTCATGAAGGGCAGGGGGATGCCCACAACGGGGGCGAGGCCCATCACCATCATCAGGTTGACCGCGACATAGAAGAACATCGTTGCCGTAAGCCCGCCCGCAAGCAAGCGACTGAAGCGGTCATTTGCGGCGCGCGCCACGTTGAGGCCCCAGCGCAGAATGATGCCAAAGACCAGCAGTACGAAAATTCCTCCGATCAGGCCCCATTCCTCTGCCATGGTGGCGAAGACGAAATCGGTGTGGGGCTCAGGTAGATAAGCGAGATGGCTTTGCGAGCCTTCGCCAAACCCCTTGCCGGGAATCCCGCCAGAACCGATCGCGATCTTGGACTGGATGATATGGTAACCGGAACCCTGCGGGTCACTTTCCGGATCAAGGAAAGTGTCCACTCGCTGCCTCTGGTAATCCTGTATCGCGAAGAAATAAGCGAGTGGAGCGACAAACAGTGCAGTTGCGCCACCTCCAAGGAACCAGCGCATTGGCAAACCAGCTAGAAATAGGACAATGGCGCCGCCGAAAGCGATGGCCAAAGTTGTGCCAAGGTCTGGCTGCAACAGCACCAGCGCCATGGGGAGGGCCATCAATATGCCAGGCGGGATCAGGGCGCGCCACGTGCCGATAAGGCCAACAGGCATGGTGTGGAAATAGCTGGCGAGTACCAGCACCACGGTCGGCTTCATTAATTCGGATGGCTGGATTCGGATAGGTCCGACTTCGAGCCAGCGCTGGCTGCCGCCTTTCACCTGGCCCATTATTTCTACGCCCAGCAACAACAACAGTACAATCACGTAAGCTGGGTAGGCCAGCGAGAATGCCCATTCGCGCGGCACTCGCCACATCACGAATGCCATGATGGCAAACACAACGAAACGGATGAGGTGCGAGTCAGCATATGGAGACATGCTGCCGCCCGCTGCGGAATGAAGCACAGCGGCACCGAACAGGATAAGTGCACACAAGGGCAACAACATGCCCCAAGGTACTTCGGCAAGCGGCGCAGGAAGGGTTACGGCGCGCTTCATGTGCTTACGTCCGGATCTGCGGGGTTGGCTTCGTCCCGTGGAGTAATCGCATCCGTCACGACGTTCTCCGGCTCTGCTGCGGCCACGCGGGCTTCGGCGTCGACCTGTTGCGCAAGCGACAGGGGATCTGGCGGCGGGGGCAGGTCGACACCAGCTGCCACAGCATATTGCGCGTAGCTGGCATCGAGCCTCTGCTGCGCTGTTCCGCCCCATTGGTTTTCAAGGCTGTGCAGGGCGGCGAGACCTTTTTCCGGATCGAACATGAATGTCATCACATCGCGCGCCACTGGATAAGCTGCGCCTGACCCGCCGCCATGTTCGATCACCACAGCGCCCGCATATCGCGGGTTGTCGAAGGGCGCGAAGAAGATGAACAGGCCGTGGTCACGATAGCGCCAAGGGCCGGACTTGCCGTTGGAGATGTTAAGGCCGACAACCTGAGCCGTACCTGTCTTGCCAGCCATCAACACGTCCGGGATTGGCAAGCGCGCTCTGCCAGCAGTGCCGGGGCCGTTGACGACGTCGCTCATAGCGTTTTGGATCACGTGGACGTGCTCGTCAGAAAACCCCATGCGGTTGAAACTAGGCTTTGAACCATCGAGGACAAGCCGTGGCATCACTTCATGCCCTGTTGCCAAGCGCGCGCTCATCACAGCTAGTTGCAGCGGGTTGGCGAGCATATAGCCTTGGCCGATGGTTGCGTTCACAGTGTCGAACGGCTGCCATTCCCGACCATATTTTTGTAGCTTCCATTCCGGATCGGGAACCGTGCCGTAGAATTGGCTTGCCACTGGCAAGGGGAAGGTCTGTCCCATGCCGCAACGGCGGGCCATTGGCGCGATCACTTCCATGCCGAGGCGCTGGGCCATGTGGTAATAATAGACATCGCAGCTCTGGTAGATGCCCTTGGCCATGTTGACCTGCCCATGGCCGCGCCTGTTCCAGCATCCAAATCGCCGGTTGCCGACTTGCAAGCCACCGCCACAGAAGACCGTCTCTTCCGGATCGAGTCCGGCTTCGAGGAAAGCCATGGATACCATTGGTTTGACGGTGGAGCCTGGCGGATAAAGGCCCTTCAGAACCTTGTTGCGCAGCGGAACGCGATCATTCTCGCTCAACATCTGATATTCGATGCGGCCGATACCATCGGAAAAGCTGTTGGGGTCGAAGCTGGGCATAGAGGCCATGCACAACAGATCACCCGACAGGCAGTCCATCACCACAACTGAACCGGATTCGAGGCCAATGCGGCGCGCGGCATAGTCCTGCAAAGGCCCGTCAATGGTAAGGCGCACGGCTGCTCCCTGTACGTCATCACGGGTTTCAAGATCACGTACGATCCTGCCTGACGCCGTGACTTCGACGCGGCGGGCACCGGCTTCGCCCCGCAAGCGCTGCTCGAATTGCTGCTCAAGACCGTCCTTGCCAAGCTTGAAGCCAGGCGTGACTAGCAGCGGGGTCGGTTCTTTCTCATACTCCTCGCGACTGGCCGCGCCGACATAGCCGAGCAGGTGCCCTACGGAGGGGCCTGTGGGATAAAATCGGGAGTAGCCACGCTGAGGCACCACGCCGGGCAGTTCGGGCAAACGCACGCTGACTGCTGCGAACTTTTCGTATCGCATGCCGCTGGCCACCTGCACAGCACTGAAACCGGCGGAGTTCTCGATCTTGTCGAACAGGTCTTGCCGCTGGGCAGGTTCGAAATCGAGCAAGTCGCCCAGCATGTGCACCGTGCCCTCGATGTCCTCGACCCGTTCGGGGATGATGTCGACGCGGAAATCAGCGCGGTTGGAGGCGAGGGGAGAGCCGTTACGATCAAGGATCCAGCCTCGACGCGGCGGGATCAAGGTGAGGTTTACCCGGTTGCTCTCCGCCTCCATGCGATACTTCTCGTTCTCGGCAACCGCGATATAGCCCATGCGCGCTGCTAGAAGCAGGCCAATGCCACCTTGCACGGCACCCACGAAAAAGGTGCGCCGTTCGAAGGTCTGCTGTAACTGGTTGCTCGATACCGGCTTGTTCATGACCTACCTGATGCGCCGGACGCGCAAGAGGCGAATGCGATCCAGCAAGGCTGCTATGCTTGCAATAATGGGAAATAGCAGAATTGAGAGCAAGGCCTGCGGAACGATTACCGCAAAGTGCAGCGCGGTTGGTGCCGCGCCTGAGACCAACGCGGCAAGTCCCAAGTATATTATGAAGACCAGTGCTGCAGTAATCCAGTTCTGCCAGAAGTTGCGCCACGGAAAGCGGATTTCGAGCAAGTCCAACGCGATCAACGACACGGAAAATAGCAGAATGCCGCTACCAAATGGCTGACCGGAATACAGGTCATCAAACAAGCCGAACGGGAAGCCTGCCCACAGCGGGATCAGGCCGGGGCGCAACAGACGCCAAGCGACCATGATGATCAGGCCGAGCGGTGGAACCAACGGGCCGGAGGCGATGATCGGCAACATCGGAGTGAGCGAACCGAGCAGGATAGTGGCCCATGGAATGCCATGCACCAATGCAGGGGAATGGTCGCGATTGATCTTCTTGCCGTAGGAATCGCTTCTGGCACGCGGATTGAGCTGTTCCATCAATCCATCACTTCGCCTTCGTCGACGACCTGCTCGATTTCCTGCAGCGTCTCTTCCTGCCAGATCGGTTCGACGATCACGACGTCCGTCGCAGCAGGGTTGCTGAGCAACTGTGCGATACCGCCATCTTGCGTGATCCTGGTAATCATTGCCACGGCGACCCCCGGCCTGAACATGCCGCCTGCTCCAGAGGTCACGAAGATATCGCCCACTTCGAGCGGGTTGATGCCAAGGTTGATCAGGCGAATCCGTAGGGAGCCATCTGCACGACCTTCTGCAAAGGCTACCACGTCATCTGTTGCCCGCCGCACGGGGACCATGCTTTCGCTGTCAGTCAGCAGCAGTATGCGTGAGCTGTTTGAACCAGCCTCCAGCACTCTCCCGACCAGCCCCATCGGAGAGGTTACGGGCATGCCGTTGGTTACGCCGTGGTTCGTGCCAGCGGACAAGTACGCAAGGCGTCGTGTGCTCGCAGAAGTCGAGCCGATCAGGCGAGCCACGGCTATTGCATCGGTGTTGCCAGTTGCAAGGTTGAGCACGCCCTTCAGGCGTTCATTCTCCTGCCGCAAGGACTCTGCTTCTTGCAAGCGCACGCGGGCAATGGCGATCTCATGCTCGAGTTCAGCATTCTTGCTGCCTGCGTCATAATAACCAGCGATTGCTTCGAAGAAGCTGCGTCCTTGGGTGCGCCCGACCGCGCCCGCCTGGCCGGCTGGGGCAGCAAGGTCCGATGCCATGGAACGTAATCCCTGGAATGCCTGGGGGCTAGCAAGCGAAATCAATAGTAGAACGGCGCCGATCAGCGCCCCGGTGCCCGCAACTACATATCCGGCGAACAGCCCTAGCTGAGCCCGCTTGTTGGATCCGGATCTATGTGCAGCCGGCGGTGCCATAACCGCCTTACCCCCTTCGCTTGCTCTCCAGCGTCATCATGCAGTCATCAGCACGCCGCGGTAGATCGGATCTTCCATGGCCCGGCCAGTGCCCATGGCAACGCAAGTCAACGGATCTTCGGCTACGCTTACTGGCAGACCGGTTTCTTCCTTCAGGTGCTCGTCCAGTCCTTGGATCAGCGCGCCACCTCCGGTGAGCACGATGCCCTGGTCGACAATGTCAGCTGCCAGTTCAGGTGCGGTGTTTTCCAGCGCGATGCGCACGCCTTCGGTAATGGCGCCAATCGGTTCCGACAGGGCTTCGGCGATATGTGCCTGGTTGATGGTGATTTCTTTAGGAACGCCATTCACCAGGTCGCGCCCCTTGATGGTGATCAGTTCGCCAATTCCATCTTCGGGAACCACGGCGGTGCCATAATCCTGCTTGATACGCTCAGCCGTGGCATCGCCGATCAGCAGGTTATGGTGTCGACGCACGTAGGAAACGATCGCTTCGTCCATCTTGTCACCCCCGGTGCGAACCGAAGTGGTGTAGGCGAGGCCGCGCAGCGACAACACAGCCACCTCGGTGGTGCCGCCACCAATGTCGACTACCATCGATCCAACAGGCTCGGTCACCGGCATGTCAGCACCGATAGCCGCTGCCATCGGTTCAAGGATCAGGAACACTTCGGATGCACCTGCATTGCTGGCTGCATCGCGAATTGCGCGCTTTTCCACCGATGTTGCACCCGAGGGCACACAGATCGTGATTTCCGGGTAACGCAGCAGCGTGCGCTTGCCATGCACCTTGCGGATGAATTCCTTGATCATCTCTTCCGCCACATCAAGATCGGCGATCACGCCGTCACGCAGCGGGCGGATGGCTTCGATGTTGTCCGGTGTCTTGCCCATCATCATCTTCGCGTCTTCACCAACGGCTTTGACCCGCTTGATGCCGTTGATCGTCTCAATCGCGACCACGGAGGGTTCATTCAGCACGATCCCGCGATCCTGCACATAAACTAGCGTGTTGGCCGTACCCAGATCGATTGCCATGTTTTGCGAACCGAACTTGAACATTCTCGAAAAGAAGGAACCCATTGAAATATCCGTGTTATACCGCGCTTTTGGGCGGGCAGTTCCCTGCCGGGCGCAGCGTTTTATGCTGAAGCTTGTGCTGTGTAGCGCGGCAGAGGCGGAAAGGCCAAAAAATTGTGAGGATTATTGCCTGTTTTTTGCACCGCTCGCCTCGAAATTTGGCTGCTTCATCGTTACCCTTCTCAAATGCCGCAAATTCGCCGCCTTCCCGAGACGCTGATCAACCGCATTGCCGCTGGCGAAGTGGTAGAGCGCCCGGCTTCAGCGCTGAAGGAGCTGGTTGAAAATGCCATCGATGCGGGGGCGAGTCAGGTGGCAGTTTCGATCATCGACGGCGGGCTGTCACGGATCGAGGTGACAGACGATGGCTGCGGGATGGAGCCTGCTGAAATCGAACTGGCGCTGGAGCGGCACGCTACTTCCAAATTGCCGGACGAGGCGATCGAGCGGGTCGCAACGCTGGGGTTCCGCGGCGAAGCCTTGCCAAGCATTGCCAGCGTCGCCCGCCTCTCCATCGAGAGCCGACCGCGCGGAGCTGTCGAGGGGTGGCGGCGCGTTGTCGATCATGGTGTTGTTGTCGAGGAAGGGCCCGCCGCGCTGCCTCGTGGAACGCGGGTGCGGATGGAAAACTTGTTTGCCAAGATTCCCGCTCGCCGCAAGTTCCTGCGCACGTCGCGGAGCGAATATGCTGCCTGCCTCGATGTTGTCCGCCGTCTCGCTATGGCGCGACCGGATATTGGTTTCAGCTTCACCCATGGCGACAGGCGTATCCTGCAACTGCAAAAAGGGCAGGAGGTCACAGAGCGGGTGGCGCAGATCGTGGCGCGCGAGCTAGCAAACAATGGTGTTACGCTGGACCTAGAGCGCGGGGACATGCGCCTTACCGGTGTAGCTGGTTTGCCGACCTACAATCGCGGTGTGGCAGATCACCAGTACCTGTTCGTCAACGGGCGCCCAGTGAAGGACCGCTTGCTGACAGGTGCTGTGCGCGGGGCATATGCGGACATGCTGGCGCGGGACCGCCACGCGGTGCTGGCGCTTTTCCTCGAAATCCCGCCGCAGGATGTCGACGTGAATGTCCATCCGGCGAAAACCGAGGTGCGTTTTAGCGATTCCTCTGGTGTCCGCGGTTTCATCGTTTCCGGCTTGCGGCAGGCCTTGTCGACCGGTGACAAGCGCAGTGCGCAAGCTCCCGATGCTGCAGCCATGAGCCGCTGGCAAGTCGAACCAGAGGCACCCGCTCCTGCCTTGCGCTCAATCTTCGAAGGACGTGACTGGTCTGCACCGCAGACCCGCGTGGCATCCCCTCTTAGCGGATGGCGCCGGGCCGATGCGGAGGTGAGGGCATTGCCGGAGGGCAGGGCGGAAATGGCGGAAGACGTCAGCGCCGACGGACAGGATTTTCCGCTCGGGATTGCGCGGGGGCAGGTCAACAACACCTACATCGTAGCAGAAGCCGCGGATGGGCTGGTTATCGTGGACCAGCATGCCGCGCATGAACGCATAGTGCTCGAACGGCTCCGCGCTGCTGGGGCGGGCGATAAGGTGGCCGCAAGCCAGGCGCTGTTGATGCCGGACGTTGTCGAGTTGGACGAGGCAGATTGTGACAGGCTGGAAGAGCAGGTGGGTCACTTCGCCAATCTGGGCCTGATGATCGAACGTTTTGGCCCCAATGCCATGTTGGTGCGCGCGCTTCCGGGATCGCTCAAACGGGCCGAACCGCAGTCCTTGCTACAGGACCTAGCGGATGACCTTGCCACGCATGGCGGCAGCCTGTTGCTGGGCGAGAAGATCGAGCATGTACTTGCAACCATGGCTTGCCACGGCTCTGTCCGGGCAGGGCGAGCATTGAATGTTGCTGAAATGAATGCCCTGTTGCGGGAGATGGAGGCGACCCCGCGTTCAGGCCAGTGCAATCATGGCCGCCCGACCTGGGTTAAGCTGTCGATGGATGACGTCGAAAAATTGTTCGGGAGACATTGATGCGGATTGCTGTGTGCGTGCTGGCTTTGGCGTGCTGTGCCTGCGGTGAAACACTAACGCGAGAAGAACAAGAACAGCGCGACCGCGAGGCGGTGGCACTGGTTGAGCAGGCAAATGGGGTTGAACCTGCTGTTTCGCAGCTTGTGGACGAAACCATCCTCTACCCCGATATGGAGCGGCACGATATTTACGGTGCCTCTTGCGCCTATGCACCCGGTACCAGCCTTGGTGTGCGAGTGATCGCGCGGCAGGCTGATGCCTATATGAAGATCAACGGGGAAATGATCCGCTTTGCCGCTGACCCAGGCGCGCGTGAGCTCGCGTATGGCACCCGCTCACTTTACATTGGCCGCGACTATTCGCTCCGTCTCGAAATCGCCGGGGAAGGCGTGCAGACTGGCGAGGAAGTGATGGAATATGATGGAACTATCAGCCTGCGCGACCGGTATGATCGGGTGATCTACAGCGGCACCGGCTCTGCGCAATGCGGGGTGTGAAAATCAGCGCAGGCGTTTGACGTAAAGCTGCTTGTCGTCGCGCCTTTCCATCAGGAAATGGTCGCTTGCCGCGCGCATCAGGTCAGACAAGCGCTTGAATCCATAATTGCGCACGTCGAAACTGGATCGGTTGCCGGCGATCTGGCCAACTTCTTGCAGCCGCGCAAATCCTTCGTCGTCACGGCTCGATGCTTTCCATGCAGCACCAAGCAAGTCGATCAGCCCCTTGTCGAGAACGCTGTCACCGCCAGCGTTGCTTGAACGGTTGTCATCCGATTGCACAGTCTTGATCAACCGCTCCACATCGATGAACCGCGTGCAAGCCGTCTTGAAGGCTTCAGGGGCCTTGTTCATCCCGAAGCCGTACACGGTCAGGCCATCCTGCCTGAGGCGCGTGACAAGAGGCGTAAAATCGCTATCGCTGCTCATAATGCCAAAACCGTCGACTTTGCCATCATACAGCAAGTCAATCGCGTCGATTGTCATCGCCATGTCAGTGGCGTTCTTGCCCTTGGTCAGGTCAAATTGCTGCATTGGCTGCAAGCCAAAGCGGTGGGTGATCTTGTTCCAGTTGGAAAGGGCCGGCTTGGCCCAGTTGCCATAGGCCCGGCGGATGTTAACTTGTCCCAGTTCTGCGAGCACGGTCAGCACCGGGTCAATCCCCACGGGGCTGGCGTTGTCTGCATCGATCAGCAGGGCGATATTCTTGAGATTTGCTTCTGGCATGCATGAATACATGGTCAGTGCCAGCGCCAAGCGCAAGAACTCAGGCGGCGGAAAACTCTCCGCTTTCCTCGTCCAGAAGGTAGAGGAT
>CAZYAL010000001.1:209008-212060 GCA_964645635.1 uncultured Sphingomonadaceae bacterium | reverse complement strand
CAAGAACTCAGGCGGCGGAAAACTCTCCGCTTTCCTCGTCCAGAAGGTAGAGGATACCGTCTGAAATTGCGAAATAAGCCCCTCGCAGTTTCAGCTGGCCACGCCCTTCCTTGCTCTGTACGCAAGGGAACGTCCTGAGGTTCTGCAAGCTCACCTTCACACCCGCAAGTTCCATTGCACGTTCGGCATTGCGGCCTTCGGTGCCAAGCTCCTGCGCCACCTTGTTGCGCGCATCATCCAGCAGTGAAATCCAGTCTGCCACGAAGCCGCCTTGGCCGGGCAGGTTACCATGGAGGTTCCTGGTAAGTGCAGCCTGGCAGCCTCCGCACATCCCGTGCCCCATCACGAGTATTTCCTCCACCTTGAGGAACTGGACAGCGAATTCGAGTGCTGCCGATACGCCATGCAGGCCGGGGCTGGTTTCGAAAGGCGGCACCAGCGCCGCCACATTGCGTACGACGAAAATTTCGCCCGGATTAACGTCAAAGATTTGCGATGGGTCAACGCGGCTGTCGGAACAGGCGATTATCATTGTCCGAGGTTGCTGGCCTTCTTTGAGGGTAGACCAACGCTCGCGCTCTGGTGCCCAACCGTGTTCCCGGAAACGGTGATACCCTTCGATGAGGTCAAACATGACGGGAGATTCGTTGCTCATGACCATCCATTTGCCGTGCGCCATTGCCAGTGGCAAGCCACGCCACTAAGTGGGCCACTTATGAACGACCTCTCCAATGCTCCGCGCAAGCGCAAGCCGGACTGGATCCGGGTAAAGGCTCCTGTCAGCAAGGGGTATCACGAGACGCACCAGCTGATGCGTGACCTCAAGCTCAACACCGTGTGTGAGGAAGCCGCGTGTCCGAATATCGGCGAGTGCTGGACAAAAAAGCACGCCACGGTGATGATCCTGGGCGATGTTTGCACAAGGGCCTGCGCGTTTTGCAACGTGAAGACCGGCATGCCACGCATCGTCGATCCGCTGGAGCCAGAAAACACCGCTGCGGCAGCTGCGCAGATGGGGTTGGAACACATCGTCATTACCAGCGTGGACCGTGATGACTTGCCCGATGGTGGGGCAGGGCAGTTCGTGAAGGTGATCAAGGCGTTGCGCCGCGAGGCTCCGGACACGACAATCGAGATCCTCACGCCTGATTTCCGCGGCAAGATGCGTGAAGCATTGGAGATGATCTGCGAGGCGGGCCCTGATGTGTACAACCACAATCTTGAGACCGTGCCCCGCCTATATCCAACGATCCGCCCTGGCGCGCGCTACTATGCCTCGCTACGCCTGCTGGAGGAAGTGAAGAGCCACGATCCGCTGATCTTCACGAAGTCCGGCATTATGCTTGGCTTGGGTGAGCAGCGGCTTGAAGTGCACCAGGTTATGGACGACATGCGCAGCGCCAATGTCGATTTCATCACCATGGGCCAGTATCTCCAGCCGACGCCGAAGCATGCCGAGGTTGTGGATTTCGTAACCCCGCAAGTATTCAGCGCTTATGGTGCGGTTGCCCGTGCCAAGGGCTTCCTTCAGGTCGCCGCAACCCCACTGACACGTTCTAGTTATCACGCGGGCGATGACTTCGCGCAGATGAAGGCCGCCCGCGAGGAAAAGCTACGCAAGCAGGCTGAACGACAGAAGACGAGCTGATGCCCGCCATCCGCGAAACCCGCCGCCTGCCGTACACGGCAGAGCAGATGTTCGAGCTTGTGGCTGACGTCGAGAAATATCCCGAGTTCCTGCCGTGGGTTGTCGCCACACGCATTCGCGACAAGACGGACACGGGGATGGAAGCGGACATGCTGGTTGGTTTCAAGGCAATCCGCGAGAAGTTCACCAGCCATGTCGAACTCGACGTGCCGAACAGCGTACGGGTGCATTATGTCGATGGTCCACTGCGCGATCTCGACAATCTCTGGACCTTCAAACCAGCAGATGACGCCGGTTGCGAATTGTTCTTCAGCGTTGATTTTACTTTCAAGAACATGATGTTCGAAGCACTTGCTGGTCAATATATCGACCGTGCTTTCCGCAAGATGGTGGCTGCCTTTGAAGAGAGGGCAGCGCAGCTTTACGGCAGCAGTAGTTCCAACGCGCAAAGCGTCGCCTGAAGCCGCACGCCCGGGCGCGTTTCTCCATCAAACAGGCGATTCTCCGCTTCGGGCGTCTCCTCGCCCTTGATCAGCCGTGCGAACACTACGGTGCCGACGGGCTTTTCTTCAGAGCCACCGTCTGGCCCCGCGATGCCGCTGATCGCCACCGCGACATCGGCGTCGCATCGGGCGAGTGTGCCTTGCGCCATTGCGTAGGCACAAGCGACCGAGACAGCACCGAATGCCTCGATAATGTCGTTGGAGACGCCAAGGCAGTCCATCTTCGCCTGGTTGGAATAGGTCACGTAAGACCGCTCCAGCACGGCAGAGCTTCCGGGGATTTCTGTAATGGCAGCTGCCACCAGGCCACCGGTACAGCTTTCGGCCAAGGCGATTGTGCGTCCGGCGGCCTTATTCTCCTCGACCACGCGGCGGGCGAGTTCGGTAACTTCAGGGGGCAGCATGCTGTTCATGATACTTACCTACTCTCTTCCGCCCTGGCTTGTCTTGCAGCTTCCGCCTTCTGCGTTTCCGCATAGGCCATGCCGATTAATTCCGCGAGGTATTCGGGTGGTAGCGGGTCAAGCAGAGCAAGGGCCCGGTTGATCGGTTCGCAATGCTCTTGTTCCAACTTTGATGTAACCATGCCTGCAATAATCTCGTCCACAAAGGGCTGCATTACTTCAGGCGGCATACCCGCCATCACCTCGCCCATCGCAGGATTGCCGTTCGATGCCGAGCGGGCAATCATTTGCGCTGCTTCCGGCCAAGCATCCTGCGATGCGACGGTAAATCTTGCATGCAGTTGATCGCCCGAGGCGAAGATATAAGCATTCGGTTCAAGCGAGCTGCGACATTTTGACTGAACGCTGCGGAAAGCACCCGGCAAGGCGACCTGCACGAAAGCAGCCACTTCCTCTTCGCTCATTTCCGGGACCGGTTGCGCGCTAAGGGGCTGCGC
>CAZYAL010000001.1:185310-208908 GCA_964645635.1 uncultured Sphingomonadaceae bacterium | reverse complement strand
GATCAGCAGTTTCCTCGACATGTCAGCTATTCCCTTCACATCGAAACAAGGGTCGCCACGGCGTGCGCTGCAATGCCTTCGCCGCGGCCGGTGAACCCGAGCCTCTCGGTTGTAGTGGCTTTCACGTTGACACAGTCAGGCTGAACGCCAAGTAACTCGGCAAGACTGTTGCGCATGGCCTCGCGATGCGGACCAATCTTCGGCGCTTCACAAATGATCGCAAGGTCGACATTGCCTACCGCAAGGCCCTTTGCTGAGGCGAGCGAAACGGCATGCTCTACAAAGCGGGAAGACGGCACTCCGCGCCACTGCGGATCGCTGGGCGGGAAATGCTGGCCTATATCGCCTTCCCCGCATGCACCAAGAACAGCATCGACTAAGGCATGCAGCGCCACATCGGCATCGCTGTGACCGGCGAGGCCCTTGTCGTGGTCAAGCTTGATACCGCACAGCCAGAGCTCCTCGCCAGCAGCGAGGCGGTGCACGTCGTATCCGGTTCCAGTGCGGATCATTGGGGTGCCTTGCGCGAAATCTCCTGCAAATGTGAGCTTTTGCAGTCTTTCATCGCCTTCAACCAGAGCAATCTCGATGCCAGATGCTAGTGCCACCTGTGCATCATCGCCTGCGTCTTTTGCTCCCTCCCACGCGTTATGCGCAAGGATTGCATCTGCGAAGGTGAAAGCCTGAGGCGTTTGCACGCGGCGCAGGCTATCGCGATCAGCCATATCCGCCATCAAGCCATCAGTCGCGATGACCATGGAATCGACCACCGGAACAACCGGGATGGCGCCGCGCTTGTCGCCGCATGCAGCAACGAGCCGTTCGATTACTTCTGCCGGGCAATCCGGGCGCGCAGCATCGTGGATCAAAATAACTTCGGGCCGAACATCGACCAACCCATCATTCAGCGCATTGCTGACCGATTCTTGCCGTGTCTCACCTCCTGTGACCAGCGCGAAGGGTTCAAGCCCCGCCAACATTTCGCTGACCAAATCATCCGCACCTTCGGGGATGGCAACGCACAGAAATTCCACACCGCCAGCCTTCAGCTTTTCGGCTGCATGGCGCAGCACGGGCTTTCCGCGCCATAGGGCAAACTGTTTGGGCAAGGGCTGGCCGGCACGCAGGCCTTTACCCGCAGCGACGATCACGGCAGCGAGCCGCACTTGGGTGTCGGAAGTATCCTGCGACATATACTGCTCGCGCTAGCGGCTTGCAGCCCTCCTCGCAATCCACTATACACTGCCCAATATTTAGGCACAGCAATATGACTAGTCCCGTTCCCCCTCCACCGGCCGTGACGCCGATAGAGATCGGTCCCGTGCGGATCGATTGCCCCGTCGTACTCGCTCCGATGACAGGCGTGACCGACAAGCCTTTTCGCGCGCTGGTGCGGCGCTATGGTTCTGGCCTTAACGTAACCGAGATGATCGCCAGCGAGGCGGCCATCCGTGAAACGCGCCAATCAGTCCAGAAAGCCGAATGGGCTCCAATCGAAGATCCGGTTTCGATGCAACTGGTCGGGTGCGATCCGGCATCGATGGCAGAAGCGGCCAAGCTGCAGGAAGGGAACGGCGCTGCTATCATCGACATCAACTTCGGCTGCCCGGTGCGCAAGGTGGTGGGGCAATATGCCGGTTCTGCGCTGATGCGCGAAGTGCCGCTGGCCGTAAAGCTGATGGAAGCCACAGTGAAAGCTGTGAATGTGCCTGTCACCGTGAAGATGCGCATGGGGTGGGATCACGCCAGCCTCAACGCTCCCGAACTGGCGAAGATGGCAGAGGCCCTTGGCGTGAAGATGATCACCGTCCATGGCCGTACGCGCAACCAGATGTACAAGGGCAATGCGGATTGGGCCTTCATTCGCAAGGTAAAGGATGCCGTTTCCATCCCCGTGATCGTCAACGGTGATATCTGCTCGATCGAAGATGCTTCAAAGGCGCTGGACCAGTCAGGCGCTGATGGCCTGATGATCGGCCGCGGTGCTTATGGCAAGCCGTGGCTGCTGGGACAGGTCATGCACTGGTGGAAGACCGGCGAGAAACTTGAAAGCCCCAGCTTCGCCGAGCAATATGAAACACTTGTTGAGCATTATGAGGAAATGCTCGAACACTACGGCGAGAATGTCGGTACCAAGATCGCGCGTAAGCACCTTGGTTGGTACACAAAGGGGCTGCACGGCTCGGCTGACTTCCGCAACAAGGTGAATTTCATCGATGATCCCAAGGTCGTGCTCGATGAAATGGAGCGGTTCTACGAACCTTTTCTTAGGCGCAAGGCTGCGTGAGCCGTCTGGTCGAAGGCGCACCCGGTGCAGCCGAGCAGATTGCCGGTCTTGCCTTCGCATTACTTGTGGTTTCTCCAGATTTAAGGATCAAGTCGGCCAATCCTGCTGCCGAAAGCCTGCTGGGTTGCAGTGCGCGCAGGCTGATGGGCAACGATCTTGCTGAGTTGCTCGATTTTGGCGAGCCCCAGATCGCAGAGCGTATACGCCGCGGGGAAGAGCAGTTGATTGCTCGCGGCCTCCCGATGAAATCCGGAGAGAAGACGGTAATTGTCAACCTTACCATTTCACCGCTGCAAACCCATCCCGGATGGCGCGTCGTCACCCTCTCAGATGCCGGGCAGGGGGAGCGCTTCGGCGATGAGGAGAGACGGGCGAACCTGCGCGGCCCTGCTGTGCTGGCCCACGAAATAAAGAACCCTCTTGCCGCCATTCGTGGTGCAGCCCAACTCGTGGCGAGGAAGGTGGAGGGAAAGGACCGCCATCTGATTGGTCTGATCACCGACGAAGTTGATCGCATAGCCTCGTTGATCGACCGGATGCAGCGCCTGGGCAGGGAAAAGGCCGCACCAGTTGCCCCGATGAACTTGCACTCTGCAATCCACCGGGCCTTGCATACCGTATGGGCCGCAAGCGATCATCCGTTTCAAGTGCGTGAAGAATTCGACCCCTCACTGCCCGAGGTTTTGGCCAATGAAGGCGCGCTGGTGCAGGTGTTGATCAACCTGATTTCCAATGCTCGCGACGCTTGTGCGGAGAGGCAGGCGCCCGAGGTGCGGATCCGGACGCGGTTTGTCAGCGGGTTGGTGATGAACGTGATCCGCCTCGGCCGCCCAGTAAAGTTGCCGATCGAGATCCAGGTGAGTGATAATGGCCCCGGTATCGATCCGGAATACGCCGAACATATCTTCGAACCGTTCGTTTCCAGCAAGCTGAGCGGGCAGGGCCTTGGCCTGGCGCTGGTACAGAAGCTTGTGCGCGATATGGATGGCCGCATCAGTCACGACCGCGATGATGCCAGTGGCTGGACGCATTTCCGCATTCACCTGCCAATGGCGAAGTAGAACAGAGGGAAGAGGGG
Source organism: uncultured Sphingomonadaceae bacterium (assembly GCA_964645635.1). GTDB lineage: Bacteria > Pseudomonadota > Alphaproteobacteria > Sphingomonadales > Sphingomonadaceae > Alteraurantiacibacter. Next base: position 205,543 of record CAZYAL010000001.1, on the reverse strand, counting down.
GAACAATGGCACGACGCGCCCTTGTGGTAGAGGATGACACCTCCATTGCGCTGGTAATGACCGCAGCGTTGGAGGACGAAGCCTTCACCGTGGACCGCTGCGACAAGATCTCCGAGCGTGACCGCCTGCTCGCCACAAATGAATATGATGTGATGTTGACCGACGTCATCCTGCTTGATGGGGACGGTATCGAAACGCTGGGGCAGGTGCGTGACGCATATCCGCAAATGCCGATCATCATCCTTTCAGCGCAGAATACGCTGGATACCGCAGTGCGCGCGAGTGACACGGGTGCATTTGAATATTTCCCCAAGCCCTTCGACCTCAATGAGCTTGTGAAGGCAGCTATGCAAGCTGCTGATTCTCTTAACGAGTTTGGATTCGAGGAGGCCGACGCGGGCGACGGTATGCCGCTGATTGGCCGCAGCAAGCCCATGCAGGAAGTCTACCGCATGATCACGCGCGTTTTGCGTAACGATCTGTCGGTGCTGGTGCTCGGTGAATCCGGGACCGGTAAGGAACTTGTGGCAGAAGCGATCCATGAACTGGGCTCGCGGCGTACCGGTCCATTCGTTGCCGTGAACGCGGCGGCAATCCCACGAGAACTTATTGAGAGCGAGCTTTTCGGCCATGAGAAGGGATCTTTCACCGGCGCGACCAGTCGCAATATAGGCAAGTTCGAGCAAGCAAGCGGCGGCACGTTATTCCTCGACGAGATCGGCGACATGCCGCCAGAGGCACAAACACGCCTGCTCCGCGCTTTGCAATCAGGCCGTATTCGAAGGGTTGGCGGGGACCAGGAGATCGCGGTGGATGTGCGCATCATTGCGGCGACCAATCGTGACCTTGAGCCTCTGATTGCGGCAGGCGGATTCCGCGAAGATCTCTACTACCGTCTGAATGTCGTGCCGATTCAGCTGCCTGCATTGCGTGACAGGGCGGACGATATCGATCCGCTTGCACGGCACTTCCTGCGCCTTGCGTCAAAGGAAGGGCTGCCAACGCGCAGGCTATCCGCTGATGCGGCTGCTATGCTGTCGCGCCAGCCTTGGCGAGGCAACGTGCGTGAACTTCGCAACTTCATGTTCCGCGCGGCCTTGCTCGCTCGCGAAGAAGAGATCGACGCTAACGTGGTCGAAAGCCTGCTGGACAGCGGGGCGCTGGAGACCAGCTTGCCAGTCGATGGCAACATTGAAGCACTGATTGCGCAATGGCTTGTGGATGCAAACCTTCCTGCGGGCCAGCTCTATCACGGTGCGCTGGCGGTTCTCGAGAAGCCGGTGTTCGAGCATGCCTTGCGCCAGACGGGCGGCAACCAGTTGCGCGCGGCGCAGGTGCTCGGCATAAATCGCAACACATTGCGCAAGCGCCTTGGCGAGCTTGCCATTGATCCTGAAAGCTTCTCTGACACAAGATAAAGCGCTTCTGAAATGGGGGCTAAACAGGATATAGCACTTGCAAATTAGCAACAGCGGCGTTGTAAGCTTGCAACGTGGCCACCGAAGCATCTCCCACCGCAACGGAGCGAACACCGCGCAAGCTGCCACGGTGGTGGCGGCAGGCGCAGCTGACAGCGCGTCGGATCAATCTGTTCATGTGGCTAGAGGCGACCTGCATGGTTGCCCTCGTGGTGATGCTGTTCACCGCCTATCTTGGGCTCGCGCGGATGTCGGACTCCGGCGAAATTGTCCCTTCAGCCCAAGCCGCGGCCATGTTGCTGGGTACGCTGATTCCGGCACTCGGCCTGATTGTTCTGTGGGGACGGCGCATTGCCATCAAGCGGGCGGGCAGCACCACCGCGCGCTTGCATGTGAACCTGGTGTTCTTCTTTTCGCTGATCGCTGCAATTCCAACGCTGTTCGTGACGGTCTTCGCCTCGATCCTGTTCCAGTCGGGTGTCGAATTCTGGTTTTCTGACCAGCAGCGCGGCATCCTCGAAAATGCCAACGAACTGGCGCGCGGTTATTATGACGAAAACCAGCGAGCTGTAGGCGACGAAGCGGTCGCGATGGCTACGGACATGCGATATTTCCTTGAAACCATGCCAATCACGAGTGCGGAGTTTCAGGAGCAATATGGATTGCAGGCTCTTAATCGCGGGCTAAGTGGCAGCGCGATCCTCTCTCAAGGGGAAGATGGTCAGCTGCGAACGATCGCGATCGTTGACCCCGATGAGGACAGCTGGAACGAGGAAGTGGTGTCGGAAATGATGCCGCAAATGGGCGACGGGCATGGGGTGGTTGTGTCTGCCAGCGCTGAGACCACTGAAGCGCTAATTACTCTCGACGCGGCCACCGGCCTGCTTCTCTACATCAATCGGGATTCTGACGAAGACGCGCTGGTGCAATGGGAACGTGCGCAAAGCGTGGTGAGCTCATACGAGGCGCTGACTGAACGTGCCCGTGTCCTCCAGCTGCAATTCAACCTCATGCTGTTCGGCGTTTCGCTTGCATTGGTTGGGCTCGCGGTCTGGGCGGCGCTTCGCTTTGCCGACAGACAGGTGAAGCCATTGGCTGACTTGGTGAACGCTGCGGGCGAAATCGGCGCGGGTAACTATGCCATGCGTGTTTCAGGGCGCACCGGGACCGATGAGATTGGCCTGCTCAACCGGGCCTTCAATCGCATGTCAGGACAAATTGAGACGCAGACTGATGCCTTGATCGGGGCAAACCGCCAGTTGGGTGAGCGACGCGCGTTTATCGAAGCGGTGCTGCAATCGATCACGGCTGGCATCATCTCGGTGGATGCGAAGGGTGAGGTGCTGCTGATGAACAATTCGGCGCAGACCCTGCTCCTGGACAAGCCGGGCCCCAGCATGGTCGGTATCAAGCTGCAAGACATTTCATCCGAGTTTTCATCCCTCGTCCAGAACGAGGCAAGCAGCGGGCTGGTCCAATACAGCAAGGATGGCGAACTACTGACGCTTGCAGTCAAGGTCTCCCCCGCAACTGACGGAAAGGTGATCACCTTCGAAGACATCACTCGCCAACTGTTGGACCAGAGGCAGGCAGCATGGTCAGACGTGGCGCGGCGTATTGCTCACGAGATCAAGAACCCGCTCACGCCGATACAGTTGGCTGCAGAACGACTCAAGCGCCGCTATGGCAAGCAGATCGATACTGATGCCGAGCTTTTTGATGAACTGACCGGCACGATCATTCGTCAGGTGGGGGGGCTGCGCAAGATGGTGGATGAGTTCTCTTCCTTCGCGCGGCTTCCAAAGCCGGTGTTCCGCTCTGAAGATGCCGTGGACCTCATTCGGCAGGCGCTGTTCCTGCAGGAGGTCGGTAATCCTGACATCTCCTACACCTTCGAGGTGGATGGCGATGTTCCAACGGTTGAATGCGACCGTCACCAGTTCGGTCAGGCCATGACCAACGTGTTGAAGAACGCTGCCGAAGCAGTCGACGCCAGGCGGCGCGATGTCCCCGAAGATTTCCACGGGCAGATCGCGGTTTCGGTTGTGCCGGAGAAGCATCACGTGAAAGTGACCGTAACCGACAACGGCGTAGGCCTGCCAGGGGGGCACGAGAACATCATGGAACCCTATGTTACGACGCGCGAGAAGGGTACCGGGCTCGGCCTCGCGATCGTGAAGAAAATCGTCGAAGAACATGGCGGCGAGCTTGGGTTTACCGACGCGCTGAACGGCGGAACCGAAGCCACGCTTCGCTTCGCGTTCAACCCCGCTGATATTGCTAGTGGAAGTGAGGCCGCGGAATGATGGCCAAGGAGACTGACTGATGGCACTCGACATCCTCGTTGTCGATGACGAGAAGGATATTCGCGAACTTGTCGCCGGCGTGCTGAGCGACGAAGGGTACGAGTGCCGAACAGCGGGCGACAGTACTTCCGCACTCGACATGGTGGACGAACGACGGCCCAGTGTCGTACTCCTTGACGTATGGCTCCATGGCAGCCCGATGGATGGCCTCGAAGTTCTCGATGCAATCAAGCAGCGAGAGCCGGAACTGCCGGTGATCATTTTCTCGGGCCATGGCAATATCGATACGGCTGTCTCCGCAGTCAGCCGCGGAGCGATGGACTTCATCGAAAAACCCTTCGAGGCTGAGCGCCTGCTGCACCTCGTCGAGCGCGCGACTGAGACCGAACGGCTCCGGCGCGAAAACGCGCGGCTGCGTGAAGACTTCAACTGCAACGAGGAATTCACCGGCAATTCCAATGCGATCAATCAGGTCCGCGCCACGTTGAAGCGGGTGGCCAACACGGGCAGTCGCGTGCTGATCAGCGGGCCGGGCGGGGCGGGCAAGGAAGTTGCGGCAAGGCTGCTGCACGCCTGGAGCCCCCGTGCAGCAAGCGCTTTTGTGACCGTCAATTCCGCGCGCATCACGCCGGAGCGCTTCGAACAGGAGCTGTTCGGTGAAGAGGCTGAAGGCAAGCTTGTCAGGCCCGGCCTCCTGGAAATGGCTGATGGTGGCACACTCTATCTTGATGAAGTGGCGGACATGCCAATGAGCACGCAGGCGCGCATCCTGCGTGTGCTGACAGACCAGAGCTTCGTCCGAGTGGGTGGTAGCAGGCAGGTCGGCGTCGACGTCCGTGTTGTTTCATCGACCGCGCGTGACCTCGAAGTCGAGATCGAGGAGAAGCGTTTCCGTGAGGACTTGTTCTACCGGCTCAACGTGGTCCCTGTCCCGATTCCTTCTTTGGCTGAACGGCGCGAGGACATTCCTTCACTAGCAAACCATTTCTTCACTCGCTACGCGCGGGAACAAGGCCTGCAACCGCCGATTGTGACTCCTGAAGCAGTGGCGGCGCTGCAAGCTTATGACTGGCCCGGTAACGTGCGCCAGTTGCGCAATGTGGTGGAGCGCACCGTGATTCTCGCCCCGCGCGACAAGTTCGAAAAGATCACCCCTGATATGCTCCCGGCGGAAATTACTGGTGAGAGCGATCAAGGCGGCGGTGGCATGACCTCGCTGATGGGCGTGCCCTTGCGCGAAGCCCGGGAAAGTTTCGAGCGCGAATACCTTCGGATCCAGATTTTGCGCTTTTCGGGGAACATTTCCAAGACTGCGGGTTTTATCGGGATGGAGCGGTCAGCCCTGCACAGGAAATTGAAAATTCTCGGCATGGGTGACCGCAAGGAAATTGACGAGAAACCCGACGAATAATAGTACTCATCGTGAAAATTGCAGGAGAAACCGCCCTCTAAACATGATAGGGAGGCGGTGATCTATCGGCTGACTCATGCTTGTCACATGCGTCAGCCAGGATGCGTATCGCGAACAGCGATCGCCAAGAACAGGAGTCAGTGAACATGACCAGGACAACTCTCTCTGCGCGTGCGAAACCGGAAGCCGAAAAGGAAGCCGCAGCGCCTCCTGCAACAATCCAGAAGGGCGGCAATTTGCAGGACATTTTTTTGAATTACCTGCGCAAGGAAAAGACCCCCGTCACTATGTTCCTGGTGAAGGGCGTGAAACTTCAGGGCATTGTCACCTGGTTTGACAACTTTTCGATCTTGCTGCGTCGCGATGGCCAGTCACAATTGGTTTACAAGCATGCCATTTCCACCATCATGCCGGGCCAGCCCGTTGATGCGGAGCAGTTCGGCGTAGGTGCAGAAGGCAGCCGCAAGCAGCGCCAATTGCAGGACATTTTCCTTGCCCGCGTGCGCGAAGCAGGCGTGCAGGTGACAATGTTCTTGATCAATGGCGTGATGTTACAGGGCCGGATCGCCAGTTTTGACTTGTTCTGCATGTTGTTGGAGCGTGACGGATTCGTGCAACTGGCGTACAAGCACGCCGTCTCTACCATCCAGCCCGCAGTCCATGTCGAGCTGAGTGGTGATCTTGACGACGATGAAGGCGACGACGACTGATATTCGATAATGAAGAGGTAGAGGGCGAGGTTACCCGCGGTGCGCGGGCCCTTGTCGTGTGCCCGAACATTCCCCCGCACCGTTCCAGCCAGGATCCTGAAGCAAGGCTGGAGGAGGCGAGGGGGCTTGCCCTCGCCATCGGTATCATCGTGGCAGAGAGCTACATCATTCCCGTGCGTGATGTCCGTCCGAATACACTGTTCGGTGAGGGCCAAGTCCAACGAATGCTCAGCGATTGTGAACTCGCTGAGGCCGAACTAGTCATCGTTGATGGTGCTTTGACGCCCATTCAGCAGCGTAACCTTGAAGACAAGTTGAAGCGCAAGGTTATCGATCGCACTGGCCTCATCCTCGAGATATTCGGGGAGCGTGCATCAACCGCTGAAGGCCGCCTGCAGGTTGAACTGGCCCATCTCGATTACCAGCAGAGCCGCCTGGTCCGCAGTTGGACCCACCTTGAACGCCAGCGCGGTGGTTTTGGTTTCCTGGGCGGCCCCGGCGAAACACAGATCGAGGCGGATAGGCGCCTTATTCGCAACCGCATGGCGAAACTGCGTCGAGAGCTTGAACAGGTGCGAAAGACCCGCGAATTGCATCGCAAGCGGCGGGGAAGGGCGCCGTGGCCAGTTATTGCCCTGGTCGGCTATACAAACGCTGGGAAATCAACGCTCTTCAATCGTGTTACCGGTGCAGACGTAATGGCGGAAGACCTGCTCTTCGCCACGCTTGATCCAACCATGCGGGCAATTTCCTTGCCGGGCGTGGAAAAGGCGATCCTGTCGGACACTGTGGGTTTTATCTCGGATTTGCCGACGCAGCTGGTGGCCGCATTTCGCGCTACGCTGGAAGAGGTGACCGCGGCCGATATCATCGTGCATGTGCGCGATATCGCTAATCCCGATAGCGCGATGCAGAAGGCGCAGGTGCTTTCAGTACTGGGCGATCTCGGCGTGATGGATGGCGACGAGGGCGAAAGCAGCATTCCGATCGTCGAGATCTGGAACAAGTGGGACTTGCTTGAAGAGGAGCGGCGCGAGGATCTTGAGGGCGTTGCTGCAGCCGACGAGAACATCCTGCCCATGTCGGCAATAACTGGTTTTGGTGTCGATGCAGTGCTTGAACGGCTTGGCTCGCTCCTAACCGGCGATGCGAAGACTCACGAGTTGCTGGTTTCCGCCAGCGACGGGCAACGCATCGCGTGGCTTTATGCGCATGGTGACGTGCTTGAAGATGTCGATGGCGGCGAGGGCGATGCTGGCCCCATGCGCAAGCTGGTGGTTCGCCTGACCGGGCGAGAATTTGGTCGCTACACTTCGCTGGAGCCGCATCAGGCCTGATTGCCGAAGGGCTTCAGCTTTCCTTGCGCTTGGCCTTCTGCCAGTAAGATTCCTGCTCATCGAGCGACAGTTTGGCAAATTTCTCTCCGGCCGCAGCTGCCTGTTCTTCCATAGAACGGAACCTGCGTTCAAACTTGGAGTTTGCCACGCGCAAGGCCTGTTCCGGGTCGACGCCATAACGCCGCACGACATTGACGGCAGCGAATAGTAAGTCGCCGGCTTCGATCAGGCGTTCATCATCAGGTGCCTGTTCAAGTTCGTCCATTTCCTCATGGACCTTGGCTCGCGGACCGCTGACGTCTGGCCAGTCAAACCCGACCCTAGCAGCCCGCTTTTGCAGCTTTTCCGCGCGCATCAACGCTGGCAGGGCCTGTGCCACGCCGTCAAGTGCGCTTGTTGCGCCTTTCTCTGTGCGCTCTGCCTCTTTCAGTTCCTCCCAACGTGCTTTCTGGCCCGTTGGCCGTTCGCCTGCAAAGACGTGTGGATGGCGGGCAATCATCTTTTCAGAGATTGCTCCTGCGACATCATCAAAGCTGAACAGCCCGGATTCTTCCGCCATGCGTGCGTGGAAAACGACCTGCAGCAGCAGGTCTCCGAGTTCGCCGCGCAGTTCATCCATGTCGTTTCGTTCGATAGCATCGGCCACTTCGTAGGCTTCTTCAATCGTGTATGGCGCGATGGATGCAAAATCCTGCGCAATGTCCCACGCGCAACCGGATTCCTTGTCTCGTAGACGAGCCATGATGTTGAGGAGGCGGTCGATCTGTTGAGTCATTATGAAAAGATGATAATATATATTATGTTAAATTGGAGGGCGGCTGAACCAGGGGTCAGGTGCCCTCCGGAGATAGTCACAACTTCACCACCATGCCGTCAAACCCCACGAGCACATCTTTTGGCGTTTCTGCTGAAAGGCTCGCATAATCCATGCTCTTGTCGAGATGCGTCAGCACAAGCTTCCCAGCTTTGCATTTGCGCGCAAGATTGATGGCCATTGTAAGATGTGCGTGTGTTGGATGAGGCTCGCGACGCAAGCAGTCACAAACGAGCAAATCCACGCCGCGAAGCATTTCTAGCATGTCAACGGTTATTTCGCTAAAATCAGTAGTATAAGCGATTGATTTTCCGTCTGCTTCGAAACGGTATCCTGTGCTCTTGGTTGGCCCATGCGGCATTTCTACGCTATCAACAGAGAAACCGGCATGGATGCGCAACCGCTCCAGGTCATGCAGTTCGACAATGCTCGGATAACCAAATTCGCCGCTGAACACATAGCTGAAACGAGATTTGAGGCGACGAACAGTCTCCTGCGAAGCGAAACCGGGAATTGGCGCAGAACGACCATAGCGCAAAGGCCGCAGATCATCGATTCCGTGGCAATGGTCTGCGTGGTCGTGGGTCCAGAAAACACCATCGATCTTACCGATATCATTGGCAAGAAGTTGGTGCCTGAGATCGGTCGATGTATCCACCAACAGCCGAGTGCCAGCATCGCTTTCCACAATAATGGACACGCGTGACCGCCGATTTCTGGGCTCATCGGGATCGCATTCACCCCAGTCGTTGCCAATGCGGGGAACCCCGGTCGATGTGCCGCAACCCAGGACAATCAGCTTCACGCTGATGCCCCCGCGAAGAGATTGTAGAAATTGCGCGTGGTGCTCTCAGCCAATTGCTCAACCGTCTCGTTGCGCAATTCGGCAATATACTCTGCGGTGTTACGCACGAAGGCCGGTTCGCACGTCTTTCCCCGATGTGGTACCGGAGCAAGGAACGGACTGTCAGTTTCGACAAGGAGGCGGTCGGCGGGAATTTCCTTAGCGAAATCCTGTAGTTCTCTTGCGTTCTTGAAAGTCACAATGCCGGAAAGTGAAATCGTGAGTCCCAGTTTGAGCACCTTGTGGCCAAATTTCGGCGAGGCGGTGAAGCAATGGATCAGCGCGGGAAATGCGCCCTTCTCCATTTCGTTGGCCAATATTTCGGCAGTATCATCATCTGCGTCCCGCGTATGGATGATCAGCGGCAGGCCGGTCTCTCGCGACACTTCGATATGCGTTCGGAACAATGCCTGCTGCACCGCGCGATCAGACTTGTCGTAATAATAGTCGAGCCCGCTTTCTCCGATCGCGATAACACGCGGATGTGCGGCAGCTTCGAGCAGGGCGCCCTTCCCCAGATCTGCATGCTGGTCAGCCTCGTGCGGATGGATGCCGATACTGGCCCAGACATCGCTTTCACGCTCGGCCGTGGCGACGATATCTTTCCACTCGCTTTGACGCGTCGAGATATTGAGGAAAGCCTGAACGCCTGCGGCACGTGCATTGGCGAGAATCTCTCCTTGACGGTCCACCAGGCCCTTGTAGTTGAGGTGGCAGTGGCTATCGACCAGCATCACCCCTCGCCTTCGGCAGCATCCGGCAGTTCAAGGCGCGGAAACAGGCCTTGTGGCTTGTCGAGTTGATAATCGCTTTCGGCCAGCGGGGAATACCAATGGGAGCGGATGCCTGAGATGCTCCGCAGATCCTCGGCAATTCCCATGGCATCGAGCAATTTGCGCGAAGAACCTGGAATGACGGGCGAAATCGCTACCGTCAGCTGCGCGATCACAATGTACAGCGTGGCGAGCACCGCCTTCATCCGCTCAAAATCGGTTTTCTTTAGCGCCCACGGGGCCTGCGCATCGATATAGGCGTTGCAGGCAAACACAGCACCCATCCACGCTTCAAGGCCCTGAGCAAAGGCCAGCTTGTCGAATGCCTCAGGCATTTCCTGCGCGATCACCCGGTCGACATGAGCAAAGAGCGCCTCGTCTTCTGCGGTATGTCCAGAGATCGGCGGCAAATTGCCTTCACAATTCTTGTAGAGCAGCGACAGGGTCCGCTGGGCAAGGTTGCCAAAGCTGTTCGCTAGTTCGGCATTGTTCCTGTTTACAATGGCTTCTGCGGAATAGCTTCCATCCTGTCCGAAGCTGAATTCGCGCAGAAGGAAGTACCGCAGCGGGTCTACGCCGAACTGGTCTGCCAGTTCGGCCGGATCTGTGACATTGCCGGCAGACTTGCTCTCCTTCTTGCCATCGCGGCTAAGCAGGAAGCCATGGCCGAACACCTTCTTGGGCAGATCGACCTTGGCACTCATCAGGAAGGCTGGCCAATAGACCGTGTGGAAGCGGACGATGTCCTTGCCGATGAGGTGCAGGTCAGCAGGCCAGAACTTCGCCATGTCCTCGGTTTCGTCAGGATAACCAAGGCCAGTGAGATAGTTGGTGAGCGCATCCACCCACACATACATCACGTGATCTTCGTGCCCCGGAACCTTCACGCCCCAGTCAAAACTAGTGCGGCTTACCGAAAGATCGCGCAGGCCGCCTTCGACAAAGCGGATAACCTCATTGCGGCGGCTGTCGGGCTGGATGAAGTCCGGGTTGTCGCGGTAAAGCGCCAGCAACAGCTCCTGGTATTTCGACAAACGGAAGAACCAGCTTTCCTCCACCGTCCATTCGACCGGAGTGCCCTGCGGGGAGAGCTTTTCTCCCCCTTCCCCTTCTTCCAGTTCGCTCTCGTCGTAATAGGCTTCGTCGCGGACTGAGTACCAGCCCTCGTAGCGATCGAGATACAGATCGCCACTGGCTTCCATTGCCTTCCAGATAGCCTGGCTGGCGCGATGATGCTCTTCTTCCGTGGTGCGGATGAAGCGGTCGTAAGAAATGTCGAGCTTGTCGAACAGGCTACGGAAATAGCCGGACATTTCATCGGCAAGTTCACGCGGCGTTATGCCGAGGTCGCGCGCCTTCTGTGCCATTTTCAGGCCGTGTTCGTCAGTACCAGTCTGGAAACGCACTTCGCGCCCTTGCAAGCGCTGGAAGCGGGCCATGATGTCAGCCGCAATCGTCTCATAAGCGTGGCCGATATGCGGCTTGCCATTGGGATAGTGAATCGCGGTTGTGAGATAGTAGGGATCAGCCATTTGCGGTTTCCCTAGAAGCGGCAAGGTTGGTGAGCAAGGTGCCTATTTCCATCACAAGCAATCCGGGATCGAAATTATAGGTCGGGAACTGGGCGGCGAGGCGCACCAGTTCGGCGTGCGCATCCACCAGGCCGGGGATCGCGCCGGCCTCCACATTGTTCATTTCGCGTGTCACTACGCTGCGAGCAAGTTCGATGACCGCCATCTGACGCTGGCGATCGGGGCGCGCGCCCATCGCATCTGCGAACATTCCGCGCAGTTTGAAGCCGGTGTCGCCTGAGCGAACAATCTCCACCATGAGCCGGTGCAACTTGCCCAGATCCAGTTCGACGAATTCCAGCGCCACACCCGGTGAGCCGCCAGCGCCTGCGACAGCAGCGGTACGTGTCTCGCGGTCAGCCTCCGGAACTTCCCGTTCCAGCACCGCTTCAATCTCCGCATCTGAAAGTTCCGGGAAGCGCAGCACGCGGCAACGTGACCGTATCGTTGGTAGCAGGCGACCTGGCCGATTGGTAACCAGCAGGAAAAATGTGCCGGCCGGCGGTTCTTCAAGGCTTTTCAGCAGAGCGTTGGATGCATTCTTTTCCAGGTCGTCAGCAGGGTCAATAATGATAACGCGTCTGCTTCCCAGCGTCGGGCGCTTGGTGATGCGTTGCTGCATTTCTCGCACCTGCTCGATCGTAATGTTGCGGCGCAGCTGGTAGGGCTTGCCCTCTTCCTTTTTCTTCTCATCGCCTTTTACCGGCAAATGCGTGAGCACAATGATATCCGGATGATCTCCGGGCGGTTGCGGCGTCGCTTCCTCCGCGACAAGTTCCCTCGCAGCCTGCATCGCGAAAGTTGCCTTGCCAATGCCACGTTTGCCTGCAAGGATCCAACCGTGGTGCAAACGGGAGCTGTTCAGCGCTGCGTACCATTCGTTCCATGGCTGCTCATGTCCCGACATGCTCATGATCGCAGATCCAGCCGGGCTGAAATGACTTGCATCACTCGGGCATGCACCTCGCCCGGATTGCCGTTGCCATCGATGCGCACAACCCTGTCTGGTTCTGCAGAAGCAATGGCATCGAAACGCGCAGCGACCTTGGCATGGAACTCCGAATGACGCCCGCCAATCCTGTCCCGTTCGTCACCATCGCGCTGGGCAACGCGCTGCTCGGCAACTTCGGCAGATACCTCAACCAGCAATGTCAGGTCAGGCACATAGCCTCCGGATCCAAGTTGGTGGAGATCCATGATGTCGCCATCAGAGAGGTCCCCTTCCCCGCCTTGATAAGCGCGCGAGGAATCGAGGAAGCGGTCGCAAATTACCCATTTGCCTTCAGCCAGCGCAGGCTGGATCAGGTTGGCGACATGATCCGCTCGCGCTGCGGCAAACAACAATGCCTCGGAACGCAGGTTCCACCCGGGGCCTTCGGGATCGAGCAGGAGGTGGCGTATGGCCTCGGCACCGGGGGTTCCGCCTGGTTCACGGGTGAGCACGCATCTAATGTTCTGCCTCTCCAGTGCTTGCGCCAGCATGCGGGCCTGGGTCGATTTTCCGCAGCCCTCCCCACCTTCGAATGTGATGAATCGCCCGGCCATCAAGAAAGCGCCCCGAGCACGCCGTTGACGAGGCGCTGCCATGGATTTGCTTCTGCCACATCAGCAGAGGCCGCCAGCGGAACATCGTAGGGTGGCATGCCGTCAATTACCACGCGCAACGTTGCAACCTTTGTGCCCTTGGCAATCGGTGCTTGGAGCGGGCCCTCATAGCGAATGGTGGCGGATACAACGCCCGCTGACCCCGCTGGAACAGCGATCGCGAGCGGACCATCCAGTACCAGCTCAACGCTGCCAGCCGCACCGTCCTGAACGCTGGCGGTCCCGATGCGGTAGCCGGCAGGGGCAAACTGGCGCACTGTGACACCGGAAAAACCCCATTCAAGCAAATTGCGGGCGACCTGCTCGCGCTCACGTGATGACGGCACACCTGCCAGCACCATTATCAAGCGCCGGCCATCGCGGTTGCCTGAGCCCAGAAATGTGTAGCCGGCCTCGCTGGTAAAGCCCGTCTTCATTCCATCCGCGCCCGGAACAACACCGGTGACCGGGTCATGGTTTGACTGGGTCAGCCCGCGCCAGGTGAGTGACCGATGGCCGATGTATCGCGCATAGAGTGCCGGATAATCCCGCACCAGCGCTTCTCCAAGCAGGGACAAGTCATGTGCGGTTGTGAAAGTGCGTCCTTCATCGGGAAAGCCGTTTGCTGACCCGAAATACGTGGACCTCATGCCGAGTGCCTGCGCATTCTCGTTCATCAATGATGTCCATGCTGGAACTGACCCGACGGCTGCATAGGCCAGTGCGACGCTAGCGTCATTGCCTGAGACCGTGGTGGCGCCGAGCAGGAGCTGGTCGAAGGTAGGCACCTCTCCGGCGCGCAGGAACATCGACGAACCTTCGCCTGACCATTCATCCTCAAGAGCCTTGCTGATTGGGACCGGAGTTGAGGGCGAAATGCGTCCTTCGTCGATCATGCGGAAGGCAGTATATGCCGTCATAACCTTAACCACCGATGCCGGCATGAAGCGTCGGTTGGGCTCACGCTCAAACAGGCGCTGGCCGTTTGACAGGTCCACCACCAGCGCCACCGGCACATCTTCTGGCACAGGAGCTGGTTCAGCACTCGCGGGGTTAGTCCCAGCCAGTGCAGTTGATAACGCGATCGCCGTGATCACCCGGTGATTTGCCAATGTCGCTCCCGCATTTCCGATGCGGGATGCCGCACCTGGATCCTATCCGGTCTTGAAGATTCGGGCCTCGGTATAACCGGCTGCCTGCACATTGGCGAGCGAGGCTTCGGCTTGTGCACGGGTTGCAAAGGGGCCAGTGCGGACACGGTAGAGGTTCCCCACCTGTTCGACCCGTCCGCCAATTGCACCGGCAAGGCTTTGTGCGAGACCCCAGTCGGACAAGGCTGCTGCCTGCACAACGAAGCCATCCTTGATCGATGCAGGCTGCGAACCCGATGTGCGAACCGGAAGCGGTTCCTCTGCCTCAACATGAGCGAAGGCTTCGTCAAAACTCACTGTCTCGAAGGTGCCGGAGGTCACGCCTTCGCTTACCGACATGTTATCCATCGTTTGGGATTCCGCGACCGTCAAAGGCGCAAGTTCCTCAATCGCGGGTGCTTCTGCGGGGACGAGTTTGCTGGGCACTTCGTAACCTGCTCGCAAACTTGCAGAGCCTTCGGCCGGCAGGCGGCGCTTCAGGACTTCGACCAGCCCCATAGGTGTATCCATCCGCAAAGGCGCGGCTTCACCAGCACGCAGCAGGGCGCGTTGTTCCTCTGGTGGATTGACCCTGCGTACGCGTACCGGCGTATCTTGCGAGGCTTCCAATTGCGCCATGGCCACAGGCGAAAGCGAGATGAGGTGATCCGAATCCATCGGGCCGCGCCATTCGAGCGGGACCAGGATGGTGCGGCCCGATTCCAGCGATGTAACCTCGACATAGGCGGGATAAGGCAGCGTGTGATGCCCACCGGTAATCCCTTCACCGGTGCCGGCAGTGACAAAACCAACCTCGTCATAATTGAGCACATCGGCAGGCGCGTATTGGACTCCATCCACCATGTAAGGCGCGCCGATCACCAAAGGGTAATCGGCTTGCGGGCCGTTCTGCGCTGTCGCACCCGCCACGGGCATGGATGACGGTGCGCCGCTACCTAACGCTCCGCAAGCAGCCAGCGCTGTCGTGCAGGAGTGGATCAGGCAGGCGCGCGCAATGCGGCCTGTTTTGCTGTCATCGGGCAATCTCATCTGCAAGTAACCCCACACTCATTGCGTAGTAGTTCGAGCAGTTATATTCGAGGATAACCCTATAATTCTGAGTTAAGAGGTATCCGGGATAGGCCGGGCCATCGGGTTCGAACAACGAAGCCATCACGTTGTCACCGATGTTTCCACGCGGCTCAACGCCCAATTCCCGCCATTCGCGCACGGTCATCCACTTGCTGTGGCGTTCAAGGACGCGTTGGCAATCTGGTGATACGACATCATTAACAATCGCATCGCGATCCACCGAATTGGGAACATAAGCGCGCACCCCCCATGGCAGCCCTGCCTGCCATCCAGAATTGCGGAAGTAATTGGCGATCGAATGGAGCGTATCGACATCAGAGTTCCAGATATCGCGCATCCCGTCGCCATTACCATCCACCGCCAGGCGCAGGTACACACTGGGGAGGAACTGCGGATTGCCAAAGGCTCCTGCCCAGCTGCCCACCAAAGTGCTGCGCGGCACGCCGCTGTCGGCAATCTTGAGAACATCGATCAGCTCGCGCTCGAACAGATCACGACGGCGGCCTTCCCACGCCAGCGTTGCCAGCGATCGCGGCAGGTCGAAGCTGCCTTTCACCGCGCCATAGGCAGTTTCATGCCCCCAGATCGCAACGATGATCTCGGCAGGAACGCCATATTGCTGCTCGACATCAGTCGCCAGAGAAGCCACCCGGCGCATCGTGCTAACGCCACCCTCGATGCGGGACTGGGTGTTGTGGCGGCTAATATAGCTGTTCATCCACGCAAAGCCGGTGTCAGGGTTTATATTGCCCCCTGAAGAGACATTGCCCCGGTCCAGTTCGATCACCCTGTTATTCGGCGTCATCCCGCGGAAGATCGACTGGATCGTCGCATTGCTCACGCCTTCTGCCCGCGCTCTTGCCTCCACTTGGTCAAGATAAGCACCGAAGGTCTCGCTCTGCGCCTGGGCGGGCGCGGTAAGGGAGGAGGAGGCAAGGAAAAGTGCAGCGGCTGCGATCAGAGAGGGATTCTTCATATCTTCAATCTGCCATGCGAAAGGGCGACAGGTTAATTCTCTGCCGCCCCAATCGCGTTGAACGGAAACGGCAACCGGTCGAATTGCTTCAAGCCTGCTCGTCAACCGGATGTCTAATCAGTCAAGATCCGGCTGCATATCCGGATTATTGGCCAGCATTTCCGAGAACGGCGGGAAGCCGCAATTTTCCTGGTCTCCGCAATTGGTGACCGTGTGAACATAGCGCAGCTTACCATTCTCGATCCTGAACGTATGGCTGTCCGGGCGCTTGCCTTCACCGAAATCGAGGAAGACGTTCACTGCGCCCTTGGCTTCGTCCACGATGTAGCGGCGGTTCGTCAGTTCCACGCCATCAGGAACACCGACATTGCAGCTGTCCGCCGCTTCACCACGGCCGGTATAGACACCGCCTTCAAGGCGCGCGCAGGGCGTGCCCCACGGCACTGCGACTGACTTGTCGTTGAACAGGTCGAGGTAGGCATCAGCCGCTGCGATCAGCTCTGCGCGGGTGCTCCGCTCACCTTCCGGGATTTCACTCCAGTCCTCGCGGCTCGCGTAATAGGCCGTGCGTTCTGCATCGAACAGCCAGTCGCCTTCGTCAGTGGTGATGTTGTCAAAGGGGCCGACGCCAAAAAAGCCATTGGTGACTTGTGTTGCTAGCACTTCCCACTTGCCGTCTTCCGCCTTGGTCACGGCTTCGACGAAGACTTTGCAGCTGGTGGTGTCAAGCAGTGCCATCGACCATACGACTTCGCGCGGACGATCGAGGAAGCCGCCAAGCGAGCTGCGCTTGGAATTCTCGTTGTAATCGACCCATTCGCCCAGGTTCATGGTCATCATCGTGCCCTGTTCGAGCGCGGCGATCCAGCTGTCGGCGATATTCTGCGTCAGGACGCGGTCACAGCCGCCCTGTGCCGCGGCAGGGGTGGTAAAAGAAAAAGCCGCGGATGCGGCAAGGGCAGCAAAAGCCAAGCGCTTCATTGAATTGGTTTCCTCTCTCTCGCTTTCTTGGGAACCGCAGCAGTCGCAGCGCCTCCCGTAAACACGTAAACGACCTTAAGATAATCGTTTGGCCCTGTCACGATGCTGAAAACCATATCTCACCCGTGACAAGCGTCGCAGATCTCGCTAGTGGCGCGAAACGCTAGCGCGGACAGGTGGCAGAGCGGTTGAATGCAGCGGTCTTGAAAACCGCCGTGGGTGCAAGCCCACCGTGGGTTCGAATCCCACCCTGTCCGCCAGCAATTTCCAATCGTTAGATGTGCAGCGCCCGCCCATAAGCAGCGAGCACGCTTTCGTGCATGCTTTCCGAGATTGTCGGGTGCGGGAATACCGTCTGCATCAGTTCGGCTTCGGTCGTTTCCAGCGTTTTACCCACGACATAGCCCTGGATCATCTCGGTCACTTCCGCGCCCACCATATGCGCGCCGAGCAATTCGCCGGTTTTGGCGTCGAACACTGCCTTGGTGAAGCCTTCCGCTTCGCCCAGCGCGATGGCCTTGCCGTTGCCGATGAAGGGGAACATGCCCACCTTCACCTCGTAACCGGCTTCCTTCGCCTTCGCCTCGGTCATCCCGACAGAGGCGATCTGCGGGTGGCAATAGGTACAGCCCGGAATGTTGTTGCGGTCGAGCGGATGCGGGTGGAGGCCCTTCTTGCCCAGTTCCTGCGCAATAGCCTCGGCACAGGTTACGCCTTCATGGCTTGCCTTGTGCGCCAGCCATGGCCCCGGGGTGCAATCGCCAATGGCCCACAGTCCCTTCGCCTTGGTACGGCCGTAGGGATCGATCTGGATAAAGCCGCGATCCATGTCGACCAGCTTGTCCACGCCGATGTTCTCGGTGTTGGGCACGATGCCGATCGCGGTGATGCAGTGGCTGAACTCGGTCGTTTCAACCTTGCCATCCTTGGTTTTGATCTTGGCGGTCACGCTCTTGTCGGAAACCTTCAGCTCCTCAACGCCGGCCCCTGCCTTGATAGTGATGCCCTGCTTGGTGAGTGCTTTTTCGAGGAAGGCTGACACGTCGTTGTCTTCCACCGGCACGATCCGATCGAGCATTTCAACCACGGTAACATCGCAGCCCATGTCATTGTAGAAGCTGGCAAATTCAATACCGATTGCGCCCGATCCGATAACCAGAAGCTTCTTCGGCATTTCCGAAGGCGTCATCGCATGGCGATAGGTCCACACGCGCTTGCCGTCTGCCGGAGCGAAGGGCAGGTCGCGCGCACGCGCGCCTGTGGCGACGATCACGTGCTTGGCTGAGAGTTTTTCCTCACCCTTCTCGCCCTTCACCGTCATGCTGGTAGGGCCGGTCATGGTGCCCTCGCCCATGTGGACGGTGATCTTGTTCTTCTTCATCAGATGCGTGACGCCCTGATTCAACTGCCTGGCCACGCCGCGGCTGCGCTTCACCACTGCTTCTAGGTCAGCCTCGATCGCGCCCGCAATCTTCAGACCATAGTCCTTGGCGTGTTGCGCATAATGCAGGATTTCTGCCGAACGCAGCAGCGCTTTGGTGGGAATGCAGCCCCAGTTGAGGCAGATTCCGCCGAGGTTTTCCCGCTCGACAATAGCGGTGTTGAGCCCCAGCTGCGCACAGCGGATGGCGGCAACATATCCGCCGGGACCCGAACCGAGAACGATTACGTCATAGCTGGCTGCCACGTCTTGAACTCCTAAGCATCTATCGGCCGCGGACGGCCATCATCATCAATTGCGACGAAGGTGAACTTCGCCTGCGTAACTTTTGCGGCCGCTTCGGAATGGCGTTCACGCCGCCAGGCTTCCACCGCGATTACCATGCTGGTGCGGCCGACCTTCTCGATATCGGTATAGACCGATACTTCGCAGCCCACCTTCACCGGTTCGAGAAATTGCATTCCGTCCATCGCAACGGTCACT
This sequence comes from uncultured Sphingomonadaceae bacterium, assembly GCA_964645635.1. Classification (GTDB taxonomy): domain Bacteria; phylum Pseudomonadota; class Alphaproteobacteria; order Sphingomonadales; family Sphingomonadaceae; genus Alteraurantiacibacter. Next base: position 186,672 of record CAZYAL010000001.1, on the reverse strand, counting down.
GCGCGGCCACGCGAATGGCGGGCGGCAGTAAGCCCAGCGGCATTGTCCATGATGCTGACCAGCCAGCCGCCGAAGATATCGCCATAGGCGTTGGTATCGCGCGGCATCGCGGTAACACGAATGGCCGGATCTCGGCCTGCGTGGATTTCTGCCTCGGTCATGTACCAATCCTACAGGATGGAACACATGGAACATGGTTCAGGTTCTTAAAACCTTGCACTAATTCAGGTGCTTGTGGAACCAAGCTTGCAAGCATCGTCACGATCGGCATGGCGCTATTCTGGCCGGAAGTTAGGAAGGTAGGAAAGGCCATCAGCGCCTTCCTTAGGCCAGTAGCCCCAGCGGGTTCTCGATCAGATCCTTGAACACCTTCATCAGCTTAGCACCGTCTGCACCGTCAATGGCGCGATGGTCAAAGCTGCCCGTGGCGCTCATCACCGTTGCAATTTGCAGCGTGTCATCAACCACGTAAGGACGCTTTTCGCCTGCACCGATGGCCATGATCATGGCTTGCGGCGGATTGATGACGGCTTCGAACTGCTTGATGCCGAACATGCCCATGTTGGACAGCGAAGCGGTGCCGCCCTGGTACTCCTCGGGCGAAAGCTTGCCTTCGCGAGCGCGGCCCGCAAGATCCTTCATCTCAGTGGAGATGGAAGACACCGTCTTGGAACCGGCATCCTTGATGATCGGCGTGATCAGGCCGCCATCAATGGACACGGCAACAGAGATATCCGCGCGGCTGAACTTGAGCAGCGTGTCGCCAGCAAACTGCACGTTACACACCGGCACGACGAGCAGTGATTTCGCCAGCGCCTTAATCAGCAGGTCGTTCACGGAGAGTTTCACGCCTTGCGCTTCAAGTGTGGCGTTGAGCTGGCTGCGCAGCTTGAGCAGCGCATCAAGCTGGATATCCACGGTGAGGTAGATGTGCGGGACCTGTTGCTTCGATTCGGTCAGGCGGCGCGCGATGGTCTTGCGCATGCCGTTGAGCTTCTCGACCTCGTGCGGGATGCCAAAATCCTGCGCCGCGGCAGGAGCCTCAGCAGCGGGCGCCTTTCTTGCAGCAGCAGTAGCTGCGGGCGTCGCGCCTTCCACGTCAGCTTTCACGATGCGGCCGTTGGGGCCGGAACCCTTCACGCTTGCAAGGTCGATACCGTTCTGTTCAGCAATTCGCTTGGCAAGCGGAGAGGCGATGATGCGGTCGCCCGAAGATGCTGGCACTTTCGCAAGTGCAGCCGCTGGTTCTGCCGCTGGAGCTGGGGTAACTGCTGGTTCAGGAGCCTCTTTCTTAGCGGCAGCGGGTGCTGGAGCGGCGCCACTACCGCCAGCAGGCTTTACATCGGCCGGATCCTCGCCCTC
>CAZYAL010000001.1:166244-185210 GCA_964645635.1 uncultured Sphingomonadaceae bacterium | reverse complement strand
CTGGAGCGGCGCCACTACCGCCAGCAGGCTTTACATCGGCCGGATCCTCGCCCTCTTCAGCGAGTGTTGCAATCACCGTGCCCACGGCCACGCCTTCTGTGCCTGCTTCAACCTGGATATGGGCGATCACGCCTTCATCGACGGCTTCGAATTCCATCGTGGCCTTATCGGTTTCGATCTCGGCCATGATATCACCGGCGGAAACCTGGTCACCCACTTTCACCAGCCACTTGCTGAGAGTTCCTTCCTCCATGGTAGGAGACAGGGCGGGCATCTTGATGGCAATCGGCATGGTCTGGCGCTTGTCCTTTTTGGGTCGTTGCAGAGGCTGCGTCTCTTGAAAGAGTCTCTGGCCAATTTGGCGCGCGGTAGCAAGGTTCTTGCACGATTGCATCTTTGCGATGATATTTCCGTTCACTTCGGGGAGAGAAATACATGCGCGTTTACCTTGCGATTGTGGACGAAACGGAAGAGGCCCGCGTCGCCATTCGCTTTGCCGCGAGGCGCGCGGCGAAGACCGGTGGCGTGGTGCACCTGCTGGCGCTGGTTCCCAAGCAGGCCTTCAACGCATTCGGCGGCGTGCAGGCGACCATTGAGGAAGAAGCGCGAGACCGGGCAGAGATCCTTGCAAATGGTGCTGCAGGTGAACTGATGGTGGAAAGCGGCAAAATGCCGCAGATCGCGGTGCGCGTGGGAGACGGCAAATCGGTGATCTCCGAATATCTCGAAGACCACCCTGAAGTAGCCGCGCTGGTGCTTGGTGCCGCCCCGGATGGGCACCCTGGCCCGCTGGTAAGCCACTTTTCCGCATGCGTGGGCATGCTGCCCTGCCCGCTTTTTATCGTACCTGGCGGCCTGACAGACGAGGAACTCGAGCGCTTGAGCTAAGCGTTCACCGCTTCTTCTTGCCGCGTCCCTGATGGCGGATATTGCCCGGGCGGCCGCGCTTTCCGACCATGTGCTTGCCTGCCCTGTCCTTGCGAGGACCGCGATCCCTTTGCTGCGGACGGCTTCCGCGCGGTTCGATGGGCTTGCCCTCCGAATCGACTGGTTCGAACTTCAGCGCCCCCGTCAGCGGATTGGCTTCGGCGAGGCGCAGTTTCAACCGGTCTCCCACGGTATAACGCTCGCCCGTATCCTCACCGATCAGCGCATGGGCTGCCTCGTCATGGCGGAAATATTCGCGCCCCAGTGCCGAAACCGGCACCAGCCCATCGCCACCAAGCTGCTCGATCGTGGCGAAGAACCCGAACTTCTGCACGCCGGTGATGCGGGTATCGAACACCTCGCCCACACGTGCCGAAAGCCACGCGGCGACGTAGCGATCGATTGTGTCACGCTCTGCCTCCATCGCGCGGCGCTCTGTCAGGCTGATGGCATCAGTGATCTTAGCAAGGTCATCGCGATCCTGTTGGGACAGGCCGGTGTGCGGCGGCAGGTCGAGTTTGCCCTCCGGCTTGGGCTGTTCAAGGCCATAGGCATCGACCAGCGCACGGTGCACCAGCAAGTCCGAATATCGGCGGATGGGCGAGGTGAAATGCGCATATGAGCCCAACGCCAACCCGAAATGTCCGGCGTTCTGTGGCCCGTAATAGGCTTGCGTCTGGCTGCGCAGCACAGCCTCCATCACCAGCGCCTTCTCGCCCTCGTCCGCAATGTCCTTCATCATGCGGTTGAACAGGCCGGGAGTAATCACCTGGCCCAGCGCGAGCGTCTTGCCGATGCTGTCAAAATATTCGCGCAGCGCCACCAGTTTCTCGCGTGTGGGCGGTTCATGGATGCGATAGACGACCGGGCTCGCCTTGGCTTCCAGCGCCTTGGCCGCAGCAACATTGGCGGCGATCATGAAGTCTTCCACGACGCGGTGCGCATCCAACCGTTCGCGCACGGCGATGCTTGTGATGCGGCCTTGCTCGTCCAGCACTACGCGCCTTTCGGGCAGTTCCAGTTCTAGTGGATCGCGATCCCGGCGTGCTGTTTCCAGCGCCTTCCAGGAATCGAACAGGTGCACGAGGTTATCTGCTGCAGTCCCCTTGTCGATCCGCGCCTGAGCATCCTCGTAAGCGACATTCTCTGCAATCTTCACGATTGCACGGGAAAATCGCCAGTCGCTGATCTTCCCCTCGGCAGAGATATGCATGTGGCACACCATTGCCGCGCGCGGCTCGTCCTGCCGTAGTGAACAGGCATCGGCAGACAGCACTTCGGGCAGCATCGGAACCACACGGTCCGGGAAATAGACCGAGTTGCCGCGTCGCCGTGCCTCCCGGTCAAGCGTGCCGCCGGGGCGCACGTAATAGGAAACATCCGCAATCGCCACGAGGGCATTGAAACCGCCCTTCCCGTCCGGCTCAGCAAAGATCGCATCGTCATGGTCACGTGCGTCAGCCGGATCGATGGCGAGGATCGCCACGTGTCGCAGGTCTTCACGCTTCTCGTCGCTCAGTGAAAGGTGCGATGCTGCCTCGGCTTCCTTCAGGACAGCTTCGGAGAATGTGTGCGGAATGCCGAATTTGTGGATCGCGATGAGGCTGTAGCTGCGCGGTGCAAGCGGATCGCCCAGCACCTCAATCACGTTTACTCCAGCGCGTGGGGTTCGCCCGGCAGGCTCCGCCAGCACCAGCTGGCCTTCCTCGGCGCCGCCAAGGTCCTTCACCTGCGAGGAATTGCGGATCTTCTTGTCTACTGGAGCCAGCCACGGATTGCCTGCGCCATCCATTTCGATCACGCCAAGCATGGCGCCTTCCTGGGAAGGAAGCTTCTTCATGGGATGAGCGATGAAGCCTCGTCCGGCTTCTTCAGTACGGGCAAGGATACGATCCCCGGTGCGCAGCGCGGCCTGCTTCTTGCGCTCAATCACCCGCACGCGGGGCGGCGGGGTGGCATCGTCAGGCTGCCACGTTTCGGGAATGGCGATAGGCTCACCCTCGTCGATCTCGATGATCCTGAGAACGGTGACCTTCGGCAGGCCGCCCATTCGATGGAACGCGCTCTTCTTGCCGTCGATCAGGCCTTCCTCGGCCATGTCCTTTAACAAGGCTTTCAATGCGATCCTTTCCTGCCCCTTGAGCCGGAAATGCTTGGCGATCTCGCGCTTGCCGACGGTGGTTTCCGAGGTCTGGATAAACTCCAGCACCTGCTCCTTGCTGGGCAGGCCGACGAATTTGCGGGTGTTGGGGCGATGGGCCATCATTCGCCCCTACGCAGGCAGAGGGTTCGTGTCGAGCGAAGTCACGCTATTCCAGCCAATAGAAGGCTTCGCCAGGAAGACAGCTACTTGGCGGGGTTTTCCGCGCGGTTTGGGGATTTGGAAGTGATGCTGACTGTCCAGAGTTTAGATTGTACGGCAGGGCCGCTTCCCCGTGATTGCCAAGCTGCAGGATTGTTTCTAGCGTAACCGGCGAAACCGCCAGTCAACCGTAGAGACACTTCCCAAAATGATGAAATTGATCCCCGCAGCATTGCTGGCCACTACTGCCTTGGTCGCGCCAGCACAGGGAACCGACCTTGGCGAAGTGATGGGATCATTCATCGTCGATCCGCAAACCCCGGAGGTTCTCGATGCCAAGTGCGATCGTTATCTCACCGCCATTGACGAGCTGCGCCATGCAATCGTTACCAGCAATCAACCGGCCACCATCGACAACGCCCTCGTCCCTTATGACCAGTTGCAAGGCCTGCTGATTGCCGGCTCGGGAGAATTCACGCTTTATCAGCAGGTGATGCTGAAGCGCGAATTGCGCGAAGCCGGCGGTAAATGTTCGGTGCGCCTGTCCTCGCTTTCCAGTGAGATTGCGCTTTCGCGCCCGATTTATGAGCGGATCGTGGCGATCGATTCCTCCGCAACGGATGCTGAAACGCAGGGCTACCTTGCCGCTGCGATCGCCGCCTTTGATCGCAGCGGCGTTTCGCTTGACGACGAAGAGCGGGCCCGTGTTCAGACCATCAACGATGAACTGGGGGAGCTTTCAGTCACTCTGGCGCGGAATATCGCCGAAGACGTGCGCACTATTGCTGCCACGCCCGAGGAGCTTGCCGGACTACCGCAAGACTTCATCGATTCCAAGGAAGTGGGTGAGGACGGGCTGATTACCTTGACCACCGCCTATACCGATTACCAGCCCGTGATGGCCTATGCCCAAAGCGATGCCTTGCGTGAAAGATTCTACAAGGAATACAGCTTGCGTGCCTGGCCGGCCAATGACGCGGTGCTTGCGCGGATATTCAACCTGCGCGCCGAACTCGCTTCCATCCTCGGGCGCGAAAACTACGCGGCGCTGGCGCTTGAAGACAAGATGCTCAACTCGCCTGAGCGCGTCGAACAGCTGATGGCGGATGCTGCAGAAGCAGCGCGCCCCTCAGCCCAACGTGATTATGCGCGAATGGTGGCGGTGCTGCAGACGATCGACCCGGAAGCCGGGGCTTTGAAGGTGTGGCAATCCGCTTATGTCTCCAACATCGCACAGCAGACGCTGTTCGATTACGACCGGCAGGAGGCACGCCGCTACTTCGCCTACAACAATGTTCGCGATGGTGTGCTGGAATTGACCGAAGACCTGTTCGGTGTGGAAATCCGCCAGTGGGACACTGCGGTTTGGCACCCTGATGTCGAGGCGTACGAAATGGTTGATGACGGAAAGGTGATCGGCCGCTTCTATTTCGACAACCATCCGCGACCGGGCAAGTATACCCACGCCAACATGATCCCGATCTATCCGGGCACGCCGGGAACTGACGAGGTGCCGGTGGGGGCTCTGGTGCAGAACCTTCCCAAGGGCGACCACCGCACTGGCCTGATGGAACACGGTCAGGTTGAGACGCTGTTGCACGAATTCGGGCACATGATCCACGGCATGTTCAGCGGTACCCAGCGTTGGTACGGCAATAACTTCCTCAGGATCGAATGGGACGCGATCGAAGCTCCCTCACAGATGCTGGAAAACTGGGTTTACGATTACGATACGCTCGCCACCTTCGCAGTTGATGCGCAGGGCAGCACCATCCCGCGCGAGCTCGTGGAGAAGATGAACACCGTTCGGCATTTCAATCAGGGCTTGGACGAAATGGCGCAGCTGGGCCTCACCAATGTCTCACTGCGCTTCCACACGGAGCCTGTTCCGGATGATCTTGGTGCGGCCACCCGTGCCTGGCGCAACCAGTATTCGTTGGTCACCATCCCCGATGGCGACCAGATGCAGGCCGCGTTCAGCCACCTTGATGGCTATTCGGCCTTTTACCACAGCTACTTGTGGTCACGCGTGGTCGGGGCGGACCTGTTCACTCGCTTCAAAAACGAAGGCCTGCGCAATTCAGGGACCGCGAATGATTATCGCCGCATGGTTCTGGAGCCGGGCGCGTCAATCCCGGCACAGAAGATGATCGAGAACTTCCTCGGCCGGCCGATCACGCTGGATGCTTTCCGCACCGATCTGGAAACGGACGCGAAATAGCGAGGTGATGCGCGCGCTGGCTAGGCGTCAGTAAGCGCGCGCCACCAGCACGCGTTCGACTGCCGGTTCGCCAGTAAAGATGCACGCACCATCAGCAGGCACGGCATCGCGCGGAACATTGCGCAGGGTGAGTTTCAGCGCCTTCAGCTGCTCGACCACCTTGTCCAGCGCCTCGCCCGTAGGCTTGGACCACTGCACTTCAAGCCATCCCGGATAGCGCTTGTCTTCACCGAAGTGCGCTGCAACCTCGTCCATGCTTGTCACGCCGCAAGTGATGTTTGCATCGCGCCGTGCGGCGGCTTCATTGAACAGGTTCTGCTGGATTTCCTCAAGCATTGTTGAAGCATTAGCGGTAAACTCGTCGCGGTCGGTAAAGGCGAAATTGCTCTTGCCGTTTTCCATGTTCCAGATCGCGTCGCGCCGCAGCACGGCAAGCTTGCCTTCTGCCATGTCGCGCGAGCCGACCTCAATGATAACCGGCGCGCCCTTGCGTACATAATCCCAACGCTTGGCCGCCGCCTTGCCCGGACGCTTGTCGAGCAGAACACGAATGGGCTCGCCCAGTGCCGATTGCGCAGCAAGCGCAGCCCGCACTTCCTCGCAATAGGCGAGCAGCTCCTCGTCCTCCGGCTTGTCGCGCAACATTGGCAGGATCACGATTTGCTGCGGGGCGATGCGTGGCGGCACGCGCAGCCCGTCATCGTCGCCGTGCGTCATGATCACACCGCCGACAAGGCGCGTGGAAACGCCCCAGCTAGTGGTGTGGCAGAGCTGTTCGCCGCCTTCCTTGTCCTGGTACTTGATGCCAGAGGCGTGGGCGAAATTGGTGCCGAGGTAGTGGCTGGTGCCAGCTTGCAGGGCCTTGCCGTCCTGCATCATCGCCTCGATTGACCAAGTCTCGTCAGCGCCCGGGAAACGCTCATTCTCGGGCTTTTCGCCAGCGATCACCGGCATGGCGAGGTCTTCCTCGGCACAAGCGCGGTACATTTCCAGCGCGCGGTGCGTCTCAGCCAGCGCATCTTCGCGGCCAGCATGGGCGGTATGCCCTTCCTGCCACAGGAACTCGCTAGTGCGCAGGAACATGCGGGTGCGCATTTCCCAGCGTACAACATTGGCCCACTGGTTGGTGAGCAGCGGCAAGTCACGCCAGCTTTGCACCCAACGCGCCATGGCATCGCCGATGATCGTCTCGGACGTCGGACGCACAACCAGGGGTTCTTCCAGCCTGGCTTCCGGGTCAGGCTTCAGGCCGCCCTTCCCGTCTGCGATCAGGCGGTGATGGGTGACGACCGCCATTTCCTTGGCGAAGCCTTCCACGTGCTTGGCCTCACGCTCAAAATTGGCGAGCGGGATGAAGATCGGGAAATAGCAGTTCTGGACACCGGCAGCCTTGATCCGATCATCCATCAGGCGCTGGATGCGTTCCCAGATCCCGTAACCCCACGGCTTGATGACCATGCAGCCGCGCACGCCCGATTCCTCGGCCATGTCGGCAGCAGAGATGACTTCCTGGTACCATGCGGCGAAATCGTCTTCGCGGCGGGTATTCAATGCGTGGCGGATGGCTGACATGGTGTGCCCGGATCGTTCCTGATAATGAGAATTGCGCCACCCCTTGCCGCCTGTCTGGCGACAAGTCGAGAGGCTGGTTGTGCAAAAAGTGGTATGCAGGAAGGTGAGGCGGTCAGCCGCCCATCTTGTCCAGCTTGTCCTGCATCGCCTTCATCTGCTGGCGCAGTTCGGAAAGTTCATCACCACCCTTTGCGGCGGTAGAACCCCCGCTGCCGGATTTGGGGATGAAAGCCTCTGCCGCTGCCTGGAACATGGCCATGTTGTTTTCAGCCATCTTGGTGAAGGCTTCCGGGCTCATGCTGGTCTTGAAGGCATCCTGCATCTTTGCCTGGTTGGCACGGAAGCTTTCCATGGATGCTTCAAGGTAATGCGGCATTAGTGCCTGCATAGAATTGCCGTACATCGCAATCAGCTGACGCAGGAAGCTGACAGGCAGCATCTGTTCCCCGTTGGCTTCCTCTTCCATGATGATCTGGGTCAGAATGGCATGGGTGATGTCATTGCCGGACTTGGCGTCAAGAACCTGGAAATCGACACCGTCACGCGTCATCCGCGCAAGGTCATCCAACGTGATGTAGCTGGAACTCTGCGTGTTGTAGAGACGCCTGTTGGCGTACTTCTTGATAACAATCGGGTCTGCGCCCGTTGCGTCCTTCGAGGCCATGCCGACCGCTCTCCTTAAAGCCCGACTGACCTTATTTTAGCGCCTGCAGCATGGGAAAGGCAATCAAACAGTTTCAAGAGCAATTCTGGAAGCGATTTCCGAGGGTCGTCAGCAATTCGTATTGCGAAAGGCCGCTGGTTCGGGAAATGCAAGATAAATCAAAGGGAATTTGCAGGAATTCACCTTCTTGAAGAGATGGATTGCTGGTGCAATTTACCACCACCATATCCATGGAAACACGGCCGAGAATGGGGTAGCTGGACGAACTATTGTGCAGCGCGCAATTCTTTCCGCGCGTGCGCAGAAACCCATCGGCGTAGCCGATTGATACCGTGGCCACTTCCATGTCGCATGCTGCGGTGAAAGTGGCGTTGTAGCCAATGCTCTCACCTGCCACGATCCGCCGCCGCTGGATAACTGCGGCTTCGGGCCAGACGACCTGTACAATCCGGCCATCGAGCTCGCTCCTCGGAACGCCGCCATAGAGTGCGAGTCCGGGCCGCGTGTGGTCAAAATGATAATCAGTGCCAAGGCAGATGCCGGCGCTGTTCGCAATGCTGCGGCGGGCATGTGGCAGATGGCCCGAAGCATCTTCGAAGCGCTTGAGTTGCTTGGCGTTAAAGGGGCTGTCCTCATCGGCCGATGCGAGATGCGAAAGCAGGATATCGATATCGAGCGCGGCAATCGCTTCGACGCCCACCTCCTCCGGCGATATCCCGAGGCGGTTGATCCCTGTATCGATCATCAGGTGGCACTTACCGCCACCTGCGGAACGCCAGGTTTCCGCTTGCGCCACGCTGTTGATCACGGGGAGGACGCCGGTCGCCTTGGCAAAGGCGGCCTCTGCGGCATTTCCGGCGCCATGCAGCACTGCAACCTGCTCAGGCGGAACATGCGCCAGCGCGCCCGCAACTTCGCTCCAGTGTGCTACATAGAATTGGCGGCAACCGGCATCGCGCAATGCCGGGACGGCATTTTCCACGCCGGTTCCATATGCATTGGCCTTGACCGCAGCACCAGCAGTGGCACCGCCTGACATTCCGTTGAGAAGCCGCCAGTTTGCTGCAAGCGCTTCGGTATCAACCCGCAATCGCAGCGTGGCGGGTGGAAGATCAGCTGTGTTCATCGGAGAAATCACGCGGCGGGCCATCGGGCAGGCCCCACCATGCTACCACAAGCCCGAATGCCACCACCGCCCAGGTGTACCAGAGCCCGGCATAAGCGTTGCCCGTGGTCGCCACGATGTAGCCTGCGATTAGCGGCAGGAAACCGCCAAGGTACCCGGCGCCGATGTGGTAGGGGATCGACATTGATGAATAGCGGATTTGCGGCGGGAACATCTCGGTCAGCAGCGCAGCCACAGATCCATAGGTCAGCGCAGAAAGCATGCCGAGGACCAGCAGCAAGCCGATGATCCCGAGAATGTTGAGCAATGGCGGTACTTGGCGAGAGAAATCGTAGCCCGCACCTTCAAGCCATTGCTGCACTTGCGCGCGGCGGGTTGCGGTGTCTTGCCAATCCCAGCCTGCATCGCTCAAGGCGAAGGATATAGAACCGATGTTGAGCGCGCCGGCTCCGCCTGTTTCGATGTCGTAGGGCACGCCAAGGCTCGTCAGGTCTTCCAGCAGCTTGCCGCAATCGGTTGCCTGCACCTCAGCAAAGGCATCGAATTCGCAACCCGCGCCAGACACCACGACCGGTGCTTCCCGTGCGCTTTGCTGCAGCCCCGGATTGGCGAGTGAACCAATGCCCCAGAACAGCGGGAAAAGCAGCACCAGCGTGGCAGCTGCGCCAAGGACAATGGGCTTCTTGCGGCCAACCCGGTCTGACCATTTGCCAACCACAATGTAGAAGCCCATCGCGATGGTGCCAGCAATCAGCAGCACCCATTCCACAAGCGCATTGTCCATCCGCATCGGCCCACGCAAGAAAGAGAGCCCCGAGAAGAAGGCTGTGTACCATATCGTGGTCAAAATGCCGGTGATACCGAACAGGGCGATGAAGATGCGCTTATGGTTGCCGGGATAGGTGAAACTTTCCTTGAACGGGTTGGCGGCCATCTTGCCTTTCGCCTTCATCGCCTGAAACACGGGGCTTTCGGAAAGCTTTAGGCGCATCCACAGGCTGATCGCCAACAACACAATCGACAGCAGGAAGGGAACGCGCCAGCCCCAGGCATTGAACGCATCATCCGGGATCAGCGCGCGGCAAGCGATCACCACGATTATCGACAGCACGAAACCGCCAACAACGCTCGCCTGGATATAGCTGGTATAGAGCCCGCGCTTTTCAGGCGGCGCATGTTCGGCAACATAGATCGCTGCGCCGCCATATTCACCGCCCAGCGCAAGGCCCTGAAGCACCCGCAAAAACAGAACGATGGCTGGCGCGAGCAAGCCAATGCTATCGGCGCTCGGCACGAAACCAACGCCGGCCGTGGCGATGCCCATCAGGGTGACAGTGACGAGGAAGGTATATTTGCGGCCCAGCTTGTCCCCGAAATAGCCAAACAGGATTGCGCCCAGCGGCCGGAAACCAAAGCCCACCGCAAAGCCAGCCCACACGAGCAGGATGGACAGCGTTGCATTGTCTGCCGGGAAGAAGGCACGTCCGATCAACGTGGCAAGCGTGCCGTAAATGAAGAAATCGTACCATTCGAAGATCGTGCCGGCTGACGATGCCGCGATCACCAGGCGCACGTCTTTTGCACTTGGCTCGTGTTGAACGGTGCTGCTTTCGGTCGCCATCATCTTCCCTCACTGATCCGCGTGAAGAAAATTGCCTAGCCTGCGGGCGAAGAGGTGGAAAGTGCCGAAATGGCAGCCTTCCACGGCAGGATTATTGCGCCGTGGCGTGCAGGATAGTCCCGCGCAGGGGCGATCAGCCTAAGGTCAGGCCAGTCGGCAATCGGAGCCTCACCATCAAGCCAGCGTTCAATGCGGTCGTGAGCGGCGGTAATATCTTCAAGGTCACGCCCCTTGGCATGGCGCGCGAATATGGCTGCGGCCGCCTGTCCAACGGCGCATGCGCGCACGCGAAGGCCAATTGTTTGGATATGCCCGTCGGCATCGGGGGCAAGATCGATGGCGAGCGTACTGCCACATGTCTTGGAGCGCGCATCGCCATGGCGTGGATGGTTTTCGATCGCAGGCCAGTTGGCCAGTTCAATCGTCAATGCCAGAAGTTCAGGGGTATAGAGCTTTTCGGCACTCATTACCCGCCCTCTGCGTGCAGCACCGCGCGACGTTCTTCAATCAGATGGACCATGGCTTCGGAACTGGCATTTACGAAGGGATAGGTGCGAGCCGTGGTAATCCATGCCGGACGCCCGGCCAGGCCCCATACGGTGTCATATCCCAAAGCGATGAGCGAGAAGGCCATAACCATGATGATCGTGCCCTTCACTGCGCCAAAGCCAAATCCCAGCACGCGGTCGACCGGGCCCAGCAAGGATTCGCGCGCTGTTTTTCCTGCCCGTCGAGCGATGAAACGCATGGCAAGATAAGGAACCAGCAGCAGGATTACGAAGGCGAGCAAGGATGCCCCGATGGGAGCGCCCATTTGCGCGAAGATTATTGCGGTCAGGTCCGTGTGCAGGAAATAGATCGCCACGATCGCAACAACCCAGGATGCGAGCGACAGCACCTCTTGCACGAAACCGCGCGCAAAGCCGCCAATAGCAGCCACGCCGACAATCACGGCAACAATGATGTCAAACCAGTTCATCTGGGGCTGAAACTATGCCGATGCCATCACCCGGTCAACGAGCGCCATGAGACCGGTTAGCCCAGAATATCGCAATCCATCCACAGTTTGTCCGTTATCAACTGGGCCACTGGCAGCATTGAAGCCCAACTTGGCCGCTTCTTTCAGCCGCAATCCGGCATGGGCAACGGGGCGAATCTCTGCCGAAAGGGATACTTCGCCAAACCAGATTGCGTTCAAGGGCAAGGGTTTGTCGGCAAGCGCGGAAACCAATGCTGCAGCTACCGCGAGGTCTGCTGCCGGGTCAGACAGGCGATAACCGCCTGCTACATTCAGATAGACCTCTGCCGACGAAAAATTGAGGCCGCAGCGCGATTCCAGTACCGCCAATAACATGGCAAGGCGGCTCGATTCCCAGCCAACCACGGAGCGGCGCGGCGTTGCGCCTGATTGCAGCCGCACAATCAGCGCCTGGATCTCGACCAGCACGGGGCGCGTACCTTCCATCGCCGGGAAGACGGAACTGCCCGCCATCGGCTCTTCGCGGCCAGACAGGAACAGCATTGATGGGTTGGAAACCTCAGCCAGGCCGTGCCCTTCCATCGCGAACACCCCGATTTCGTCGACAGCGCCGAAGCGGTTCTTGAGGGCCCGCAGGATGCGATACTGGTGGCTGCGTTCGCCTTCGAAGCTCATCACCACGTCCACCATGTGCTCCAGCACACGCGGCCCCGCGATATTGCCGTCCTTCGTGACGTGGCCGACCAGCACCAGCGCGACCCCGTTCTCCTTGGCATAACGGATCAATTCGAATGCCGAGGCGCGTACCTGGCTGACTGTGCCCGGCGCACCTTCGATCATGTCCGAATGCATGGTCTGGATGGAATCGATTACCAGCAATGCAGGAGGAGCACCGTCTGCCAGCGTGGTCAGGATATCACGCACGGAGGTAGCCGCCGCCAGCCTGATGGGCGCATCTGCAAGGCTGAGCCGCCCTGCCCGCATGCGTACCTGCCCGGTCGCCTCTTCCCCACTGACATAAACGGCATCACCGCCGCTTTTCGCGATAGAAGCAGCCGCCTGCAACAACAGCGTGGACTTGCCAATCCCCGGCTCCCCGCCCATCAGTATCGCGCTCCCCGGGACGATTCCGCCGCCTAAAGCGCGGTCGAATTCTGCAAGGCCGGTGGGTTGGCGCTTCAACGGCTTGGTTGGAACATCGAGCGATTCGAAAATGATAGGCTTGCCGCCGCTCGACAGGTCATGCTTCGCTGAAAATTTTGTTTCAGGCGCCTCTTCAACAAGCGTGTTCCATTCCGAACAATCGGGACACTGGCCTTGCCAGCGGTGCGATACGCTGCCGCATTCGGAACAGATAAATCGTTTCTTGGGCTTCACCATGGTGGACGAATAACGAGAACATTAGTGGAACGCAATTGCCTTTGCGTGCATGCCTTGCCACACAGTCTGCATGCGCCAAAAGGAACTCCGCATTGCCCTTGTCTGCTATGGCGGCATCAGCCTGGCGGTTTACATGCATGGCGTGACCAAGGAGATTTGGAAACTGGCACGCGCCAGCAGGGATTTCCAATCAGGTGTGCCTTCCGGCGCTGGTAGCGAGCAGATATATCGCGAGATATTTGAACGCGCCGCGAACGAGCATGGCGTGGGCCTGCGCTTCATCCCGGACATCCTCACCGGCGCGAGCGCAGGCGGCATCAACGCCGTATTCCTCGCGCAGGCAATCCATTCCGGGCACTCGCTTGAACCGCTGACGGACCTTTGGCTCGACAATGCCGATGTTGACCGGTTGCTCGATCCCAAGGCGCGATTGTGGACATGGGTGACCAAATTCTGGGCCCCGCCTGTCGTTGAACTTCTGCTCAGCAGGCCGGGCAACGTCGTGTCAGAAAGCGTCGCGCCGGAAATGCGCAAGGAAGTGCGCCACAAGCTTGCCCGTTTCGTGCGCAGCCGCTGGTTCCAGCCGCCCTTCTCCGGGATCGGCTTTTCCGGCCTGCTGTACGATGCCTTCTCTGCGATGGAGGCGGGGGTTGCGGATGGTCCGCTGCTTCCGCCGGGGCACCCGCTAGAACTGTCTGTAACTGTGACTGATTTCCACGGCTATCTGCAAGCGCTACGGCTCAATTCACCTCCTCTGGTGGAAGAGAGCGAGCACCGCTTGCCCATTGGTTTCCGTTCGCGAACTCCGGTGGAAGGAGGCATCTCGATTGCCGACACGCTTGAACTGACGCTAGCCGCACGTGCGACAGCCAGTTTCCCCGGCGCGTTCCCGCCACTCAAGCTGGCCGAGATTGATCGGCTTGCAGAGACGCGCAGCCTGACCTGGGACGGCAGGGAGAAGTTCCTGCAGCGCGTGATGCCGCTGCATGTTGCGGACAACACGACGGAAAGCGTCTTTCTGGTCGATGGCTCCGTGCTGGTGAACGCGCCTTTCTCCGAAGCGCTTAATGCGCTTGCGGGCCGCCCCTCGCAGCGGGAGGTGGATCGCCGCTTCGTTTACATAGATCCAACGCCGGACAGTCGCTGGCGCAAGGAAACGGAGGTGGAGGACGTGGGCTTCTTCAAGGCAATCCTTGGCTCTGTTTCCTCGATCCCGCGAGAACAGCCGATCCGCGACAACCTTGAACTGATCCAGGATATGTCGCGAGAGGCGGCCAAGATGCTTCGCATTCTTGCCGCGCTTCGGCCAGAGGTTGAGCGCGCGGTGGACAGGTTGTTTGGCCGCACTTTCTTCCTCGACAATCCTACGCCAAAACGGCTCGCCAATTGGCGCGCAAAGGCGCAGCAAGCTGCGGCTGAACAGGCTGGATACGCTTTTCATTCCTATGCGCAGGCAAAGTTTGGGGGAATTATCGAGCGTCTGTCGCAGGCGATGTTGAGGGCCGCACCCGCCTTGCAACAACCAGATCACTTGCCCATCGCACGGCGGTTGCGCATGCACCTTGAAGCGCAAGGCCTTACCTCGCTTGCCAATCCAGATGGTGGCGCCACTGAGCAGGCCATCGCCTTCTTCCGCGCACATGACATCGGCTTTCGTATCCGCCGCCTGCGCCTGATCGCCCGGCGTTTGTCGCGCGATTGGGAGGATGACCCCGATTTTTCCGAAGCCGACCTCGATGACGCGCGCGAGGCAATTTACAATATCCTCTCGCTTTACTTTGCTGCGGACGAACTGCCGATGGCAGACAGCCCGATGGCTGCTAATGTAGAGCAGGTGCTCGAAGATCCGGGCAAGGTGCTGGACGCACTTGAGCGTCAGCGAGACTTGCGCGCCCTCGACGCCAAGGCGGAAATCATGCTGTCAGATGCGCTTGAGGCCATGCCCAAGGTGCTGCGGCGCAAGGTTCTGCTCGCCTACCTCGGCTTCCCCTTCTACGATGTGGCCACCTTGCCATTGTTCCGCAACGAAGGTCTGACAGAGTTCGATCCGATCAAGGTAGACCGCATCTCGCCCGATGATGCCTCGACAATTCGCACAGGTGGAGCGCCCGCCACCTTGCACGGAATCGAGTTCT
This sequence comes from uncultured Sphingomonadaceae bacterium, assembly GCA_964645635.1. GTDB lineage: Bacteria > Pseudomonadota > Alphaproteobacteria > Sphingomonadales > Sphingomonadaceae > Alteraurantiacibacter. The sequence continues at coordinate 170,283 of CAZYAL010000001.1, read as the reverse complement.
ACAACTTCGGTGCCTTCTTCAGCCGCGCTTACCGCGAAAACGATTACCTGTGGGGTAGGTTGCACGGGGCAGAGCGGATGATTGACCTCATCTGCTCTACCATGCCCGGCAAAGTTGATGCGCGGGATTGCCGTGCGCTCAAGAAACGCATCTTCCTTGCCATCCTTGATGAGGAAGAGGAACGGCTTGCGGCTGACCCCGGACTGATCCCGGGTCTGCGCCGCGAAGTGGAAGCCTTGTAGGATAACCCTTGCGGGGAAGCTTTGTTGTTCCGGGCTGGCAATCAGCTCGAGAACACATCCTTTAACCGGTCTAGGAAACCGCGGCTTTCGGGGCATTCCTCACCTGTTTCGGTTTCCTTGAATTCGCGCAGCAGTTCCTTCTGGCGGGACGAGAGCTTGGTGGGCGTTTCCACGGTGATCTCCGCCACCATGTCACCACGCCCCCTGCCCTGCAGTACCGGCATGCCTGCGCCGCGCTTGCGCAGCTGCTTGCCGGACTGGATGCCAGCAGGAATATCGATACTGTGCATTTCGCCATCAAGACCAGGAAGTTCAACGCAGCCGCCAAGCGCTGCCGTGGTGAAGCTGATGGGAATGCGCGTGAACAGCGCAGTGCCTTCACGTTCGAAAACCTTGTGTGGGCGCACCTGGATAAAGATGTAGAGGTCGCCTGCGGGCGCCCCATTGGGGCCAGCCTCACCGCGACCTGCAAGGCGGATACGCGTACCATTGTCGACACCCGCCGGTACTTCCACCTCGAAGCGCTGAACCTTGTCCACACGGCCTTCACCGCGGCAATCAGAGCATGGTTCTTCCAAGATTTCGCCTTGCCCATGGCACACTGGACACGGGCGTTCGATTACGAACAGCCCCTGCTGTGCACGCACCTTGCCATGGCCGTGGCAGGTAGTGCAGCTCCGCTTGGTCGTGCCTGCTGCTGCTCCGCTGCCCGAGCAACTATCGCAATGGGCGGCGACTTCCACTTCGATCTCGGTGGTCTTGCCATGGAAGGCTTCTTCCAGCCCCACCTCCATATTGTAGCGCAAGTCTGCGCCACGACGCGGACGGGCACGACCTCCACCGCCTCCGAAGGCGCTGCCAAAAATTGTCTCGAAAATATCGCCAAGGTCGCCAAAGTCGCCTTGCGGACCGCCATGCCCGCCGCCACCACCGGACATGCCGTTGATGAAGGCGTCGTGCCCGTAACGGTCATAAGCAGCGCGCTTCTGCGGGTCCTTCAGGCATTCGTAAGCCGCGCCGACCGCCTTGAAACGGGCTTCGGCCTCGGCATCACCCGGATTGCGGTCCGGATGGTACTTCATCGCCAGCTTGCGATAGGCGCGCTTTACAGTGTCGCCATCAGCATCGCGGCTGACTTCAAGTAGGGAATAGAAATCGATTTCGGTTGCGGACATGGGGCCCTCTTCAAAAACGGTCCGTCACCGATGCCGATGCACCGGTGACGGTTTCGTTTCGCATCAGGACGTTCAGCCCTTGTTGTCTTCGTCGACCTCGGAGAACTCGGCGTCGACAACTTCTTCGTCAGCAGAAGAGCTGCTGTCGCCAGCGTCACCTTCGGAAGCGTTGGCAGCCTGTTCCTTTTCGTAGATCTGCTGGCCCATCTTCATGGCCGCTTCGGTAAGCGCCTGCGCCTTTGCATTGATCGCATCGACATCATCGCCTTCCAGCGCAGTCTTGGCTTCCGAAAGCGCGTTCTCCACGGCTGCCTTGGTGTCAGCGTCAACCTTGTCGCCGTTTTCATCCAGCTGCTTTTCGGTCGAGTGCACGAGGCTGTCTGCCTGGTTGCGCGCTTCGGCAGAGGCACGACGCTTCTTGTCTTCCTCGGCGAACTTCTCAGCGTCCTGGACCATCTGGTCGATGTCTGAGTCCGAAAGGCCACCCGAAGCCTGGATCTTGATCGTGTGCTCCTTGCCGGTGCCCTTGTCCTTTGCGGACACGTTCACGATGCCGTTGGCGTCGATATCGAAGGTCACTTCGATCTGCGGAACGCCGCGCGGTGCAGAAGGGATGCCGACAAGGTCGAACTGGCCAAGCAGCTTGTTGTCTGCAGCCATTTCACGCTCGCCCTGGAATACGCGGATGGTCACCGCGCTCTGGTTGTCCTCGGCTGTCGAATAAGTCTGCGTCTTCTTGGTCGGAATGGTGGTGTTGCGGTCGATCATGCGGGTGAACACACCGCCCAGCGTCTCAATGCCGAGCGACAGCGGGGTTACGTCGAGCAGCAGCACGTCCTTGACATCGCCCTGCAGCACGCCTGCCTGGATAGCCGCGCCCATGGCGACCACTTCATCGGGGTTCACGCCGGTGTGCGGCTTGGCACCGAAGAATTCTTCGACCACTTCGCGAACCTTGGGCATGCGTGTCATGCCGCCGACAAGGATTACTTCGTCGATCTGATCTTTCGAAACGCCGGCATCTTCCAGCGCCTTCTTGCACGGGTCGAGCGTGCGCTTGATCAGGCCACCGACCAGCTGCTCCAACTTAGATCGGGTGAGCGTTTCAACAAGGTGCAGCGGGGTGGACGATCCACCTTCCATACGCGCGGTGATGAACGGCAGGTTCACTTCGGTTTGGGCCGAGCTAGACAGCTCGATCTTGGCCTTTTCCGCAGCTTCCTTCAGGCGCTGAAGGGCCAGCTTGTCGGCCTTCAGGTCCATGTTTTCCTTCGCCTTGAACTGGTCCGCCAGATATTCCACGATTGCGCTGTCGAAGTCTTCACCGCCAAGGAAGGTGTCGCCATTGGTGGACTTCACTTCGAACACGCCGTCACCAATTTCGAGAACGGAAACGTCGAAAGTGCCGCCGCCAAGGTCATAAACAGCGATGGTCTTGCCGTCGTCCTTGTCCATGCCATAGGCGAGCGCAGCCGCGGTCGGCTCGTTGATGATGCGCAGCACTTCAAGGCCGGCGATCTGGCCGGCATCCTTGGTTGCCTGGCGCTGAGCGTCATTGAAGTATGCAGGAACAGTGATCACAGCCTGCGTCACGGTTTCACCAAGATAGCTCTCAGCGGTTTCCTTCATCTTCTGCAGGATGAAGGCCGAAATCTGGCTGGGCGAATAGTCTTCGCCGCCTGCATTTACCCACGCATCGCCATTCTTGCCCTTAACGATGTTGTAGGGAACCAGATCCATGTCCTTTTTGGTGGTCGGATCATCGAACCGGCGCCCGATCAGGCGCTTGATCGCAAACAGCGTGTTGTCAGGGTTGGTCACAGCCTGGCGCTTCGCCGGCTGGCCGATCAGGCGCTCACCATCCTTGGTGAAAGCGACGATTGAAGGTGTCGTACGTGCACCTTCGGAATTTTCGATGACCTTGGGCTTGCCGCCGTCCATCACGGAGACGCAGGAATTGGTCGTACCAAGGTCGATACCGATAACTTTGCTCATGGGTTCCCCACTCTTTCCTTACATTTGGACGTTGCCTTGGCGGTTTCCCATGTCCCACGGCGAAACCAGTCGGCAACTCTACAGAAAATCAGTCTTCTGGGCCGCGATATAGGTGCGCTTTTGCAGGCGACAAGAGCTCAACTGATGATGTTCGCAGGCTTGGCAGCTGCAATGCTTGGCCATAAGGTGCGTGGGCATTGAAACACTGGAGGTAGCCGAATTGAAAAAGCTTCTGATTGCTGGTGCTGCGGGCATCATGTCGCTTAGCCTTGTCGCTTGCGGAAGTGGAGAGGAACCCGCGCCGGTGGATGCGGCACCTGAAGCGCCTGAAGGCATCTCTGTATCCTCTGGTCGGATGAACTTGCCAGCCGCAACCGGCAACCCGGCCGCTGTCTACTTCAACATCACCAACGAAGGCCCCGAAGACCAGACGATGCGTGCGGCCAAAGTGCAGGGTGCGGAAAGCGCCCTGTTCCACGAGACAGCCGATATGAGCGGGCAGATGGATATGCAGGAGCTGCTGCAGGTCAACGTCCCCGCTGGCGAAACCGTGGCGTTCGAGCAGGGCGGCAAGCACGTGATGGTCATGGGCCTGCCTGAAGGGCTGGAACCAGGCGGCGAGCTGGA
>CAZYAL010000001.1:136498-166144 GCA_964645635.1 uncultured Sphingomonadaceae bacterium | reverse complement strand
GAAATCAACACCATCAGTCGGGCCATTCGCGATGCTGGCGGGCTCAATATCTTCTTGCGTTACACTACGCCCGAAGATTGGGATTCCGCGTGGACGGTTTTCTGGCAACGCATAGGTGTTGCTGCAGCCGATCATCGCGCCGCATTCACACCCGGCGCGCATTATCACGAGCTGTGGAGCGACCTCGACATCGCCGACGCTGACATGATCGTCGACAAACACCGGTTCAGCGGCTTCACGCATGGAACCAGCACGTTACAGCAGGTTCTTGAGGAACGCGGCATTGATACAGTGATCATCTCCGGCACTCTCACCAATTGCTGCTGTGAAAGCACCGCACGCGATGCCATGCAGAACAATTACCGCGTTATCATGGCCGCAGACGCCAATGCCGCATTGTCTGATGAAGAACACGCGGCCACTCTGCACATCCTCGCGATGGTTTTCGCTGATTTGCGTTCAAGCCAGGAACTGGTGGCCATGCTCACCCACGCAAAGGCTGCAGCCTAGTAGCGTGGATCACTGTTCAATCACCATGCCTCAAGGACGACGCGACAAGTGCGGAGGCGATCAGGATCAATCAGGCTTTTTCGCTACGCCGACCATTGCCGGGCGCAGTAGGCGGTCCTTGATCATGTAGCCACTCTGCATTTCCTGGATCACCGTGCCCGGTTCTGCATCGCCGGTAGGGATTTCCAACATCGCCTGGTGCTGGTTGGGATCAAGCGGCATGCCCATGGCAGCAATTCGGCTGATGCCGTGCTGGCCAAAAACCTTGTCCAGTTCGCGCTGGGTCGCTTCGATACCGGCGATCAGACCTTCAAGCTTGTTATGTTCGCGCATGTCATCCGGAACCGCGGCCAGCGCGCGCGAAAGGTTATCTGCGACAGACAGGATATCGCGTGCAAAGCCGGTGGACGCATAGGCTCGCGCCTCGTCCTTCTCACGCTCAAGCCGGCGACGGACATTCTGCGTGTCAGCACGGGCATAGAGGACTTGCTGCTTGGCTTCTTCCAGTTCGGTCTTCAGCTGCGCCAGCGTATCGCCGAGACTATCGCCTTCTTCCTTGTCATCTCCATCATCAAGAAACTGCTCGGGCACGCCGTCCAGTTCACACTCCAGTTCGGGATCGTGCTTGTTTTCGCCGTTTTCGCTCTGATTGTCTTGCTCGCTCATCGCTTTGTCTTGTCTATCCAAATCTCTTGCCCAGTGACTGGGCGGTAAAATCCACCATGGGAACGACGCGCGCATAGTTTAGTCGCGTCGGCCCGATAACCCCTAAAACGCCAACCACTCTGCCGTCACGGTCACGATAGGGTGATGCGATGACAGAGGAGCCGGAGAGCGCAAATAGGCGATTTTCTGCACCAATGAAGATGCGCGTCGATTCCGCTTCCTTCGCACTGTCTAGCAGATCGGCAATCGACTGTTTGTTTTCAAGGTCATCGATCAAGGAACGAATGCGCTCGATATCGCCCAAGGCGCTCTCATCCAGCAAATTCGCTTGCCCGCGCACGATCAGCACCGGGCGCTTCGCCGCATCCTGGCTCCATGTCACGATGCCACGTTCGACCAGATCGCGACTCACTTCGTCCAGCGCGCTCTTACCGCTGCGGATTTCGCATTCGATTAGCTTCACCGCTTCCTGCAGGGTGCGCCCGGCAAGCCGCGCAGTCACATAATTGCTCGCTTGCTGCAGCGCGGAACTGCTCGTGCCCTGCGGCAATTCCAGTACCCGGTTTTCGACATGCCCGTCCTGCCCCACCAGCACCACAAGTGCGCGATTGGCATCAAGGAGCACGATATTCATCTGGCTAAGCCGTGCTTCGCGCTGGGGGACCATCACCATGCCTGCCGCACCGGACAGGTCCGATAGGAGCGTGCTGGTAGTCTCCAGCGCCTGCTCGATCGGGCCTGGCTGCGCGAGTTGCGCTTCAATCGCTACGCGTTCTTCGCGTGTGGGTTCGGCCACCTGCATCATTCCGTCCACAAACAGGCGCAGGCCCACATCGGTCGGCATGCGGCCAGCACTGGTATGCGGCGCTGCGAGCAAGCCGAGTTGTTCAAGATCGCTCAACACCGAACGGATCGAGGCGGGCGAAAGGTTCACATCGCGATGGTGGGCGAGTGTCTTAGACCCAACGGGCTGGCCGCTCGCAAGGTAACCCTCCACCACAAGGCGGAAAATGTCGCGTGCGCGCATTGTCAGTTCGGTAATCGGAGGCGAGGCCATGACAGGTGCTTATCTAGGCGCTAGGGCCACGCAAGCAATATCGAGTCACCATTTTGGAGAATTCCATGCGTCCTTCCGGCCGCGCCGCAGATGAAATGCGCGCCATCACAATTGAAACAGGCTTCACCAAGCATGCTGAAGGCAGCTGCCTGATCAGCTTTGGCGATACCAAAGTGCTGTGCACCGCCAGCGTTGAAGAACGCGTACCACCGTGGCTGCGCAATAAGGGTTCGGGCTGGGTTACCGGCGAATATTCCATGCTGCCGCGCGCGACCCACACCCGCGGTTCTCGTGAAGCTGCCAAGGGCAAGCAGTCCGGCCGCACGCAGGAAATCCAGCGCCTGATTGGCCGCAGCTTGCGCGCCGTTTGCGATCTTGAAAAGCTCGGCGAGCGGCAGATTACCCTCGATTGCGACGTGATCCAGGCTGATGGCGGCACCCGTACAGCGTCGATTTCCGGCGCGTGGGTGGCGCTGCGCATGGCGGTGAACAAGCTGATGGAAGCCGGCGCGATCAAGGAAGACCCGATCACCGCCAAGATCGCCGCCATTTCCTGCGGGATCTATCAGGGCAATCCGGTTCTGGACCTCGATTATGTAGAGGATAGCTCTGCCGATGCGGACGCCAATTTCGTGTTGATCGAAGGCGGCCAGATCGCCGAAGTGCAAGCCACCGCAGAAGGTGCGACCTATGACGAGGAAGGGCTTCTTCGCTTACTCCGTCTCGCCAATATCGGTTGCAGCCAGATCTTTTCGGCACAGGCGAAGGCCGTAAAATGACCCGCAGGATCGGTTCGGGAAAGCTGGTGATCGCCACGCATAATGCCGGGAAGCTCACGGAGATTTCTGCATTGCTGGCACCATACGGGCTGGAGTGCATCTCCGCCGGATCACTGGGCCTTCCCGAACCGCCTGAAACCGGGACCACCTTCATCGAGAACGCGCTGATCAAGGCGCGCGCCTCGGCAGAGGCTTCCGGCCTGCCCGCGCTGGCTGACGATAGCGGCTTGTCGGTCGCTGCGCTTGATGGCCGTCCCGGTGTTTACACGGCGGACTGGGCCGAGCGCCAGCCTTTCGAAGGTGAACCGGGCCGCGACTGGTACATGGCGATGGGCAAGGTCGAAGGCATGTTGCAAGCCAAGGGACTAGATACTCCGCGTGATGCGTGGTTTTCCTGCACCCTTGCCCTTGCCTGGCCCGATGGCGAACATGCGGTGTACGAAGGGCGCGTTGATGGGACGCTTACCTGGCCTCCGCGCGGGGAAAAGGGCTTCGGCTATGACCCCGTTTTCGTGCCCGCCGGTGGCACGCAGACCTTCGCCGAGATCGAGCCTGAAGCCAAGCATGCGATAAGCCATCGCGCTGATGCCTTTGCCAAGCTGGTGAAGGACCAGTTTGAAAGCTAGGATAGGGCATGGCGCGCGCCCTCTACATTCACTGGCCCTTCTGTCTTAGGAAGTGCCCTTATTGCGATTTCAATTCGCACGTGCGGGACGAGGTGGATCATGCCCGCTGGCAGGCAGCTTTATTGGCGGACATGTGTGCAGAAGCCGAACTGGCGGGTGGAGAACCGCTGGAATCGGTGTTTTTCGGCGGGGGAACGCCCTCGCTAATGCCGCCTTCGTTGGTGGGCGCATTGCTTGATAAAGCGCAGGATCTCTGGGGTTTTGCACCGTATATCGAGATAACTCTGGAGGCCAACCCTTCCTCTGTGGAAGCGAGCAAGTTTGCTGACCTTGCGCTGGCCGGGGTGAACCGCACGTCGCTGGGACTGCAAGCGCTCGACGATGCGAAACTGCGGTTCCTGGGGCGACTTCACGATACACAAGAGGGGCTGAAAGCGCTCGAAGTAGCACAGAAGGCATTCAAGCGTGTCTCGTTCGACCTGATCTATGCCCTGCCCGGGCACACTCCTGAAGAATGGGAGCACGAACTGCGGCGAGCCTTGTCATTCGGCACCTCGCACCTTTCGCTTTACCAGCTGACCATCGAGGAAGGCACGCGCTTTGCAACGATGGTTCGGCAAGGCAAATTCGCGCCGCTGGACGATGATGGCGCTGCTGATCTTTACGATCTGACACAACAACTCACCATCGAAGCCGGCATTCCAGCTTACGAGATCAGCAACCACGCCAAGCCCGGCGAGGAAAGCCGCCACAACCTCACATACTGGTGTTATCGCGACTATGTCGGCATCGGACCTGGCGCGCACGGGCGGCGCGGCGGTTTTGCTACTCAGCGCCACCGAAAGCCCGAAAACTGGCTGGCAGCTGTCGAAGCGCGCGGGTCAGGCTACCAGAGCGAGATCGCCATTCCCATAGAAGAGCAGGCGTCCGAAGCCCTGCTGATGGGCCTGCGGCTGCGCGAAGGTATTGACCTTGCAGCCATGGCAACTCGTTTCGACATGGAGAGTAGCAAGTTGATCGACTTCGAAGCGTTAAACCAGCTGCAGAAGCTGGGCTTTGTTGCGCAACAGGCAGAGCACATCTCGATCACGGCGAAGGGTATGCCGCTGCTTGATGCAATCCTGCCGCGGATCGTGCATGATGGTCTGGTCTCGGCGTGAGCAAGGTCGATCTGCTCGAAGCCTGGGCTGACCACCTTACGAATGCCCGCCGCCGATCGCCGCACACGGTGCGCGCCTATCTCGCGGCGGCAAACCGGTTGTTGGAAAGCACCGGAGCGGAAAGTTGGCAGGGCATCGCGAAGATGACAGCCGCAAACTTGCGCCTGCAACTTGCACAGCGACGGAACGACGGCCTCGGAAACGTTTCCACTGCACGAGAACTTTCCGCGCTCAAGGGGTTCATTGCCTTCGCCCGCGAGCAATCGGGCGAAGGCGATACCAGCCCGCCACGCCTGCGCGGACCGCGCGTGAAAAAGGGCCTGCCCCGCCCTGTCACGCCTGACGATGCCACCAACATGGCTGACATGGTCGATGCCCTTGCAAGCGATGGTTGGATCGGCGCGCGGGACCGGGCGGTTTTGTTGCTGATGTATGGCGCTGGCCTGCGTATCGCCGAGGCGCTCTCACTCAAGGCATCGGATCTGCCGCTGGGTGAGACGCTGACCGTAACTGGCAAGGGGGGCAAGCAACGTGTTGTCCCGCTTATTCCTATCGTTCGTGAGGCTGTCGCGGCATATGCCAAGCAATGCCCGTGGCCGATGCTGCCACACAGCCCCCTGTTTCGCGGCGCAAAGGGTGGAGCATTGGGGCAAGGCATGGTGCAGAAGGCGATGGCTAATGCGCGTAAGGCAATGGGCCTGCCAGACAGCGTCACGCCGCATGCGCTGCGCCATTCCTTTGCCACACACCTTCTGGGCGCTGGCGCGGATCTCAGGAGCCTACAGGAACTTCTCGGCCATGCAAGCCTTGGGTCAACGCAGATATACACAAAGGTCGATGCGGCAAAGCTGCTCGATACCTACCGCAACGCCCATCCGCGCGAGAAGGACTAGCTCTCGCCTTCCTTTGCCGACGGGCGCGGGGACCAGGTGAGCACGCGCCACAAATAGCCCGCCAGCCCCACGCCGATCATGGCAAAGATACCCCAGGCGAGCAGATGCTGCGATTCCTGCAGGTATCCGCCGAGGAATTCACCGCCCTTGATCAGCGCTGCATTCCAGACGAGCGAACCGGCGAAGGTATAGATCAGGAAGCGCCCTTTGGGCATGTGTGCCAGCCCCGCCGGCAGCGATATGATCGTGCGCAGGAAAGGCGAGCAACGCAGTATGAATACCACCCAGTGGCCATGCTTCACGAAGAAGAGTTGTGCTTTGACGATAGCTTCCCAATCTACAGTCAGCCAGCGGCCCCAGCGGTTGATGAAAGGTTCCATCCGCTCATAGCCCCAGCTGTCACCCAGCCAGTACCAGCAATAATTGCCCACCACGGTGCCGCTCGTGCTGATCAGGAGCAATGGCCAGAACTGCATGTGACCGCGTTCGACCAGCAGCCCGCCAATGCCCATGATGACCTCGCTGGGCACAGGCGGAACCACGTTTTCTAGCACTATCAGCAGGAAAATGCCGAGATATCCGCCCTGGCGGATGGCTTCGATAATCAACTGGTCCATGAATGTCCGTACTGCGGGAGTAGGAAGGGCAAACTGCGCGTTATGCCCAAATACTCAGCTCAACCTGAGGTCCTGCTCATCTCCGCATGGCGGCGCTCAAGCGCATCCCAGATACGGCCAGCGGTGTCCGTGCCATTATACTGGTCGATCGCCACGATCCCTGTGGGCGATGTCACGTTGATCTCGGTGAGCCATTTGCCGCCAATCACGTCAATCCCCACGAAGACCAGCCCGCGCCGCTTGAGGTCTGGCCCCATGGCCGCGCAGATTTCTTCCTCTTCCACGGTAAGTGATGCAGCCTCGGCATAGCCGCCTTGCGCCAGATTGGATCGGAACTCGCCCTCGCCCGGTTTGCGGTTGATGGCGCCGGCAAACTCCCCATCCACCAGCACAATGCGCTTGTCGCCCCTGGCCACTTCGGGGAGGAAAGGCTGAACCATGTGTGGTTCAGGCCAGGTCTGGTTGAATACTTCGAAAAGTGCGGAAAGATTGGTGCCCTCGGCATCGACCTTGAAGATCGCCTTGCCGCCATTGCCGTGCAACGGCTTTACCACCATTGCACCGTGTGCTTGTTGGAATTCGCGCACATCGTCCAATTGCCGCGCGATCAGCGTGGGCGGCATGAAGCGCGCATAATCAAGCACATACATCTTTTCCGGCGCGTTGACCACTTCACGCGGATCATTGGAAACCAGCGTGATGCCCTTCAGCCGGTCAAGCAGCAGTGCGGAGCTGATATAACCAAGGTGAAACGGCGGATCCTGGCGCATCAGCACCACGTCGATATCAGTCGCGAGGTCGATCTTGCGCAGTTCGCCCTTGGTGAAATGGTCGCCAACCACGCGCTGCACAGTCACCGGCGATGCCCAGCAAGTGATACGCCCGCAATCATAAGCGATTGTCTTAACGTCATAATGCCAGACTTCATGGCCACGCGCCTGTGCCGCCAGCATCAGTGCAAAACTGGAATCTCCTGCGATATTGATGCTTTCAATTGGGTCCATCTGGACTGCGACACGTAGGCTCATGCTTCTTTCCTAAGGCTGCCAAGCGTTGGTGATGTGGCGAGGGAATGCCTTGGGCGCAAGCAGGATCACGTTCACGCGCAAGTCTTCACCTTGTTTGGCGTAGTTATGGGCCACGGCTTCAGCAGCTGCTGCCACTCGACGCAGGCGGTATTCATCGATCGCGCGGTCAAGATCCGCCGCCTTGCTGCGCCACTTTACCTCAACGAAAGCGACAAGGTCCCCACGCTTGGCGACGATATCTACTTCACCGACTGGTGTCTTCACCCGTGTATCAAGGATCGACCAACCCTTCAGCCGGAGCCAGGCTGCCGCCCTCGCCTCTCCCTTGCGGCCGTGTGCTTCGGCGATTTGTCGTTTCATTGCCCTTTGAGTTCCATCGCCCTTGCATAAAGCATCTTCCGGTCAAGGCCGGTCGCCTTGGCTACATGCCCAGCAGCTTGCGAAGGCTTGGCTTCCTTCATCGCCTCCATCAACAAGGCATCGGCATCGACCTCGCCCGGATCCCCTTCACCAGGAGGGCCAACCAGCAGCACAATCTCGCCTTTCGGTGGATGCGCTTCATAATGCGCTATCAGATCTTCTGCACTGCCGGTGCGACATTCCTCGTGCAGCTTGGTGAGTTCTCGCCCCACGGCGACTTCACGGCCTGGCAGCACTTCGGCGATAACCGCGAGCGACTTTACCAGTCTTGGTGCGGTATCGAAGAAAATAAGCGTTGAACGGATCGCGGCGAGTTCTGCCAACATGTCTGCCCGCGCCTTGTCCTTTTGTGGCAGGAAGCCTGCGAACAGGAAGCGGTCATTCGGCAGTCCGGACATGGCGAGCGCAAGCAGCGGCGCGCTGGCGCCGGGCAAGGCTGTCACGGGAATGTCAGCCTCGCGCGCTTCCTTCACCAGCCTATAGCCCGGATCAGAAACAAGCGGCATCCCTGCATCGCTTACCAATGCGACTGGGCTGACCCGAGCTGCATCGAGCAGTCTTTGCCGGTCACGGGCAGAAGCGTGGTCATCATATCGCCAGAGCCGGTTGCTGATACCGAGCAGCTTCAGCAGCTTGCCGGTGACGCGCGTATCCTCGCAGGCAATAGCATTGCACCGCTGCAAAACATCTATTGCCCGCAAAGTGATATCGCCAAGATTGCCAATCGGGGTGGCAACTATATAGAGGCCGCTGGAAAGCTTTTCGGATGGAGTTGCGTCAGTCACATGTGCTCCATGAACCAGTTTGAGCGGAGGCAGCAAGCATGTTCGGTAATTTGAGGCGCGGTTTAGCCGTAGCTCTCCTTTCGATGGGTCTGGCAGCGTGTCAGATTATCCCGGGCGGAGGCAAAGGCCCGTTCACCACAACCGGACCTGCTACCCAGCAAACGGGTGCGCCTGATGCCGCGATCTTGCCAACTGACGAAGGTCGCCATCGCGTTGCCTTGCTGGTTCCGCTGAGTGGTTCGAATGCTCAGGTCGGTCAGTCAATCGCCAATGCCACCACGATGGCGCTGCTCGATACAAATGCCGAAAACCTGCGCATCACCACCTACGACACCGCCGCCGGTGCTGGCCGCGCGGCGTCGCGCGCTATCCAGGATGGCAATGCGCTGATCCTTGGCCCGTTGCAGCGCGAAAATGTCTCTGAGGTGCTCGCCCAGGCGCGCCCTGCTGGCATCCCGCTTATCACCTTCTCCAACGATGCCAGCTTGGCAGAGCCTGATGCCTTCGTGATGGGCCATATCCCTGAACAGTCGATCCAGCGCACCGTGAACTTCGCCATCTCGCAAGGCGCGCGCAACTTTGCGCTGCTGGTTCCCAATGGCGAGTATGGCCAGCGCGCTGCAGCGGCCTTGCAGACCGCGGTCAGCGAAGGTGGCGCATCGCTGGTGGCTGCTGAAACCTATGATCGTGGCAATACCTCCATTATCAGCGCGGCGAGCCGATTGTCTGACAAGGGTGGCTTCGATACCGTGCTGATCGCTGACGGCGCGCGCCTTGCCGCAATGGCAGCTGGTGAACTGAAGGAAGCAGGCGCAGCCCTGCCCTCGATCATCGGCCCCGAATTGTGGAGCGGTGAAACCACGCTCACCACTGCTGGCGCGATGGAAGGGGCTTGGTTTTCCGCCGTTTCGGATGCGCGTTATCGCCAGTTTGTATCATCCTATGAAGGCCGCTTCGGATCGCAGCCTTATCGCCTTGCCACGTTAGGTTATGATTCTGTGCTGCTCGCCTTGCGCATCTCGCGTGAGTGGGAGCCTGGCAGGCGCTTTCCGGTAGGTAAGATGCTCGACCCGGGCGGCTTCATTGGGCTTGACGGTGCCTTCCGTTTCCGAAGCGATGGCGTGGGCGAACGTGCCTTCGAGGTCCGCGAAGTGGACAGTGGCGGCGTCAGCATAATCGATGCCGCGCCCAGTCAGTTCTAAGCGCCAGCTTCAAGACGCTGATTTTCGGATAGCGGATAAGTTCTCATCCCCCGCTTGAACCGGTGGAATCCTGCGTCCTATAGCTGGGTACATGAGCGACGACCTGTTCGATAATGCACCCACCGGCAGCGGTGACTACGACTCCTCCTCTATTGAGGTGCTGGAAGGGCTTGAGCCCGTTCGCCGCCGCCCTGGTATGTATATCGGCGGCACGGATGACCGGGCACTGCACCACCTCGCTGCCGAAGTGCTCGACAACGCGATGGACGAGGCTGTCGCGGGCCACGCCAACCGCATTGAGATGGCGCTGGAGGAAGGCCCTCCCGGCACCGCAGGGCGGCTGACGATCACGGACAATGGCCGCGGGATCCCGGTGGACGAGCATCCAAAGTTCCCTGGCAAATCGACACTTGAGGTCATCCTCACGACGCTCCATTCCGGCGGCAAGTTCTCTGGCAAGGCATATGCCACCAGCGGCGGCCTGCACGGCGTTGGCGTATCTGTGGTGAACGCGCTGTCGATCGAGACCCGGGTGGAAGTGGCGCGCAATAAGGAAGTGTTCGCTCAGGTCTTTTCCAAGGGCCTGCCGCAAGGTGGAATTGAGAAGATCGGCACCACCCCCAACCGGCGCGGCACCAGCGTCACCTTCGTGCCTGATCCGGAGATTTTCGGCGACCGCAAGTTCAAGCCATCGCGCCTGTTCAAGCTTGCCCGCTCCAAGGCGTACCTGTTTGCAGGCGTCGAAATCCGCTGGAAATGCGCAGCCAGCCTCGCCAGTGACGACGTGCCGCAAGAGGCCACCTTCCAGTTCCCCGGTGGTCTTGCAGACCACCTGCGTGAAGAAGTGGGTTCGCGCGAATGCGCGACCTCCGAATTCTTCTCCGGCAGCCAGGACTTTCCCGAGGTCGACGGCTTGCAGCAAGGCCGCGTTGAATGGGCAGTGGCATGGCCGCTTTGGTCAGACGGTTCGACAAGCTGGTATTGCAACACTGTGCCCACGCCTGATGGCGGCACGCATGAACAGGGCTTGCGCTCCGCCCTCACAAAGGGTCTGCGTGCATTCGGCGACCTGACTGGCCAGAAGAAGGCCAGCCAGATCACAGCAGATGACGTGATGACCGGCAGCGAGGTGATGCTCTCGGTCTTTATCCGCGATCCGCAGTTCCAGAGCCAGACGAAGGATCGCCTCACCTCTCCCGAGGCGGCACGTCTCGTCGAAAACGCCGTGCGTGACCATTTCGATCACTTCCTGGCCGACAATATGGAGCGTGGCCGCGCACTTCTGGGCGCGGTGATGGAACGGATGGACGAGCGCCTGAAGCGCAAGGCCGAGCGAGAGATCAAGCGCAAAACCGCCACCAACGCCAAGAAGCTGCGCTTGCCCGGCAAGCTCACCGATTGTTCAGGTGATAGCGATGCGGAAACCGAACTCTTCATAGTCGAAGGCGATTCCGCAGGTGGCAGCGCCAAGCAGGCTCGTAACCGGAAAACGCAGGCTATCCTGCCCATTCGCGGCAAGATCCTCAACGTTGCATCCGCCAGCGCAGACAAGATCCGCGCAAACAGCGAGATTGCTGACCTTGCACTCGCGCTGGGCTGCGGCATGCGCAAGGATTGTGACCCGGAAAACCTGCGGTATGACCGCGTGGTGATCATGACCGACGCAGACGTGGATGGCGCACATATCGCCACGCTGCTGATGACATTCTTCTTTCAGGAAATGCCTGAGCTGGTCCGCAATGGGCATCTCTATCTGGCCCAACCGCCGCTCTATCGACTTACCGCGGGCAAGGAGAGCCACTATGCGCATGACGATGCGCATCGCGCGGAGCTGGAAGCAACGGTGTTCAAGGGCAAGAAGGTTGAAGTCGCCCGCTTCAAGGGCCTTGGCGAGATGAATCCCGGCCAGCTGCGCGAAACAACGATGAGCCCGGAGACCCGCAGCCTTATCCGCATCACCCTGCCCGCCGAACACGAGCAACGCTATGCCGTAAAGGAACTGGTTGATCAGCTGATGGGCCGTAACCCGGAACACCGCTTCAACTTCATCCAGAACCGCGCAGGCGAACTTGATCGCGACCTTATCGACGCGTGATACGAGGATTGCTCCTCGCTCTCCTTGCCCTTCTGGCGACCGCCTTCCCTGCTAAAGCCCAAAGCGACGAGATTGTCGCCCAAGCGGGCCGATGATCGGGATTGCCCTGCAATTGCTGGACGAAACCGCAGCGCGTTAGGCGCGCACTGCCTCAATCACGCTCAAAATTCGCGCGGCACGTTGGCGAAGACGCGCTTCACATTGGGCCGGTCATTGATCTGCTCAATCCAACGAACGAGATGCGGCGTGTCTTCCTTGTTCACCAGATCTGCAAAACCGACCTGCATGCCGTTGGCGATCGAGAAATTGCAGATATCGGCGAGCGAATAGACGCCGCCTGCCAGCCATTCATTGTCGGCCAGATGATCGTCCAGCTTGCGCACGGAAACACCAATCTTGCGCATTTCCTCGTCAAGCAGGTCCTGCGGGAATCCCTCGCGTGCGCGGCGCCATTTCACTTGCTGTTCGGGCACCGGCACGCGGCCGACCATTTCATCGAATTCCTCGTCCGACAAGTCCTTCACCATATCGCTGACGTGGCGATGCCAGCCGATGGTGGAAACACACCAGCAGAAATACTCGTCCACCCATTTGGTCCAGATGCGCATCATGGCGACGTCATAGGGGTCTTGCGGGCGCAGCTTCACCGCTGTTGGGTGCGCATCTTCAAGGTACTCGCAGATCACAGTGCTTTCAGTGATGATGCGGCCATTATCATCCAGCGCCGGCACCTGGCCACGCGGGTTAAGCTTCTTGTACCATTCGGAATGATGTTCAAACTTCGCCGGGTTGAGTAGTTTGTGCTCGAACTCCAGCTCCTTCTCATAAAGCGCCAGCATGGGCTTAAGCGAGTTGGCACCGGGGCCGAAACTGTAGAATTTGAGCATGGTATCTCCCTCGATGCTCGGTTTGGTTTAATAGAGCAGTACGTCGGCCACATCCTTGCGCCATTGCGCTTCGTCAATTGCAGCAATCTGCTCAAGATCACCTGCCTCGGCAGCGTCATCATCCACCCATTCGCGCAAGGCGGGGCCACCGTTTATCACGTCGATCGCGAGCCGTTCGAACTCGTACTCATAGGGGAAATCGCGCCAGATTTCATATTCGGGATGAAGCATGCGGATCGCCTTGAAGGCAAGCGCCTGCAAGCGCCACGGGCGGAAAGCTTCGTGGTTGTAGAACCCGGCTTCAGCATGAACCATCAAGGCGCTGCACAGCTCGCCCGCATGCTTGTGGAAGGTTGGCGTGAACCAGCATTCGCGAAGTGCGCAGCCCGCAAGCCAATCCGGGGCAAGGCGCTCCATTTCTGCCAGCACCGCCTTGGCATCGAGGTCAGGCGCGCCGAACAGCACCTCAAGTGCTCGCGTGGTGCCGCGCCCTTCGGACAGGTTCGTGCCTTCCAGCATCACTGTTCCAGCATAGGCGCGCGCCATGTTTATGCTCGCAGCATTGGGGCTGGGATTGATCCAGATCCGGTCCTCGGGCCAGCCAAAGCCGCCTATGCGCGTCTTGGGACCAGCTTCGGGCAGCCAGTCATGCATCGTGACCACGCGGTATTCCACGCTGAGGCTGAAGTGGCGGATGAACCAATGGCCCATCTCGCCCATCGTCAGCCCATGACGCATGGGCATGGGCGCGGCACCAACAAAGCTCTCTTGCCCTGGGATCAGCAAGGTCCCCTCGACAGGGCGGCCAGCGGGATTGGGGCGATCGAGCACCCACACTTCCTTGCCATGCTTTGCAGCCTCTTCCAGCAGGTAAAGCAACGTGGTGACGAAGGTGTAGATGCGGCAGCCAAGGTCCTGCAGGTCAAACAGGAAAACATCGGCGCTCGCCATCATTTCGGCAGTGGGACGGCGCACCTGCCCATAAAGTGAATAGACCGGGATCTTATGTGTGGGATCAACCTCGTTATCGGTCTCCACCATATTGTCCTGCTTATCGCCCTTCAGCCCGTGTTGCGGGCCGAATGCGCTGGTGACGTTCACGCCTGCAGCGATCAACGCGTCGAGCGAATGGGTGAGGTCTGCCGTGACAGATGCCGGATGGGCCACGAGCGATACTCGCCTGCCTTCCAGCGCGCCTTTCAGTTCCTGCTCTGTCAGCAGGCGATCGATCCCAAATTTCATAGCGCGTGGGGTGGCCCAAGCGTGAAGCCAAAGCAAGATGCGTCATGGAAATCTGGCTTGTCCGGGTTGGCGTGAGCCACTGCCCAGTATGATTTTGCCCCACCCTGTTCCTCGACCACACAGGTGAGCGAGAGATCTGCGGGGAGGCATGGAAGGTCCGCAAGCGGTAGCGCCGCCTTACAGACGAGCGAGCCATTCCCTTGCTTGACTGTGATTGCAGGATCGTGGCTCAAAGGGCGATCTGCCATTCCCGCTCGCCAATCGGCGAAATCATAGGCCGCCCATTGGCCTGAAGGCGCGAAATTGAACTCGCTATAGGATGAACCCTCGCGAGTCTTTATGAAAAGCTCGAAACAGGTTGTCAGCCACAAATCGTTCGCTCGTCCTGTGGACAGGTGCGAGGGCAACACCACGCCTGAATGCGGCGAAACCCGCCACTCAAGCTGCAACCACGGGCCAACGATATCGCATCCAGCCGTGACGTTGCGGACGATCTCAGGCGCAAAAGCAGGATGGGCAACAAGGTCACTCGTTTGTATCATGGCGATCCCGTGCTACGCGCCGCGCCGCGGCTTTGACAGCCGGAAAATTAACGAGAGTATCATGAGCGAATTCCAGTCCGACCTTCTCAACCTGCTTAGCGAGCGGGGCTATATTCACCAGGTTACCGATGCCAGTGCGCTTGACGCATTGGCCGCGAAGCAGGTGGTACCGGGGTATATCGGCTTCGATGCTACGGCACCATCCCTGCATGTCGGCAGCCTGGTGCAAATCATGATGCTTCGTCGCCTCCAGCAGGCAGGCCACAAGCCGATCGTGGTGATGGGTGGCGGTACCACCAAAGTGGGGGATCCGTCCGGCAAGGACGAGAGCCGCAAGATGCTGACCAATGCTGATATCGAGGCGAATATCGCCGGTATCCGCAAGGTGTTCGAACGGCTGCTGACCTTTGGTGATGGCCCGACTGATGCCATCATGGTCAATAATGACGAGTGGTTGTCAAAGCTCAGCTACATCGATTTGCTGCGCGATGTCGGCCCGCATTTCACTATCAATCGCATGCTCACCTTTGATTCCGTGAAGTTGAGGCTTGATCGCGAACAGCCGCTGACCTTCCTCGAATTCAATTACATGATTCTGCAGGCATACGACTTCCGTGAATTGTCGCAGCGCGTGGCTTGCCGCATGCAGATGGGCGGGTCTGATCAGTGGGGCAATATCGTGAATGGTATTGAGCTTACCCGCCGGATGGACGGGATGGAGGTATTCGGCCTGACCACTCCTCTGCTAACAACTGCGGACGGTTCCAAGATGGGCAAGACTGCCGCCGGCGCGGTATGGCTGAACGAAGAGCAGCTGCCCGCCTATGACTTCTGGCAGTATTGGCGCAATGTCGATGACCGTGACGTTGGCCGCTTCCTGCGGTTGTTTACGGACCTTCCGCTTGACGATATCGCGCGCCTTGAGGCGCTTGAGGGCAGTGAGATCAATGCTGCAAAGACGGTGCTGGCCAATGAAGTGACGAAGCTGGTCCGCGGAGAAGAGGCTGCCAGGACCGCTGAAGCCACTGCAGCCCAGACCTTCGCTGGCGGCGGTATTGGCGAGGATTTGCCGGTTCTCGAAGTGACGTCTGAAGGGGTGCGTGCAGGGGCTGCCTGCACCACCATTGGCTTCACGGCATCCAACGGCGAAGCAAAGCGCAAGATTGCCGAAGGTGCGGTGAAGATCGATGGTGAAACGGTTGCCGATCCGGGTGATCTGATCACGCTGGCACCAGGCGAGGAGCGCAAGCTCAGCCTTGGCAAGAAGAAGCACGGCATCCTGCGCGGAATGTAAAATCCAAGCGAGGGTTAACTCTTTGTCCAACTTTTTCTGCGATCCGGTTTGCCTGGAAAACAAAGAAGGACGCGGAATATGGGTAATGGAGCCCAGCTTTCTGTAACCGACATGCGCCGGTCCACGCGGCACCCTGTCGATTACAAGGTAATTGCCGAGCATCGCGTCTCTGGCGATGTGAAGCTGCACATCAGCAATATCTCCGCACATGGTTTCATGATTGATGATGCTCCGGCCTTGTCACGTGGTGACCGCCTGATCATCCGTTTGCCGGTTGTCGGTCGGATCGAGGCTTATTGCATCTGGACCACCGAAGACCGTGCCGGCTTTCAGTTCGAACGCATCATCCGCGTTGACGACTTCATAAGCATGATCCGCGAATTACAGCCCAACCCTGCCCTGCGCCGTCGCAGCTAGAATACTTCTGGTCCTTCTGCATTCTGGTCCCTTGGCAAAGCGGTCCGGCGGTGCCATGGCGCTGTGGTGAGCGAAGCAATCTCCCCCGCACCCACATCGCCCTTCCAGGTCGCGAATTTCCGTGCCTTCTGGATAGCCCGCCTGACCATGACGCTGGCGCAATATGCGATGATGCTGATCATCGGCTGGCAAGTGTACAACATCGCCCGCGATGGCGGGATGAGCGTGGGCGAAGCGTCCGGCCAGCTGGCGTTGATCGGCTTGCTGCAATTTGCCCCACTGTTCGTCCTCACCCCGTTCTCCGGCCTTGCCGCAGACCGGCTGAACCGCCGCAACGTGGCACGCATGACCACGACGCTGCAATTGCTTTGCGCAGCCGTGCTGGGCTGGTTCACTTATAGTGACGCCATTTCCTTGCCGACCCTGTTCGGCGTGGCCGTGGCGCTTGGCATCGCCCGGGCCTTTTCAGGTCCGGCATTGGGCGCACTTGCCCCAAACCTTGTTCCTGCTGCGATCCTGCCCAAAGCCATCGCGATGTCTTCCATATCGTGGCAGGTTGGCATGATCGTGGGCCCCGCCCTGGGGGGGCGCTTGTACGAAGAAGCTCCACACTTGCCTTATAGTGTTGCGGCGGCACTCTTCATCGTCTCGATTATTTCGCTGGGCTTTATTGGCAAGGTGCCGCGCTCGCCGATCAATGGCGCGCAGGACCCAATCGGCCAGATGAAGGAGGGCCTCATCTATGTCGTCCAGAACAAGATGGTGCTTGGCTCCATCACGCTGGACCTGTTTGCGGTGTTCCTTGCCGGTGCGACAGCACTGTTCCCGGTCTATGCCCGTGACATCCTGCAGGTGGGTGCTTCAGGCCTTAGCCAGCTGGCCATGGCCCCTGCGATTGGCGCTGCGATCACTGCACTGTGGTTCTCGTTCAGGCCGCTAAAGACTAATGTCGGCCCAAAGATGCTGATGGCCGTGGCGGCGTTTGGCGGGGCGACTATCGTCTTCGGTTTGTCGACGTCCATGCCACTGAGCCTTGCCATGGTGTTCATCGTTGGCTGTGCGGACATGTTCAGCGTGTTCATCCGCCAGTCTTTTATCCAGTTGCACACGCCGGATGACAAGCGCGGTCGCGTGTCATCGGTCAGCCAGATGACGATCTCGGCCAGCAACGAATTCGGAGATTTCTTCTCCGGCAGCCTCGCCTTCGTCTTCGGCCCGGTATTCGCCGTGGTGGCCGGGGGCATCGGCGCGATCATCACCGTGGCAGCATGGGCAAAGATTTTTCCGGTGCTGAGAACAACGAAAACCTTCGATCCGCCAGAGCATCTGATAGAAGAGAAGCAGACCAAAAAGAGCTGAGGAGCCTGACATGAAATTCGACAATGTCCTCCAGTCCATCGGCAACACGCCGCATATCCGCCTTTCGCGGCTGTTCCCCTCCCACGAAGTATGGGTGAAGAGCGAGCGCAGCAATCCCGGCGGTTCGATCAAGGATCGCATCGCACTGGCGATGGTTGAAGATGCCGAGAAATCCGGCGCATTGAAGCCCGGCGGCACCATCGTGGAACCGACGAGTGGCAACACCGGCATCGGCCTTGCGATGGTAGCGGCAGTGAAGGGTTACAAGCTGATCCTCGTTATGCCGGAAAGCATGTCGCTCGAACGCCGCCGATTGATGCTTGCCTATGGCGCCAGTTTTGACCTCACGCCCAAGGAACTGGGCATGAAGGGCGCGCTTGGCCGTGCAGAAGAACTGGCGAACTCCATCGATAATGCATGGATGCCGCAGCAGTTTGAAAACCCCGCCAACGTTGCCGTTCATGCTCGCACCACCGCGCAGGAAATTATCGCCGATTTTAAAGATACCCCTCCGGCAGCTCTCATCACCGGCGTCGGCACGGGCGGCCACTTGACCGGCTGCGCAGAAGAACTGAAAAAGGTCTGGCCATCGATGAAGGCCTTTGCAGTTGAGCCCACGCTTTCGCCGGTGATTTCCGGCGGTCAGCCCGGGCCGCACCCGATCCAGGGCATCGGCGCGGGTTTCATTCCCGGCAACCTTCACACCCAGTCTATCGACGGGGCGATCCAGGTCGATCCCGAACACGCCAGAGAGATGGCTCGCCGTTGCGCCACCATAGAAGGCCTTTTGGTAGGCATCAGCTCCGGTGCGACGCTGGCAGCGATTGAGACCAAACTGAACGAAATGGAAGCAGGCACGCGCGTACTCGGTTTCAACTACGATACCGGAGAACGCTACCTGTCTGTTCCGGACTTCCTGCCGGTGGAATAGGGCAAGTTCGCATGAATGACTTTGAGGAGCTCGCTTACCATGATGGCGATTGCGAACTGACTGGCCTTGTCGCGCGCCCGCAAGGCCAGGCCAAGGCTGCCGTGCTCGTCTTCCCGACGATCATGAACCCAACGCCGTCAGTCCTGGATAAGGCGCAGGATCTTGCTGCCAGTGGCTATTTGGCCATGGTGGCAGACTTCTATGGCAAGACTCCCCAAAGCTTTGACCAGTCGCGCGAATTCGCGATGGAAATCCGCTCTACGCCTGAGCAATACCGCCAGCGGCTGCGCGCTTCGGTGAAAGCACTGGCTTCGCTCCAAGATGCAGCTGGTTGCCTGCCGCTTGGCGCTATCGGATTCTGCATGGGCGGACAGGCGGTGCTCGAACTTGCCCGCGAAGGCGCACCTCTATTCGCCGCAGCCAGCTTTCACGGATTGCTCAACACCGACATGCCAGCCCAGCCCGGTGCTGTTAACGCCCGCATCCTCGTTTGCCATGGCGATGCAGACCCGATGGTGCCGCGCCAGCAAGTTATCAAGTTCTGGGAGGAAATGGACCATGCCGGCGCAGACTGGCATTTCCATTCATACGCAGGCGTGAAACACGGCTTCACGAACCCCGCCCCCAACGACAACCCTGCAACCGATTATGACGCGAGCGCCGATCGGCAGAGCTGGGCTGCAATGTATTCCTTGTTCGACGAAGTCGTCGATACGCTCTAGCTGCGCAGGAACTGCTCTGTATCCAGCGCCATCATAGCGCCTGCACCGGCCTTCACACGATGGCGCAGCGTGGTGCACAGCGGCAATTGCTGTTCGGCATAAAAGCGGGCCGTTATAAGCTTTGCTTGCAGGAAGGACGCATCGCCCTCTCCGGCTTCGAGTTGCTCGTGAGCTAGCTTGGCAAGCCGCAGCCACATCCAGCCAATCGCCAGCGTGCCGACGAGTTGCATATATGCATAGGCCCCGCCTGCCATGTTATCGGGGTTGCTCGCTGCGTGTTCAAGCAGCGCCTTTGCCGCGGCCTCGCCATGATGCACCGCCTTGCCAAGCGGATCTGCGATGAAGGACAGGCCTTCGCCGTCTTCATCGCACTCCGCAGAAATCATGGCGAAAAACGCCTGCGCCACCGCGCCGCCATCCTTGGAGGTCTTGCGGCCAGCAAGGTCCAGCGCCTGCACACCGTTTGCGCCTTCATAGATCATTGGGATGCGGGCATCGCGCACGATCTGTTCCATGCCCCATTCGGTGACATAGCCGTGCCCGCCAAACACCTGTTGCATGTTCACCGCCGTCTCGAAACCGCGATCGCTGCCGAAGGCCTTGATCACCGGCGTAAGGAACGAGACCATGGCATCAGCCTTCTTGCGCTCTTCGTTGCTATCCGCGCCGTGTGACACGTCAATCTGCACGGCAGTCCACAGCACCAGAGCACGGAAGCCTTCGATGAAGGAGCGCGCATCCATCAGCATACGGCGCACGTCTGGATGCACGATCAGCGAATCCGCAGCAGCAGAAGGATCAGGTCGCTCGCCCATGGCTCTGCCCTGCTTGCGCTCCAGCGCGTAGGCGGCGGCTTTCTGGTAGGCATGCTCCGCATGCGCCAGCCCTTGCACGCCAACGCCAAGGCGCGCCGCATTCATCATGATGAACATGGCAGCAAGTCCGCCATTTTCCTCACCCAGCAGGAAGCCCGTCGCATCATCGAAATTGAGGACGCAAGTCGCGCTGCCGTGAAGGCCCATCTTGTGCTCGATCGAGCCAACGGAAACACCGTTCCTCTCACCGTTTTCCGGCATGATTTTCGGAACGAGAAACAATGATATGCCGCGCGTGCCCACCGGCGCATCGGGCAAGCGGGCGAGCACTAGGTGGACAATATTCTCTGTCAGGTCATGGTCGCCGCCAGAAATGAAGATCTTCTCGCCGGTGATAGAATAGGTGCCGTTGTCGCACTTGGTCGCGGTGGTTTTCATCAAGCCAAGGTCTGTGCCCGCATGACCTTCGGTAAGCGCCATGGTGGCAAGCCATTCTCCAGAGACCATGTTCGGCACATAGGTTTGTTTCAGCTCATCCGTCGCGGATGAAAGCACCGTCGCCACAGCCCCCGGAAGGATGCCGGGATACATCATGAAACCGGCACAGGAAGAGTTGAGATATTCCTCGATCACCGTGAACAGCGCATGCGGCATTCCTTGCCCGCCGAACTCCTCCGGCTGCGGCAATGTGCCCCATCCCGATTCGACCCACTCGGCATAGGCCTCCTTGAAACCGTCAGGCGTGGTGACGCTGCCATCGGCATGCCGCGTGCAGCCCTGCTCGTCCGCATTGCGGTTGAGCGGCGCGATTACCTGCGCACAGAACTTGCCCGCTTCGTGCGCAACAGTCTCAATCAGCTCCTCGTCCACCATTTCGTAGTTGGCAGGCTCACTCCGTTCGTGGACGCGCAGCAGGTCCTTCAACACGAAGATCACGTCACGGGCGGGCGGGGAATAGCTGGTCATAAGGGGCGCCTTATTCAGTTTCGGTCAGGCCATTAGGGCCAAGCTCGCGGAAGAAACAACTGCGCTGGCCGGTGTGGCAGGCAGGCCCGGCAGGCAACACTTTCAGCACCAGTGCATCCTGGTCGCAATCGACGAAAATTTGCTGCACGGCCAGCGTGTTGCCGCTGCTCTCGCCCTTCATCCACTGCTTGCCGCGGCTGCGGGAATAGAAGTGTGCGAGGCCCGTATCCAGGGTTTGATCAACCGCCTCTGCGTTCATGAAGGCGAACATCAGCACTTCGCCTGTGCCGGCATGCTGCACGATGGCACCCAACAAGCCTTGCGCATCGAACTTCGGCATGAAGTTCGTGCCGGTCTCTCGCTCCCTGCTGTCGCTCATCGCTGGATGTTCCCTTGGTGATGGTTGGCGATGCCACAGCCCATAGCGGCTTGTTGCAGGATTCACACAGAGAATTTGGAAAATCCGGTCAATTGTGCAGAGCCTGTTTGTAAACTTCCCGCTAAATGAAATGAATGTGTTCGCGGCTTGACGGGCCGCCTGTCATTTATGGCTTCGGCCAGGGAGTGGGAGGGACTGGACCTGCGAAACGCGGGCCGTTCATGAGGGTTTGGAGCGCGCTTCCAAGAGGGGGGTGAAGCGTTGTTCCAGCGATATCGTCACACGAACACCCGGGGTTGGGATACCCCGGGTGTTTTGCATCTTGTAGACATGGATATTTACTCAGAGTGCCTCGTCCATCACCCTGGCAAAACAAGCGATGCGGACCTGTTTTGCACCTGCATTGTTCAAGGCCGTGATGCACGCGTTTGTCGTTGCGCCGCTTGTCATTACATCATCGACCAGCAGGATGTGGGCACCTTTCAACGTGTCTTCCCTTTGAGGCTTGGGCGTGATTGCGCCGGCCAGCAAGGCGGACTGGTTGAAACCACGCTGCCATTAACGCCGAAAATGCAGGGGAACAGGCACCACCAGCCATTCCCCTTTGAGTATCGGCAAGCGTGCAAGGATCATCTTCGCCAGCATGCGTGACAGTGCAATTTTGTTGCCATGCTTGAAGGCCAGGACCAGCTTGCGCGAAGTTTCGTTATAGAGCGTCGCTGCCGCAATGCCTGAGTGACTGGGGGGCGCAGCAAGAAAGGTGGCGCAGATCGAACCTTCCGCCATATCCGCGTTGCCGAACGGGCGCTGGCATGTCGCGCAGGAAGGCTCTCCCGGAATCACCAGCTTGTCCCAGCACGGCAGGCACAGTGCGCCATGCTCGCCGATCGCGTCGCCGCATATCGGGCATCGCGGCGGGTAGATAAGGTCCACCAAGGAGCCAAATACCTGTTTTATCACTGAGATCAGGCTGCCCCGCCCCGGACTTTCTGACAAGCCTTGTTGCAAGTTTGCCAGGTTGGCGGCATGGCACGAGGCATGTCCAGCGCCCTTCCCATCATCTTTTCCAAACGCCGCAAGCGGGCTCGCGAGGCCCGCGCCGAAGCCATGTCAGTCAAGGGCGACGCTGCCTCCTTCCTGCTCGAAAACATGGCAGACGATATCCACGAACGCCTGGGTTTCCTCCGTTTCGACCCTGCTGACGTATTGTGCGAAGGTTTCGGTGCGGCCCTCGTTGCTGAAGGGCCGTGGCTGAACGACGTGACGTTCCATTCCACCCTCGACCGAGATTTCGACACCCCGCTTGACCTGTTTCAGTGCTCTTTGGACATGGTTTGCAGCCTCAACAGCCTAGACACGGTGAATGACTTGCCCGGTGCGCTGATCCAGATGCGCGAATTGCTCAAACCCGGCGGGTTGGCCATGGCCAGCTTCATCGGCGGGGTCAGCCTGCCGCAATTGCGCCGCGCTATGTTCGAAGCGGAGCCGGATCGTCCGGCTGCGCGCATCCATCCGATGATTGACCCGCGTTCCTGCCCGCAACTTCTCAGCCGCGCCGGGTGGAACAGCCCGGTGGTGGACAGTTACCAGTTGAAGGTCCGCTATTCGTCGCTCGACAGGCTCGTGGAGGATTTGCGCGAACAGGCGATGGGAAACGTGCTGGAAGCACCCGCAGCTCCACTTACACGCAGCCAGATTGCTCGCGCACGTGAAGCCTTCCTCGCCAATGCTGATGCAGATGGCAAGGTGACTGAGATTTTCGAAATCGTGACCCTGACGGGGTGGCGTTAACCGGCCAGCGCTGCCTGCGCCGCAGCCAATCGGGCGATCGGAACGCGGTAAGGCGAGGCACTGACGTAATCCAAACCGACTTGTTCGCAGAACGCGATTGATGCCGGATCGCCGCCGTGCTCCCCGCAGATGCCAAGCTTGATATCTTCGCGCGTGGCACGGCCCCGTTCTGCCGCAAGGCTGACGAGTTGGCCCACACCGTCGATATCGAGGCTGACGAAGGGATCACGCGGATAGATCCCTTTGTCGACATAAGGAGCGAGGAAACGGCCTGCATCATCGCGCGATACGCCCAGCGCCGTCTGCGTCAGGTCATTGGTGCCAAAGCTGAAGAACTTTGCTTCTTCCGCAATCTCGCCTGCCATCAGCGCAGCGCGTGGCAATTCGATCATGGTGCCGACCATGTAGTCCAGCGTCACACCCTTTTCGGCGAAGACTTCTGCTGCCACGCGCTCCACCAGTGCGCGCAGGATTTCAAGTTCCTTGCGGGTGGCGACCAGCGGTATCATTACTTCGGGAACCACCGGGGCGCCGCCCTCGCCCGTCACCAGACAAGCGGCTTCGAAGATGGCGCGCGCCTGCATCTCGTAGATTTCGGGGAAGGTGATGCCAAGACGACACCCGCGGTGGCCCAGCATGGGGTTGAATTCGTGCAATTCGCCCGCGCGGCGTTTCAGATGGTCTGCGCCAATGCCAAGGCCTTCGGCAAGCTCGGCAAATTCCTCGTCTCGCTGAGGCAGGAATTCATGAAGCGGCGGATCGAGCAAACGGATCGTGCACGGCAAACCAGCCATCGTCTGGAAGATTTCGGTGAAATCGCTGCGCTGGGCAGGAAGCAACTTCGCTAGGGCGGTACGGCGACCATCCTCGTCATCAGCGAGGATCATCTCCCGCACGGCCATGATGCGGTCCGCATCGAAGAACATATGCTCAGTTCGGCACAGCCCGATGCCCTCAGCACCAAACTGGCGCGCCATGCGGCAATCATTAGGCGTTTCGGCATTGGTGCGCACGCGCATGCGGCGATACTTGTCTGCCCAGTCCATCAACACGCCGAAATCGCCAGCCAGTTCCGGCTCAATCATCGGCACTTCGCCTGCCATCACCTGGCCGGTTGCACCGTCAAGCGTGATGACATCACCTTCCTTCAGCTCTGCATGGCCGACGCACAGGGTGCGTTTGCCCATGTCGATTGATACGCCCGATGCGCCGGATACGCAGGGGCGCCCCATGCCACGCGCCACCACTGCGGCGTGCGATGTCATGCCGCCACGCGCGGTGAGGATGCCCTTGGCTGCGTGCATGCCGTGAATATCCTCAGGCGATGTCTCCACGCGCACGAGGATCACCTTCTCGCCATCGTTTGCCCACTTTTCGGCTAGGTCGGAATCGAGCGCGATCTTGCCCGAAGCTGCCCCCGGTGACGCCGGAAGCGCTGAGGTCAGCACATTGCGCTCTGCATCCGGATCGAGAGTGGGATGTAGCAATTGGTCAAGAGACATGGGGTCAACGCGTTTGATCGCGGTCACCTCATCGATCAGACCTTCGCCCACCATATCCACCGCCATCTTTAGGGCGGCCTTTGCAGTGCGCTTGCCCGAACGGGTCTGCAGCATCCACAGCTTGCCCTGCTGCACGGTGAATTCGATGTCCTGCATGTCCTTGTAGTGGTTTTCGAGCAGGTCAAACACCTGAGCGAGTTCTTCGTAAGCGGCGGGCATGGCTTCCTCCATGCTCGGCAGTTCGGCACCGGCTGCCACGCGCCCACGCTTCGTCAAATATTGCGGCGTGCGAATACCGGCGACCACATCCTCGCCCTGGGCATTCACCAGCCATTCGCCGTAATATTGGCGCTCGCCGGTGGAGGGGTCGCGGGTGAAGGCAACGCCGGTGGCGCTGGTATCACCCATATTGCCGAAAACCATGGCTTGTACGTTCACCGCCGTGCCCCAGTCGCCCGGGATATTGTTGAGGCGGCGATAGACCTTGGCACGATCTGCATCCCAGCTATCGAACACCGCGCGGATCGCGCCCCACAGCTGTTCGTTTACGTCTTGCGGGAATGGGTGGCCCAATTCGGCTTCAGCAATGGTCTTGTATTCGCTGACCAGCTCCTGCCAATCATCCGCGTTCATTTCGGTATCTGCGAAATAACCGCGATCTTCCTTGGCGATTTCCAGCGCTTCTTCGAACAGGCCATGGTCGAGGCCTAGCACAACGTCGGAATACATCTGGATGAAACGGCGGTAGCTGTCCCATGCAAAGCGCATGTCGCCGGAAGTAGCGGCAAGGCCTTCCACCGTCTTGTCGTTCAGCCCAAGGTTGAGGACCGTGTCCATCATGCCCGGCATCGAAACCCGCGCGCCGGACCGAACGGAAACGAGCAGCGGATCAGCCGCATCGCCGAATTTCTTGCCAACGGCTCCTTCGATGTGTGCCAGCGCTTCTGCGACTTCGGCACGCAGGGCATCAGAGAAGTCTGCTCCGTCCTTCAGGTAGCGGACGCATTCTTCGGTGGTGATGGTGAAGCCGGGCGGTACCGGCAGGCCAATTTCAGCCATTTCAGCAAGGTTCGCGCCCTTGCCGCCAGTGATGTTCTTGTCCTTCGCGCGTGCATCATCGTGCTTCACGCCGCCGCCGAAAGTGTAAACCGACTTGCTCATGGTCCATCCCGTCTGTGCGGTATGGCCAATTTACGGCCAGCCGCTGTCGAATCTCTCGAATTCCCGCGCCATAAAGCGGCCGCAGGCAAGAAGTCGAATGTTTCAAACGAGATAGTGCCGGAAGACACTATCACACCTGAAACTGCCTTACCCCTCGATCCTGGAGAAGTCCGCCACTTTGTGCACCGCAGCACGGAAACGCGCAAGAAGGTCAAGGCGATGCTTGCGCTTTTGGGCGTCTTCATCGTTCACGGTTACTTCCTCGAAAAAGGAATCGATGGGTGCTCGAAGCGACGCGAGGGCCAACATGGCCGCACCGAAATCCTCTGCAGTGATAGCTTCGCCGGCCTTGGGCTCGGCTGCATCGAGGGCCTCGATCAGCGCCTCTTCCGCCGCTTCGGGCAGGTAAGGGAGATCGGCTTTGACCTGCTGGGCATAGATTTCGCGCATGTCGGGGGCATCGACATTTTCCAGCGGGTCTTCATCGCCGGTTTGCGCGCCTCCGTCGCCTGCGTCCCAGTCTTCCTTCTTAAGGATATTGGCCGCGCGCTTGTAGCCAGCGAGCAAATTGGTGCCGTCTTCGGTTTCGACGAATGCCTGCAGCGCAGTGACGCGGGAAAGCACGCGAACAAGGTCATCCTCGCCATCCAGCGCGAATACCGCATCAATCAGGTCATGCCGAACACCGGCTTCACGCTGTTGGACCTTCAAGCGGTCAGCCAAGAACTCCAGCAAGTCTCCCTCGGCGACCCGCATGCGAATATCATTCTCCGTAAGCAGACGGATCACACCTAGCGCAGCACGACGCAGCGCGAAGGGATCCTTTGAACCTGTGGGCTTTTCATCAATGGAGAAGAAGCCACGCAACGTGTCCAGCTTGTCCGCCAGCGACACCGCCACCGTCACCGGCGCAGTCGGCACCTCATCGCCTTGCCCCACAGGCTTGTAGTGATCGCGGATCGCGTCAGCCACGGCATCGCTCAAGCCTTCAGCGCGGGCGTAATACCCGCCCATCAGGCCTTGCAGCTCGGGGAATTCGCCGACCATTTCAGTAACGAGATCTGCCTTGCACAGGCGAGCAGCCTGTTCGATCAGGTCAGCGTCAACCTTGACGATGCCGTCCTCGGCCAGCCAGCGCGCCAGCTTGGCCACGCGCTCGACCTTGTCAGCCACGCTGCCCAGCTTCTCGTGGAAGGTGATCCGCTCCAGCTTCTTTGCGTGGTCGGACAGCGTGATCTTGCGGTCCACATCCCAGAAGAAGCGCGCGTCAGACAGGCGTGCGGCGAGGACCTTGCGGTTGCCGTCTACCACGACAGCGGGATCTGCCGCCTCGATGTTCGCGGTGCAGATGAAGGCATTGGCGAGCTTGCCGTCTGCGCTTTCGCACACGAAGTATTTCTGGTTCACGCGCGCGGTGAGCTGGATCGTTTCCGGCGGCACGTCGAGGAAATCATCGTCAAACCGGCCAAGCAGCGGCACCGGCCATTCGGTGAGGCCAGCATTCTCAATCACAAGACCTTCGTCTTCGACCAGCTTGAGGCCAGCGTCAGCCGCGGCCTTGGCAGCGCCAGCACGGATCGCATCCTGCCGCTCCTCGTGGTCCACGATCACGTGGCAAGCGCGCAGTTTCTCGGCATAGTCATCCGCCGAACCGATAGTGATTTCGCCATCATGGTGGAAGCGGTGGCCCTTGGTGGCATAGCCCGAGGCGACGCCGTGAACTTCGCATTCCACAAGATCTTCGCCCAGCAGTGCGACAATGCCCGAAAGCGGGCGCACCCAGCGCAAACTGCCGGTGGAAAGCGACGCCGCGCCCCAACGCATAGACTTTGGCCATGCGAAGTCGCGGATGATCGCAGGGATCGCGTCAGCCAGCACGCCCTTCGTCGCGCGGCCGGGAAAATTCTTCACGGCGAACCACGTATTGCGGCCCTTTACATCGCGCAATTCAAGGTCTTCGCGCGAAACGCCGTTCTTGCGGCAGAACCCGTCAATCGCTTGGTCAGGTGCCCCTTCGGGTGGGCCCTTGGCTTCTTCGGAAACCGGCTTGGTCGCTTCGGGCAGCCCGCGCGCAATCAGCGAAAGGCGACGCGGAGTCGACCAGACTGTCAGATCGTCCAGCGTAATCCCGGCAGCGTCCATCTCGCGGCGGAACAGCTTTTCCAGTTCAGCCCGCGCACCGGCCTGCATGCGGGCAGGAATTTCTTCACTGCGCAGTTCAAGAAGGAAGTCGCTCATGCCTGCCACTCCGGATAATTCTCGGCCCAGACAGGCGCTTGCTTGGTCATGTAAGCTTCACAGCTACCGCGGGCCAGATCGCGCACGCGCGCCATGTAGCTGGCGCGTTCCTGCACTGAAATTACGCCGCGGGCCTGCAGCAGGTTGAACAGGTGGCTGGCCTCTACTGCCTGCTCATAAGCCGCAATCGGCACCTCAGCTTCAAGCGAGCGCTTGCACTCTGCTTCTGCCTTGTTGAACAGGTCAAACAAGGCGCTGGTATCAGCGACTTCGAAGTTCCACTTCGACATCTGGCGCTCGTTCTCAAGGAAGACATCGCCATAGCTAACGCCGCGACCGTTGAAGTTCAGGTCGTACACATTATCCACGCCCTGGATATACATCGCGAGGCGTTCAAGACCGTATGTGAGTTCGCCAGCGACCGGCTTGCAATCAAAGCCGCCCATCTGCTGGAAATAGGTGAACTGGGTCACTTCCATCCCGTCACACCAGACTTCCCAGCCAAGGCCCCATGCGCCCAACGTCGGGCTTTCCCAATCGTCCTCCACGAAGCGGATATCGTGCTTCAGCGGGTCGATGCCGATCACTTCCAGGCTCTTGAGGTAAAGCTCCTGAATATCGGACGGGCTCGGCTTCAGGATTACCTGATACTGGTAATAATGCTGCAGGCGGTTGGGGTTCTCGCCATATCGGCCATCGGTCGGGCGGCGGCATGGCTGCACGAAGGCGGCGTTCCACGGTTCAGGACCAAGCGCGCGCAATGTGGTGGCGGTGTGGAAGGTGCCTGCGCCCATCCGCATGTCGTAGGGTTGCAGGATCAGGCAGCCGTTAGCGCTCCAGAAATCGTGGAGTGCAAGGATCATGTCCTGAAAGCTGTTCTTTGGGTCTCTGGTCATTGTTGCCTTGCGAGAAAATGTGGCCGCGCAATGGCGCATGGCTTGCATAGGGTCAATGGCATCTGGCGAGCCTGACTTGACAGCAAGCAATATTGCAGACCTTTTGACTTTGAATTTTAAGGGAATTGGTCTTGAAATTGCGCCGAAGTATCGCCTGCATCATGGCGGGTTTGCTCGCCAGCCTTACCCCTCTCTCGCCTGCGGCGGCACAGGAAGGGGGAGCGAGTGTGGTGGCGCAGGATTACGATCCCGCTCCCGCCATGTGGGTCCTGGAGGACGAAGATACTACGATCTACATGCTCGGCATTGTGCATGTTCTGCCGCGGGGCTTCCGTTGGCGTAATCCGCAGCTTGACGCGATTATCGCCGAGGTGGACGAGCTGGTGCTGGAAAGCTCCGACGCCGACGCCGATGCTAGCCTTGAACATCTCGGCCCAAAGATGACCAAGCTGGCAGAAAGCCGCACGCCAACTTCGCAGCAACTCAGCCCGGCAGTGCGTCAGAAATGGTGGCGGCTTGTAGAAATGTCCGGCCAACCTTTTGAATTCGTCGACAACACACCATTGTTGTTGGTGCTGATGGGTTTTGGAGTTGGCGGCATCGAATTTAGCCCTTCGAGCTATCAATATGGCGTGGAAACCGTGCTGGAACGCACCTTTGCGCAAT
>CAZYAL010000001.1:132788-136398 GCA_964645635.1 uncultured Sphingomonadaceae bacterium | reverse complement strand
CCAGCGCGGCCTCGAAGCAGTCCGGATCAACAAGCCGGTCGAGTAGGTTTCCCCCGAAAATCTACGGCCTTCATGTTTGCCAGACGCGAAGCATGTCATGTTATTAGGCCTGTTTGTCGAGCCACAGTCGATGATCACCTTCCTTGTGGTTCTCACCATCTATTGCGCTGTCTGGATGTGGCGTCGCTACAGCTGACCAGCTATCACGCTCCCACTGCCGAAAGGATTACCCCCCGACATGAAGCTCAAGTCTCTGCTCTTCAGCGCTGGCACTGCATTCTCGCTCGCCATCGCCGGCTGCGCCTCGGCCTCGGAAGTTGAACCTGAAGTCGCTGCCACAAGCCCGCAGGCAGCTGGCCCGGCGTTGTGGAAGGTATCTGACGAGGACACGACAATTTACCTGTTCGGCACCGTCCATGTGCTTCCTGCCGGGGTTGACTGGTATGACAGCCGCATCGAGACCGCGTTTAGCGCCTCAGGCAGCCTGGTGACAGAAGTCGACATGACGGACCAGAACGCCATGGCCGCAGCCATCGCCCGGAACGCGCTGCTCGGCGGCGGGCAGACCCTGCGATCGCTGATGACAGACGAAAACCGCAGCGAATATGAAGCTGCGCTCAACGCATTCGGCTTGCCGCCAGCAGCACTTGACGGTTTCGAACCGTGGTTTGCCGCGCTCAACCTCGGTGTCCTTCCGCTGCTGCAAGCAGGATACGATCCCAATGCAGGCGTTGAAATGGCCTTGGAAAGCCGTGCAGGCGACAAGCAACGCGGCGCCCTGGAAACAATCGCCGAGCAGATCGAATTGTTTGATGGCATGGAGATGGACGACCAGCTCGAATATCTCGACACAACAGTCGAAGGCGCGGACAAGACTGTGACAATGGTCGAGGAAATGGTCGCCGAATGGCTGGAAGGCGATGCGGACAGGCTCGCCGAAATCATGAACAGTGAGATCGAGGACAGCTACCTCTACAATCGCCTGCTCATCGACCGGAACGCCAACTGGGTGGGCTGGATCGAACAGCGGATGGAGCAACCCGGCACCGTGTTCATCGCTGTGGGCGCAGGCCACCTTGCCGGGGTAGGCAGTGTTCAGGAACAGCTGAAAAAGCGCGGCATAGTGGTTACTCGCGTCTACGAATGACCCGGCTTCTTGCAATTCTTCTTGCAAGCGCGCTGTGGCTTACGGGTTGCAGCGCAGCTGACCCGTTGGGCGAGCATGACTGGCCACAACCCTCGCCCGCGCTTTGGGAAGTGACATCCCCTGAAGGCCACACAGGCTGGCTATTCGGCACGGTGCACGCCCTCCCCGATGGCATGGATTGGCGCACGCAAGTGCTGGACGATGCACTGACGAATTCAGGCCTGCTGATCGTCGAAATAGCTGACCTGGGCGAAAACCGAGAAGCGGCGAGCCTTTTTGCCGACTTGTCTTTCGGCAATGGCCTCCCTCCCCTGCTTGAGCGCATACCGCAAGGTGAGAGGCAAGCACTGCAAAGCCTGCTCGGCAAGGCAAGAATGGATGAAGCCGATTTCAACGAAACCGAGACATGGGCAGCTGCTCTGATCCTCTCTGGCGCCATGCGCAGCGGCGCCCCGGAGAATGGCGTGGACCGCGCGCTCATCGCGCAAGCTAGCGAAATCGTGGGCCTTGAAGGCTATGACCGGCAATACAAGATTTTCGATAGCCTGCCTGATACCGAGCAAGCCAATTTGCTGCTTGCTGTTGTGCATGAGAGTGTTGGCTTTGATCCAGTGCCCGCATTGGAAAGCTGG
This sequence comes from uncultured Sphingomonadaceae bacterium, assembly GCA_964645635.1. GTDB lineage: Bacteria > Pseudomonadota > Alphaproteobacteria > Sphingomonadales > Sphingomonadaceae > Alteraurantiacibacter. Next base: position 134,619 of record CAZYAL010000001.1, on the reverse strand, counting down.
CTGACCGGAGACCTCGCCAGCCTGCTTGCACTTGCCGATGGCGGCATGTTGGCCGATCCGGAACTGCGAACTGCGCTGCTTGACCAACGCAATCGTGACTGGACCGGCCCGATCAGCCTGCACATCACGCGCGGAGAGAAGCCCTTTGTGGCCGTCGGCGCGGCACATATGCTGGGCAAGAAGGGGCTGCCCGAGTTGCTTCGTGCGCGGGGCTTTCGCGTTACGCGCATACAATAGTTGCATTTGCAGCCGATGCTGCTAAACGCGCGCCTCCCCTGTCCATGGTCATCCCTGGAGGCGTGGCGGGAGAGCATCTGAAACGAATTCGAAAGGCTAGTGACATGAGCGACGCTCTGACCCTGCCGGCCGAAGCACGCGAACGGGCTGGCAAGGGAGCCTCCCGAGCATTGCGTCGCAAAGGCCGTGTTCCCGCTGTAATTTATGGCGGCAAGGAAGAACCTACTCCCATCCATGTGGAAGAAAAGCTGCTGGTGCGCCAGCTCGGCACCGGCCACTTCATGAACTCGATCGTGATGATCGAGCTTGATGGCAAGCCGATCCGCACAATCCCGAAGGATGTGGCTTTCCACCCGGTCAATGATCGCCCGCAGCACGTGGACTTCCTGCGTCTTGCCAAGGACGCCAAGATCGCGGTTGCAGTACCGGTTGTCTTCGTCAACGAAGAAGCAAGCCCTGGCCTGAAGAAGGGCGGCGTGCTCAACGTTGTTCGTCACGAGCTGGAACTGGTTTGCGAAGCCGACAAGATCCCGTCCGAGATCGAGCTGGACGTTACCGGCCTGGAAGTTGGCGATTCCGTCCACATCTCCTCCGTCAACCTGCCTGCAGGTAGCGAAAGCGCCATCACCGACCGCGACTTCACCATCGCGACAGTGGTTGCTCCGTCTGCCCTCAAGCGCGCCGAAGGTGCTGCAGCTGCTGAAGCTGCAGATGCGGGCGAAGCTGAAGAGAATGGCGAGGAAGAAAGCGGCGAATAATTCGCTGCCGGGGTTCCTCCCGCAACACTGCTACAATAGGACGGGGCCGGCAGCAATGCCGGCCCCTTTCTTTTTTGCAAGGATCAGTGAGCACTAGCGACGATGCAAATATGGACTGGCCTTGGAAATCCCGGCTCACAATATGCCATGCACCGCCACAATGTCGGCTTCATGGCGATGGACGTTATCGCAGAGATGCACGGCTTCGGTCCGGTTCAGAAGAAGTTCCAGGGCTGGGTCCAGGAAGGGCGCATCGGCGCACACAAGGTGCTGCTGCTTAAGCCTGCCACCTTCATGAACGAAAGTGGTCGCGCCGTGGGAGAAGCGCTGCGCTTCTATAAGCTCGGCACAGATGCCCTCACGGTGTTCCATGATGAACTGGACCTTGCCCCTTTCAAAGTGAAGGTGAAGACAGGCGGCGGCAATGCCGGGCACAATGGGCTGAAGAGCATCACACAACATCTGGATGCCGATTTCCGTCGCGTGCGGATAGGCATCGGCCATCCCGGCCCCAAGGAGCGGGTGCACGGCCACGTGCTGGGAAATTACGCCAAGGCAGAGATGGACGACCTCGTTCAGATGCTTGGAGCGATCGGCGCAGAAGCCCATTGGCTCTCCGAGGGCGATGACCCACGTTTTATGGGTGACGTTGCCTTGCGGATCCGGGGCTGAAAACGTCGGGTTTCTTGACACATCCGAACCTTTATGCGGGGCGTTAACCACCCCAGCCCGCAGACAACCGCAATTGGCACGCGCCTTGCTCATGAATCCCCAACACATTCGGTAACCACTGATTTTTGCCAATTTTGGGGAATTTGACATGTTGAAAAAAGCAA
>CAZYAL010000001.1:123595-132688 GCA_964645635.1 uncultured Sphingomonadaceae bacterium | reverse complement strand
AGCATCTCATGCCCATAATTGCGGGCGAGCGCTTTCCTGGTAGCGCTCGCCCGCTCGGCGTTTTGGGGCAAGCGCCAATGGCACAAGACTGGCCATTGCCAGCCCGCTGACAGAAGCCTAAAGCGCGTCCCTCTTCCGGATTGAAGGACATATTCCATGGGTTTCCGCTGCGGGATCGTGGGCCTGCCCAATGTTGGCAAGTCGACCCTGTTCAACGCTCTCACCGAAACGCAGGCCGCACAGGCCGCGAACTATCCATTTTGCACGATCGAGCCCAATGTCGGCCAGGTCGCTGTGCCTGATGAGCGGCTGGAGCAGATCGCCAAGATCGCAGGGTCAGCCAAGACCATCCCTACCCAGCTCGCATTCGTCGATATCGCTGGCCTGGTGAAGGGTGCAAGCAAGGGCGAAGGACTTGGCAACCAGTTCCTCGGCAATATTCGCGAGGTGGACGCCATCGTCCACGTGCTCCGCTGCTTTGAGGATGACGACATCCAGCACGTCGCCAACAAGGTTGATCCGATCGCCGATGCCGAGGTTGTCGAAACAGAACTGATGCTTAGCGACCTCGAAAGCCTCGAAAAGCGGGTCGAAAACGCCAAGCGCCGCGCCACCAGTGGCGACAAGGAAGCCAAGGTGCTCGCCTCCGTGCTTGGCCAGGCGCTTGACCTGCTACGTGACGGCAAGCCTGCACGGCTGGTCGAACCCAATGACGATGAAGAAGCGCGTGTATTCGCGCAGGCGCAGCTGATCACGGCCAAGCCTGTGCTCTACGTTTGCAACGTGGCCGAGGAAGATGCTGCCAAAGGCAATAAGCTTTCCGCCCGAGTGTTCGAAAAGGCCAAGGCCGAAGGTGCAGAAGCGGTAGTCGTCTCTGCCGCGATCGAGAGCGAACTGGTGGCAATGCCGCCAGAAGACCGCCTCGAATTCCTCGCCGAGCTGGGACTGTCTGAAAGCGGTCTCAGCCGGGTCATCCGCGCAGGCTACAAGCTGCTCGGCCTGAAGACCTTCTTCACCTGTGGCCCCAAGGAAGCCCGCGCGTGGACTACACCTGCCGATGCCAAGGCCCCACAGGCCGCTGGCGAAATTCACACAGATTTTGAACGCGGCTTCATCCGTGCGGAGACGATCGGCTTTGACGATTATGTTTCACTGGGCGGTGAATCCGGCGCAAGGGATGCTGGCAAGTTGCGCCAGGAAGGCAAGGAATACCTTGTTCAGGATGGCGACGTGTTGCTGTTCAAGTTCAACGTCTGAACGCGCAGCAAACCACTGCCAGACAGAGAAAAGGCGCGAAAAGGAAAACCCTTTCGCGCCTTTATTGTATCCGCAAAAGCGGAAGTCTGTCGCTTACAGCGTCTTGGCGTAGGCTGCCCAGAACTTTGCCGGCAGTTCGCGCGGGCCAGTCACTTGTGACAGCGTGGCGACAGCTTCCGCGCCCTTGCCTTGGCGAGCCTGCATCATTCCGGTGCGCAGCAGTGCGAGGTTGATGTCGACTTCTGCACCACCCTTTTCCGCAGCCATGGCGTACATAGCTTCAGCACCTGCCCAGTCACTGAGGGAGAGCAGCACGTCACCTGCCAGCATCGCGCTTTCGCCGGATGCATCGGCTTCAGCTTCAGCGACCATTGACGGAGCTTCCGCGCGATCACCAGCCATACGCGAGTTCAAGGTGCTGCGAACATCCTGCACATAGAGATCGTTGGCTTCAAACAGGCCTTCGCGCAGCGCATCTGCCAGCAAGCCGTCGATTTCGTTCGACATGATGCGCGGGTCCGCAGCGCGGATGTAACGAACATATTCGCTGTCATCGGTCAGCGTATCGGTAACGCGCATCAGGCGCAGAATGTCGAGCTGCACGCTCTCATCGACGTCAGCCAGCGCATTGGCCACCTGCAACGCGTTCAGCCAGTGCGTCTGCGAAGGTTGATGCTCGACCAGCATGAGGCCGGCCTTCGTCGCCGCATCCACGTTATCGGTGTTATACGCTGTCACAAGTCCGCGCAGCATCCAGTTTGCCGGCGGCACGACGCCTGCAGCCACGGCGCTGTTCACCTCGTTCTCAATGAAGTTCACACCTCCGGTAGCATCGTCCTGCTGGTAATAGGTTTCAGCGATCAGGCCGACCGGATCATCATCAGTCCAGCCAGCAGCACGGGCAGCATTCAGAGCATCGCGCGCAGCGTTATAATCTTCCATGCGCAGGGCAAAGTTGCCGAGGTACCAGTAATATTGCGGCACAGCTTCGGGCGGCAGCTTGCCTGCCGCAAGGCGCATTTCCAAGCCACGACGCTGGGTTTCAATGGACGACGCCTTGCCGCCCGCCGTAACCATCAGGCCGCCAAGCGCATCACGATCGTCCGCCGTTTGGGCGAGCGCTTCGAGGGTGTCCAGCTGCGGAATGATCGAGGCGACATCGCCGTCTTCAGCATTCACAACATCTGCAACTGGCTGGTAAGCTTGGACAAATTCCTTGGTGTAATCCTGCGCGGCAGCAGCGACCGGAACAACGCTGGTGGAAACGGCTGCGCCACCAGCCAGAGCGAACGCCATGGCCAGGGCCGAAGCGAAACTCTTTGCCGGGTTGCGGCGCGCGGTGCGGTGGGTACGAAGCATCAATCAACTCTCCTGAAGGATGTGGCAGGCCGCTTTCTCCGGCCTCATCAGTTTCGGATCGCGCTAGTGCATTAGGATGCGCGAGATTGCAAATAGGGTTTCGGCGAAATGCCCTGAATGGCGTTTGAACACTCCCCTTACCCATTTGTTCAGCTTCGTAACCCCAAGTGTGGATAAGCCCACATTTCGAGGGTCTTTGACCGTGCTTGCCGGGGCATTCTCCCCTAGGGTCCAAAGCGTCACCAAGAGACATTAATAACAAGGCGACGGAACGCAGGTGAGCGAAGAACACGAAGACGGTTTGTCGCCCGAGGGCGCGGGCGAATATGATCGCATTGACATCGTCGATGAGATGAAGACGAGTTATCTCGATTACGCGATGAGCGTGATCGTGAGCCGTGCGCTGCCAGATGTGCGCGACGGTTTGAAGCCGGTGCATCGCCGCATACTGTTTGCCAGCCAGGAAGGCGGCTATGTTGCCGGAAAGCCTTATCGCAAGTCGGCGCTGATTGTCGGTGACGTGATGGGTAAATACCACCCGCATGGCGACAGCGCGATTTACGATGCCCTCGCCCGCATGACGCAGGACTGGTCGCTGCGCGTTCCCCTGATCGATGGTCAGGGCAACTTCGGCAGTATGGACCCGGATCCGCCGGCTGCCATGCGCTACACGGAAAGCCGCTTGGCGCGCGTGGCCAATGCACTGCTCGAAGATCTCGACAAGGATACGGTCGATTTCGTCGACAACTATGACGGTTCGCGTGCAGAGCCTACAGTCCTGCCTGCGCGCTTCCCCAACCTGCTCGTCAATGGTGCAGGCGGTATCGCTGTGGGCATGGCGACCAATATTCCGCCGCATAATCTTGGCGAGGTTATCGACGGATGTTTTGCCTATATGGATGATCCGGGGATCACCTCGGAACAGCTGTTCGAGATCATTCCGGGGCCTGACTTTCCTACATCGCCGCTGATCCTTGGCCAAAGCGGTGCGCGCTCGGCCTATACCACCGGCCGCGGCTCGATCATGATGCGGTGTCGGCATGAAATCGAGAAGACGCGCGGTGATCGCGAGAGCATTGTCTTCACCTCCATTCCCTTCCAGGTCGGCAAGTCCGGCCTTGTGGAGAAGATCGCCGATGCCGCGAAAGACAAGCGGATCGAAGGCGTTTCCGATATTCGCGACGAATCCAGTCGCGAAGGTGTGCGCGTTGTGGTGGACCTCAAGCGCGATGCCTCGCCCGAGGTCGTGCTCAACCAGATCTGGCGCTACACGCCCGCGCAATCCAGCTTCCCGGCCAACATGCTCGCCATTCGCGGCGGCAGGCCGGAAACGCTGACGCTGCGCGACATCATCCAGTCCTTCATCCAGTTCCGCGAGCAGGTAATCACGCGGCGAACCAAGTTCGAACTGAACAAGGCGCGGGACAGGGCGCACATCTTGCTCGGCCTGGTCGTCGCAGTGTCGAACCTAGACGAAGTCGTGGCGATGATCCGGTCTTCGCCCAATCCGGGCGAGGCGCGTCGCAAGCTGCTCGCCAAGGAATGGCCGATTGGCGACATCGCGCAATATATCCGCCTTGTTGAAGCAATCGAACCAACGGCTGATGAGGCTGGTGGCACCTATCGCCTTTCCGAACGGCAGGTGAAGGCTATCCTCGACCTGCGTCTGCACCGCCTGACCGCGCTCGGCCGTGACGAGATCGGCGATGAGCTGAGGGAACTGGCGCTTGAGATCGAGGAGTATCTCTCGATCCTGGCCGACCGGGTAAAGCTCTATCAGGTGATGCGACAGGAGCTGCAAGAGATCCGCGATCTCTACGCCACGCCGCGCAAGTCCGAGATCGCTCCTGCTTATGACGGGCTGGAAGACGAAGACCTGATCGAGCGAGACGAAATGGTCGTTACCGTAACGCTGGATGGCTATATCAAGCGCACGCCGCTCTCCACCTTCCGGGCACAGAACCGCGGCGGAAAGGGCCGTGCGGGCATGTCCACGAAGGACGAGGACGCCATTTCCAACATGTTCGTCACCAGCACTCACAACCCGGTGCTGTTCTTCTCCACTGCCGGCAAGGTCTATCGACTGAAGGTATGGAAACTGCCCGAAGGCGGGCCGAACACGCGCGGCCGCCCGATCATCAACCTGCTGCCCGCGCTCGACAAGGACGAGACGATTGCGCAGGTCCTGCCGCTGCCCGAGGATGAAAGCAGCTGGGGGGCGCTGTCGGTGGTGTTCGCCACCGCGAGTGGCTCGATCCGCAAGAACTCGATGGATGCCTTCGCCAACATCCCCTCCAACGGCAAGCTGGCGATGCGCTTCGATGAAGGTTCTGACGACAAGCTTATCGGCGTTGCCCTGCTAGATCCGTCAGACCACGTGCTGCTGGCAAGCCGCGAGGGCAAGGCAATCCGCTTCGCAGCCGAGGAACTGCGCGAATTCACCTCGCGTACTTCCACCGGCGTTCGCGGCATGACCTTGCGCGAAGGTGACCAGGTCATCTCGCTTTCGATCCTTCGGGGCGACCTGCCCAGTATGGAAGAGCGGGAGGAATACCTGCGCGTCGCCCCGTGGAAGGGCAATGAGGACGCACCACCGCTTTCCGAAGCGCAGCAGGCGATGGCCGATGTCGAGGAATTCATCCTCACTGTTTGTTCGAACGGCTACGGCAAGATGTCGAGTGCCTACGAATACCGCCAGACCGGACGTGGCGGCCAGGGTGTGGTCAACATCGACAACATCAACCGCAACGGCCTCGTGGTCGCCAGCTTTACCGCTACCCGTGCAGACCAGCTCATGCTGGTGACGGACAAGGCCAAGCTGATCCGCATCGGCCTCGATTCCCTGCGCATTCTTGGTCGCAACACTTCTGGCGTGCGCCTGTTCGATGTCGGCAAGGACGAGCACGTCGTCTCAGCCGTGCGCATCGACGAGCAGGAAGCGCCGGAAAACGACGGTGAGGTATCGGTCGTCGAGGAAATGGTCGAGCGTCGTGGCGGTGGAAATGAGACTGCCCCGGATACAACCGTGGATCGCGACAGCAATCTGGATGAGGGCCAAGGCGAGGAGGAATAAACTTCTCCGCCTAAACCTCTCTTTCCCTAATTCACCACCCGCAATTCCGGATCCCGCTTGCGCAGGGTCTGCACCACGCCGGTCGTGATCAGGAACATGCCGAGGTAGTAGATCGGCCAAACCATATATTCCGGCAGGAAGTGATCCTGCAGCGGGCCCATGTCAGCGAAGATAAGCATGTCGCTGGCGAGGAACAGCATCGCGCCCGCGCCCACGCGGTATCGCGGGAACTTGCTCGCCCATGCGCTGGAAGCCATGCCGCCCAATGCGAGGCCATATAGCCCAACTTCCCATGCCGCATCGCGGTCTGCCGGCAAGAGCCAGGCAATCACCGGGGTGAGCAACAAGGTTAGTCCTACGACCCAGCTTTGCGATCCCGTCGCAGCCTCCTGCCTGTTGCGCAGGAACACGCCCATCGCCAACACATGGAACAGGAAGAACAGCAGACCGCCGATCCGCGCGTCGAATTCCATCGCCATGTCACCCAGAGCTGCCGCGCCAAGTGCCCATCCCAACAGTCGCCCGTCAGGGCTGGAATGGCGAGCAAAGGTATAGGTGGCCAGCAAAGCGACGCCAGCCCCCTTCACCACCATGAGATAGGCTTCAGGGAAATGCGTGAAGCGCAGGTAATAGAACGCCAACGCCGCTGCGAAGGACAGCAGCAGGAATGGGCGTTTCTCGGCAAGTGCACGTCTGCTCAAGGCAATCTCCTCCAGAAGCGAGTGGGTGGCGGAAAACACGCCATCCAGCAAGCCCCAGTGCTGGCTTCAGCTCACCTTGCCACAGCAAGACAGGGTATTTGCGGTGACTATTTCCCGACCGGGAGAGCGCTACGCAGCCGGAGTGATTGCACGACGGCCCACCTGTCTCTATTTGAGCGCCTCATGGCACATCAGGTACACATCATCGGCGGCGGCCTTGCCGGAAGCGAAGCTGCGTGGCAGTTGGCAAAGCGCGGCATCCGAGTGAAACTTTCGGAAATGCGCGGTGGCGGCGGAGAGACACCGGCGCACCAGACAGACGGGCTGGCGGAACTCGTCTGCTCCAACTCCTTCCGCAGCGACGATGATACCAAAAACGCCGTGGGCCTGCTGCATCATGAAATGCGGCGCCTGGATTCCCTCATCATGCGCGCTGGCGAGAAGGCCCGTGTCCCTGCGGGCAGCGCGATGGCGGTGGATCGCGATGTCTTCTCCGCCGAAGTGCAGAAGACGCTGGAAGACCACCCCAATATCGAGATCGTACGCGAAGTGGTGGGCAATTTGCCGACTTCGGGAATAACCATCGTCGCGACCGGTCCGCTGACAGCGCAATCGCTCGCCCAGAGCATCGTGAAAGCTACTGGCGAAGACCGCCTCGCCTTTTTCGATGCCATCGCGCCCATCGTGCATCACGACAGCATCGATATGGACATCTGCTGGAAGGCCGCGCGCTGGGACAAGGGCGGCAAGGATTACATCAACTGCCCGATGAACAAGGAGCAGTACCTCGCCTTTCATCAGGGCCTGATGGATGCCGAGAAGGGCGACTTCAAGGAATGGGAGGCTGACACCCCCTATTTCGAAGGCTGCATGCCGATCGAGGTGATGGCAGAGCGCGGAGTAGAAACGCTGCGCTTCGGGCCTATGAAACCTGTCGGGCTCGACAACCCGCATTGGGCCACCGAAGAACACCCCAACGGGCGCTGGGCCTATGCCGTGGTGCAGCTGCGGCAAGACAACAAGCTCGGCACACTGTGGAACATGGTCGGCTTCCAGACCAAGATGAAATACGGCGCGCAGGTCGAACTATTCCGAACCATTCCGGGCCTCGAAAAAGCCGAATTCGCTCGTCTTGGCGGCATGCACCGTAACACCTTCATCAATTCGCCCATGCTGCTCGATCGTCAGCTGCGGCTGAAAGGCGGTGAACACATTCGCTTTGCCGGGCAGGTTACGGGTTGCGAGGGCTACGTCGAAAGCAGTGCAGTGGGCTTGCTTGCCGGCATGATGGCCGCGGCAGAGCTTGCTGGCGAGAAATGGGTCAACCCGCCCGCCACCACGGCAATGGGTGCGCTGCTGTCGCATATCACGGGCGATGCCGAGGCGTGTGACTACCAGCCCATGAACATCAATTTCGGGCTTTTCCCGCCGCTGCACAGCGTGAACAAGAAGGCACGCAAGGAAGCCTATACCGATCGCGCCAAGGCCGATTTCGGCGAATGGCTGGCAGGCGCAGCAGCGGTCGCGGCCTGAGGCGAAAGATCTAGCGGCTTTCGCGGGCGCTTGTGGCGAATTCCAACTGGCTCAGCCAGCCATTGCTATCGGCATCCATTGCCTCGAACCGCTCGGATGTGGACACCGCCCATTCCTCGAAGGTGAGCAAATTGTTGCGATCCTTATCGAGCTTGCGGAAGGAATCGGTGCAGCTGGACATCATCTCGTTGCGCGTGATCCGTCGGTCGCGATTGCGGTCATAGCGATAGAACCGCCGCTCCTCGCGGGTCAGTTCGGTGCTCTCTGGAGGAGCAGGCCCTTGCATCCCCTCGATATCGGCAAAAGGCAGAGCTGCGGGATCCACCGGCTCCTGTTGCACTGGAGTACCGGGAGGCGGCCCGCCTTCCTCAACCTCTGCCCTGCCCTGGATCCAAAACAAGCCAAGCCCGACCATGGCCAGTGCGCCAAATAACCCCAGTACGATGCGGTTCATGGCGAATCCTCTGAATACATGAGTAGGTTAGCGTCCGAACAGCCCCACCCGCAAGGCCACTGCCACTGCCGCCGGTCCGTCAAGCAGATCGTGGCTGCTGCGCTGATTTGCCCGCACTGCCAAAGCGCGTAGCACCGCCAGCGTTCGAAGCTGGCGTGGCAGCCGCGCAGAATTACCCGTTCCTGTCAGCTGTCCCGACTGGTTGATCATCTCGCGTAGTTCGGGAAAAGATAGCGCAAGGTCTGCCAGCGCCCAGTGACGTCCTGCTTTAGACACTCGATCCCTTGCATCTGTTTCATTGCACAATAGCGCCCAGGCTTCTGCCCGCGCTGACACAACCGCATTGACAGAATCTGCGCTCGCTTCCTCGACTAGCAAGTGCTCCCAACCGTCAACCAGCGGCACCAACTGTGCCGGGGCAAGCCCCCCTTGTTGCAACCGTTCCAGCAACGGCTCACCCTTGGGCCACCTCGCCGGGTTTTCTCCCAGCCGCTCCCGCCACCAGGCCAGCTTGATCTGCGCGATCATCACCTCTCCGCCCACGTGCGCCACAGCCGCCAGCCGCGCATCGAGCAGCAGCAGGCTAAGGACATCCTCCCGCGAAGCCGCCGGGGCATAGGAAAGCGCTAGGCGCTGAGCGAGGGGTAAGGATTGCGAGGACATCGGGGCAATGCGGATGCCACCACAGCAGGCTTATCGCAACACCTCAATTTGAC
>CAZYAL010000001.1:117386-123495 GCA_964645635.1 uncultured Sphingomonadaceae bacterium | reverse complement strand
ATCGGGGCAATGCGGATGCCACCACAGCAGGCTTATCGCAACACCTCAATTTGACCCGGATTTTGGCTGTTTGCACGGCCATAGTTAAGAGGGGTTAACCTCAAATCCGAGGCACCGCTTTGTGCACAGGTACAGGCTGGTGACAACATTGAGCTTTATGCCCGCGGGCGTGTCATCCTCAGAAGCCTGGAGGTGGTGCCAGGCACGGATGATGAAAAGTATATCTACTGGCAACGCTGCGTGAGCGCACTGGACCACATTTCAAGCTACGGTGATGAGGGTGATGGTCTCGACACTGTCTTCCCTGGAATGGGCCCCGATGGCGAGGAAGTGCTAGCCTTTCGTGACGGAGCAGTGATGTTCCTCGAACTCGTTTATGAATATGATCCGCTGCTCGGCAATCCCTATGGATTCCCGAGCACCATCAGATCCAAGGCCAGCTTCACGGTCCGCGATGACCGTGACCTGAGGCAGATTTACCAGCTTAACCCGGACGATACGGATAAGGTCGCCGATTGCTCCAGCTTCGGTACGACCAGTTTCAGCGCGGACAGCGATTGAACTGGTTTATGCACATCGAGTTGCTCAAGCAGCACTAAGACCTGTTCTTCCGAAAACTGCATCGCCATCTGACGACAACCAAAAAAGGGCGACTTCGGGATAGCCGCCCCTTCCTGATTCTTTACCTTGCGTGGAAAGTCAGCCCTTGTAGCAAACCTTCTTCACCGCAGCGACGATGCGCGACGCATCGATCAAAGCAAGCTTTTCAAGGTTTGCAGCATAAGGCAGCGGCACATCCTCGTTGCACACGCGGGTGACCGGGGCATCAAGATGGTCGAAGCCCTGCTCCATGCACACGGCAATGATCTCCGACGCAATGGAACAGACCGGCCAGCCTTCTTCGACCACGACTACGCGGTTGGTCTTGGCAAGGCTTTCCAGAACCGTTTCGGTATCGAGCGGGCGCAGCGTGCGCAGGTCAATCACTTCGGCATCGATACCATCCTCTGCCAGCTGCTCAGCAGCTTCCAGAGCGAATTTCACGCCGATGGAATAAGATACTATGGTGACATCCGAACCCTCGCGCACGATCCGCGCCTTGCCGATCGGCAGCACATGATCGTCAAGCTGGGCCACCTCGAAGCTGTTGCCATAGACCAGCTCATTTTCAAGGAAGATTACCGGATCATCGCAGCGGATGGCAGCCTTCAGCAGCCCCTTGGCGTCCGAGGAATCATAGGGTGCGATCACGATCAGTCCCGGTACGCTGGCATACCATGGGGCATAGTTTTGGCTGTGCTGCGCCGCAACGCGGCTGGCCGCGCCGTTGGGGCCGCGGAACACCACCGGGCAGCGCATCTGGCCGCCGGACATGTAGTTGGTCTTGGCAGCCGAGTTGATGATGTGGTCAATCGCCTGCATGGCAAAGTTGAACGTCATGAATTCGACGATCGGGCGCAAGCCCCCCATCGCCGCACCGGTGCCGATACCGGCAAAGCCGTATTCGGTGATCGGCGTATCGATCACGCGCTTGGGGCCGAATTCCTCAAGCAGCCCCTGAGTCACCTTGTAGGCACCCTGGTACTCCGCCACTTCCTCACCCATCACAAAGACGCGCGGATCCAGGCGCATTTCCTCAGCCATGGCGTCACGTAGCGCCTCGCGCACGGTGAGGTTAGCCATGTTCGTGCCCACCGGAATTTCCGGATCAGCGGCGCGCGGCTTGGAAGCAGTCTTTTCTGCAGCGGCAGCGACCGCAGGCTGGGTTTCCGCTGTGTCAGATACCGCCTCGTTTGCAGCAGCGGGAACTTCCACGTCAGCAACATCTTCGCCTTCACCTGCGAGGATCGCAATCACGGTACCGACAGCAACGTTCTGTGCGCCTTCTTCCACCAGGATTTTGCCGACAACGCCTTCGTCGATGCTCTCGAATTCCATCGTGGCCTTGTCAGTTTCGATCTCGGCCAGCACGTCCCCAGTGGAGACCGTGTCGCCTTCCTTGACCAACCACTTAGCCAGCGTGCCTTCCTCCATCGTCGGAGAAAGAGCAGGCATCTTCAATTCGATAGCCATCAGTATTCTCCCACCAGCACGTCAGTATAGAGCTCTTCTGGTTCCGGTTCAGGAGAGGTTTCAGCAAATTCTGCAGCTTCGCCAACGGCGGAGCGAATACCTTTGTCGATGCCCCTCAACTTGTCCTCACTGACACCCAGCTTCATCAATTCGGCCTTGGCCAGCTCGATCGGGTCGCTCTTTTCTCGAACGCCCTGCACTTCTTCACGTGTACGGTACTTTGCCGGGTCAGACATGGAGTGACCGCGATAGCGATAGGTGTTGAGCTCCATCAGCACCGGGCCATTACCGCCGCGTACATGCTCCACGGCGATCCTGGCTGCCTGATGCACTTCGAGCACATCCATGCCGTTCACATCCATGCCAGGAATGCGGAACGCAGTGCCACGACGATGGAATTCGGTTTCCGCGCTGGAACGGCGCACCGCAGTACCCATCGCGTATTGGTTGTTTTCGACCACGAAGATGATCGGAAGGTTCCACAGCGCGGCCATGTTCATCGTTTCGTAAACCTGGCCCTGGTTGGCAGCGCCATCACCAAAATAGGCCACGCACAGCCCGCCATCCTCGTTGTACTGGTGCGCGAACGCGAGCCCACCACCCAGCGAGACCTGTGCACCAACGATGCCGTGGCCACCGTAAAACGCGTGTTCGGTGCTGAACATGTGCATCGAGCCACCCTTGCCGCGGCTGATTCCAGCCGCGCGCCCAGTCAGCTCTGCCATGATAACCTTAGGGTCGATCCCGTATGCAAGCATGTGGCCGTGGTCACGATAACCGGTGATTACGCTATCTTTTCCCTCTTCCAGCGCGCTTTGCAGGCCCACGGCGACAGCTTCCTGGCCGATGTAGAGGTGGCAGAAGCCGCCGATCAGTCCGAGGCCGTAAAGCTGGCCGGCCTTTTCCTCGAATCGGCGGATCAACAGCATCTTTTTGTAGAAGGTGAGCAATTCCTCCTCGCTAGCGGTGTATCGCTTCGACTTTTCGAAGCTGTCCTGCAGGCTGGGAAGTTCAAAATTTTCGACCGATTCTACCTGTTTTGCCGGGGCCTTTTTCGCCGTGGCCCGCTTTGCCTTCGAGGCGGAGGGGGTTGATGCTCTTGCCAAAATTCGTGTCCTTGTGCGCGCCGCGTGGAGCGATGCTTGTTGCACGACCCCTATAGGCAAGTGAAACACAGGCGCGCAATGGGGCGATGCGCTGAGAAACCCATATGGTTAGAAAACCTTACTGGATTAACCCTCAGCGCTTCGCGTCGAGCTCTATCACATATTCGTCGCGATGTGCGACATTCAAGTTGTGACGCACCAGCTCGCTGGCGAGGTCAGGATCGACATTGTCAGGATCAAGCAATTCAACCTTGTTGGACAGAACTGCAGCATCTTTCTGCAATTGCGAAATTTGCGCTTCTCGCGCGTCGAGCAGCGCGCTCTTCTCGCTCCAAGACAACAAGCCGAACGGACCTGCTAGGGCGAGAGCACCAAGGCACAGCAGCCATACCAGCGCTAAAAGCTGGATTCGTTTTTCGCGTTTACTCGATGCCATGTTCATAATCTTAAAGAATCATAGTTCCTCCCCTGATTCAAGTACTTTCAACGTGGTTTTCGCAACACTCGAAAGAATGTTGCAAACAACAGTCTCCGGCCGGTCACACTCCGCCCCGAGCATCCAGTTGCATGCAAAGTCACAATGGCCAATCCACTGGATAATCGACTCATCCTAACCTGCTGCGAATTGCAGGGATTCTGATCGATCGCGGAAGCCCAGCGCCAACGCGAGGATAACAGCATCAGGCGGGATTGATGCAGGCGCGCCGGGCGCTTAGGAGTGATTGTCTATTCAAACCCGCGCAATCAACTTGCGCAGATAGTGGCTGATCGCCACTGTAGGGCTAGAAAGAGGGAGTTTACACCTGTCATGACCGCGCATCGCGCCACCTTGTTCCTTGCCGGAGCCGCTGCCATCGCAGCCATCTCCGCCCCGGCTTCTGCCCAAATTGCCGATGACGTTGTCCTCAATATCATGCGTGAATGCGCCCGGATCGACGATCCAAGTGCACGCCTCGCCTGCTATGACAACAACATTCGTGCAACGGGCGCCAACCCGCGCACCATCCCCGGCGAAACAGTGGTCAGTGGCTCAGGTGCAGTGCTCTCCAGCCCTAGCGGTTCAGCTGTGCGCAGGACGACAGGACGAGAAGGCTTTGGCGCGGAGGACATTCGCGGCCCAGAGCGCTTCCAAGCCCGCCCCGGCGAATTGCAGAAACTGATCGCACGGGTCGCCGAAGTGCAGCAGGTTGGCGCAGGCCGCTATGTGATCACGCTAGAGGATGGTGCTACATGGCGTTTTGCTGACAGTGTGCCGAGCAACTACCGGGTGCCGCGTCGAGGTTCGGAAGTGGAGATTAATCGCGCCTCGCTCGGCAGTTTCCTGATGCGCTTCAATGGCCAGCAATCGGTTCGCGTCGAACGCGTCGAGTAAGCCGTATTGCCGGGGCGGACGCGCTCAGGACTTCGCCAACTCCTCGAAAGCCCGTTCCCGTTCGAGCTGGACCACGGCGTTACGCCTGATCTTGTCGAATGTCGTGAGAAAGCTGTCCCGCTCAAACTGAGATAGCGGCGCGAGGAGGAATGCGCTGCGCTTGCGGCTGGCATCCTGGATTAACTCGAAGAGTTTTTGCCCCTCGTAACTCGGTGAAAAGCGGCCGTGCCGCCTGCCAGGCTTGCCTTCACGCACGATCAGCCCGCGCTTGAGCAGCGCATTCACCGTACGCCCCGCCTGGCTATGGTCGCGATCAATGCGGTTCACCAGCGCGTCCCATGCCAGCGGCGGATCGCGACCGATTTCGTTGAGTACCCAGGCTTCGAAATTGGATAGCTTGGTCAACCGCTTGAACGTTAGCGATCCACTGCGGCTGAAATAGGCGCTGAGCGTCATCAGAGGGGAGATTAATCGGGAGCGATCGAGAACAATCTTCTCACACCCTGCGCTCCTGCTTTCGCTTTCGACTGCGGCACCCGGTCGCGGGAATTGGCGCATTTCCTGCGTGTAATTATATTCGCGCTCTTGTTCATATAAAACAACGGCCTGATCAAGAAGCTTCTCAATAACTACGAAGAACTTCTCAAGCTCTTCGTCACCAATATCGAAGGTCAGCTCGCGATTGCGCAGGTCTGCCAAACGGAGCAGGCGCTCGCTGTGCTCCCTCCCCTTGCGCGTCAGCTTTAGAGGCGAACGCAACTGCTCACGCTCGATCATCTTGATTTCCAGCATGCGCTTGACCGAACGGCTAACTTGCGCCTTGTCTACCCCCACCGCGGTCGAAATCTCCGCCGGAACCAACGGCCCGATATTATGAAGCAGGAACAGGATACGGCGATCGAGTTCAACCAGGTCTAATTCGCGCGCATACGCCATCTCGGCGCTCTCGCGCACCTTGTAGAGCAGCTGCCACAGTTCGCTCTGTATAATGGCTGGAGAACGCGGTTCATTTTCTGAGGCGAAAACGTTGGGTTCGATACCGTTCAGAATGATATTGAGCCGTGCGCTGAACTCCGGCGGCTGCGGTTTTCCGGCACCACCGTCCTTGACGTCTGATACGGCAACCGAACCCAATGTATACGCTTCAATAATGCGCAATGCTTCCTGCGACATTGGCCCCAGTGCACCTTCGACAACTGCCAGCATTTGAGGTGTCATCTCGAAGCTGAGCGCGCTAGCAGGGCCGGACTTCAGGACTTCGCTGCGCAGATTGCCAGCATGATCGAGCAAGGCGAGGCGCCAGTCGGAAACAACCAGTTCGCCGGGCTGCCCATTATTCGGGCCTTCCTCCTTTGCGGATTCCATCCAGTCCTCACCTTCGCCATCGCTCTTTTACGGAGGCATAAATGGTGAGCCGCTTAGCCGCAATCCCCCTAGTGGGGCGGCCTTGATTTTCAAAACGCAAATGCCTTCAGACAAAGTCAAGATGCTGGACCAGAGACGGAAGTTTAGCTTGCGATGCAGCTTGGCAACACCCCTATGCCTAATTTGCACATTG
>CAZYAL010000001.1:95685-117286 GCA_964645635.1 uncultured Sphingomonadaceae bacterium | reverse complement strand
GGGCCCTGCCGAATTATCGGCGTGGGCAGCGGGCATCGGTTCACACTGATGTCACCCCTGAAGGCAGGATCTGGAAATTGCGGGGGATCTATTCCCCGCGTTCACTGTGAAGGGAGCACCAAGTGAGGAGTTTTAGCAACAAGGCGGTCTTCAAGGCCGTGCTGCTGGCCGGTGGGGCCAGCACCCTCGCGTTTGCCGCACCGGCATTCGCTCAGGACGAGAACCAGGAAGAAGATCGCATCATCGTTACTGGTTCGCGCATTGCTACCCAGGACTTCAATTCCAACAGCCCGTTCGTCACAGTTGACGAAGCACTGCTGGAACAGTCGTCTACGGCTGCAATCGAATCCAACCTCAACCGTCTGCCGCAGTTCGTTCCGGCGCAGACCCCGACTGCTGGCGGCGACATTCAGCCGACCGCAACCAACACTCCGGGTGCTGCAACCGTGTCGCTGCGCGGTATCGGTACCAACCGTAACCTCGTCCTGATCGACGGCCGTCGCGGCACCCCGGGCAACGCCTCGGGCGTGGTCGACATCTCCACGATCCCCTCGGCCGCTATTGAGCGCGTCGAAGTGATCTCCGGCGGTGCATCGGCAACCTACGGTGCTGACGCTGTGGCCGGTGTTACCAACTTCATCCTGAAGAAGAACTTCGAAGGTCTTGAACTGGATGGCCAGGTTGGCATCACCCAGGAAGGCGACAACTTCGAATACCAGCTGTCGGGCATCATGGGTGCTGACTTCGCTGACGGCCGCGGCAACGTGTCCCTCGCGATGTCGATGAACACGCGTGAAGCAAACTTCCAGCGCGATCGCAGCTGGTACCAGGACCTGTGGGCCAACCCGAACATCGGCGGCACGCAGTTCTTTATCCCGGCTGCAGGGTTCTCTTCGGGTTTTGGGAATAACCCTGATTACACAACAGTTTTCCCGAACGCGACTGCCACCTCTCCGCGGACCAATATTTATCTTACCTCTGCGGGCGTGCCTTTCACCATCGGCGCGAATGGAACTGGCTCAAACTTTGGAAACGAGAACGCACCGCTTGATGATCCTGCTTACAAGCAATCGATCAACGGTGCTATTGGTACAAATAACACAAACCTTTACCTGATCCTGCCACTTACTCGATATAACGCGTTTGCACGCGGAAATTATGAGATCAATGATTGGATCGGCGTGTTTGGTCAGGCTCTCTTTAGCCACGTTGAGACCTTTACCCGCAATGAGCCGGGCCCGGCCGTCAACGGCTGGACAGTTGATATTGATCCTGCCGGACTTGATGCTGGTATTTTGCCGGCGGCAATGCAGACGTTGCTCGACAGCCGTCCAAATCCAACGGCACCATTCACTGTTCAATCCCTGCTGTTTGACGATCGTGAAACGTTTACGGATGTTACCACTTACAACCTGACCGCCGGCCTGGAAGGCTCTATCCCGAGCACCTCCTTCGTCTGGGAAGCTTTTGTCAGCCACGGAATCTCGTCGACCTACGCCAAGCAGACCGGCATCTACTCGCTGTCGCGTTTCCAGGCCGTTATGGGGGCACCTAACTTCGGCGAAGGTTTCTACCAGAAGGGTAATCAGGGTTCACCTAACTTCGGTTTCGGTGCCTCGGACGCTTCTTGTACGACCGGTCTGAACTTGTTCAACCCGCCAGCAGGTGGCTTCTCGGAGGACTGTCTTGAAGCGATCCGCGCTGACCTGAAAAATCGCGGTGAAGTGACGCAGACAATTGCTGAGTTCAACGTCAGCGGTGGACTGCTTGATCTTCCGGCCGGTGAAGTCGGCATCGCTATTGGTGGCAGCTTCCGTGAGCTGCAGTACCAATTCGACAACGACACGCTCACCACGCAGGGCCGCTCCTTCCAGGATCAGGCTCTGGGTATCTACCCGAGCGGCAACGTGGACGCGTCGTTCGACGTGCATGAACTGTACGGCGAACTGCTGATCCCGGTTCTGTCTGACCTGCCCCTCGTTGAGCAGTTCAACCTGGAACTTGGTGGTCGTATGTCTGACTACTCTACCACGGGTACCAGCTACACCTACAAGATCCTGGGTGACTGGGAAGTGACCGACTGGCTGCGTCTCCGCGGCGGTTTTAACCGTGCAGAACGTGCGCCGAACATTGGTGAGCTTTTCCTTGCTGCGCAGCAGACCTTCGGTGTCAACACCGCTGGTGACCCCTGCTCGCTGGCGAACCCCCTGTCGTTCTCGGCAAACCAAGACGGTGACGCATTCGCCGGTGGCAACGCTAACGGTGCCCGTGTAGAAGCAGTCTGCCGCATCCAGATGGCCCAGTCGGGCGATGCAAGTGCAGCGACCAACTACTATAGCGGCGTGCAGAGCAGCTCGACCTTCGGCTTCGCCTTCCCGACCACCGTTGGTAACGCCAACCTGGTTCCGGAAACCGCGAACACTTGGACTGCCGGTGTCGTTGTGAACTCGCCCTTTGCTGGCGAAGCTCTCAGCCGCCTTCGTCTGTCGGTTGACTGGTATTCGATCCACGTGAAGGACGCGATCGGTGAACAGACCGTGGGCGTTGCACTCCAGCAGTGCTACGATCCGGCTCTGAACCCGGCATGGGCTGGTAGCGACCTTGACGTTGCCAACTCGCAGTTCTGTCAGAACGTGCCGCGTAACGCGACCGGTGGTCTCGGCAACGTGAACCGTACTTACGTGAACAACGGCGAGTTCAAGCTCTCCGGCATCGACACTCAGCTCGACTGGGGCATGGACGTTGGTCCGGGCACGCTGAACGTGAACCTTCTGGCTAACTACCAGATTGATTTCAAGTCCACGTCGCTCGCCGGCATCCTCCCGATGGTCGACTATGTCGGCACGCTCGGTACGGGTGAAAACGGCCTGAACAGTGGTGTGTTCGAGTATCGCATCTTCGCCAACGTCGGCTACGCCGTTGGTCCGGCAACGGTGACTCTGCAGTGGCAGCACCGTCCGTCGGTTGAAGACGCGACCGAAGCTCAGATCGGTGCTTCCACGCCGACCACTGGCTTCCCCTCGTACAACCTGTTCAGCCTGAACGGCACCTACTCGGTGAACGACGCAGTGAACCTGCGCTTCGGTGTTGATAACCTGTTTAACAAGGCTCCGCCGCTGGGCAACATCAACACTGCAGCCGATCCGTCGCTGGGTCAGCTGTCGGGTGGTTCGTACAACTCGACGTTCTACGACACCAACGGCCGTCGCTTCTACTTCGGTGCGAACCTCCAGTTCTAATCGAAGCAAAAAAACTGAAAAGTCAGGGGCTCCATCTTCCGATGGGGCCCCTTTCTTTTGGCGTATACAATCTGACACATCCACGCGCTGGACAGCGCTTCGCGCCACCGGCAAGAATGGCTGAAAAGGGAGAGATGATGTGACCAGGGTAATGCGTTTCCACGAGACCGGCGGACCGGAAAAGCTGGTGATCGACGAGTTGGACATCGGTGCGCCTGGCGCAGGCGAGGTGCGCATCAAGGTGGAGGCGGTGGGCCTCAACCGTGCAGAGGCCATGTACCGCGCGGGCCAATATCCCGTGCAGCCGCAGCTCCCCAGCCTGGTCGGCTATGAAGGGGTCGGCACTATTCTAGCAGTCGGCGAAGGTGTGAGCGACTACGAGATGGGCCAGCGTGTATGCGTCCTGCCCCGGATAAGCCAAGGTGATTATGGCATCTGGGCGGACGAGGCGATCGTGCCCACCGGTATCCTGCTACCGGCACCGGAAGGCATGGACTCGGTAACCGCCGCTGCCATCTGGATGCAGTATATGACAGCCTATGCCGTCTACGAGGTCGCCAATGTCGGGCCGAATGACGCGGTAATCATCCCCGCTGCCTCATCCAGCGTCGGCCTCGCCGCGATCCAGCTGTGCAACTGGGCCGGTGCCGTTACCATCGCTGCGACGCGGACCAGCGCCAAGGTGCAGGCATTGCGTGATCTTGGCGCAGCGCATGTCATCGCTACCGAGGAAGAAGACCTTGTCGCCCGTGTGATGGATATCACCAAGGGAAAAGGAGCACGCTGCGCCTTCGATCCGGTCGGCGGGCCTTATGTCGATACGCTGGCGCAAGCGCTGGCCCCGCGCGGCATCCTGTTCATCTATGGCGGCCTGAGCGGTCAACCCACGCCCTACCCGCATTGGCCAATGGCGTTCAAAGGCGCGAGCATGCGTGGCTGGGTAGCAAGTGAAATATGGAACCATCCCGAACGTTATGAAAACGCACGGAAAACCATTCTTAACGGACTAGAGCAAGGAAAGCTCTCACCGGTCATCGCCAGAACTTTTGAAGGTCTGGAAACGCTGCCTGAAGCCAATGCCTTTCTCGAATCGAACCAGCAGATCGGCAAGGTGGTTGTGCGCTTCTGACAGCGCGACTAGAGGGAACTCAAGTGCGCCCGTAGCTCAGTCGGATAGAGCATCGGATTCCTAATCCGGGGGCCACAGGTTCGAATCCTGTCGGGCGCACCACCAAGCTTTAAAAGAGAAGTCAGTTCAATTCGTCTCGCCGACTGATAGGAAACGGAAGCGGGGCCACTTCGATGCCTTCTTCCAGCAACCGCTCTGCCTCTTCCACGCTGGTCTCACCGTGGATCGCCTCAGCCTTGCGCTCGCCGTAATGCATCGCACGGGCGTTTTCCGCGAACTTGTCGCCTACCCACTTGCTCTGCTTGAGCGCTTTGGCCTGTACCTCTGCCAGCTTTTCTAGAGCCGCCTGCACTTCGGGCGGCATGGGCGCGTTGGATACAGCCTGCCCCTCCCCACCATAAGATATCGGCGTTTCGACGTGCTGCTCGTCAGTACGCGCAGCCACCTGGTTTCCCTTGCGTGGAACTGCGGGGGCCATGGGCGCCTTTGCCACCTCTGGCGACCCGCACTGCGGACATGACAATAGCCCCCGCTCCTTCTGCGAAGCGAAGTCTGCCGATGAGCCGAACCAGCCTTCAAAGGCGTGTCCATGCTCACAAGAGAGGTCAAAAACGATCATTCGCGGCCTGATCTAGGGATATCGCGGCGATTGGCAAGGCTCGGCAACTGGCGGCGGACTTCGGCAATGCGCTTCAGGTCGATTTCGGCAAAGCCCAGCCCCGGGTGCTCACCTCCCATATCGAGCAGAACCTGACCCCAGGGATCAATCACCAACGAGTGGCCATATGTCTCGCGCCCATCCTCGTGCTTGCCCACCTGCGCCGCCGAGACGACAAAGGCACTTGCCTCAATCGCACGCGCGCGCTGCATGATGTGCCAATGGGCCACCCCGGTAGGCTTGGTGAAGGCCGCGGGTATTGCAATGGCATTACACATATGCCGCCCAAGCTCCTGGAAAAGTGCAGGAAAGCGAATATCGTAACATACGGCAAGGCCAAGCTTGCCGAGACCATCCACACTGGTCGTCACCACACGATCACCAGGCACATAGGCAGCGCTTTCACACCAGTTCTCGCCGGTTTCCAGCTCAACATCAAACATATGGATCTTGTCATATGTCGCCTGGATTGCCCCGGATTCGTCGATCACGAATGAGCGGTTGGCCCAGCGCCCGTCATCACGCTCTATCGCAAGCGAACCAAGAGCGACCTTGATGCCTTGCTCGGCTGCCGCTTCGCGCACGGCGGCCAGCACGATATCGTTCTCAGGCCGAACGATCTTGGCGGACGCCCGCTTCCTGTTCTGATCGAGCATGCCGCACATTTCCGGGGTGAAGAGCATCTGAGCCCCACCCACGCGAGCCGTCTTCACCGCCTCCACAATCGTCGCGGCATTGGTAAACCGGTCAATCCCGCTGCACATCTGGAGAACGGCAATCTTCATGTGTGTTCGCAATCAGAGGCCGAGCAAGGCGTCCAGCTTGCCCTCCCGTTCCAGCGCGGCAAGGTCATCCGATCCGCCAACCGCCTCGTCATCGATGAAAATCTGCGGGACAGTGTGCGCGTCAGGCTTACGCTCAACCATCTCGCGCTTCTTGTCGCCACCAAGCGTGATATCATGTTCGGTGTAGTCAACGCCCTTGGAATCAAGCAGGCGTTTTGCCCGCTGACAGAAGCCGCACAACGC
This sequence comes from uncultured Sphingomonadaceae bacterium, assembly GCA_964645635.1. Classification (GTDB taxonomy): domain Bacteria; phylum Pseudomonadota; class Alphaproteobacteria; order Sphingomonadales; family Sphingomonadaceae; genus Alteraurantiacibacter. The sequence goes on along the minus strand of CAZYAL010000001.1, from coordinate 111,232 downwards.
CTTGGTGTAGATTTCAACTTTGGCCATATTCGCCGTTTCTTCCTTACTTCCAGTTTCTTGGCAGCTCTTGAAACCGCCAAAGGCCACACTATCTTGTTTGTACCCGTTATGCGAGGCATTGCGGTGTGGCAGGGTGCCGAATGCGGGCCCTTTCGATGCCAAATTGCTCAATGGAGGATTTGTTGAAATGAATCGTATGGATTTCACCCCGTATCGCCGTTCGACCGTTGGCTTTGATCGCCTGTTCGACTTGCTTGAAAAGCAAAACCGCAACAGCGGTGGCGACAACTACCCGCCTTTCAATATAGAACGCCGTGACGCAGACGAATACCGCATCACCCTGGCCGTTGCGGGCTTCCGTCCGCAGGATATCGATATTACTGCGCAGCAGAACCTGCTCGTCGTTCAAGGCAAGAAGCGCGACGAGCTGCCCGAAGGCGAGATGCTGCATGTCGGCATCGCCAATCGCGGATTTGAGCGCCGATTCGAACTGGCCGACTATGTACGAGTCGCGCGTGCAGACATGGCTGATGGACTGCTGTTGATTGACCTCGTTCGCGAAGTTCCGGACGCCATGCGCCCGAAAAAGATCGCCATCGGAGGCCAGAAGACACTCGAAGTGGTCAAGGACGAGGGCGACCAGTCCAACGCTGCCTGAACAAGGGAGCGAATGCTAACCATCTGAATTCCTGAAGTAATTTGGGGGGTGGATCCAGAAGGTTCCGCCCCCTCGGCGCATGCGCCGACCTGTTAGCAAGGCAAGCCCCCCGGGTCGCAGTAGAGAGCCTGACACACCAACAATTACAAGCCGAAACCGCATGGAAAGGAGCATGCACGGCGACTATCCAATGAGCGCCAGTCCTGCTCAAGGCCGTCTACAGCCTTGTCAGGCAAACCTCTCACAAAGTCTTGCAATGAAACGGATAAGCCCTGCCGCAACGCAAAATCAAGGGATTTTTCCTACGCGCTGCTTAACGACCTGTTTATACCCGATCAGACCAGTCGCGATTGCTTCAAAGCAGCAGCAACAAAGCCAGAAAACAGAGGATGCGGGTCAAACGGTTTGCTCTTCAGTTCAGGGTGGAATTGCACGCCGACGAACCACGGATGGTCAGGTCGCTCGACAATCTCGGGCAGCAAGCCGTCGGGCGACATGCCGGAAAATTTCAACCCGCCCTGCTCCAGCCTCTGCATATAAGCTGAGTTGACTTCGTAACGGTGACGGTGGCGCTCGGAAATCCGCGTCACGCCTCCGTAAATCTCCGACACATGGCTTCCTTCGGTCAGCACCGCGTCATAAGCACCCAGACGCATTGTACCGCCAAGATCGGTAGTTGCAGAACGCTGCTGCAGGCCTTCTTTGCTCATCCATTCGGTGATGATGCCGACAACCGGCTCGGGCGTTTCACCAAACTCAGTAGAGCTTGCCGAACCTATCCCCACGGCACGTGCGGCTTCGACACAGGCCATCTGCATACCAAGGCAAATGCCAAAGAAGGGCACGTTGCGTTCACGGGCAAAGCGCACCGCCGCAATCTTGCCTTCCGAACCGCGCGTGCCAAAACCGCCCGGGACGAGGATCGCGTGCATCGGTTCAAGCTGTGCAGCAATATGGCTGTCATCCTGCTCGAATATCTCTGCGTCGATCCATTTGATGTTGACCTTCACGCGGTTGGCCATGCCACCATGCACCAGCGCCTCGTTCAGGGACTTGTAGGCATCTGGCAGGCCGACATACTTGCCGACCACGCCGATGGTAACTTCGCCCTCGGGATTCTCGTATCGGTCAACGATATCGTCCCACACCGAAAGTTCGGGCAATTCGGCGCTTTCGAGCATACCAAAGTGACGCAACACTTCGGCATCAAGGCCTTCGCCATGGTACTGCAGAGGAACAGCGTAAATGCTGCTGGCGTCCAGCGCCTGGATGACCGCTTCCTTGCGCACATTGCAGAACAGCGCGATCTTGGCCCGTTCGGTCTCTGGCAATTCATGCTCACAGCGACACAGCAGCAGGTTGGGCTGCACGCCAAGACTGGTGAGTTCCCGAACCGAGTGCTGCGTGGGCTTGGTCTTGAGCTCACCCGCTGCGGAGATGTAAGGAACCAGCGTCACATGGACGAGGCAAGTCTGGTCAACTGGCAATTCATTGCGCAGCTGGCGGATTGCCTCGATGAACGGCAAGCTCTCTATATCGCCTACAGTGCCGCCAATCTCGCACAGGATAAAATCATGGCCGTCCTGGTCTGCCAGGGCAAATTCCTTGATCGCATCGGTGACATGCGGGATCACCTGGACAGTGGCGCCAAGATAGTCGCCACGGCGTTCTTTGGTGATGATATCGCGGTAGACGCGGCCAGAGGTGATGTTGTCGTTCTGGTGCGCAGAAACGCCAGTGTAGCGCTCGTAATGCCCCAGATCGAGGTCCGTTTCGGCCCCGTCATCCGTCACGTAGACTTCGCCATGCTGATAAGGACTCATCGTCCCCGGATCGACGTTGAGATACGGGTCGAACTTACGAATGCGGACCTTGTAGCCGCGCGCTTGCAAGAGGGCAGCAAGGCTTGCTGCCATCAGTCCCTTGCCAAGCGATGAGACCACGCCGCCGGTGATGAAAATGTACCGCGCCATGGGAGTTGGGCTCTAGGGTCATAACCGGATTCGTGGCAAGCCGAGAGTTGCCAAAAATCGTGATTGTTCCACTACCGCGTGCAATCGGCAGTGGACAAATGCTCACCGACCGCCGGATCTTACTGGGTAACGCCGCCCAGCTCGTCTTCCTTGGGAGCTTCCGACGCTGCGTTGCCAGCAGGCAGCAAGCCACTGTCAGCTGGCTCTGCGCTGGAGGAACTGGTCGAGCGGTCAAGGCTCTGGTCGATATCGCGGCCCGAGGTTGCGTTGATGGCTACCGCCGCGAGAACGATCGACAGGGTGACAAACAGCATGGCGAGCCACTTGGTCGTGCGCGTCAGGAAGTCTGCCGCACCGCGTGCAGACATCAGGCCACCCGGGCTGCCGCCGCCGCCAATTCCCAAACCCCCACCTTCTGAACGCTGCATCAGCACGACACAGACCAGAGCAAAGGCGACAATCGCCTGCACCACGGTGAGGAAGAGGAAAAGGCTCATGGGTTCATTCCAGTGTAAAATCTTCGGCCGCTATCTAGGGATCACGGTCCGAATGGGCAAGTCTCAGCCTTCAGACAAGTCAGCTGCAGCCAGGATGATGCCGAGGAAGCTTTCGGCCGTAAGGCTGGCACCGCCAACGAGTGCGCCGCCAACTTCGTCAGCCGAGAGCAGCTCAGCAGCGTTCTCAGGCTTCACCGAACCGCCATAGAGAATGCGGACCTGTGCGCCTTCTTCCTCACCGTAAATACCCTGCACCACATTGCGGATCGAGCTATGCATTGCGCTGACGTCTTCCACCGTGGGCGTGCGGCCCGTGCCAATGGCCCATACAGGCTCATAAGCGACAGTCACCTTGCCATGGACATCGCCATTGACGGGAAGCGAGCCCTTCAACTGCTTCGCAACGACGCTCTCAGCATTGCCGGCGTCCCGTTCTTCTTCGGTTTCGCCGACACACACAATTACGTTCATGCCCGCAGCAATCGTGGCATCGGCCTTGGCGCGGACGTCAGCGTCTTCTTCACCATGGTCGGCTCGGCGCTCGCTATGGCCAACAATCGCGAAACCGGCGCCAGAGTCCTTGAGCATGGCTGCCGAAATGTCACCAGTATGCGCGCCGCCTTCGGCAGGATGGCAATCCTGCGCACCAACGCCGATCAGCGTGGCTTCCTTTCGCGTGGCGTGGATTAGCGTAAAGGGCGGCGCCAGTGCGACCTCGACCTTCATCATACGTTCGGCCGCGCGGTCAATCGCACGAGCCTCCGCCAGCATGGCGCGGGTTCCGTGCATTTTCCAGTTACCGACGATGTAGGGGCGCTGGGCCATTTATTGTACCTTGAGGCTGTCTAGATGAGTCACCCTGCATCCCGCAGGGGAAAGTTCCCGCCCGCTAAAGCCCAAGTCCGGCCTTGTCAAAGCGCCATATCCACATTGTCGGCAAACCCGCCAATGCTGTTGCGGGCGCGCCGCATGGGAGATAAAGCGCCTGTCAAACCCTTAGCATGCGCCTGGCAGCAAAACCCGCAGTGCATGTGCTCATTATAATTTTTTTAAAAACGAGAACCCAAGCTCAATATGCTCCAGCTTTTTAGGAACTTCTTCCGTTCGAAGATCGGTATTGTGGTGACATTGGCATTCGTGGCCGTCATCGCTTTTGCCTTTGCCAGCATGGATGTGGCCAACACCGGCACTTTTGGCGGCGTGGCTGGCGGCGACCGGGTGGCGATTGTCGGCGAACGGCGAATCGATTCATCGGAACTATCGGTTCGCGCCAGCGATGCCCTTGGCCGCGTTCGTGAGCAGGATCCGACCGTAACGATGGAATCCTTCATCAATGAGGACGGGCTGAACCTTACGCTGGACAACACCATCGGTCGCGTCGCCATCGCTGAGCTTGGGCGGATGTTCGGCCTGCGTGCAGGAACACGGCTGGTCGATTCCGAGATCGCCAACGATCCGCAATTGCGCGGGCTCGACGGCAAGTTCAGCGCTGAGACATTCCGTGCGGGTCTTCGCCAGCAAGGCATAAGTGAAGACCTGTATCGTGACGACCGCGCCATCAACCTCTTCGGTCGCCAGATGGTGGGCCCTCTGCAACTAGCAGCGCGCCTGCCGGAAAAGATCGTGCGTCGCTATGCCGAGATGCGTGCCGAAAACCGCGATGGCAGCGTGACCGGCATCTTTGCCAGTAGCTATCTTCCTGAAAAAGCGCCGTCCCAGCAACAACTCGATGCTTTCTACGCTGAAACCAAAGAGAATTACATGCGGCCGGAACGGCGCGTGCTGCGCTATGCGATCTTCTCGAAAGTTGCGTTTCGCGATATCGCTGACCCCACCCAAGAACAGATCGCAGAACGCTATCAGGCGAACGCCGCAGAGTATGCTGCTCGCGAAACACGCAGCTTTACGCAGCTGATCGCCACCACCCAGGCTGCCGCGCAGGCCATCGTCAATGAAGTGAATGGCGGCACCAGCCTTGAAGCTTCCGCACGCCGCAAGGGCCTCAGCACCACCTCAATTCCTGCAACCACCCGGGCTGATTTCGCTGATGTCACCTCTGACGCGGTTGCCGCTGCTGGCTTTGCCGCCAGTGAAGGCGGCTTGTCTGCGCCCGCGCGCGGGGACCTTGGCTGGTATGTGCTGCGCGTTGACAACCGTGAAGTGGTTGCCGCGCGCTCACTGGCACAGGCGCGCACCGAGATCGCCGAAGCCTTGCGCGCCGAATTGCTGCGCGACGCGCTCAATGAAGGTATCGTCAATATCGAGGACGAGATCGCTCGCGGCAACAGCCTGACCGAATTGGCTGAGGACCTTGGCGTGGAAGTGATATCCACCAGGCCCGTCACCGCACGCGGCCGGGTCTATGGCACGCAGGAAACTGCTCCGCAGGAACTCGCCCCGGTCCTCGCCAATGCTTTTGAAATGGAAGAAGGCCGCCCGCAGCTGGCAGAGCTTGTGCCAGGTGAAAGCTTCATCATTTACGAAGCATCCGACATCACTCGCGCCGCGGTCGCCCCGCTTGCTGAAATCACTGACGAGGTGACCGAGGCATGGCGCTTTCGGCAAGGTATGAAGGCTGCAGGTGAAGCTGCAGACCGTATCGTGGCGCGCGTCGAAGGTGGCAGTACTTTGGCAGATGCCGTCCGTGCAGAGGAAGTCACCATTCCCCTGCCTGACCGCCTGCGTCTCAACCGCGCGGAAGTGGATGCCAGCGGCCGCCAGATCACCCGCCCTGTGGCACTGTTCTTCTCGATGGCTGAAGGCACCACCAAACCGCTTGAGGCTGAGGAGATGGGAGCTTGGTTCGTCATTCAGCTAAACGAAATTTCCACACCTGAACTAGCCGATGACAGCCCGGCCATTGCCACCACCCGAAGCGAGCTTTTGCAGATGCTGCCCAACGAGATGGCAGAGCAGTTCGTTGCCCACACGCGCAACGAAGTGGAAATCGAGATCAATGATGTTGCGGTCGAAGCGCTGGCAAACCAGCTGACCGGCCGCAACAACTGAGGAGGCAAGGCTGAACACGTCGCCCCCTCCTTCGCTGGCATCCCTGACCCTGCCTGAAAACGCAGGCCCCGCACGTGCTGCCCTTACCGCAGACAAGCCTTCGCTTGTATGGCGCAAGCTGGTGGCTGACACCGAGACCCCTGTCAGCGCGGCACTTAAGCTCATCGAGCCAGGTCGCGGCGACTTCCTGCTGGAATCAGTCGAAGGTGGCGAAATCCGCGGGCGTTACTCCTTGCTCGGACTTGATCCGGACCTGATGTTCCGCGCTACCGGCGCTTCGTGCGAGGTTAATCACAACTGGCGCACAGATCAGGAAGCATTCGTGCCGCTCGAAGGCAACAGCCTCGATGAACTGCGCGCGTTGGCACAAAGCTGCCGGATCGATGTTCCCAAGGAACTGCCGCCTGCTCTCGCCTGCCTCGTCGGCTATTTCGGTTACGAAAGCATCGGGCTCGTTGAAAAGCTGCCGCGCGCACCACAGAACGAGCTGGACTTGCCAGACATGCTGTTTGTCCGCCCCACGTTGGTGCTGGTGTTTGACAGCTTGAGCGATACGCTGTTTTGCATAGCCCCGCTCTGGGTTGATCGCGGCAATCCTGACCGTGCAATCGCACTAGCCGGTGAACGCATTGATGAGGCGTTGCGTAAGCTCGGCCAAGCTGTGCCTGCAAGCGAGCGCGCCTTTGATCTGCCCGAGATGGACCTCAACGCGGTGATGGATCCGGCACTTTACGAGGAAATCGTCCTCAAGGCGAAGGAATACATCTACGCGGGAGACATCTTTCAGGTGGTACTGGCACAGCGTTTCACCTGCCCCTTCCCGTTACCGCCCTTTGCACTGTATCGCGCGCTGCGCCGTGTAAACCCTTCGCCTTTCCTCTATTTTCTCGACCTGCCCGGCTTCTGCGTGGTCGGTTCCAGCCCGGAAATCCTGGTTCGCGTACGCGATAGCGAGGTGACCATTCGCCCAATCGCCGGAACCCGTCCGCGCGGCAAGGACGAGGACGAGGACCGCGAGAATGAGCGCAGCCTGCTGGACGATCCCAAGGAATGCGCCGAACACCTTATGTTGCTCGACCTGGGCCGCAATGATGTGGGCCGCGTGGCAGCAGCAAACAGCGTCAAGGTCACCGAGAGCTTCACAGTCGAGCGCTACAGCCACGTAATGCATATCGTCAGCAACGTGGTCGGCAAACTAGCGACGGATCACGATGCGGTGGACGCGCTGTTCGCGGGCTTTCCGGCTGGCACTGTCTCAGGCGCGCCCAAGATCCGTGCCTGCCAGATAATTGCCGAACTCGAACCAGAAACGCGCGGACCTTATGCCGGCGGTGTCGGCTATTTCTCCCCTGACGGATCGGTCGATAGCTGCATCGTCCTGCGCACAGCCGTGGTGAAGGACAGCGTCATGCACGTGCAGGCTGGCGCAGGTATCGTGGCGGATAGCGACCCTGCATATGAGGCTGCCGAATGTCGCCACAAGGCAGGTGCGTTGGTAGCGGCCGCACGTGAGGCTGCCCGGGTCGCTGGCGAAGCCGGTTTCGGCCAATAGGGGCATGAAGTCCTTCACGCTCGGTTTTGCCCTGCTGCTTACCCTCGCTGCCTGTGAAACGCGCATCGAGGAAGTCGCCGCAACGCCAGAGCGGGGCGAAACGCAGGTTGCCGAAGCCGCCAGCCCATGCGTTCGCGTGGTGTTCGAAGGAACCGCCCTCACCCATTGCACAGCTGACCCTGCTATCCATGCCATCCGGATGGTCGAGAGCAATGCTGACGGTGTGCCGTACCGCAGCTTTGCCAATTATGCCGCAGCGCGCGGTGCAGATGACGCGCCCGTAGCGTTCGCCATGAATGGCGGCATGTTTGACGAAGAGGGCCACGCGATCGGCTACTATGTCGAGGACGGAGAACGTAAGCGGCAACTCAATCGCGCAAAAGGTCCCGGCAATTTCCACATGCTTCCCAATGGCGTGTTTTACGGCGATGCGTCGGAAAATTGGCACGTGTGGGATACCGAGCGCTTCTATAGTCACGTGGATCACCGCCCACAATTTGCCACGCAGTCTGGCCCCATGCTCGTCATCACGGGCGAGTTGCACAGTGCCATTGCCCCAGAAGGCGATTCGCTCCGTTTTCACAATGCCGTAGGTGTCGATCCGGGTGCGCGCGCGCATTTCGTGATCAGCGAGGAGCCAGTGAGTTTCGGTCGCTTTGCCCGCTATTTCCGTGACATCGTCAGAACCCCGAACGCGCTGTTCCTTGATGGCAGCGTCTCGCAATTGTGGGACCCTGCAAACAACCGGATGGACCATCGGGTAGATATCGGCCCGATGATCGTTGTGGAAATGCGCGAAAATGGCGAATAAAGGACCTGTCATGATCCTTGTAATCGACAATTACGACAGCTTCACCTTCAACCTCGTCCATTACGTCATGGAACTGGGCGCAGAGGTAGTGGTGATGCGCAATGACGCAATCACCGTGGAAGAGGCGCTTGCGATGAAACCGCAAGGCGTGCTCATCTCGCCCGGCCCCTGCACACCGAACGAAGCCGGTATCAGTCTCGCGTTGGTAAGGGCTTGCGCTGATAAAGGCATCCCGCTGCTGGGTGTCTGCCTTGGTCACCAGTCCATAGGCCAGCATTTCGGGGGCAAGGTGGTGCGCGGCGGCCTGATGCACGGCAAAACCAGCCCGCTGGAACATGATGGCACCGGCCTGTTCAAGGGCCTGCCCTCGCCCTACACGGCCACGCGTTATCACTCACTGATCGTAGAGGATATTCCCGATTGCCTGGAGGTTAATGCCACCAGCGAAACGCCAGGCATTGATGGCACTGCCGTGATGGGCTTCCGCCACAAGACGCTGCCGATTCACGGCGTGCAGTTCCACCCGGAAAGCATCGCTACTGAGTACGGCCACGCCCTGCTCGCCAACTTTCTCGAAATCTGCGGGATCAAGGCAAAGGAAGTCGCGTGAGCTCTTCGCTCAGCCTGTCCGAAAGCGAGGCCCTCTTCGCGCGCATGCTCGATGGCGCGATGGGAGAGGGCGAAATCCGCGATGTGTTGCTAGAGCTGGCTGATCGCGGTGAAACGGCGCAGGAAATCGCAGGCGCTGCCAAGGCGATGCGGGACCGGATGGTGCGCGTGTCCGGGCCTGCAAATGCGATTGACGTTTGTGGAACTGGCGGTGACGGGCAGCATTCGCTGAACATTTCGACCGCGACATCCATCGTTGTGGCGGCTTGTGATGTTCCGGTAGCCAAGCACGGCAACCGCGCAGCCAGTTCCAAGGCTGGAGCCGCCGATACGCTGGAAGCGCTTGGCCTTGATCTCGGCAAGGCTGGAGCAGTTTCAGAAAAGACGTTGAACGAACTTGGTATCACGTTTCTGTTCGCGCAGGCCCATCATCCAGCGATGAAATATGTCATGCCTATCCGCAAAGAGCTGGGCCGCCGGACGATCTTCAACTTGCTCGGCCCACTTGCGAATCCCGCAGGTATTACCCGCCAGTTCGTTGGCATCGCCTCTCCGGAGCTCGTCGAGACCTATCGCGACGCCATGAAACTGCTCGGCATGCAACGCGCCATGATCGTCTCGGGTATGGAAGGCCTAGACGAAATTTCCATTGCTGGCCCCACCCGCATCGCCACGATCGGGATCGATGGTTTCCCAGATCAGGTCGTGCCTGAAGATGCAGGCCTGACCCGCCATTCGCTCGAAACCATTCGCGGCGGAGACGCTGCCTTCAACGCTGCCGCTCTCAAGCGCCTGCTAACAGGCGAGAAGTCCGCCTATCGCGATGCCGTGCTGCTCAATGCAGCTGGTGCACTGATCGTGGCCGGTCAGGCATCGGGATGGGAAGAAGGCGCTGAAGAAGCTGCCGAAGCCATCGACAAGGGGTTGGCCAAGGGCCTTCTCGACTGCTGGATTGCTGCTGCACAATGACCAACAAGCTTATCGAAATCTGTGACACAAAGCGCGGTGAAGTTGCTGCCCGCAAGGCTGGCGCACGCGTGGCCGACCTTGACGCGCGCGCCAGCGAGCAGACCGCGCCGCGCGGTTTCCGCAAGGCTCTGGAAGCTAAGGCTGCAATCGGGTTCGCCCTGATCGCCGAGATCAAGAAGGCTAGCCCTTCCAAGGGACTTATCCGTGCGGATTTCAGGCCGCAGCAGCATGCGATGGAATATGAGGCAGGCGGCGCCGCGTGCCTCTCGGTGCTCACTGACGCACCCTATTTCCAAGGTCATGAAGATTACCTGATCCAAGCTCGTGCCAGCTGCGCGCTTCCAGTGCTCCGCAAGGACTTCATGGTGGATCCATGGCAGGTTGCCGAAGCCCGCTCTATCGGCGCCGATGCCATTCTGATCATCGTCGCCGCGCTGGAAGATGCGCTGATGAAGGAAATCGAGGCGGCCGCCATCGAGCGCGGCATGGATGTGCTGGTTGAGGTCCATGACGAGGAAGAGATGGAGCGTGCTGCGGCGCTCAAGTCTCGCCTGATTGGCGTGAACAACCGCGACCTGCGCACTTTCAAGACAGACCTTGGCACCACCGAACGGCTGTCCTCGCTCGCGCCTGAAGGCACCCTTCTGGTAGGAGAAAGCGGCATCAATTCGCATGCAGATTGCGAGCGCCTTGCCCGGTCTGGCGTTCGCACCTTCCTCGTTGGGGAAAGCCTCATGCGGCAGGAGGATGTCACTGCAACAACTAAGGCGCTACTGGGACAATAGCTTCGTCAATTTTGAGCTTTACCGCCGTTACTGCTGCAGCAATGATCGTGCAGGTTTCAGGAAGATGGAGGCAAGCATGAGCATCTTCAGTTCGGTCAAAGACGCCATCTTCGACAATGGCGAACCGAGCCAGCTCGGTGAGGTTGATATCGAAGCAAAACTCAATGCCTGGCCGGGTTCCGGAAATCTAAACTGGCGAACCTCGATCGTCGATCTGATGAAGCTCGTTGGCCTGGAAGCCAGCTATGCAGAACGCAAAGAACTGGCGATCGAGTTCGGTCGCGAGGGCTATTCCGGCACTGCCGAGGACAATATCTGGTTGCACCGCCAGATGATGAGAAATCTTGCGGCAAATGGTTGCCGCGTTCCGCCCTCGCTGCGGGATTGATTGGCAAGACCGCACCACTTCTGGCATGGGCTGCTGCATGAACAAGCTGACCCATCTCGACGAAAATGGCGCTGCCCGCATGGTTGATGTGGGTGGCAAGGCGCAAACCGCCCGCACGGCAACTGCAGCCGGGCGTATCCGCATGTCATCTGAAACGCTCACCGCCGTGCGCGATGGTTCCGGCCCCAAGGGTGATGTTATCTCGACCGCCCGCATTGCCGGGATCATGGCGGCGAAGAAGACGGGCGAACTCATTCCCATGTGCCACCCCTTGGCACTGGACAGCGTGACGGTAGATTTCGCTTTCGCTGAAGATGCCATTGAAGTTTCGGCAACGGCATCTCTTACCGCTAAGACCGGGGTAGAGATGGAAGCGCTAACCGCCGCATCCATCGCCCTGCTCACAATTTACGACATGGCCAAGGCGCTCGAAAAGGGCATGGTGATTGAACAAGTTCGCTTGATCTCCAAGACCGGAGGCAAGAGCGGCGACTGGCACGCTGAATGACGCCGCCAAAACCAATACCGCTCGAAGAAGCGCAGGCACGTCTACTGGCAAATATCTCGCAATCGGAGATGGTGGTTAGGCCAATTGCTAGCTCAGACGGTTTCTACCTTGCGCAAGACCTGAAAGCCAATCGCACGCAGCCATCTGCGGACTTGTCTGCGATGGATGGGTATGTCGTGCGGGAAGACGATTGCGCCGGTCCGTGGCGCGTAAAGGGAGAAAGTGCCGCTGGTCACCCCTTCGAAGGCAAACTGGCGGCAGGCGAAGCCATCCGAATTTCCACCGGAGCGCTGATGCCTGATACGGGCGGCGCCGTGCTGCTGCAGGAGAACGCCACGCGCGAAGGTGACAGCCTTGCTCTCAACGGTGCAGGCAATCCCACTACCCGCCACATTCGCCGCAAGGGTTTCGACTTTGGCCAAGGCGGCTTGCTGCTTGATGCCGGCACACGCATGAACGCAGCACGCATCGCCCTTGCAATCTCTGGCGGCCATTCGACCGCACAATTCCGTATCCTGCCCAAGGTCGCGATCCTCGATAGTGGAGACGAGCTGGCCAGTGATCCGACGAATGTCGCCCGTCACCAGATCCCCGCCAGCAATGGCGACATGCTTGCCGCGATGGTGGCGCCATATACGTCAAGCGTAGTTCGGCTAGGTCCGGTAAAAGACCGCCAATCCGCCCTTGTAGCAGCGCTGCAGCAAGCTGCTGACTGTAATTTCATCGTCACCAGCGGAGGTGCCTCGGTCGGCGATCATGACCTCGTGCGGCCCGCACTTGCGGAATGGGGCGCAACGATCGACTTCTGGCGCATCGCCATGAAACCCGGAAAGCCTCTGATGGTGGCGCGCAAGGGCATGCAGCACATCATCGGTCTACCCGGGAACCCGGTATCATCCTATGTCACAGCCTTCCTGTTCCTCTTGCCAGCCCTGCGCCACATGGCAGGCTCTGTCTCGCCATTGCCGCAAAGCTTCTTCCTCTCGCTTGGCGTTGAATTGCCTGCAACTGGCAAGCGAACTGAGTTCGTCCGCGCGCGTCTGATGGCAGGCAAAGCTGTGCCATTGGACGAGCAGGATTCGAGCGCACTGGTTGCTCTGTCCCACGCTGACCTCCTAATTCAGCGAGACATTGGCGCACCGCCCGCAGCAAACGGCGAGCAGGTGAAATGCTATCTGCTCCAAAATGGGGGTATCGCTTGACGCGGTCAATTTTGTTTTCTAATTGTTCCTTGTTCGTTCACGAATTGGAACGGAAATAAGAGGAACATACCCATGCTGACTGCCAAGCAGCGCGAATTGCTGGTTTTCATACAGCGCAAGCTGGAGGATACTGGAATTTCGCCCTCTTTCGAAGAAATGAAGGACGCTCTTGATCTCAAGAGCAAGTCTGGCGTGCACCGCCTGATTTCGGCGCTTGAGGAACGCGGCTTCATCCGTCGCTTGCCCAACCGTGCGCGGGCGCTTGAAGTCCTCAAACAGCCTGATGATGTCTCGGCTGCGCGAAATATCGGGGGCAACGTTGCCGCGAATGATGTGCTGGGCGGCGTTGTCAGCAGCGGCAGCAAGGTGCCTGCTGCGGCCAATGACGTTATCGAGGTTCCGCTCCACGGCCGCATCGCAGCCGGTGTCCCGATCGAAGCGCTGGAAGATCACCAGTCGCTGCCCGTACCTGCGGCACTGCTCGGCAGCGGCGAACATTATGCGCTGGAAGTCTCGGGCGATTCGATGATCGAAGCAGGCATCCTCGATGGTGACTATGCGCTGGTGAAAAAAGCCAACAGTGCGCGCGATGGTGAAATCGTCGTGGCTCTGGTTCGTAATGAGGAAGCCACGCTCAAGTACCTACGGCATGAGAATGGCAAGATCGTACTTGATCCAGCCAACGGTGCCTATGATCCGCAGGTCTATGCCGACCATGAGGTGCAGGTTCAGGGCAAGCTTGCAGGCTTGCTGCGCCGTTACCACTAATCAAACCTATTCGCTCGGGCGGCGCAAGGCTTGTCCATTGATGGCTAGTTTACACGCCGCCCGGGCCACCAGCCATGCTCGCCCTGCATGTCAGCGACGCTGAGCATTTTCGGTTCGTTGCCCAGGATTGAACCATCCAGCGTTATCGCGAGCCCGCCGCTTTCTTCCAGCATTCTCCTATCCGCTTTGAGCCAGCGGGGAGCACAGCTTTGCGGTAACCACCTGTCCGAAATCACGATATCCGCCCGCTCGCAAGCGGCGGCCAGCGCTCGTTCGGTGACGCGTTCGTCACTCCGGCTCATCAGTATGTGCCATTCACGCCCCCTCCGGCTGAGGCGGACCGTACAAAAATCGGCGGAACAAACGGCACCGGGCCATTCTGCAAGTGCAACCGGCTCGCCTTCGACACCCGCCAGTTCCATCAGGTTTTCGCGGGTATAGTCACTCTTGCTATGGCGCAACACAAGCAGCCTGTCGGCTTCGCCGGTAATCCCGACATGGCGGCCTTCGCCAGAAACAAGCAAATCAGGCACCGGGGTCATCAGCAAGAGTACCGAGGCGATCGCAGCCGGGATCAACCCCAGCAGCCTGGCCCTTCCCCGCCACAACGCCAACCATATCCCCCCGGCAAGGAATAATGCAAAGGTAACGCCGTTCATCTGTGGCATCAGCTTCACTGCCCCCGGCTGGCTCGCGGTTAAGTGTGCTATTCCCAACATCAGGTCGAGCGACTTGCCAACAAGCCACCATGCTGGCGTACCTAGCCCAACAAGATCAAGCGCAAGCGCCAGGGCGATAAGCGGCATGGAAATAAAGGTGACCAGCGGGATCGCAACCACATTGGCCAAGGCACCATAAACACCCGCGCGGTGAAAATGGAACAGAACTATGGGCATCAAGGCGATCTCGATAACCAACCCCGTTGCCAACAGCATCAAGGCTTGCCTTGCCGCACGCTTGTGCCAACCTTCTTCGCGCGGCTTGAGGAATTCCAGAACTGGCGTGCAGCCATGAAGGGCGACAATCGCCAATACTGCGGAAAAACTCATCTGGAAGCTCGGGCCGACCAATGATTCTGGCCACAGCAGCAGCACGAAGATCGCCGCCACCGCAACCATCCGCAGAGACAGGGCATCACGCCCCATGGCCAGCGCCCCCAGCACCAGCATCGCTGCCACGCAACTGCGAACGGTGGGCACCTGCGCGCCGGTCAGCAAGGTATAGCCGATGCCAGCCAGCGCCGCGATGGCAGCGGCCAGCACCGGCAAACGCACACGCAGCGTCAGCCAGGGCCAAAGCGCAAGCAGCTTAATAGCAAGGAAGTAGGCTCCCGCGATTACAGCGCTCACATGCAACCCGCTGATGGAGAGCAAGTGCGTCAGCCCCGCATCGCGCATCGCATCTTTGTCCGCCTTGCCAATCGCGCCTCGGTCCCCACTGGCAAAGGCTGCTGCAATCGTTCCGGAAGCTCCGTCCAACTGTCCGCGTACATGCTCGGATAGGCTCCGTTGCACGCCGGTGAGCAGCGGCTCGGATTGTGCCATTTCGATGGCTCTCGGCTCTCCCTGCACCGTTCCCGTCGCGACCAGCCCTTCGAACCATGCCGTACGCGCAAAGTTGTACCCTCCCGGCAACATCGGCGGCGCCGGCGGCATCAGCCGCGCCTGCAGGCGCACCACCGCTCCTTCAGTGAAAGCAGCATCGTCGACCGCGATCGGCACATTGACCCGCACCTTTATCGCCTCGCCCGTTTCCGGATGACGCGTCGCGAGCACCAGCCTCGTGCGATCTTGGGCCGGCTGCTCGATCCGTTCCAGA
>CAZYAL010000001.1:92246-95585 GCA_964645635.1 uncultured Sphingomonadaceae bacterium | reverse complement strand
TCGAAGCCAGAATGTTCAAGAAATGCTTCAAATGCATCGCCCACGCTGGACAAAGACGCGCGCTTTCGCCAAGGCGTATGCCGCAACGCAGCATGACCGGATTCCTCCCCCATCGGGACCAGTGGCGTTTGGCTTGTTGCCATGATTGAATTGGACAGGAATCAAACTCTTATGGCAAGCAATAGCGGAAATCGAACTGGCGCGGTGCGCCCGGTCGTTACGCGCTTTGCGCCTTCCCCCACAGGCTTTTTGCATATCGGCAATGCCCGAACCGGCCTGTTTTCTTGGCTATATGCGCGCCATAATTGTGGCAAGGCCCTGCTCCGTATCGAGGATACCGACAAGGCACGTAGCACGCAGGAAGCGATCGACGTCATCCTTGAAGGTCTCGACTGGCTCGGCCTGGAGTTCGATGACGAGACGGTCTACCAGTCGCAGCGCGCAGATCGGCATGCGGAAGTGGCCCAGAAGCTGCTCACCGCAGGACGTGCTTACAAGTGCTTCGCGACGCCGGAAGAGCTCGCCCAAATGCGCGAAGAGCAGCGCGCAGCCAAGAAGCCGATGCGTTATGATGGCCGGTGGCGTGATCGCGACCCTTCCGAAGCACCCGAAGGCGCGCCCTACACCGTGCGCATCAAATCCGAGACACGCGGCGAAACCGTGATCGAGGATGCTGTGCAGGGCACGGTGAAGGTGAAGAACGAGGAAATCGACGACTTTATCCTGCTGCGCGCTGATGGCACGCCCACCTATATGCTCGCCGTTGTGGTAGATGATATGGACATGGGCTGCACCCACATCATCCGCGGTGACGATCACCTCAACAATGCCTTTCGGCAGCTACAGGTGATCAAGGCTATGCAGGGCGTGGAAGAAGGCTGGGAAGAGCCAACTTACGCCCATATCCCGCTGATCCACGGCAATGATGGAGCCAAGCTGTCCAAGCGCCACGGGGCGCTGGGCGTGCGCGATTACCGGGCCATGGGCATCTTGCCTGAAACCTTGTTCAACTACCTGCTTCGCCTTGGCTGGGGCCACGGCGACCAGGAAGAGTTCATGCGCGAAGAAGCGATCGAATATTTCGACCTTTCTGGCGTCAACAAGGGCCCAAGCCGCTTCGACATGAAGAAGCTGCTTAGCATGAACGGCAACTACATCCGCGCTGCTGACGACGCGCGCCTCGCAGCGCTGGCAGCGGATCTCATCGGCCCGCAGGCCGACGTGGCGCTGCTGACAGAGGCGATGCCGGTACTAAAGACCAGAGCCCGCGACATGAACGAGCTGGCCGAAGGCGCCGCCTTCCTGTTCAAGCAGCGGCCACTGGAAATGACCGAAAAGGCCGCCGAATTGCTCGATAGCGAAGCACGCGGGCGCCTCGCGCAGATTTCCGCGCGCCTGAGCAGTGAAACTTACTGGACAATTGAGGTTTTGGAAGCCAACCTTAAGGCATACGCAGAGGAGCTGGACCTCGGTCTTGGCAAACTCGCGCAGCCGCTTCGCGCGGCACTCACGGGGCAAACCACCTCGCCGGGAATTTTCGACGTTTTGGTGCTGCTAGGCCGGGAAGAAAGCCTGGCGCGGATTGACGCGCAGGCTGCTGGCTGACTGGGCACGCAAAGATCGCAAGGAGACAACATTTGTCAGACAAGAAGGCGCAACTCACAATCGGAAGTGAAAGCTACGAATTCCCCATACTAGAGGGAAGCACGGGGCCGGATGTCGTAGATATTCGCAAGCTTTACGGCCAGACCGGAAAGTTCACCTTCGATCCGGGCTACAAGTCCACCGCGTCCTGCGAAAGCTCGCTGACCTATATCGATGGTGACGAAGGCGTGTTGCTGCACCGTGGCTATCCCATCGGCCAGCTGGCGGAACATTCCAGCTTCATGGAAGTGTCCTACCTGCTGCTCAATGGCGAGCTGCCGTCGAGGGACGAACTGGAGACTTTCGAGCACACAATCACTCGCCACACCATGCTGCATGAACAGCTTTCGCAGTTCTACCGTGGCTTTCGCCGCGATGCACACCCGATGGCTGTGATGTGCGGGGTTGTTGGCGCGCTGTCTGCTTTCTATCACGACAGCACGGACATTTCCGATCCGATGCAGCGGCGCATCGCCAGCCACCGCCTGATTGCCAAAATGCCGACAATCGCGGCGATGGCCTACAAATATTCAATCGGCCAGCCATTCGTCTATCCCGATAACTCTCTGAGCTACACCGGCAATTTCCTGAA
Source organism: uncultured Sphingomonadaceae bacterium (assembly GCA_964645635.1). Taxonomy (GTDB): domain Bacteria; phylum Pseudomonadota; class Alphaproteobacteria; order Sphingomonadales; family Sphingomonadaceae; genus Alteraurantiacibacter. The sequence continues at coordinate 93,349 of CAZYAL010000001.1, read as the reverse complement.
GATGACCTTCGGCGTCCCGGCAGAACCCTATGAAGTGCTGCCCGCCGTAGAAAAGGCGATGGACCGCATCTTCATCCTGCACGCCGACCACGAGCAGAACGCGTCAACTTCTACCGTGCGCCTTGCCGGTTCGTCGGGTGCCAACCCGTTTGCCTGTATTGCAGCGGGCATCGCCTGCCTTTGGGGCCCGGCCCACGGCGGCGCAAACGAGGCTTGCCTCAACATGCTACGCGAAATCGGCACGCCCGATCGCATCCCGCACTACATCGAGCGCGCCAAGGACAAGAATGATCCGTTCCGCCTGATGGGCTTCGGTCACCGCGTGTACAAGAACTATGACCCGCGCGCGACCGTGATGCAGCAGACGGTGCGCGAAGTGTTCGAAGCGCTGAACGTGACGGACCCGATCTTCGAAGTCGCCCTGCGGCTCGAGGAACTCGCGCTGGAAGATGATTACTTCCGTGAAAAGAAGCTGTTCCCGAACGTGGACTTCTATTCGGGCGCCATCCTGTCGGCCATCGGCTTCCCCACCACCATGTTCACCGCGCTCTTCGCGCTGGCCCGCACCGTGGGCTGGGTGGCACAGTGGAACGAGATGATTTCCGATCCCGGTCAGGTCATCGGTCGCCCGCGCCAGCTTTACACTGGCCCGACGCAGCGCGACTACGTGCCGCTCGAAAAGCGCTGATCAAACATCAGCCAAGCAATTCAAGAAAGGCCCTGCCACATCGGCGGGGCCTTTTTGATTCATCCTTCGGGGTCGGCGGGCAAGTCCAGAGTGAAACGAGCGCCCTGCCCTTTCGCGCTTTCGACGGTAAGCGAACCATGCATCGTGTCTGCAAGGTGGCGCGAGATAAAGAGGCCAAGACCTGACCCGCCATCGCCCGAGCGCCCAAGCCGTTCAAACTTCGAGAATGCTCGTGCTTGTTCTTCTTCGGTAAGCCCTTCGCCCTGATCTGCGACTATGACACGTGATCGACTGCCATCGGTTTCCACGCGGAGCCAGATTTGCGAGCCATCCGGGCTGTAGCGGATTGCATTGCCAAGCAGGTTTAGCACTATTTGCAATACGCGGCGGAACTCACCTATGGCTGGTGCGCTTT
>CAZYAL010000001.1:69124-92146 GCA_964645635.1 uncultured Sphingomonadaceae bacterium | reverse complement strand
GTCGCCGTCCTGACTGTCGCTATTCATGGCACTTGCCATAGGACAGCAGGGTTAAATCCACGTTATCTGCGTTTCCCTTGCGGTGGGAAGAGGCAAAGCACGGCAAGCATGGTTGCACCAAGCATCATGCCTTTCTCTAGTGAACCAAGCGCCGCTGTTACGCTTACAAAAGCCGCCAGCAGGGCCCTGTCCCGCAACCGACCAACCCAGCCTGCATGCCTGCCGCGCGATATATGGAGTAGAGCAAGCACCATCAACGGCGGGAAAAGGCGATGAGGCCAGCTTCCGGAAATCGCCAATATCCCACTGGCAAGAATCGAGAAGTCCACAAGCCACGGCAGCTTCTGCCACCATCGCCCCGGTTCGAATGGCATGATCGCTAGTCGCTTCAAACCAAGCCCGCCTTCGAAAGCGAACACCGCGAGGGCGATTGCAGCTAAGCCGAGAGCACCCATGCGGTGCCATGCAATCCCGACACCGACGAGGCAAAACAGAACACCTGCGCCAAGCAGCGCGGCAATCCACCTTTCATTGCCAGCCACACGCGATCCTGCACGTTGCAGCAGTTTACCAACGGCGAGACGAGTTGCTGGCGCATCGGCTGCCGGCATTGTCAGGCGGGCGAGCCATTTCTCTTCCAGTGTCGCGACGCTCGCCTCACGCCCGAAAAGCGCCCAGCCTCCATCAGCAATCGCCGCTTCCGACATCTGTCGCTCTGGCAAACGCGCTTGCAGTGCAATCCGCAGGATTGCCGGTGCTGCTTCTGCATCTTCTGGCAGATCGAGCAAAGCCAGGAGGCGCCTGCCCTCGATCACTAGAGCACCTGACCAGGCACTTGCGATGTCAATCCGTTCGAAACCTGCCGGCACACCTGCAGCAGAAAGAAGGATTTGCACGCCCTCGCCGGCATGTTCGGCGAGCGCAAATGCCGAACGCGTTGGCAAGAGGTTATCCTGCAATACCAACAATCTGTCACCATGATTTACAATCGCGGCAAGCGCATGAGGACCGGAAATCTCCCGCAACCTGAGGCCCAGTTCCTCAGCACGGTGGCGCGTCGCCACTGCTTCTGGCGTACCGCCGCCAAGCAGGATGACCTCTCCAGCGCCAAGCGCCGCTGCAAATTCAACCTGCCGCTCACCAAGAAATCGGCCGAGCACGCGCCTTGGCGCCGCGCCTCGATCGGCAATCGTAATTAATACGCTGGTGATGGTGTCGCTGTTTTGTTCCACGCAGCGAATTTAGGGGCGCATTGCGGCCCTGCCAAGCGCTCTCGAAGGCCGTGATCAGCTTTGCTCACCAAGGGTATGAGAAAGCAGGTTTAACTTGTGCAGGATGACCGGAGAACCTGGCGCAGCATCAAGCGCTTCCTGCGCAAGGGTAGAAAGGCCCGATGAATGAAAACTGCTGCCCAGTCCCTTGAGGCGCATGGCAGCAACCTGCCAGTTCCCGTCGCAACGTGCACGATGCAACAGATCAACATGGGTCTTCACGCTCTCACAGAAGCAGGAAAGCAATTCAGCACGCAATTGCGCGTCATCCCCGGCGGCGGCGGCAAGGTTCGCATCGAAATCGCTATTATCGATTGCCATCATCTACCCGGAATTAGCGCCGCGCTGGTTAAGGCGGGGTTTAAAACGGGAATACTCGGTGATATCACTCGGCAATGAACAGACCGAAGAACCTGATCGCACTCGATGGCCCAAACGGCGCTAATTCTGCCGAGATGGCAGAGCCTGACGTTGAGGAAACGACGGAAGAGGCGATGGAGGGCGCAGTCGATGAGCCGCTGGAAACCTACGCAGAAGAATGGGATGAAGAACCCGATCTGCCGCGCCGCAACGTGATCCTGCCAGCCCTCGCGATTGCCGTAACCCTTGGCTGGACTGGTTTTTTCGGCTGGGTGAACCATCAAGAAATGCTCGCGGGAGCGGCGCCAGCCACATGGGCAGGCTGGATCACCGATTGGGCTGTTCCGGTTGTTCTGGTAATCGGGCTGTGGCTGCTCGCCATGCGCAACAGCACGCGCGAGGCCAATCGCTTTGGCGCAACCGCACGCCTGCTGTCGCAAGAATCGGAAGCGCTTGAAGCACGCCTCACCGACGTTAATCGGGAGTTGAGCCTTGCGCGTGATTTCATCGCTTCACAATCCCGGGACCTGGAATCGCTTGGCCGCCTTGCCAGCGAACGGCTTTCCACCAATGCGGACCGCTTGCAGGAATTGATCCTAAGCAATGGGGAACAGGTGAACGCCATCGGCAACGTCAGCGATACGGCGCTGGCCAACATGGACCGCTTGCGTGACCAGTTGCCCGTCATCTCCAACGCTGCACGCGATGTTGCCAGCCAGATAGGCAATGCTGGCAATACTGCGCAAAGCCAGCTTGATGAGATGGTTGCTGGCTTCGCCCGCCTCAACGAATTCGGCGAAGCAAGCACGGTCCAAGTTACCAGCCTGGGTGAGCGCATCACCAGCCTGCTTGGCGACTTCACCGTGGGGCTGGATGAGATGGAGCGCCAGTCTGACCAGCGCTTCGCTCAACTGCGCGACAAGGATGAGGAATTCCGCCTCGAACTGGAAGCCCGTGAAACTGACATTTTGGCCGCCATCCGCCGCCGCTCGCAGGAGCTTGAGAGGGAAATGGCGCTGCTATCCGCGGAAACCCTGACGCGCGAGAACGAGGCCCTTGGCCAAATGCAGGCTCGCCTGCAGTCACTGCGCGATGAAGGCCTGCAGCTGACCCAAGGACTGCGCGATTGCCAGAGCGAAACCGAAAGCCTGTGGAACTCCTCCATCCAAAGCCTGAAGGAACGAATGGCGCAAGCCATCAGCCAAATATCTGAACTTGATCAGGAAGCCATGGCCAATGCCCGCAAGCGAATGGATGCCTTGCATGAGGCAAGCCAGCGCGTGGACGAATCCATGGCCGCCAGCACGAGAGCTTTCGACGAGGAGCTTGTCCGCCGTCGCGAAGAAGCGGAGACTACCGAAAGGGTCGTGATGGACGCGCTGGAGGAACGGATTGCGTCTTTCACCGCACGCAGCTCCGATGCACAGGAACAGCACCTGACGCACATGAGCGCCCTTGCCGAACGCGGCGAAGCGCTCGGTCAGCGCCTGTGCGAGTTCGATGCCGAACTCGCACGCCTTGCTGAACACAACCTCGATCAAGGCAACCGGCTAGCTCAGAGCAGCGAGCTGATAACCGAGAAACTCTCGCAAAGTCGCGCCATCCTTGAAGAGAACAGCACCTTTGTCAGCCATCTGACTGACGATTGCGTGCGTTTGCTGGAACTCATTCGTTCGAGCGCAAACCATTCCGAAGGTGCACTTTCAAACTCCATTGGCAATGCCGAAAGCCGCCTGGCCCAGTTTGAGGTAAAGGCCGTGGCCCTTGCCGAAACCATGGCTGATGCCGAAGCCAAGGGCAGTTCGCTCTCCGCATATGTCTCGCAAGCTGGCAAGCAGTCTGCGGAGCAGGTGGAACTGTTGGAAAGCCTGCAGAACCAATTGGCACTGCTGACTGAACAGTCATCGCACCTCACCATCCAGGCTCGTGAAGAACTGCAAGGTGCGATCGCTGCGCTTGAGGAAGCTGCGACCAAGACCATTGCACTCATGCAGTCAGGACAAGCGGATGCGGTACGGGAAATCGCCGCCAGCATTGGCAGCGAAGGTGCGGAAGCCATCGAGGCCGCCATTCGCGATGCCGCGCGCAAGACCATCGTGGAGCTCGAAACATCCTCCACCCATGCCAGCGAGCGCGGCTTGCAAGTCACGGCAGAACTTCGCAGCGAAATGGCTCGCGTAAAAGAGCTTGCCAGCAATCTGGAACAGCAGGTGCAGCGAGCCCGCGAGCAAGCAGAAGAGAAAGTAAACAATGATTTTAGCCGCCGCATGGCGCTGATAACCGACAGCCTCAATTCCGCTTCGATCGATATTGCCAAGGCCTTCGATGCCGAAGTGACGGATACTGCTTGGTCCAGCTACCTGCGCGGAGATCGCGGTATCTTCACCCGCCGCGCCGTGCGCCTCCTCGACAATGCCGAAGCCCGCGCAATCTCAAAGCAATATGAGCATGACGAGGAACTGCGCGAAGCAGTGAACCGCTACATCCACGATTTCGAGGCAATGTTGCGCGGTGTGCTGTCCACACGCGAAGGCAACTTCATTGCTGTGACGCTGCTCTCATCGGATATCGGCAAGCTTTACGTCGCGCTGGCCCAAGCAATCGAGCGGCTGCGCAACTAAGGATAATCTCAGTTGTCACTGTATCCCGGCGGCATGCCGAAGATGTTGATGTCCTCAATGGTGATCCAGCCATTGATGAAGTTGGCGATGTAGATTGCGGAGAGCAATGCCGCAATCGCCGTGGCCCTGAGAGCCAGTTTGCCCGGCTGGAAATTGGCAGGCGCGCTATCCGCCTGCCCAGGGATCTTCTCAATGCCTTCCTCATCGTGCGTGCGCACGCCAAAAGGCAGCAGCATGAAGGCTGACATCACCCAGAACAGGGCATAGATAGCGATGACCGAGGTTATCTTCATGGGAACTTATTCCTCCGGCATGATCACGCGGGTCTGCGGCTTCTTACCGGACCAGCGCTGCGCCGCGCGACGTGCGGCAAGGCGCGCTGCTTCGTAAATAGCTTCGCGATCCCGCGCCGCTGCCCCGCGCAGCTTGGACAGGGATCGCTTCACGTCCTCTACAGCCTCGTCAATAAAGGCGTCGTAATCCTCGTCCAGAGGAAGGCCCACACCTTCGATCTGGATCGAGCCCCCCCTGCCCAACACTACCACCAGATAGCCATCGCGTGACATGCGCCGGCGCATCGTCACCGCCTCGCCATCTGCGGGAACGATAATGTCGCCATCGAGCACAAGCCTGCCGGTTGCAATTTCAGCAATCTTTCCAGGCGTTCCGGGCGCGAGGCGCACGATATCGCCATTCTTCTGGAAGACATTGCGCGCAATGCCATTGGCCGCCCCAAGCCTTGCCTGTTCCTTCATGTGGCGTATCTCGCCATGAACCGGCATGATTATTTCTGGCCGAATCCAGCTATAGAGCGCTTCAAGCTCTGGCCGTCCGGGATGGCCGGAAACATGGATCTCGCTCTGACGGTCTGTCACCATCACCACACCTCGCAAAGACAGCTGGTTCTGGATGCGCCCGATGGCGAGCTCGTTGCCGGGGATCACGCGGCTGGAAAACAGCACTACATCGCCTTCATCGAGAGCAATCGGGTGGTTGTCTTCAGCAATGCGAGCAAGCGCCGCGCGCGGTTCCCCCTGCCCGCCGGTTGCCACGAACATCACTTCGCCCCTGCGCATGCCCATGGCAGTCTCGAAATCGATAGTGCGCGGAAAATGCTGGAGGTAGCCGTTGGCCTTGGCCACTTCGATGATGCGGTCAAGCGAACGCCCCGCCACGCAAAGCGCACGGCCAGTCTCTTCCGCCACCTCGCCCAAGGTCTGCAAACGGGCTACGTTGGACGCAAAAGTAGTGACCAGCACGCGCTTGCCGCGATGCTTTGAAACCTCCTCCAGCAATCCGCGATAGACCGCACCTTCCGAGCCCGAGGCATTTGGATTGAAGACATTGGTCGAATCGCACACCAGCGCGAGCACACCCTCATCCCCGATTTGAGTCAGCTCTTCCTGGGTGGTGGGATCGCCGATGATCGGTTCTTCATCAAGCTTCCAGTCTCCAGTGTGGAAGACACGGCCATGAGGTGTATCAATCAGAAGCGCGTTGCCCTCGGCAATCGAGTGGGCGAGCGGAATATAGGTGATATTGAAGGGCCCGATATCGAAACTGCCGTGATCATCGTCAATCACGTTCAGTTCGATAGTGTTAACAATGCCCGCTTCCTGCAACTTGCGTGTAATCAGGTCCGCGGTGAAGGGCGTGGCATAGAGCGGCACGCCAAGGTCTGCCGCGAAATAGGGGATCGCGCCAATATGGTCCTCATGCGCGTGGGTCAGCACGATACCGAGTAAGTCATCTGCCCGCTCTTCGATGAAGGCGGGGTCAGCAAACATCAGCTCGGTTCCAGGATATTCGGCCTGTCCAAAACTCATGCCCAGGTCCACCATCAGCCACTTGCCCTGGCAACCATAGAGATTGACGTTCATGCCAATCTCGCCGGAACCACCCAGCGCAAGAAACAGCAATTCGTCTTCGGGGGTGTAATCTTTCTTCATGCGGCTCCCGCGCGGCTGGCGATCATGGCAAGGCCCTGAAGGGTGAGATCGCCATCCACCGCATCAAATATCTCGGTATGCTTGTCGAACAATACGGCGAGCCCACCGGTGGCAATCACCTTTGCCGGACGGCCGATCTCTGCTCGCAGGCGGGTAATAAGACCTTCCATCATGGCAACATAGCCCCAGAACACTCCAATCAGCATCTGGTCCTCCGTGTTGCGGCCAATCACCCCCGCGTTTGACGGCTCATCGATGGCAATACGGGGCAACTTGGCAGTGTTGTTGACCAGCGCATCGAGTGACAGGTTGATGCCCGGGCAAATGATGCCGCCCTTATAGGCCCCATTGAAGTCGATGACGTCAAAGGTAGTGGCGGTCCCGAAATCGATCACGATCAGGTCACCATCATGTTTCGCGTGCGCGGCGATGGCATTTACAGCACGGTCGGCACCAAGCGAGCGCGGTTCGTCCACATCGATCACTATATCATAGGCAGCAGCGCCTTCACCTGCGAACAGCGGTTCAACGCCAAAGTACTTTTGTGAGAGGACCGTCAGATTGTGCTGCGTGCGCGGCACAACACTGGAAACGATCATCGCGCTAACATCGTCCTTGCCCAGCCCTTCCAGCTGTAGCAGTTGCATCAGCCATACGGCATATTCGTCACCTGTACGGCGCGGATCGGTTGCGATACGCCAGCGAGCGCGCATTTCATCGCCGTCAAAAAGCGCGAAGACGACGTTAGTATTGCCCACATCAACAGCGAGAAGCATCACTCACCCTCCAGCATCACATCGCCTGCATAAATGACAGTTCTCGTCCCATCATCCAAGGCCAGGCGCAGCGCGCCATCCGCTTCCAGCCCGTCATAGGCACCAGAAATCCTGATATTGTCGCGAGCATGCACCGAAAGGCGTGTGCCGGGCCGGTGCGCAGCAGCTTGCCACTTTGCCAGCAAAGCCCCTAGTCCAAGCTCGCGCCAACGCTTCAGTTCATGTTCGAATGCACTGGCAAGATTAGCCGAGAACAAATCACGGTCGGGCGCCTGCCCAAGTTCGGCCAGCGACAATGTTGCGCGCTCATCCAACTTGGGTGCGCCAGCCAGGTTTACACCGATTCCCACGACGGCATGTTGGCCCACACGCTCAAGCAGGATGCCACAAAACTTGGCACCTGAAAGCAGCACGTCATTCGGCCATTTAAGCTGCAAGGCTGCCGGAGATACAACGACGCCTGAAGTCGCCGCATAGACCGCCAGAGCCGCGGCAAAAGAAAGGCTTGAAGCAGGCGGGTCACCATCGCGCAGTTCAACAAGCGTAGAACCCATGAAGTTGCCTGCGCCATCAAGCCAGCTGCGCCCTTGCCGCCCGCGACCATGCGTCTGGCGGTCAGCGATCAGCCAATAGCCTTCATCCGGCGCATCACCTGAAGAAATGCGGGCAAGCAGGTCAGCATTGGTCGACCCTGTCTCGGCAATGATGTCGAGACAGGTCGGCAAAATCAGCCCGCGACGGCGAGTGCCGCTGCCGCCATGTCAGTAAGGTTGCCCAGCCACTCTGTGCCAAGGAACGCGGCAGGCGAGATCACCAACGTGCTGATGATCAGCAGCGCCCAGTGCGCCCAGTCAGACGTACCCTGCACGCGGCCCACCGGCTCATCAAAGAACATAACCTTGATGAACTTGAGATAGTAAAACGCACCGATCACGCTGGAGGCGATGCCGATCACGGCAAGTGCCAGAAGGTCTGCCTCAACGGCGGCCTGAAACACCACAAGCTTGCCGTAAAAGCCCATCAACGGCGGAATACCGGCAAGGCTGAACATGATCAGCAGCAGGCACCATGCCAAAGCAGGCTTTGTGCTGGAAAGACCCTTGATATCGCCGAAGGTTTCTAGCGAATTGCCTTCTGCATCCTTGAGCATCAGCACCGCAACGAAGCTGCCAATAGTCATCGCGACATAGAATGCCAGGTACACCAGCATCGCGCTCGCACCTGCCATGGTGGCGGTGGCAAGGCCAATCAGGATAAAGCCGACATTGTTGATCGAGGAGAAAGCGAGCAGGCGCTTGATGTTTTCCTGCCCGATTGCCCCGAGTGCACCAACCACAATGGAGGCGATAGCGGCAAAGGTAACAACCTGCTGCCAGGCTTCGGCTTGCGAACCGAAGGCTTCGAGCGACAGCCGCGCCAGCAGCGCAACAGCGGCAACCTTTGGCGCGCTGGCAAAGAAGGCGGTGACCGGCGTGGGCGCTCCTTCGTAAACATCGGGCGTCCACATGTGGAACGGCACCGCGCTGACCTTGAACGCCATGCCTGCAAGCACAAAGATCAGGCCGAATAGCTGGCCGCCAGACAGGCCATAAGCAATTGCAGCATTGATTCCGGTGAAGCTGGTGGTGCCGGTGAAACCATAGGTTAGGCTCATGCCGAACAGCAGAATGCCCGAGGCGAGCGCGCCAAGCACGAAGTACTTAAGGCCAGCTTCAGCCGACTTGTCATCATCGCGCAGGTAAGCAGCGAGCACATAAGCGGCGAGCGAGTTAAGTTCGAGGCCGATATAGAGCGTCAGCAAGTCCGCCGCAGACACCATGATGCTCATGCCAAGTGCGGCGAAGAGCACAAGGATGGCAAACTCAGGGCGCATTGCGTTGAGACGGTCAAAATAGGCTGGCGCAATGACAAGCGCAGCACCGGCTGCGGCATAGATCATCAGCTTGGCAATACCGGCAAAGGCATCAGCACGGAACTGCCCATAAAATGCCAGCGTATCCGGGCCGGATGCACCGGCACAAACGCTCGGCGCGACGAGGAAGAAGGCCCCGCCCAATGCGATGCAGGCAGCGATTGAAACAGGCTTCGACGCCTCATTACCGCCCCATGCAGCAATTAGCAGCAGGATCAGGCCCGAGAAGCTCAGGATGAGTTCGGGAATGATCAGGCCGAGGGAAGATGTAAGGTCCATCAGTGTGCTCCCCCGTGGTTTACTTCTTCTTCGGCAGGCGCCGGCTCACCGATTACAAGGTGGGAATCGCCCTGAGGCACAGCGCGAGAGATACGCGCTTCAAGGGCAGCAATGTCGCTACGCATGGGAGCAAGGAAACTTTCAGGATAAACGCCCATCCACAGCACTGCTGCGGCAAGCGGGCCAAGCATCAGCCACTCGCGCATGTCGAGATCGGGCATGGCCGCAGCATCAGCATTCTTCTGCTCACCAAAGACCACGCGGCGATAAAGGTACAGCATGTAGGCAGCACCAAGGATGATGCCCGTGGTGCAAACGAACGCCACAGTGCTCGACATCTTGTAAATGCCGGCAAGGCTCAGGAATTCACCAACAAAGTTACTGGTGCCGGGCAGGCCCACAGCAGCCATGGTGAACAGCATGAAAAACAGCGCGTATTTCGGCATGTTGATCGCAATGCCGCCGTAACGATCAATCTCGCGCGTGTGCAGCCGATCGTAGATCACGCCAACGCAGAGGAACAGCGCGCCAGACACCACGCCGTGGCCCAGCATCACCATCATCGCGCCTTCGATGCCCTGCACGTTGAAGGCGAACAGGCCCGCCGTCACGATGGCCATATGCGCCACCGAGGAATAGGCGATCAGCTTCTTCATATCGTGCTGCACCAGCGCGATAAGGCTAGTGATGACAACCGCCGCCATCGAAAGCGAGAAGACCAGCCACATGAACTGCACCGATGCTTCGGGGAACATCGGTAGGCTGAAACGGATGAAACCGTAACCGCCAAGCTTCAACAACACGCCAGCCAGAAGCACGGAACCGGCAGTTGGTGCCTGAACGTGCGCAGCAGGAAGCCAGGTGTGGACCGGCCACATCGGCATCTTCACCGCAAAGCTGGCAAAGAAGGCCAGCCACAGCCAGGTTTGCGCACCTGCCGGGAAGTCATACTGCATCAGCGTGGGAATGTCAGTCGTCCCCGCCTCATTCGCCATCCACAGCATGGCAATGAACATCAGTACCGAGCCGAGCAAAGTGTAGAGGAAGAACTTGTAGCTGGCGTAGATACGATCATCCCCACCCCAGATACCGATGATCAGGTACATCGGGATCAGGCCGGCTTCGAAGAAGATGTAGAACAGGAACAAATCCTGCGCGGCGAAGGTGCCGATCATGAGGACTTCCATAAACAGGAAGGCCGCCATGTATTCACCCACGCGCTTGTTGATCGAAGTCCAGCTTGCCCCGATGCAGATCGGCATCAGGAAAACCGAGAGCATGATCAGCATCAGCGCGATGCCATCGATGCCCAGGGCCCACTGGAAGCCGGCGAAGAGATCTGCCCGTTCGGTGAACTGCCACTGTGCGCCGCCAGTGTCGAAATTGGCCCACAGCACCACGCCGAGCACAAGGTCAATCATCGTGGCCGCGAGCGCGATCGCCCGCGCCATCTTCGCTTCGGCGAAGAAACAGGCGATGGCTGCCGCGAAAGGCACGAGCAGCATCAGCGAAAGAATCGGAAAGCCTGTCATGAGAAAATCACCCAGCTAATCGCTGCGACAAGTCCAAGCAGCATGATCAGCGCATAGGAATAGAGATATCCGGACTGGACCTTCTTGGCGAGGACCGCGCCCTTTTCGATCACCCAAGCCGCGCCATCGGGGCCGAACCGGTCGACAATACCGATGTCACCGCGCAGCCAGAACACTCGGCCAAGCCAGAAAGCAGGCTTCACAAAGACGACGTTGTACAGTTCGTCGAACATCCACTTGCGGTAGACGAAGCGGTAGATAGGGCCGAGCTGTTCGGCGACCTTGGCCGGAACATCGGTGCGGATGAGGTAAGCATAGATCGCGCCCAGCAGGCCCAGCACCATCACGATGAAGGCGGCGTATTTCACCGGCATGGGCACTTCATGCATCGCGTGCATCAGGTGCTCGTTATAAGCAATCGAACCGGCCCAGAACGCCTGGCTTTCGAGGAAGGCACCGTGGAAAACCTGGCCAGCCAGAACCGCGCCAACACTCAGAACAACCAGCGGCATCAGCATGACCCACGGGCTTTCGTGTGGGTGGTAGCCGCCGGTGGTGTCTTCGCCAGCCTGTTCCGGTGTCTTGTGGACCGAATGCTGAATATGCTCGCTCTCAATCCAGCGCGGCTTACCCCAGAAGGTGAGGAACATCAGGCGCCAGCTGTAGAAGCTGGTAAGCAGCGCAGCGATAGTGCCGAACCAGAAGGCCATGTGGCCCATGTCGCCGCCGCTTGCATAGGCTGCTTCAAGGATCGCATCCTTAGACCAGAAACCGGCAAAGCCCGCGCCAAGGTGGTAAACACCCACACCTGTGATCGCCAGCGTGCCAGCCATCATCGCCCAGAAGGTGATCGGGATCTCCTTACGCAAGCCGCCGTAATAACGCATGTCCTGCTCGTGATGCATGGCATGGATAACCGAACCGGCACCAAGGAAGAGCAGCGCCTTGAAGAAGGCGTGCGTAAACAGGTGGAACATCGCCGCGCCATAAGCGCCAACACCTGCGGCAAAGAACATGTAGCCCAGCTGCGAACAGGTGGAATAGGCAATCACGCGCTTGATGTCCCACTGCGTGGTGCCGATTGTTGCAGCAAACAGGCAAGTAGCAGCACCGATGAAGGTCACCACGCCCAGCGCAGCAGGAGCAGCTTCGAACATCGGCGATAGGCGGCACACCATGAACACGCCAGCGGTCACCATGGTTGCGGCGTGGATCAGCGCGGAAACCGGCGTCGGGCCTTCCATCGCGTCCGGAAGCCAAGTGTGCAGGCCAAGCTGTGCAGACTTGCCCATCGCACCGATGAACAGCAGCAGGCACAGGATCGTCATAGTATCGAGGCGCATGCCCATGAAAGTGATGTGCGACACGCCTTGCATGGCGGGAGCCGCTGCAAGGATTTCCGGAATGCTGGTGGTCTGGAACACAAGGAAGGTGCCGAAGATGCCGAGCATGAAGCCAAGGTCACCCACACGATTGACCACGAAAGCCTTAATCGCGGCCGCACCAGCACTGGGTTTCCTGAACCAGAAGCCGATCAGCAGGTAGGATGCGAGGCCCACGCCTTCCCAACCGAAGAACATCTGCACCAGGTTATCGGCCGTCACCAGCATCAGCATGGCGAAAGTGAACAGCGACAGATAGGCGAAGAAGCGCGGCTGGTCCGGATCCTCATCCATGTAACCCCAGCTATAGAGGTGGACGAGAGCAGAAACGCTGGTGATCACCACAAGCATGATGGCCGTCAGCGTGTCGACACGCAGCGCCCAGTCAAAGGTGAGCGCACCCGATTCCACCCATTTGAGGACAGGCACGACGGCTTCTGTTTCCGCACCGGTCAGGAAGCCGATGAAAATGGGCCAGCTCAATGCGCAGGAGAGGAACAGCGCGCCGGTGGTGACGACTTTCGCCGGCACATTGCCGATGGCGCGGTTGCCCAACCCCGCAATGATCGCGGCCAGCAGCGGCGCGAATACGATTACCGAGATGAAGTTCACGTGGCTTACCCCTTCATCCGGTTGATATCGTCTACCGCGATGGTGCCACGGCGACGGAAATAGATCACCAGGATCGCAAGCCCGATGGCAGCTTCCGCCGCAGCAACGGTCAGCACAAACATGGCGAATATCTGGCCTGTCAGATCACCCAAGAAGGCGCTGAAGGCAACGAGGTTGATGTTCACTGACAGCAAGATCAGTTCGATCGCCATCAGGATCACGATCACATTCTTGCGGTTAAGGAAAATCCCCAGCACGCCCAGCATGAACAGGATCGAGCTGACGACGAGGTAATGTTCGATGCCAATCACAGCTCGACCCCCTGCCCCACTTCGGGCTGCTTCATTTCAGTAGCGTCCTCCGGACGGCGGGCGACCTGCTTGGCGGTGTCCTGATGGCCGCGAGCTGCACGACTTTCGCGATGGGTCAGCACGATGGCGCCGATCATCGCGACAAGCAGCACGATGCCGGCCATTTCAAACAGGAACAGGTAGCGGCCATAAAGAAGCGCGCCAATGTTCTCTATATTGTTCTCGCCCAACAGCGGCGCAGCGCTGCCATCGGGCGATCCCAGTTCTATTGCGCCTACGCGGTATGCACCGATGCCCAGCACCAGTTCAGCCAGCAAGATCAGCGCAACAACTGCGCCCAGCGAAGCGTTCTTCACAAAGCCCGCGCGCAATTCGGCGAAATCGATGTTGAGCATCATTACGACAAAGAGGAACAGCACTGCGACGGCACCAACATAAACGATGACCAGCAGCATGGCGATGAACTCTGCCCCCACGAGGACCATCAGGCCCGCCGCGTTGAAGAAGGCAAGGATCAGCCAGAGGACGGAATGTACCGGGTTGCGTGCCATAACGACCATCGCTCCGGAAGCGATGACCAGCACGGCAAACAGGTAAAAGGCGAGAGTATGGATCATGATGCCCCGTTCAGATGCCCGCGCGCTTAACGATACGGCGCATCGGCTTCAAGGTTCGCGGCGATTGCCCGCTCCCACTTGTCCCCGTTCGCCAGAAGTTTAGCCTTGTTATAGAGCAGTTCTTCGCGCGTTTCGGTCGCATATTCGAAGTTCGGCCCCTCGACGATCGCATCCACCGGGCATGCCTCCTGGCAGAAACCGCAATAGATGCACTTGGTCATGTCGATATCGTAACGCGTGGTGCGGCGGCTGCCGTCTTCGCGCGGTTCGCTCTCGATGGTGATCGCCTGCGCCGGGCACACGGCCTCGCACAGCTTGCAGGCAATGCAGCGTTCTTCGCCATTCGGATAACGGCGCAGCGCATGCTCTCCGCGAAAACGCGGGGAGAGCGGGTTCTTCTCGAAGGGGTAGTTGATCGTCACCTTCGGTTTGAAGAGATATTTCAGCGTCAGCCAGTGTGCCTTCAGGAATTCCCACAGGGTGAACGATTTGATGAGTTGTGCGGCGGTCATGCCCCCCACCCCTTATAGAACATCAGGAAGCCGCTGATCACGACAACGAAGAACAGGCTGAGCGGCAGAAAAACCTTCCAGCCCAGACGCATCAGCTGGTCGTAGCGATAACGCGGAACGGTCGCCATCACCCAGCTAAAGCAGAAGAAGAAGAACAGGATCTTCAAGAGCAGCCAGACGATGCCCGGTATGTCGAACCACGGGATCAAATCGATGTTGAGCGGCGGCAACCAGCCACCGAAGAACAGGATGCTGGTGAGCGCGCACATCAGCAGGATGTTTGCATATTCGCCGAGCCAGAAGAGAGCGAAGCTCATCGACGAATATTCTGTCTGGTAACCGGCGACGAGCTCGGATTCCGCTTCGGTGAGATCAAACGGCACACGCTGGGTTTCAGCCAGTGCCGAGATGAAGAACATCACCATGATCGGAAACAGCAGCGGGTTGAAGAAATAGCCGTTCACGATGCCGAAGCCGTGGCCTTCCTGCGCCATCACGATCTCGTTCAGGTTGAAGCTCTCCGCCCACATCACCACGCAAACGATGATGAAGCCGATGGACACTTCGTAGGAGATCATCTGAGCTGAAGCGCGCATGGCGGAGAAGAACGGATACTTGGAATTGGACGCCCAGCCCGAGATCACAACGCCATATACGCCCAGCGAGCTGACCGCGAAAATATAGAGCAGGCCGACATTGATATCCGCCAGCACCGCTTCCGGCCCGAAGGGGATAACCGCCCAGCTGAGCAGTGCCACCGTGAAGGTGAGGATCGGGGCGATGATGAACAGCCCCTTGTTCGCGGCGCTGGGAATGATGGTTTCCTGAAGGAACACCTTCAAACCGTCAGCAAAGCTCTGCAGCAAGCCGAAGGGGCCAACCACATTGGGGCCACGGCGCAGGTTGATCGCTGCCCAGACCTTGCGATCCATGTAGATGATCATGGCCACACCCAGCATCAGCGGCAGGGCAATCAGCAGGATACCCGCGATGGTCGCGACGAACCACGCCCATTCGTAGCTCATGCCTAGCGAGATGAAGAATTCGGTCATTCCGCGGCCTCCGCCAGCGTTTCACCCAACAGCAGTTCGTTCGAACACTGCTGCATCACCACACTGGCGCGGGCGATCGGGTTGGTCAGGTAGAAATCCTTGATCGGCGAAGGGATCGCACCAGTCGGGCTGGCATTGCCCTTCACGCTTGATGCAAGCGCACCGTAATCCGCCACTTCCCCATCGTTGGCGAACGCCGGGACTTCAGCGAACATCGCTGCGCGCAGCTCGTGGAAGCTGTCGAAGCCGACAGTCACGCCCAGCGCATCGGCCAGCGCGCGCAGGATCGTCCAGTCTTCGCGCGCATCACCTGGAGCGAACACGGCCTTGTCACCGCGCTGCACGCGGCCTTCGGTGTTCACATAGGTGCCGGGCTTTTCAGTGTAGGCACTGGCAGGCAGAATGATATCCGCCGCATGCGCACCCTTGTCACCGTGATGGCCGATGTAGACCTTCAGGCTGTATTCGAACTTGGTGAAATCCACTTCGTCCGCGCCGAGTGCCAGCAGCACCTTGGGCTTGGCCTTGGCGATATCAGCAATGCCGCCACCCTGCGCGTAACCGAGCATCAGTGAGCCCATTCGAGCAGACGAGACATGGAGCGCGTTGAAGCCGTTCCATCCATCACGCACCATATTGAAATCATGTGCGATCTTCACGGCCGCAGCATGGGCGCCAGCAGCAAAACCACCCGCACCAATGATCACGGCGGGCTTTTCACCAGCCTTCAGCGCGTCTGCCACTTCGGTGGGCAGGTTGGACAGCACCGAAGCGTCCTCACCCAGGAATGTAGCCTTGTAGGTCGGATCCCATTCCGGGCCGACGATGAAGACCCTGGCGCCCTTGTTCGCGGCCTTGCGCAGGCGAACGTTCACCAGCGGCGCTTCCCAGCGGACATTGCTTCCCACGATCAGGATCGCGTCTGCTTCCTCGATACCCGAGAAGCCGGAGTTAAAGTTTACCGCCGCAAGGTTGGACACGTCATAGTCCATGCCTGTCTGGCGGCTCTCGATCAGGCTAGAACCTGAAGCCTTGAGCAGCGCCTTGGCCGCAAACATCGTCTCGCAATCGAGCATATCGCCCGCAACGGCAGCGATCGACTTGCCGGGTTTGGCGGAGGCGATCTTCTTGAAGGCTTCGTCCCAAGTCGCTTCAGTGAGCTTGCCGCGCTTACGGATCCACACTTTGTCGAGGCGGCGGCGCGTAAGGCCGTCAACCTGATAGCGCGCCTTGTCCGAAATCCATTCCTCATTCACGTCATCGTTGATGCGCGGGAGGACGCGGAGCACTTCCCTGCCCCGGCTGTCGATACGGATGTTGGAGCCAACCGCATCTGACACATCGATGCCGAGCGTTTTCTTCAGTTCCCACGGACGCGCTTCATAAGCGTAAGGCGCACTTGTGAGCGCGCCAACCGGGCACAAATCAATCACATTGGCAGAAAGCTCATGCCTGGCTGCCTGCTCAAGGTAAGTGCTGATCTGCATATCCTCGCCACGATAAAGCGCGCCGATTTCGTCCACGCCGGCAATCTCTTCGGAGAAGCGCACGCAGCGGGTGCAGTGAATGCAGCGGGTCATGATCGTCTTGATCAGCGGGCCCATGTTCTTGGAGGTCACCGCGCGCTTGTTCTCGTGATAACGCGAGCCGCCACGGCCATAGGCGACGGACTGGTCCTGCAGGTCACACTCACCGCCCTGGTCACAGATTGGGCAATCAAGCGGGTGGTTAATCAGCAAGAATTCCATCACGCCTTCGCGCGCGGTCTTTACCATTTCGCTGTCAGTGCGGATTTCCTGGCCTTCGGTGGCCGGCAGCGCGCACGAAGCCTGCGGCTTGGGCGGTCCGGGCTTCACTTCGACAAGGCACATGCGGCAATTGCCCGCGATGCTCAGGCGTTCGTGATAGCAGAAACGCGGGATTTCCTTGCCCGCGAGTTCACACGCCTGCAACACGGTGGCGCCAGCGGGAACCTCGATTTCCTGTCCGTCTACTGTGACTTTAGGCATTATTCAGCGGCCTCCTGCATCGCGCCGTTGCGTTGGGCGATGCGGCGTTCGATTTCGGGGCGGAAGTGCTTCAGCAGGCCCTGGATCGGCCATGCCGCAGCATCGCCCAGCGCGCAGATCGTGTGGCCTTCCACCTGCTTGGTGACGTTGTGGAGCATGTCGATCTCTTCAACGTCAGCATCGCCGGTTTCGAGGCGGGTCATCACGCGCCACATCCAGCCCGTGCCTTCGCGGCAAGGCGTGCACTGGCCGCAGCTCTCATGCTTGTAGAAATAGCTGAGGCGGCTGATCGCGCGCACGATATCGGTGGACTTGTCCATCACGATCACGCCTGCGGTGCCAAGGCCGGAGCCCAGCTCCTTCAGCCCGTCAAAATCCATATGCGCATGGCGGATCTGCCCTGCAGGCACCAGCGGCACCGAGGAACCGCCGGGGATCACCGCCAGCAGATTGTTCCAACCGCCGCGAATACCACCGCAGTGCTTTTCAATGAGCTCCTCGAAGGTGATGCCCATCGCATCTTCGACGACACAGGGCTTTTCCACGTGGCCGGAGATCTGGAACAGCTTGGTGCCCTTGTTGCCCTCGCGCCCAAAGCTGGAGAACCAGCTGGCGCCGCGCCGCAGGATGGTGGGCACCACGGCAATCGATTCCACATTGTTAACCGTGGTCGGGCAGCCATAGAGACCAGCGCCGGCGGGGAACGGCGGCTTCAGGCGCGGCTGGCCCTTCTTGCCTTCGAGGCTCTCGATCATCGCGGTTTCTTCACCGCAAATGTAAGCGCCAGCACCGCGGTGCAGGAACACATCGAAATCATAGCCGGTGCCGCTGGCATTCTTGCCGATCAGGCCCGCCTCGTAAGCCTCGTCAATCGCAGCCTGAAGCGTTTCGGCCTCGCGGATATATTCACCGCGAATGTAAATATAGGCCGCGCGCGCGCGCATCGCATAACCAGCGCACAGCGCGCCTTCGATCAGCTTGTGCGGATCGTGGCGGATGATCTCGCGGTCCTTGCACGAACCCGGTTCAGATTCGTCAGCATTGATGACGAGGAAGGACGGGCGGCCATCCTTACTTTCTTTGGGCATGAAGGACCACTTCATGCCGGTGGGGAAGCCAGCACCACCGCGGCCGCGCAGGCCCGATGCCTTGATTTCCTCGATAATATCGTCCTGAGCCCTGGATAGCAGGCCCTTGGTATCATCCCAATCACCGCGCTTGCGGGCAGCATCGAGGGTCCACGGTTGGAAACCGTAGACATTGGTAAAGATGCGATCCTTGTCAGCCAGCATCAGCGTTTATCCTCGGCATTCGTGGAGAGCATGATGAAATAGAGCGCTGCTGCAATTCCTACCGGAACGAGCGCCGTGTACCAGTTGACCTTCCAAAACAGCACGGGTGCCAGCAGGAGGAACACAGCGATAGCTATCCGGTAAAGCAGCACTCACCACTCTCCCCTGTAGTCATGGTTTTCGTCGACCATATCCTTCAGCGAGGACAGCGCGTTGGCAGGTTCAGACGTATGCCGACCCGGCTCCTGCGTGCCTGCCTTGGGCCTTTCGCCAGCGGCCAGTGCATCGAGCACCTTATCGAGCCGTTCGGCGGTCAGGTCTTCGTAATTGTCATCATTGATCTGCACCATCGGCGCGGTGGCGCAATTGCCCATGCATTCCACCTCGGTAAAGGACCACAGGCCATTTGCCGAAATGTGACCGGGCTTCATGCCGCGCGACTTACAGGCAGCAATAATATCGTCCGAACCGCGCAACATACAGGGCGTGGTGCCGCATACTTGCACGTGGAATTTTCCAACCGGTTCAAGGTTATACATCGTATAAAATGTCGCGACTTCGAGCACACGGATCACCGGCTGATCGAGATATTCGGCGACATATTCAATCACCGGCAGCGGCAGCCAACCTTGCGTGTCAGTCTCGCGCCCAACCTGGCGCTGAGCAAGGTCGAGAAGCGGCATGGTAGCCGACTTCTGCCGCCCTTCCGGGTAACGCTTGATGGCCTTTTCAGCCTTTGCCTTCGTTTCCGCATCAAATGCGAAATTGCCCCACCGCTCGCGCAGTTCGGGCGTATCGGGAGCGATCTTACGCGCGGCCATGGCCGAGCCTCCGTTCAAGATAGCGGCCCACATAAAGGCCGACGACTGCCGCAAAGGCAGAGGAAAGAATGTCCTTCAGCGGCGCTTCACCGTGAAACGCGGCAAGGTATGCCGCGACGGCGGAAGCAAAGGCTGCAAAGGCTGCGACAAGGATGAAAAGCTCGCGCGCGATCACCGGATGAACTCCACGCGGGCACACTTGTCACCTTCGAAGGAATAGACGGCGATCACGTCGAACGGCTCGACCAGTTCGGAACCGTCGCTGGCAGGGCCGCGCGTCACATGCTCGCGGAAGAGCACGTAATTGCCGATCACCTGCTTCTCGGTGATCTCAGCGTGGTTCTGCGGCCACTTGGCGAAAGCCGCCGCCAGCCCCGAACGGGTGCCTTCCTTGCCCTCGCGCACGACGTCGCCGCGATAGTTCGCCTCGCATGCAGCGTCGGTCATGTAGGACACATAGGTGTCCACATCTTGCGCATTGTAAGCCGCAATCATGGCTTCGGCGGTTGCGAGGTTGCTCAACGGTCACACTCCCCGAACACCACGTCGATCGCGCCGAGGATGGCGGTTGCGTCAGGCAGCATGTGGCCCTTGCACATGAAGTCCATGGCTTGCAGGTGGCTGAACGCCGTCGGGCGGATCTTGCAGCGGTAAGGCTTGTTGCTACCGTCGCTGACCAGATAGACACCAAATTCGCCCTTGGGGCTTTCGGTCGCCACGTAGACTTCACCGGCGGGCACGTGAAAGCCTTCGGTATAAAGCTTGAAGTGGTGAATCAGCGCTTCCATCGACTGCTTCATCTCGCCGCGCTTGGGCGGGGAAACCTTGCGGTCAGTGCTGGCGATCGGCCCTTCGGGAATCTCCGCCAGGCATTGCTTGATGATCTTCGCGCTTTCGTAGACTTCCTTCACGCGCACCATGAAGCGGTCATAGCAATCCGAGTTTGTGCCCACGGGAATATCGAATTCCATGCGGTCATAGACCTCGTAAGGCTGGCTCTTGCGGATATCCCACGGAATGCCGGCGGCGCGGATCATCGGGCCGGAGAAGCCCCAGCGCACCGCATCTTCCTTACTGACCTTGGCGATATCAACATTACGCTGCTTGAAGATACGGTTGTCCATAACAAGGGACATGGCATCACCAAACAGTTCCGGCAGGCGGGTATCCACCCATTCACCGATGTCCGTGAGCAGTTTAAGCGGCACATCCTGGTGCACGCCGCCCGGGCGCAGGTAGGCGTGGTGCATGCGCGCGCCGGACATACGCTCAAAGAAGTTCATGCAGTCTTCGCGGATCTCGAACACCCACAGGTTCGGCGTCATCGCGCCAACGTCCATCACGTGGCTACCGATATTGAGCATGTGGTTGCAGATGCGCGTGAGCTCCGCGAACAGCACGCGCAGGTATTGCGCGCGGATCGGAACCTCGATGTTCATCAGCTTTTCGACGGCGAGGATGTAGCTGTGCTCCATGCACAGCGGGCTGCAATAATCGAGCCGGTCGAAATAGGGCAGCGCCTGCAGATAGGTCTTGTGCTCAATCAGCTTTTCGGTGCCACGGTGGAGCAGGCCCACATGCGGATCAATACGTTCGATGATCTCGCCATCCAGCTCCATCACCATGCGCAGCACGCCGTGCGCTGCAGGGTGCTGCGGGCCAAAATTGATCGTGTAGTTGGTGATCTCTTCGCCGGTGGTGGTCGGCGAGGTTTCGAGCTGCATATCGCTCACTTCGCTTCTCCCTTGCCGTCTTCGGCCTTCTCGTCACCCGGAAGGATGTATTCGGCACCTTCCCAAGGGCTCATGAAGTCGAAGCTGCGGAAGTCCTGCACCAGCTCGACCGGCTCATAGACAACGCGCTTCTCTTCTTCGGAGTAACGCAGTTCGTGATAGCCGGTTAGCGGGAAGTCCTTGCGGAAGGGATGCCCTTCAAAGCCATAGTCCGTCAGGATGCGGCGCAGGTCGGTATTGCCGTCAAACAGCACGCCATACATGTCGAACACTTCGCGCTCGAGCCAGCCAGCATTGGGCCACAGAGTGGTGACGGTGGGAACCGGCGTTGCCTCATCCGTGCTCACCTTCACCATCACGCGGTGGTTCTTCGTGAGGCTGAGCAGCATGTAGACCACTTCGAACCGCTCAGGCCGCTGCGGGTAGTCGACACCGGCCATTTCCATCAGCTGCTGGTAGGAATGGTCGTCGCGCAGCAGGCGCAACGCATCCTTGATGCTCTCGCGCTTTACTGTCAGAATGACTTCGCCATGCGCTTCCTTGGCGCAAACGAGCATATCGCCGAGCGCGGCAGACAGCGCATCCTTCACGCCATCATTCGACGCAAAGCGCGGGGCGGAATGGAGAACAGCAGCCATCAGCGTTCAATCGTCCCTTCGCGGCGGATCTTCCGCTGCAGCTGCATCACGCCATAAAGCAGCGCTTCAGCTGTCGGGGGGCAACCCGGAATGTAGATATCCACCGGCACGATGCGGTCACAGCCGCGCACAACGGAGTAGGAATAGTGATAATAGCCGCCGCCATTGGCGCAGCTGCCCATGGAGATGACGTATTTCGGTTCCGACATCTGGTCGTAAACCTTGCGCAGCGCCGGGGCCATCTTGTTGCACAGTGTGCCAGCCACGATCATCACGTCCGACTGGCGCGGCGAAGCACGCGGGGCAACGCCGAAGCGCTCCATGTCATAACGCGGCATGTTCACGTGGATCATCTCGACCGCGCAGCAGGCGAGGCCGAAGGTCATCCACCAGAGCGAGCCGGTGCGCGCCCACTGGAACAGCTCTTCGGTGGAAGTGACGAGGAAACCCTTGTCGTTCACCTCTGCCTGCAGGGCGTTGAAATAATCCTGGTCAGGCTGGAGGATCTCTCCGCCCTTCGCAGCTTCGATGGTGGGGGCAGACGTGCTCATTCCCAGTCCAGAGCTCCCTTCTTCCAGGCATAGGCAAGGCCGATGATCAGTTCTCCCAGGAACACCATCATGGTGAGCCAACCGGGCCAGCCAGACAAATCGAGGCTAACGGCCCAGGGGAACAGGAATGCCGCCTCAAGATCAAAAATGATGAACAGGATCGCGATCAGGTAAAAGCGCACGTCAAAGCGATCACGCGGCTCCTCGAACGCAGGGAAACCACATTCGTACTCGCTGAGTTTCTCTGCTTCCGGGTTGTGCGTGCCGGTAAGGCGCGCAACCCCCATGGGAAGAAAAACGAACAAGGCAGAAAGGCCCAGTGCAATTCCAAGGAAAAGCAGGATCGGCAGATATTGTGTCAGGTCGACCAAGACAGACTCGATTTGCTGTGAGTTTCGAGTGCGCCTCTAGGCAATGCTACCCGATCCTGCAAGGCCAACAGAGGCTGATTTCAAGGAGTTTCCAGCGTCAGCAGAATATCAAGTGGTAAACCGTGCGTAATGCTCGGTAACAATGCAGCCCATTCGAGCATTTCGCAGCCCTTGGCAAAGGTGCACCATTGGCCAGCGACTGTTTATGTAGAATCGCCCGCGGTGGAGGTCAGCCTGCCGGAACCGGTATCGGTGGCACTTGCATGCCCCTGATGCAAATGCGCAGGCAACACCATGCTGCACCGCACAATCTTGCGCCTGCTAGATTTGCCCTTTAGGTAGATTTACAAGAACATCACCCCTTTACATCACCCTAAAGGCATATCTCTCATGGCCACTTTCAACGAATCCGATCCCGTCG
>CAZYAL010000001.1:49906-69024 GCA_964645635.1 uncultured Sphingomonadaceae bacterium | reverse complement strand
CATCACCCTAAAGGCATATCTCTCATGGCCACTTTCAACGAATCCGATCCCGTCGTTATCCTGTCCTATGCCCGCACCCCGATGGGCGCGATGCAGGGTGCATTGTCCGATGTCGCCGCGACTGACCTTGGCGCCACTGCGGTTAGGGGCGCGGTAGAGCGCGCCGGCACTACTGGCGAAGATATTGACCGGGTCTATATGGGCTGCGTGCTTCCCGCCGGCCTTGGCCAGGCCCCTGCCCGCCAGGCGGCGCTAAAGGCAGGCCTGCCCAAAAGCGCGCAGGCCACCACCGTCAACAAGGTGTGCGGCAGCGGCATGCAGACCGTTATCATGGGCGCAGAAGCGCTGGCATCGGGCGGCGCGGATATCGTTGTCGCTGGCGGCATGGAAAGCATGA
The DNA here is from genome assembly GCA_964645635.1 of uncultured Sphingomonadaceae bacterium. Taxonomy (GTDB): domain Bacteria; phylum Pseudomonadota; class Alphaproteobacteria; order Sphingomonadales; family Sphingomonadaceae; genus Alteraurantiacibacter. The sequence continues at coordinate 68,627 of CAZYAL010000001.1, read as the reverse complement.
CCAACGCACCCTACCTGCTCAAGAAGCACCGCGGCGGTGCGCGGCTTGGCCATGACACGGCTTACGACCACATGTTCCTCGACGGGCTGGAAGATGCCTACAAGGCAGGCACCGCCATGGGTTCCTACGCGCAGGAAATGGCTGACAAGTACGAACTCACCCGCGAGGAGATGGACGATTATTCCATCGCATCGCTCAATCGCGCCAACGAAGCCGTGAACAGCGGTGCCTTCGCGGACGAGATCGTTCCCGTTACCTTCTTCACACGCCAGGGTGATGTCACCGTGGATACGGACGAATCGCCCTCCAAGGGTCGCCCGGACAAGATCCCCACATTGCGCCCGGCCTTCGCCAAGGACGGCACGATTACCGCCGCGACTTCGTCCTCCATCTCGGACGGGGCAGCAGCCGTTGTACTCACCCGTGCCAGCGTTGCAGCTGCCAAGGGGCTCCCCCCCGTTGCCACGCTGGTTGGCATGACCGCCCATGCACATGAACCCGAGGCGTTCACCACGGCGCCAGTCGGTGCAATCGAGAAGCTGCTCAAAAAGACAGGCTGGACCGTGGCCGATGTTGACCTGTGGGAAGTGAACGAGGCTTTTGCCTGCGTCACCATGTTCGCCATGAAGGACATCGGCATTGCGCATGACAAGATCAATGTGAACGGCGGCGGGACCGCCCTTGGCCACCCGATCGGCGCCAGCGGCACGCGCATCATCGTCACCCTGATCGCGGCTCTCAAGGCACGCGGCCTCAAGCGCGGCATCGCCAGCCTATGCATCGGCGGTGGCGAAGCAACAGCCGTGGCAGTCGAGCTCGCCTGAGCCGACAGCGCCAAGCGCCGGAACATTTCTCACAAAGCGGCGTTTGCAACCGATGAAGGAGGAGAAAACCATGAAGAAGATAATTGCTTTGGCAGCAGTGCTGTCACTCTCTGCTTGTGCGCAGGAAGAAGCTGCAGACGCAGGGGACGCCGCTGCCAGCGAGGAGGAGGTTGTCCTTGAAGGTGAGGCTCCCGGCTTTGAGGCTGTTGCTGCTGGCACCTATGAAGTCGAACATGCCAATGGCGATCTGGACATCATCACCATTCATCCGGGCATGACCTTCTCGCGCATTGCCGCTGACGGAGAGGCAACCGGAGGGACAATCTTCATGCAGGACGGCAAGACCTGCTTCGTGGTCGAAGGCGTAGAAGTCCATAACTGTTTCGTTGACAGCCCTGTGCAGGAAGACGGCAGCATGCAGACCACCTCTGACAGCGGCGATGTTGCCGCCGTGCGCCCGATTGAGGGCAATCTGGCAGCCCCCGGCAGCGCCTAAGACATAGCCCAAGTATAAACTTCGGCCGCCGGATCATACGAATCAACCCGGCAGTCGAAGTCGCGGCCAGCAACAGCAACCTTGCTGATTAAGAAATGGGGATTATTCGCCACACAAACTGACAGCGACCAGGACCAATACACTTTGAGGATCCTGTCACCTTGCGCATTTGTTTTCCCATGATACTTACGAATTAACAACAGCTTGGGGACGCAAATCATGAAAAAGCTAATCACCTTAACTGGTGCACTCATACTTGCCGCTTGCAGCGGCGGCGATAACACCGCAGTCGAAGCAGCCGAATATACGTCTGCCGATGAGACGGCAGCCACCAAGACCGACAGCCCTCTCGTCGGCACTTATGGCGCAATCACCGAAGATGGTGATCCGTGGACATCCAGGATCAATGCAGACGGGACATATGAAGATACTGTCGCTGGCGAAGTCACCGAAACCGGCACCTGGACCCATGTCGATGACGAGATCTGCTTTGAGCAGGCAGTAACGGCCGGTGAAACTGCAGACATAACCTGCCTGGCGCTTCTTGATGTGAGCGCAGATGGCGCACTTCACCTGCGCGACCCTGATGGCAACGAAATGAATGTTCCCAAGCTCTGAAGGCTGATGCCTTAATCGGCGGAACGAATGAAGGGCGGCCATCGAGCCGCCCTTTTTTCATGCCATCAATACTCTAGTATTTCCCTCCTCAGGGCTCACCTGCACCCCAGAGGCGATCCTGCGAAATCCAGCCAATGCGGCCATCAATCTCCAGTTCGCAAAACCCCTCGCGGCATTCAGCAAGCCTGCCCGTCACGCCCGGTTCGACCTTCCACAGCAAGTTCGCACCATCTTCGGGTAGCTCACGCAGGCTTGCCTCGCCATCACCGATAACGATGGCGGTGCGACGCAACGAGAGCAGCTGGTTGAACACCCAGCCCTGCGTGCCATCCGGCTCCTCGATCAGACGCCAGCCTTGCTGCAGCCGGATCACCTTAACCGGCAAGCCCTCGCGGTGATAGACCCAGTCGATGCGATAACGCTCACTCGGCCCCACTCGCATATTTACCTCAGGGGCGGCAAGACTGGCCCAGTATGGCACCTCGCGATCCTGCGCCGATGCGACAACGGGAATGCTGCAAATCATCGCCACAAGGGCCAACAGGTATCTGGAAGTTATTGCCATGCTGTACTCGTAGCGCGCGTTGCAGATTCGCTTCAAGCATCCACATCGATGGAAACTGCGCACTTGCCTCTGAGCAAGGTAATGTCGTATCGGCCGTTCGCAGATGAGATTTCCCCGCGAGAGCGGGGCTTGAGGGGGAAACGATGTTTCGCAAATTTGCTACCTGCGCGGCTCTAACCGCCCTGCCCGTTGTGGCACATGCGCAAGAGACGGTGGAAGTGATAGAAAACTCAGGTAGCACCGCGTGGATCCTCGTTTCGGCAGCACTCGTGTTGCTGATGACACTGCCGGGCCTCGGTCTGTTCTATGGCGGCCTGGTCCGCGCCAAAAATTTCCTGTCGGTATTCCTGCAAGTCGGCGCCATCGCCGCCGTCGCTTCCACGCTGTGGATCGTTGTCGGCTACACCCTCGCCTTCGGTGACAGCTCGATGGGCGGCTTCCTCGGCGGCGGCCAGCACTGGATGCTGTATAACCTTGCACCCGTCTACGATGGCCTCGAAATCCCCGAGAGCACCTTTGTCCTGTTCCAGATGACCTTTGCGGCAATCACCCCGGCACTGATGGTTGGCGCTTGGGTGGAGCGTGCACGCTTTATCTGGGTGGTGCTGTTCTGCGCGATCTGGGGTCTCGTCGTTTACGCACCCGTGGCGCACTGGGTCTGGGGCGGTGGCTGGCTGGCTGGCCTTGGCGCGCTCGACTTTGCAGGTGGCATCGTGGTGCATACCACGGCGGGCGCCTCTGCCCTGGTGGTCGCCGTCCTGCTGGGTAAGCGTAAGGGATTCCCTTCCAGTGCATTGCTGCCACACGCGCCGGGCATCACCATGCTTGGCTCTGTGCTTCTGTGGGTGGGCTGGTTCGGTTTCAACGGCGGTTCGGCCTTGTCTGCCTCGGCCGCCGCATCCAACGCCATCCTCAACACACATATTGCCGCATCTGTCGCAGCTCTTGTGTGGATCCTGATCGAGCGGATCAGCTTCGGCAAGCCGACCACGGTAGGCTTTGCTACTGGCGCAATTGCCGGCCTCGCCACGATCACGCCTGCTGCGGGCTTCGTATCACCCGGTGCATCCATCCTGATCGGCATCGCCGCATCGACCGTCTGCTATTATGCGATCCAGCTAGTGAAGATGAAGATGCACATCGACGACTCGCTTGACGTATTCGCGGTTCACGGCGTTGGCGGCATGCTCGGTTCAATCCTGCTTGGTATCTTCATGGCCGAAAGCCTTGGCGGTGCGGGCTATGCCGAAGGCATGTCGATGGCTTCGATGGTTGGTGTGCAGGCATTGGGCGTAGCGTCAGTAGCGATATTCTCTGTCATCGCGACGGTGTTGATCGCCCTAGGCCTCAACGTTTTCGTGCCGATGCGCGTGGGTGACGAAGACGAAGTGCAGGGCCTCGACATCTCCAGCCACGGCGAACGCGGCTGGGAATTTGACTGAGCCTAATAACGACAAGCTGGTAAGCGGGCGGCGGGGCAACCTTGCCGCCCGTTTTGCTTTGAGCACGGCTTAGCCCTCACCCAGCACCTCGATAATGCGCCGCACGGTCGGCGCGCTGGTAGCCATTTCCATGTGAGTGGCATCGACCTGCACTTGCCGGTCGCTCTCGTGCAGCTGGCCGCGCGCGCTGTCTTCCGCGATCACCCCGTCATTGGCCGACCAGACAGCGATGGTGTGCGCAGGCGGCTTGGCAGCAATGTCTTCAGGGAAAGGCGATTGGGTCACCGGATGGCCGTTAAGCAATTCGTAGAGCCGCCAAGCGTGGTTGGAATGAGGATCGCCTGAGAAAGGGCTGCCCAGGGTCATCACCCGGCCAACAAGATCGGGATGACGGTGGCCGAGTAGGCGCGCAAGGAGCCCTCCGAGGCTCCATCCCACGATGGTGACTTTCTGTTCGGTTTCCTCCCACGCCTGCTCGACCCCGCGCGATAGCATCTCGACACGGCGCGGCGTGGCCCCCGTATTGAAGATCAGGCCAGAGGGGCGTGCGTCAAAACCCGATGCAACAAGCGAACGGCGCAGGAAGCTTGTGGCGTTGTCACCAGACATCATGCCGGGAATGACGATCACGGGCTGCCCCTGCCCCTGTCCCTCCACACAGATCGCAGGGCGAACCGGGCTGAGTGCGAGTTTGGGCAGCGTAAACAGCTCCCACACGCCCTTCTCAGGTGGTGGAGGCATTCCCGCGGCCATATTGCCGGTATCAGTCGCCGGTCAGGATCCGGTCTACCAGTTCCTTCACCGTGGGGGTGAAGTTGTTGGAATAGAAGGGATCAGACTTGAAGTGATATGCAGCATGGCCCGCAAAGGCGAGGTTCTTGTCCACGTCTCCGCCATGAGCGATGTCCTGCAAGGTCTTCTGGATACAGAAGCTGCGCGGATCGGCCAGGCGACCCGTGGTGTAATCATCGTGATCCTTCCACGAGGAGAACCCGCAATGCGACAGGCAGCCCATGCAATCGGCCTGGTCCTTGCGGATCTCGGCACGTTCTTCCGGGGTTACGAAAACGACCGTATCATCCGGCGTCTTCAGCGCAACAGTGAAGCCTTCGGCAGCCCACTTCCGGGCGCGCTCAAGGTCTTTCGGGGTGACCCAGAAGTTCTTGCCCTTCACACCCACATCAAGCTGCACGGTATGCTCACCATCTTCAACCTTACTGTAGGGAATCTGGCGCTCGCTGCGCTCTTCCAGGCTGCGCAGGAAAGGGTTGCGCACAGCTGAGGAGTAGAACCCTGTGGGACTGAAGCGGTGCAGCAGCACATCGCCCGGCTCAAGCGTACGGAGCATGTCCTTCCAACCTTGCGGGATCGGGCTCTCCTGCGTCAGCAGGGGGCGGGTGCCGAACTGGAACGCGATCGTGCCAAGTTCAGGGTTGTCGATCCAGTTGTTCCATTCACGCAGGAACCACACGCCGCCAGCCATTACGATCGGCACTTCATCAGAAATGCCTTCCTTGCGCATCACTTCGCGCAAGGCTGCGACGCGGGGAAAGGGATCTTCAGGCTTGCGCGGGTCTTCCGCATTGGACAGGCCATTATGGCCGCCAGCGAGCCACGGATCTTCATAGACCACGGCACCCAGCAGCTGCGGCACCTTGTGATAAGCACGCTTCCACAGCGCACGGAACGCCCGGCCAGAGCTGACAATGGGCAGGTAGAAGACATTGTAATGCTCTGCGATTTCGGAGAGCTTGTAGGGCATGCCCGCACCGCAAGTGACGCCGGTGACCATCCCCTCGGTGCGCGCCAGCACACCTTCTAGGATTTCCTGCGCGCCGCCCATTTCCCACAGCACGTTGATGTTGATCGCGCCCTTGCCGCCGGAAATCTCATGCGCACGCGCAACCTGTGCCACAGCGCCATCGATACCGTACTGAATAAGTTCGCGATGGCGTTCCTTGCGGGTCAGCGACTGGTAGACCTGCGGGATGATCTTGCCTTCAGCATCATAGCTGTCCGCATTCACCGCGCTGACCGTGCCGATCCCGCCCGCAGCCGCCCATGCGCCCGAGCTCATGTGGTTGGTTGCCGAAACGCCCTTGCCACCCTCGATCAGTGGCCAGACTTCGCGGCCGCCGTAATTGATCGGTTTAAGTCCCTTGAATTCCATCAACTTCCTCAGCGGAATTGGCGCCCCAGCCAGAGGACAACTCCGTTCCATCTTCACCGGGCTGCACGCACGGTTCTATCTCATGTGGCTCCGGGCGCGTGCCCACCGCCTCGAATTGCGCGTAATATCCGGCAATCTCGGGTTTCAGATCATATTCGACCAGGCGAAAACCGACACGTTCGAATTCGCAGAAGAGTAGCTGCGGGTCAATGCCATGCTGGTCTGCCGGACGGTCAACATCCACCACGATCACCTGTCCGCCATCGCGCAGCGCGGGGCGCATACGCCAAAGGAAAGCGTAAGGCTCTGTAATTTCGTGATACATATGCACCATGAAAATTCGGTCAAAACTGTTGGAAGGAAGGTGCGGATCATCCTCGTCACCCAGCGCGATTGAAACATTCTCCAGCCCGTCCCGTTCCACGCGGCTGCCGAGGCGGCGCAAGGCTGCTTCATCAATGTCCTGCGCCAGCACGCGGCCTGCTTCACCCACGCGACTGGACAGCCGCACAGTGTAATACCCCTCACCCGCACCGATATCGGCCACGGTCATGCCGCTGGTGATCGCTGCCTTGTCCATAACCGTCTGCGCTTCACGGCGGTCATCGCGCTGCTGCTCAGTGGAGAATGCATTGCTGCCGGTGTCTGAAACCGGGCGATAGGCGCGCGGGAAATCGCGTGAACTTTCCGGACGGTCCTTTTCAATCGGCTCGCAGGCGGCAAGGCCCAGCAAGGCAGGGACCGCGAGAACAGGGATGATGCGGCTCAACATGGGCATGGGTCAGGGTATCGGCAAAGCATGCATTCCTGCAACAAAGACGTTGCAGGGAAAGGCTGGCAGCAGAAGCGCCTGCTTTGATTTCAATACCATGCGATCCCCTCGCGTCAGCGAGTTCTATCCGCTTCGACCAAGCAAGGTAAAGCGCCTAATCCGCAACATCCTCAACATCGACCTTCTCGCCTGTCACTCGCTGGGCAAGTGCGGCGGCGATGTAATCGTCGATCCCGCCATCGAGCACGTCATCCGGCGCGCTGGAGGTTACGCCGGTGCGCAGGTCCTTCACCATCTGGTATGGCTGGAGGACATAGCTGCGGATCTGGTGCCCCCAGCCAATCTCGGTCTTTTCCTGGTATTCGCCAGCAGCGGCAGCTTCGCGCTCTGCCATCTCCCTTTCGAACAGGCGCGCCTTGAGCATGTTCATGGCCGTGGCGCGGTTCTTGTGCTGCGAACGGTCATTCTGGCTGGCGACCACGATTCCGGTGGGGATGTGGGTAATACGTACGGCGGAGTCAGTGGTGTTAACGTGCTGCCCCCCCGCCCCGGAGGCTCGGTATGTATCGATGCGCAGGTCACCATCGTTGACCTCGATATCGATATCGTCGTCGATCACCGGATAGACCCAGACGGAGCTGAATGAGGTGTGGCGACGGGCCGAACTGTCATAGGGGCTGATGCGGACGAGGCGGTGCACGCCGCTTTCCGTCTTGGCATAGCCATAAGCGTTCTCACCCTTGATCAGCAGCGTTGCGGACTTGATGCCCGCCTGCTCGCCAGCCTGGTATTCAACTGTCTCAACCTTGAAGCCTCGGCGCTCGGCCCAGCGAGCATACATGCGCAACAGCATCTCGGCCCAGTCCTGGCTCTCGGTTCCGCCAGCGCCAGCGTGGATTTCAAGGTAGGTGTCATTTCCGTCAGCCTCGCCCGACAGAAGCGCGGAGACCTTGTCCGCATCAGCGCGATCAGCCAGCGCCTTCAGGCTGGCGAGGCCTTCGGCGATCACGGCGTCATCGCCTTCCATCTCGCCCAGCTCGACGAACTCGATCGCGTCAGCCATCTCGGAGGAAATCTCGTTCACTGTGCCGATCGCGCTTTCTAGCTGTTTCTGCTCGCGCGTTATGGCCTGTGCCTGCTTGGGATCGTTCCACAGGTTCGGGTCCTGCACGCGGGCATCCAGCTCTTCCAGTCGGCGTAGCGCGCGCTCCCAGTCCAGCGACTTGCGTACCAGCGCCAGCGCAGCTTCGATCCGGTCAATATGAGCCTGCCCTTCGGCACGCATAGGGATTCTCCAAATATAACAGGCGCGCCGGTTAGCGCAGGCTTACGGAATGGGAAAGGGTTGCAGCATCTTTTACCGCTGCGAGGAGTAACAGCACTGCGGCTAGTACAGACCACCCTGTTCTTCCGCGAAGTTATCCGGGCTGTTCATGTTGACTGAGGCGGAATTCTGTTCCTGCCCTTCACCGCGCAAGCGCGCAAGGATCATTTCACGCATCTGGTCGATTTCGTCGTGCCGCTGGCTACGGCGCGGTTCGGTATCAGGCTTGAACGCCTCCCATATAACCTCAGATAGGGGATCGCTCGTTGGCCAAACATCGAAAACGCGCCCTCCAGTGCGGCGATCCACCCGGACCATACGCACCCCTTCCGGAGCGAGAAAGGGCTTACCGCTCCAATGATCCCGCGTATTGGCAATGAATTCACGCATGATTGGGACGGCGGTGTTGCCGCCCTGGATCCAGCCACCAAGATTGCGCGGCGTGTCGTAACCCACATAGGTGCCTGCCACGATATCCTGCGATCCGCCAACGAACCAGGCATCGGTCGGCCCGCTGTTGGTGCCGGTCTTGCCGAACAGCGGCAAATTGAGATCGCGCAGGCGCGTGGCCGTGCCACGCTGGACGGTGCCGGTTAGCATGTTGACGATCTGGAAGGCGGTTCGGCGATCCATCACCTGCTTACCCATCGGGGCAAGGCGCGGCATCGGCGATCCGTCCCATTCCGCCATATTGCAGCCCTGGCATACACGCTCGTCAGAACGCCAGATCACCTTGCCATCGCGATCCTGTACATAATCGATCACGCTCGGCGGATTCAGGCGTCCGTGGTTGACCATCGCCGAATAGGCGTTGACCATCCGCATCACTGTGCTTTCGCCTGACCCCAGCGAGAATGCGGGATAGGGCTGGTAGAGGCCTTCGCGCGGCTCAATATCGAGCGCACGGAAGGTTTCGAGCACCTTGTCCATGCCGGTATCCATGGCGATGTGCACGGTCATCAGGTTCTTGGATTGCTCAAGCCCATAGCGCATCGGATGCTCGCCACCACCACGGCTGCCGCCGAAGTTGGTGAAGCATTTCTCACCCAGGTTCGCACCTTGGTAATAGCAATATTGGCTGTCAGGCACGAGCGTCGAGGGCGTCATGCCGTTATCCAGGCCAGCGGCATAGACTAGCGGCTTCACCGTCGACCCGGGCTGGCGCTCTGCCTGCGTCGCGCGGTTGAAGGAACCGAGGCGGCTGTCAAAACCGCCCTGCATGGCGAACACGCGGCCCGTGGTGGGGGACTGCGCCACGAAACCGCCAGACACGCCGGGCACGCTGCGCAAACGCCAACCGCCTGATTGCGGCGAAACAGTGATCACATCGCCGGTCTTCATGCCATCAGGCACTTCGGCCAGCGAACCGTCGCCGCCATCGCTGAAACCGATGCTGGCATTGCCGCCGGAAATCCCAGTAACCACGGCAACGCGCCAGTCTTGATAGCTGATCGACAGGTTTGAGCTGGCCAGCTGGCGCTTCAGGTCACCATTGTCAGGATTGATCGCAGCGATCGCACCGCTCCAACCGCGATTGCCGTGATAGCGCAGCAGCGCATTGCGCAAGGCATCGCGCGCGGCATCCTGCAATTCGGTGTCCAGCGAGGTGCGCACCCATAGTCCACCAGCATAAACGGAGTTGCGCCCGTCTTCGGCTTCTTCGCCAAAGCGGGCGATTAATTCGCGGCGAACTTCCTCTAGAAAATAGCCTGCATCGGCGGATCCGCTCTGGCGTTGGCCAATTACCAATCCCAGCGGCAGCGCCTTCGCAGCATCACGCTCTGCTGTGTTGATGTGGCCGTTGTCCTCCATCTGGTCGAGCACGATATTGCGGCGAACCAGCGCCTCATCGAAATTCGCTTCACGGCTGTAAGTCTCTGGCGCCTTGGGCAAGATAGCGAGATAGGCCATCTCATGCAGCGCGAGGTCACCCACGTCCTTGTCGAAATATGCACGCGCGGCTGCCTGCACGCCGAAACTACGACGGCCGAGCGCGATTTCGTTGAGGTAGAGTGTAATGATCTCCTCTTTGCTCAACGATGCCTCAATACGCGTTGCCAGAACCATTTCACGCAGCTTGCGGGTTATCGAGTATTCGTCATCAAGCAGGATGTTCTTGGCCACCTGCTGGGTGATGGTGGAACCACCCACGGCGCGCTCGTTAGAACCGATCTTGGTGAAATAATCGATCACAGCACCGATGAAGCCGCCGGCATCAATGCCGCCGTGGCTCCAGAAGGTCTTGTCCTCTGCGCTGGTGTAGGCGTTGAGCAACTGACGCGGCAGATCCTTGAACTGCAGCTCTACGCGGCGTTCACGCTCGTAACGATGAACAATCTCTCCATCCGCGCCGCGCACCACTGATGGCAGGTTCGGCTCATAATCATGCAGGGTAGCTGCATCGGGAAGGTCCCGTGCGACCATGATCCACAGCACCGCCAGCATCGCGAAACCGGCAATTGCGACCCCGCTCAGCCAGCGGAGCCAGCGTTTCTCAGGCCAATTTTTACGCATCCAGTTTATCGCCGGGGATTCGCGCCAGATGTTTTCGATCCGTGCAGCAGTTCCGCCCGCACTGCGGGTAATCCGGTAGCGCAGCGCCTGCGCGCCGTTGTCGTCACTCTCATTCATCGTGGGCACCCTTAGCATGGCGGCTCTGTCTCGCGCCAGAATGAATGCGATCAAACGGGTACGGCGCTGCTACGTGCAAAGAAGATACGGATGGCGCGCGCCATGGCATCGGCAAAGGCACGCTGCCCGTCGGGCGAAGCCAGGCGTCGCGCTTCGGTAGGATTGCTGATGTAGCCGGATTCAAACAGCACTGATGGCACGTCCGGTGCGCGCAGCACGCCCAGCGCCGCAGACCTGCGCGGATCAGAGTGGAACGGCATGGCGCCCTCACCTTCGCGAACGATCAGGTCTGCAAAATCGGATGACGCGGAAGCGGTGCGCCGCTGCGAAAGCTCGACAAGGATGGCATTGACACTCTCCGTCTCGCCGGAAAGCAGCGCGCCATTGACGATATCAGCTGAATTCTCGCGCTTGGCAAACCGTGCCGCAGCTTGCGAATTGGCCTCTTTCGAAAGGATGTAAGTGCTCGCCCCGCTTACAGAATTCCGCTCACCCGCTGAATCTGCATGGATCGACAGGAACAGATCCGCGCCCAGCGAACGGGCGATCTCGACCCGCTCCGCCAGCGCGAGATAGCGATCATCCTCGCGCGTCAGCGCCACGCGTATGCCGCCGCCGGCCAGCAACTGGTCACGCAAGTTGCGCGCAAGGCCCAGCACCAGTGTCTTTTCCCTGAAGCCCGCACCGCTCGCTCCCGGATCATGGCCACGGTGCCCGGCATCGATCACCACCAGCGGCCGCGTCGGATCGTCAGGCCCGACGATGGGAGGCAAGCTGACCGTTATGCCCAGATCTGGCAACTCGATACGGATCACGTAGTCGCGCCCGAGATATGGCAATGGTATTGCCTTACCGAAAGTGAACAGGCCGACCAGCAGCAGCGTAGGTGCGAGGAATACCAGCGCAATCTGTACGCGATACCACAGCAATATCCGTCCCCTAATTGATCCTTATGTATTTCTTCCCCACGGATATGCCAGACAATTCAAGGGAAAACGGCCCAGGTGAAATGCCAAGGTAGCGCAATATGGTTGCCCAGCCTTTCGTCAGATGCTAGCCGTTTGATGGTCCGAGGCAAATGCCGCCCGGATACACCGGAGCCACCAATCCTAGCGACTCCGGGAAAGCTTACAGGTTGATGCCGTAATGAGAAGCAAGAGCGTGAAGGTCAGCCAGCAGCCGCAGGGTTGCATCACGGCGGCCCGCGCTCTCGCGCAGTACCAAACCCTGCGCCTTATCCTTGCAGCAGACACATTCCGCAGCGCACGCGACCGGCATTCCGGCAGCGGCGCTTACTCATCTCTCCCGCAAGCGCCAGGCAAAGGCCCCGCGCCCAAGGGAAACCACACATATCGGCATGCTCAGGCGGCGCATCGCGTTGGCCGAGGATCACATGCCCGGAGAATATTTAATGGCAACGCGCATGCTCATCGATGCGCGCCACCCGGAAGAGACACGGGTGGCGGTGCTCAAAGGAAACCGCATTGAGGAATTTGACTTTGAATCTGCTGACCACAAGCAGATCAAGGGCAATATTTATCTCGCCAAGGTTACCCGCGTAGAACCTTCGCTGCAGGCAGCATTCGTCGATTTTGGCGGCAACCGCCACGGCTTCCTCGCCTTCAGCGAAATCCACCCCGATTATTACCAGATCCCGGCGGAAGACCGCGCTGCCCTGCTCGCTGAAGAGCAGGCTGCGGCAGAGGAAGAAGCGGCCCTTCGCGCTGAAGAGGACGAGGACGAGAACGACGTCCGCACCGAAAACGACGATGAGGACGAGCACGACGAGGCTGGCGTCGAGGAAATAGACACCTCGGAAATGGACGATGTCTCGACGATCGAGGACGGCCAATTCGAAAACGACGAAGATGAGGACGATTCAGGCGACGAATCCGATGATTCGGTCGAAGACTCCGATATTGAAGAAAACCAAGATTCCGAAGGCGAGGAAGGCAGCAACGAAAATGGTGAAAACCGCCGTGGTCGTGGCCGCCGCGGTCGTGGCCGCCGTCAGGGCCGCGGACAGCAGGGCGGCGACAACCGCCGTCGTGGCAGCCGCGCTAAGGAAATCGACGATGTACGCGCCAAGCGTCAGGCACTGCGACGTCGTTACAAGATCCAGGACGTTATCCAGCGCCGCCAGGTGCTGCTCGTCCAGGTCGTGAAGGAAGAGCGTGGTAACAAGGGCGCCGCCCTCACCACCTATCTCTCGCTCGCTGGCCGTTATTGCGTGCTGATGCCGAATTCCAGCCATGGAGGCGGCATTTCTCGCAAGATTTCAAACGGCTCTGACCGCAAGCGCCTGAAGCAGATCGTCAACGAACTGACTCTACCCAAGAGCATGGGGCTGATCGTACGCACCGCCGGGTTGCAGCGCACCAAGACCGAGATCAGGCGCGACTTCGATTACCTCGCCCGCCTGTGGGACGAGATTCGCGAGCGCACGCTCGGATCGAGCGCGCCGAATATGATCCATTCGGATTCGGACCTTATCAAGCGCGCCATCCGTGACATCTACAATCGCGAGATCGAAGAAGTCGTGGTCGAAGGCGAGGAAGGCTATCGCTCAGCAAAGGACTTCATGAAGCTGCTGATGCCCAGCCACGCGCGCCGCGTGAAGGCCTATTCCGATCCTGTGCCGCTGTTCCAACGTTACGGTGCGGAAGACCAGCTTTCAGCGATGTATGATCCGATGGTCCAGCTCAAATCGGGCGGTTACCTGATCATCAACCCGACCGAAGCGCTGGTGTCGATCGACATCAACTCGGGCCGTTCCACGAAGGAACACGGGATCGAGCAGACTGCGCTGCACACCAACCTCGAAGCGGCAAAGGAAATCGCCCGCCAGCTGCGCCTGCGTGACATGGCCGGCCTGGTGGTGATCGACTTCATCGACATGGAGCACAACTCCAACGTTCGCAAAGTCGAACGCTGCATGAAGGATTCGCTCAAGAACGACCGGGCGCGCATACAAGTGGGGCGGATTTCCAGCTTCGGACTGATGGAAATGAGCCGCCAGCGCTTGCGTACCGGCGTGCTAGAGGCAACCACCCGCACCTGCCCGCATTGCGACGGCACGGGCCTTGTCCGCACGGCTTCTTCTGCTGGCCTTTCTGCCCTGCGCCTGATCGAAGACGAGGCAGCCAGGGGCAAGGGCACGATCATCACGCTCTATGCCTCAACGGAAGCAGCAGTCTACCTACTCAACGCCAAGCGTTCCGACCTTGCCGAGATCGAGCAGCGATACGGTGTGACCGTGCAGGTCGTGCCTGAAGGCGAGGACGAAGGCGCCAAGATGCGCGTAACCTCGTCTGGTCCGCGCCCGGCGGAAGCTCCGAAGTTCGCGCCAATCATGGTCGATGACGATGACGACTTCCAAGAAGAAGACGAGGATATTGCGGAAGAGCGCGACGAAGAGGATGAGGACGGCGCACAGCGCAAGAAGCGCCGTCGTCGCCGTCGTGGCGGTCGCAACCGCAATCGGGGCCGTGATCGTGATGAAAATGACGGCGACAGCGAAGATGGCGCTGACGAGGATGGTGAGGACTCTGGAGACGATGGCGACAGCAATGAAGCTGGCGAAGGCGAAGAAGGCAAAGAAAAGCCCAAGCGCCGGCGCCGCCGTGGCGGTCGCGGCCGTGGCCGCAGGCGCAACGCCGAAGGTGAGGCGGAAGCGGGTGACGAACCCGTAGAAAGCGAAGCCGAGGGCGAAGGCGCTGACAGCAGCGAGAGCGATTCTGAAGGGGCAGAAGCTGAACCGGAAGCAAAGCCCAAGCGCCGTTCACGCAGCCGCAAGGCAGAAAGCGCCGCAGAAGCTGTGGAAGGCACTGAGGCTATTGAAGCAAAGCCCGAAGCGGAGGAAGAGGCCAAGTCCAAGCGCCGTACGCGGCGCAAGAAGGCAGAGCCTGAAACCGAAGCAGCAGAAGCGGCAGAAGAAGCGGAAACTGCCTCTGACGAAGAGGGTGAAGCAAAGCCTGCTGCCAAGAAGCCTGCTGCCAAGAAGCCTGCTGCCAAAAAACCTGCTGCCAAGAAGCGCGCACCGCGCAAGAAAGCCGCAGCCAAGCCTGCTGCTGAAGAGGCAGCAGCCACCGCAGATGCCCCGGCAGAAACGCGGGCAAGCGATGCCGAAGCCAATACTGGCGAAGACCAAATTGGCGAAGATGGCGATGCGCGCCGCGGCTGGTGGCAGCGAACCTTCGGGAACTGATCCGACAGGATTAATCGGCTGGCAGAGCGATCCGCCAGCCATTCCCGCAATAACCAACTCTAGAGGCCGGCGTGCATAACACGTCGGCCTCATCCACAATTTCCAACGCAAATCCGCTCATGCAGCTCAGCGCGATTACCTTGGCAAGGACTGTTTCCTCATACCAGTTAGCCAGCCCCATTTTGCTTTCTCCCCGCCGCAAGGGTCTGCCAGTCAAGCGGAGATTTCGCTGCCCTTATAATCGAGCAGCTTGCCGCTCGCCTCTAGCGTGGCGTCCAGCATAACTGCTAGCAGGTTGAGCGCGGCATCGCGTCGGTTGATCAGCTGGCCATCAGGGAGGTTGGCCTGGAAAGGCTTGGAAAGCGAGGTATCCACCGTGCCAGGATGCAGTGCGATGACAATGCCTTGCTCATGCGTCCGCCCCATCTCGATAGCCCAGTTCTTGACCAACATGTTGAGCGCAGCCTTGCTGGCGCGATAGGAATGCCAGCCTCCCATATTGTTGTCAGTGATCGAGCCGATCTTGGCGGAAATAGCCGCGAATACAAAGCGTTCATCGCGCGGCATCAATGGGAACATATGCTTAGCGATGAGCGCAGGGCCGATAGTGTTGACCGCAAGAACCTTGGCCATGGCATCCGGATCAATTGCCTTCGCAGCTCGTTCCGGCGCAGTGCCGTCTTCCAGCGTCAGTATGCCCGTGGCAATCACCACCAGTTGCGGCGGCGCTTGCGCCATCGCGCCCGCGGCCGCGGCAATGCTCGCTTCGCCCTCAAGGTCAAAGATAAAGGGGTGGATGTTTTGGTGCTTGGGCACTTCGCCAGATCGGGAACCTGCATACACCTGCGTGCCCCTGTCTGCGAGCACGCGGCAAATGGCAGCGCCAATCCCGCCAGACGCGCCGAACACTGCCGCACGGGCAGGCCATTCTGCCTCGAACATCACTTGTGCTTTCCTACCGTCATCACATCAATCTAGGCGCAAATGCGATGTTGGAAACACGGCCTTTGCGCCATATCGCGCAGCAGTTTTCTGTCAAATTCACGCGAGGCGAGTATTTGGACTATCACTGTGTTCCATGTGTTCCAAATGTTAACGCGAAACGGCGCAAAATCCCCGCATCTTCTCCAAGGTCTGCCTTGCCCTTGCGGCGTGAATGGGTAGATAGGACGCAATCACTCGAAAGCGGATTCATCATGGCAACTTTCACGCTCCCAAAGAACAGCAAGATCAATGGCGCCGGCAAGCACCACGCAGCTTCCGGCGGCGCTCGGATCAAGAAGTTCAAAGTCTATCGCTGGGATCCTGAAAGCGGTGAAAACCCGCGTTACGACACGTTCGAGATCGATCTCGATGATTGCGGGCCGATGGTCCTCGACGCGATCATCAAGATCAAAAACGAGATTGATCCGACGCTAACTTTCCGCCGCAGTTGCCGCGAAGGCATTTGCGGTTCCTGCGCGATGAACCTCAACGGCAAGAACGGCCTCGCCTGCACCACCGCTATCGACGATCTGTCCGGTGAAATCCGCATCACCCCGCTGCCGCACATGGAAGTAGTGAAGGATCTGGTGCCCGATTTCACCCATTTCTATGCGCAATACGCCTCGATCCGCCCCTGGTTGCAGACGGTTTCGAACACGCCCAGCGGCAAGGAGCGTTTGCAGAGCCCGGAACAGCGCGAGAAGCTGGACGGTCTATACGAATGCATCCTGTGCGCTTGCTGCTCGACTTCGTGCCCCAGCTACTGGTGGAATTCGGACAAGTTCCTTGGCCCGGCAATCCTGCTGCAGGCCTATCGCTGGCTGGCTGACAGCCGCGATGAAATGACCGGCGAACGCCTCGATGAACTGGAAGATCCCTTCCGCCTCTATCGCTGCCACACGATCATGAACTGCGCCAATGTCTGCCCCAAGGGCCTCAGCCCCGCGCGCGCCATTGCTGAAATCAAGAAGATGCAGGCTGAACGGCAGATCTGACCTGTTCGGGTTGATTGCACGTTACGAGGAACTGCTGGCATCAGGCGAGTTGCGCCCTGATGCGGAACAACGTGCGGCTGCAGAGGTTCTGGCACGCGTCCAGCAAGGGCTTGAACGCAGGAAAAATGCCGGCCTTTTTCACCGACTGATCGTCCGGCGCGAGGCCCTGCGCGGGGTATATATGTGGGGCGGCGTTGGGCGTGGAAAATCCATGCTGATGGATCTGTTTCACGATACACTCACCATCACCGCCAAGCGCCGCGTGCACTTCCATGCCTTCATGCTGGAAGTGCACGCCCGCATCCGTGAAGAGCGCAAGAAGGAAGCCGGCGATCCCATCGCGCCTGTTGCCGCAGCCATCGCTGAAGAGGTGCGCTGCCTCGCCTTTGACGAGATGGTGGTGAACAACTCGCCTGATGCGGCGATCATGTCCCGCCTCTTCACCGCGTTGATCATGGAACATGGCGTGTGTGTAGTGACCACCAGCAACCGCCCTCCCCGGGATCTTTACAAGGATGGCCTCAACCGCGAGCACTTCCTGCCGTTCATCGGATTGATCGATACGGAACTGGACATCGTCGAACTGAATGGCCCGACGGACTACCGTCTCGACCGTATCGACGGTATGGCCAGCTGGCATTCGCCAATTGGCCCCGAAGCCACCGGGCAGGTGCGCGAACTGTTCTTCCGCCTGACTGACTTCGCGCCAGAAGATGCCGAGCATGTTCCCTCGGCTAACCTGGAACTTGGTGGCGGGCGCACACTGCATGTCCCCAAGAGCCTGAAGGGCGTGGCTGTGTTCAGCTTCAAGCGGCTGTGCAAGGAAGCACGCGGCGCGTCAGATTACCTTGCGATCGCCCGCGAATATCACACCATCATCCTTGTCGGCATCCCGCAGATGAACCGCGATATGCGCAATGAAGCAGCCCGCTTCGTGACGCTCATCGATGCGCTGTATGAAAACCGCGTAAAACTCTTCGCCACAGCGCAAGTCGAGCCAGAAAAGCTGTACGCGTCTGGCGATGGTTCCTTCGAGTTCGAGCGCACTGTGAGCCGGTTGAAGGAGATGCAGAGCGACACCTACATGGCACTGGGCCATGGTGAGGAAAGCTAGAAAACTCCGCTCTTTTCCAGTTACTTATCAAGAATGATGAGCTGCCACAGCAGCCGCGAATTATCACTGCGACCAGTAATATGGGCCTCCGCCATTAGGGAGAGCGTGGGCTTATCGAACCAACCCGTGCGGGCAAGCGAACTGCTAGTGGCAATCGCGCGGGTCTGGCCCTGCAAGGGACCACGCAGCCACTCGGCGATGGGGGTAACAAATCCCTGTTTAGGCCGGTAGAGAATGTCGTCCGGCAAGTAGCGTTGCATCGCCTTCTTCAGCAGATACTTACCCTGCCGCCCCTTCACTCGCAGCCCTTCAGGCAAGCCGGCAGCAAACTCCACAAGTCGGTGATCGAGTAAGGGTTCGCGCACTTCAAGGCTCACCGCCATGCTGGTGCGATCCACCTTGGTCAGTATGTCGCCGGGCATCCAAAACTTGAGGTCTGCATATTTCGCAGCATCAAGCCCCGATCGTGCTGGCGCACTTGCCATCAGTTGCATGAATGGCACTTCGGCCCGGTAATCACCAAGCTGCCGCGCCAACTCGCCGCCGTATATTGCGAAACGCTGCTCTGGCGGCACCGCA
>CAZYAL010000001.1:44506-49806 GCA_964645635.1 uncultured Sphingomonadaceae bacterium | reverse complement strand
CTGCCGCGCCAACTCGCCGCCGTATATTGCGAAACGCTGCTCTGGCGGCACCGCATCAGCCGCGCGCGCGTAAGCCTCCGCGCTGCTCGCACCCAAGGCCGTCAGCGTGCTCTTGACGCGCAGGGTCCGAGGTGCCCAATCCATCTTTGGCCATGCTCGCCCCAGAGGAGCGAGCACCCCGGCGCGCAGCCTCTCGGGCACCATGCGCCGAAAGCGCTCCTCGTGATGTTGAAACACCTGCCTTCGGTATCCGGCCATCGCTTCATCCGCGCCATCGCCAGAAAGCGCCACCGTCACGCTTTGCCGCCCAACAGGCGGGTTTGGCCGGGCTTTTCAGCGCCTGTCCCAGATGAGGGCGAGATTTGGGCTGGCGATTAAACCAGCATTTCCCGCGCTGGTCCCTGGCCAAGGAAGGCGGAAGGACTAGCGCTCGCGCCATAAGCGCCCGCACAGAATATCGCGACAAGGTCGCCAACTTCTGCCCGCGGCATCAACGCCTGATCTGCCAACCTGTCGAGCGGGGTGCACAGGCAACCGACAATGTTGACCTCTTCCTCCGGCCCGGCATCAAAACGTGTGGCAATGGCAGCGGGATAATTGCGGCGCACCACGGCACCAAAATTGCCTGAGGCTGCAAGCTGGTGGTGCAACCCGCCATCAGTAACGAGATAGTTGACCCCGTGGCTCACCTTTCGGTCGATGATACGGGTGAGGTACACCCCCGCCTCACCGACAAGATAGCGCCCCAGTTCGATCGCAAATTCAGTGTGTCGCAGCCCTGGCGCAAGATCTGTGAAACGCTGTTCCAGCGCGGCACCGACCTTCACGATATCAAGCGGTTGATCCTTATCGAAATAGGGGATCCCAAAGCCGCCACCCATGTTGAGATTCGACAAAGGCGTGCCGATCTCATCTGCCAGCTGCGCAGCAAGTGCCAGCACATTGCCCTGTGCCTCGATGATCGCATTGGCATCAAGTGCCTGGCTACCGGTGTAGATGTGGAGGCCCCGCCATTGCGCACCTGCAGCAATGATTTCCTTCGCCAGATCAGGCACCAGCGACTGGTCCACGCCGAAAGGCTTGGCCCCGCCGCCCATCTTCATACCTGATCCGCGTAGTTCGAAATCGGGGTTCACGCGGATCGCAAGGCGCGGCGCAACACCCAGCGCGGTACCCGCTTCCAGCGCTCGACGCGCCTCGGTGGCCGATTCAAGGTTGAGCGTCACACCTGCCTTTACAGCAGCGAAAACCTCACCCTCGCGCTTGCCGGGGCCGGCAAAGCTGATCTCGCGCGGCAGGAAGCCAGCGTCACGCGCCTGCCTGAATTCCCCACCAGATGCGATGTCGAGCCCGTCTACCAGTTCCGCCATATGTTCAAGCAGAGGCGAGTAGGGGTTGGCCTTCATTGCATAATGGATGTTGAGGCGTTCAGGCATGGCGGCGCGCAAAGCTGCCATGCGAGTATCGAGCATTTCGCGCGAATAAACGAACAAAGGGGTAGCACCGGCTTCCTTGACCAGTGCGCTTACCCTGCGCCCACCCACGGCCAGTTCCCCGTCGATAGCGGCAAAGCCTGCTGGAATGGGACCGAGAGCCTTCATGCTAATGCCTCCTGCGCCAGCAGGCTGCGATCAATTTTACCGTTGGGGTTGAGCGGCATGGCATCAAGCCAGCGGATCACGGCAGGCTGCATGAAATTGGGCAAGTCACTGCGCAACGCCTTGCGCAACCCCTCACCATCGCCAGAACCGCGAACGACGAGGTGGATCGCCTGCCCCAGCCTCTCGTCCGGCACGCCGATGGCAACGGCTTCTTCAGCAAATCCGGTAGCCACGGCTGCGTCCTCCACTTCCTGCGGGCTGATACGATTGCCCGCGCTCTTTATCATCGCATCGCGCCTGCCGACAAAATAGAGCAGGCCATCGGTGTCGCGCCACACCCGGTCACCAGACCAAACGGCCGTGCCACCATATTCCGACATCGCTGGGGCTGGCTTGAAGCGCTCCGCGGTGCGCTCCGCGTCCTGCCAGTATCCTTGCGCAACCAGCGGGCCGCAATGGACAAGCTCACCTTCTTCACCTGGCGCAGCAAGCTTTCCCTCGTCGTTGATCACCAGAATTTCGGCAAAGGGAATGGCCTTACCCATCGACGTGGGATGCGCATCCACCAACGATGGGGCAAGATAAGTCGATCGGAAAGACTCCGTTAGGCCGTACATCAGAAAAATATTCGATTTCATGAAGATATGGCGCAAATCAGAGATAAGCTCTATGGTCAATGCGCCGCCGCTGTTGGTAAGCCGCCGCATCGACGTCACGGATTCGGCAGGCCATTCCTGCGCACCCAGCTGCACCCACAGCGGAGGCACCGCTGCCAGCGTGGTAACACCTTGCTTCGCGCAGGCCTTCAAGACATCGCGCGGGGTCAGGTAATCAAGCGGAACCACGCTGCCGCCTGCATACCATGTGGAGAGCAACTGGTTCTGGCCATAATCGAAACTCAACGGCAGAACGGCCAGCGTCACGTCATCGCTTTCCAGCCCCAGATAATGCGCCACGCTCACCGCGCCGAGCCATAGGTTCGCGTGGCTCAGCATCACGCCCTTGGGCTTGCCGGTCGAGCCGCTGGTGTAAAGGATCGCACAAAGGCTATCAGGGTCAGAATCGGAAGGGTCCAAGCTGCCGCCGAACGCCTCTGCCTGCTCCCATGCCGCCTTTTCACCGATCACAACGCATTGGCTGGACGTATCGCCCTCTTCCAGGCTCTTCAGGCGCGCTTCGGTGCCGATCAGGGCACTTGTACCGCTGTCAGCCAGAATATGCGCTACCTGTGCATGCTTGAGCAGCGGATTGATCGGCACATGGACCAGCCCGGCCCGCGCTGCGGCGAGCGGCATTAAGCACGTGAGTTGACCCTTTGCTGCCCATGTCGCCACCCTTGCCCCCTTCGTGGGCACTAATTCTGCCAGCCATGCGGCAAGCAGGCTCACACGAGTTCTTAAGTCCTTCCAGCTAAGACAGTGCCCGCGCGAGGAAAGTGCCATATCATCGTCCCGCCCGATCTGGGCGAGATGGTCGAGCGGTTTGGCAACAGGATCGAGCGTTACAGGCAAGAAAGGCTCCGGGGCGAACATCGGTGGAAGCAGTCAGCTATCACAAGACGGTTAAACAACTGCATGCACTTGGCGTTTCGGGCAAGGGCCCGTTCGCGCATGTCGACTGGTTTGCCTTGCTAGAGGATGCTGGACACCAGCCCTTCGTGGTCATCGTGACCGAGGAAAGTGCAAGCGCCTGCTTACCGCTAACCAATGGCGCAAACGGGCTGGAGGTGCTCAGCAACTGGTATGCCTTCACCTGGCCCCCCTTGATCGAAGGCTCGCCCAGCCCCGCTCTCTTTCGCGCGCTAGCAGAGGATCTCTCTGGCAGATCCGCCCGAGTCACATTCGCCAAGCTCGCGCCGGAGAACCGGTTGACCGCGGAACTGAAAGACAGTTTTCGCGCCGCCGGATGGACCGTGATCCGCGAGTCCTGCGACACGAACCACTACCTCCCTGTCAAGGGCTGGAGCTACGCTGACTACATCGCATCTCGCCCTGGTCCGCTGCACACCACACTGAAACGCATGGCTAAAAAGGTGAGGATTGTGCTAAAGCGAGAATTCGCCCCCGATGACTGGGCCGCCTATGAAGCTATCTACGCCGAAAGCTGGAAGCCCGAAGAAGGCGATCCCGCCCTGCTGCGCGCCTTTGCCGAAAGCGAAAGTACCAAGGGGCATTACCTGTTTGGCATGGCTCTGGCTGATGGCAAACCCGTCGCTGCACAGTTCTGGACCGTGGAGGAAGGAACAGCCTACATCCACAAGTTGGCGCACCTCGAAAGCGCACAGAATCTCTCGCCTGGCACCACCCTTACGGCTGCCCTGTTCGAGGAGGTCATACATCGCGATCACGTCTCCGAAGTCGATTTCGGCACCGGCAATGATGGCTACAAGGCCGACTGGATGGAAGCCACGCGCCCGCGCTATTCACTCACCTGCCTGCGCCCCGGATCGCCTGCAAACTGGCCGATTATGGCCAAGGCGGCGCTGCGCAAGCTTGTCTCTCGGCGATGTGCTGGCTAGAGGCGCTGCATGAGCAATAACCAGTCTGACATTCGCGACGAAAACGTCGAGATTGAACTGATCCTGCGACAGGTGCTGCAGGACGTGCTTGGCCTCGATTCTGAATATGTTACCGAATTAACAGAGGAAACAGGACTTTTCGGCCATCTGCCGGAACTCGATTCCATGGCCGTTGCAGGACTGCTGACAGAAGTAGAAGACCAGCTCAATATCCTGATCGAGGATGACGAGGTGGACGGCGAAATGCTGGAAACCTTTGGCGGCTTGCTCTCTTTCGTCATCGCCAAGCGCACAAAAGGCTGAGAGGACTCCCTTGCAGCTGCAATCCTGGCAAGCGCCCGGCGGCAGCGAGGAACTGAGCCTAAGCTTCGGACCAGAGGATGCTCCACGCCTGCTGGTGCTCCCGGCATGGTTCGATGAAAGCAACAAGCTGCGCCACTTCACGATCCAGACCATGCGCACGCTCGAACGGCGCGGCGTGGCAAGCATCTTGCCAGATCTTCCCGGTTGCAACGAAAGCCTTGCGCCGATGCGGGAGCAGGATGTTGGTAGCTGAAGGTCTGCCGCTTCCAGTGTTGCCGAACAGCTTGCTTGCACGCATGTCCTGACGATCCGCGCCGGGGCCAATATCGCGCCCGCCCTGCCCGGCTTTGCCTATGCCCCACTCCCCGGAAAAAGCGCGCTGCGAGCACTGCTGCGCACCCGGACAATCAGCGCCAAGGAAGCGGGCCGCCAGGAGAATAGCGCAGACTTGCTAGCACAAGGCCGGTTGCATGGGCTTGATCTGGCTGGCTACCAGATCGGCGCTAGCTTGGTTTGCCAGCTGGAAACAGCGGAGCTTGCTGAGCAGACGGCGCTCACCGAGATCAAGCAATCGGACCTTGGCGGCCCCGGCCTGTGGCTACGCGCCGAGCCGGAACATGACGAAGCGCAGGCACTGGCGCTTGCCGACTTGATTGCGGAAGGCCTCGCGAAGTGAGCCGCCGTCATTTCATGTTCAGCTGCGCAGGAAGCAGAATTGCTTGCACTATAGACCATGCGCCGGGCAAGGTCGGCCTGCTGATCGTGACGGGTGGCAATGAAACCCGTGCTGGCGC
Organism: uncultured Sphingomonadaceae bacterium; assembly: GCA_964645635.1. Classification (GTDB taxonomy): domain Bacteria; phylum Pseudomonadota; class Alphaproteobacteria; order Sphingomonadales; family Sphingomonadaceae; genus Alteraurantiacibacter. Next base: position 44,590 of record CAZYAL010000001.1, on the reverse strand, counting down.
TTATTCCGGGCAGGTACAACTCGCCGCTCGCATAGCTGCCGCGGGCTTCCCCGTGCTCCGTTTCGACCGGCGAGGCGTGGGTGA
>CAZYAL010000001.1:0-44406 GCA_964645635.1 uncultured Sphingomonadaceae bacterium | reverse complement strand
GCATAGCTGCCGCGGGCTTCCCCGTGCTCCGTTTCGACCGGCGAGGCGTGGGTGACAGCGCTGGCTCAAACAACGGGTTCGAGGCGAGCACGGAAGACCTGATGGCAGCGCTGCAGGCATTCCAGGCAGAATGCCCCGGCGTTGCTGTGGTCGGCTTCGGAAATTGCGACGCGGCCAGCGCCTTGATCCTGAATGGCGGTGCCGGCTGCAGCTCCCTTATACTCGCCAACCCATGGACATTCGATACTGCTAACGAGGCGCCACCACCCGATGCCGTGCGTCGCCGCTATGCCGAGAAACTGAGAAACCCGCGAGAGATCATCCGCTTGCTGACCGGCAGGGTGTCCCTGACCAAACTTGCGGGCGGAATTAAACGGGCACTATCACCCCCTGCGCCGCCATCACCTCTGGCCGAGCAGATGCGCTCGGCAATCACCGCTTGCGCTGGAGAGAAGCGCTTCCTCATCGCGGCGAATGATCGCACCGGACAGGCCTTCATGACCGCCCTGCCCGAAACCCGGGATAACTGGAATGTCTGCGACAACGCAGGCCATTCCTTTGCGGAGAGCCATGCGCGGGAGTGGTTGTTTAATCAGCTACTCGCCGTCCTTCACGAACAGGCTCGCCAGCTCGACATGGGTTGACCAGCGGAACTGGCCTACAGGCCGCACTTCCGCCAGCTTGTATCCCGCTTCGATGAGCAAGGCGCCATCACGCGCCCAGCTCAAAGGATTGCAACTGACATAGGCGATGCGCGAAACGTTGGCTTGCGCCAACTGTTCGACTTGTGAGCGCGCACCTGCACGTGGCGGATCCAAAACAACGCCATCGAACTGAGACAATTCCGCTGGACGCAGCGGATTGCGAAACAGGTCGCGATGATGTGTTTCTACTGACTTGGCTGGGCCGCGGTTGGCTGACTTACAGGCAAGAACCGCATCGCGCGCGGCCTCAAAAGCAGCCACCTGGCTTTGACGGCCAAGAGCGAAGGCGAAAGTGCCCAGGCCAGAGAACAGATCCGCCACATTTGCGCAGCCGTCCAGCCACTCGGTTACAGCACTCACCAGCGCGGCTTCGCCGTCAGCTGTCGCTTGCAGGAAAGAACCTACCGGATAGGCGACGGGCATCCCGCCAAGCGTAACCGTGACGGGTTCCGGCTCCCAGAAAGTTTCCGGACCATAGCCCTGGTCCAGCCCAAGGCGCGCAACGCCGTTATCCCGGCAGAAATCGAGCAAATCCTCGATCTGCTCCAAACCTTCAACGGCGATATTGCGGATCGCACAGTCCACACCCTGATCGACCAACGCAACATCGATATCAGCGGAATACTTGCCCTTGCGCTTGGACAGCCATGCACCCAGCGGACCAACCAGCCCGAAGATCTCAGGCGCGAGAATGTGGCATTCGCTCAGCCCTACAACGCGGTGCGATCCGGCCTCTCGGAAACCGATCATCGCTTTGCTGCCACCGCCGTTCACCGCGTGCAACGTGGCCCTGCGGCGGCTTTGTGGCGGAGATAGATGTGCAGCAGTCACCAGCAGCGGGGCCAGCCCGTGCGATTCCGCTGCAAAGAGAACGCGATTGCGAACGAACTCTGCCAGCGAAGCGTCATCGCAATGCTGCAATTCGCAGCCACCACAGCGCTCGAAATGCTTGCAGAGAGGCGCGACATAATGCTCCCCGCGCATGACGATGCCATTGGCATTGACGGTATCGCCCGGTGCAGCACCTGAAACATGGAGGCCGGATGCGGTTACACCGTCACCCTTCGCAGCGATACGGACAATCAGTTCATTTTCGTTCACAAGAATGATCCGTAAGCTTCTGGAATATAGTTAATCAAGGTTCCTGCGGTGAATGCGGGGGCAGCAAGGTGGGCCGCCTCTCTATGGAGCCAGCACCCATTGCGGGCAACCTGCGCAGAGCCGCTGCAACCGACGGCAAACTGACTCGCAATGAGACCTGCAAGCACGTCTCCGGTACCAGCAGTGCTGAGCCAGCTGGATGCCGCCGGCATGATCGTCGGCGGTTCGCCGGCAGCAGCGATAATCGTATCCGGCCCCTTGGCAACAACCACGCCCTCGATCGCTTCTGCCAGCTCGCAAATTTCATCTATTCGGTCTAGGCCTACAACTCCAAATGCATTGCCCAGCGCAGCCAGTTCTCCAGCATGAGGTGTGACGATCAGCGGGGCTGTGCGCCCCTCCACCATCACTGGCTCAAGCAAATGGAGCGCATCAGCATCGCAAACGGTGGGGATGCCGCAGCCCAGCGTCCATGCAAGGCGTGCTCGGGCATCAGCATCGCGACCGAGGCCAGGGCCGATCAGCACCGCGGCCAGGCGCTCATCAGTCAGCAGCGCGGAAAGCGATTCCTGTTCTACTACCAGCTCTGGCGGGGCATCCACTTCGTGCGCCGAGAACAGCTTCACATAGCCTGCCCCACCATACATCGCGGCAACGGCAGATATCACCGATGCACCGGGCATTTCGCCGCCGATCACGCCGAGCATGCCACGGCTGTACTTATGTGCGTCCCGGTCTGGCGGGTAAAGATGCGGCCGTTCAGCGACGCTTGCCGCTTCGTCCGAATGAGCCACGCCGATATCGACGAGCCGTTTTTCACCCATGATTTCGAGCGCGGGCATCATCCAGTGAGCGAATTTCCAAGCGCCGAGCGCCACTGTGAGGTCATAAACGGGCAGGATATCGTTGAGCAATTCCCCGCTGTCGCAGTCGACACCGCTGGGCACGTCCACCGCGATGCAAAGTTCATGCGCTTGCGATAACCTGCACAACCGCGCGGCCAGTTCATCATCCAGCGCACGGGTCAATCCGCTGCCGAACAGGCAATCCACGAATACGCCGCCGCCGCCCTCTTCAACAGGTTCACCACCCCATGCCGCACGGGCAGCCCTTGTCGCCGCCGTCCTGGGTTCAAACGGTGCGACCACGCGCACTTGCAGTCCGCGCTCCTGCAAGATGCGGGCAATCACATAGCCATCGCCACCATTGTTACCGGGGCCGCACATTACGGTAACCGGGCGATGCGCCGCCATCCGCCATACCCAGTCCGCAGCGCCCTTTCCGGCAGCCTCCATCAGGCTGGAAATTGTTGCACCTTCGACGATCAGCGCCTGTTCGGCGGCCTGCATCTGGGCGACTGTAAGGATCTGGTTACTGTGCTGCATTGCTGGTGATTGTTGCGGGCAGCAGGTATCGGTCGCCACCAAGCGAGACCTCAATCTCTTCATCGAACATGGTGACCCGTGCTTCGTCTGCACCATCTGCGGCGACGACGCCGCTGCCATCATCCGTCACGCGAAGGCGACGGAAACTGCCATCTTCGTGGTTGACTGTAAGGAACAGGACGCCTCCCTCCACCTGCCGCTCGACAGAGCAATTGGTGGTGAACTCACTAGCTGAGCCGATAGCACATGAAATCAGGTTCTCGGGTTCGGCATTGAAGCCATCAGCTGAATGCGCATCGCCACCGCCGGAACAGGCCGCCAGCACCAGGCCGCAAGCCAAGATGCCCCCGGGCAGCCTAGTCATTGCGGCTCGTCTTGAGCTGAGTAACATCCCGCACTGCACCCTTGGCAGCGCTTGTCGTCATCGCAGCATAGGCTTGCAGCGCGGCAGAAACCTTGCGTGGACGCTGTTTCGCAGGATGCCACGCGGAAGCGCCCTTGGCATCCATGGCTTCACGACGTGCGGCAAGCTCTGCATCGGACACGGCAAGGTGGATGGTTCGCCCCGGGATATCGATCTCGATCATGTCGCCTTCTTCAACCAGTCCGATATCGCCGCCTTCCGCCGCTTCGGGCGAGACGTGGCCGATAGAAAGGCCGGAGGTGCCACCAGAAAAACGACCATCAGTTAACAACGCACAAGCCGCGCCGAGCCCCTTCGATTTAAGGTAGCTGGTGGGGTAAAGCATTTCCTGCATACCCGGCCCACCCTTGGGGCCTTCATAGCGGATCACCACCACATCACCGGCCTTCACCTGATCGGTCAGGATAGCGGTTACGGCATCGTCCTGACTCTCGTAAACCTTTGCTGGACCAGAAAATTTGAGGATGGAATCATCCACGCCGGCGGTCTTCACGATGCAACCATCGCGGGCAATATTGCCATAGAGGACTGCCAAGCCGCCATCCTGGCTGAAAGCATGTTCCTTGCTGCGGATCACGCCGTTCTCGCGGTCTTTATCGAGATAATCCCAGCGGCGGTTCTGGCTGAAGGCCGTTTGCGTCGGCACGCCGCCGGGCGCAGCCTTGTAGAATTCCTGAACCTTGAGATTATCCGTGCGCGAAATGTCCCAATCGTCAAGCGCATCGCTCATGGTCGGGCTGTGAACAGTGGGCAGCGCGGTGTGGAGCAAGCCTGCAAGGTCCAATTGGCCGAGGATCGCCATGATCCCGCCTGCACGGTGCACGTCTTCCATGTGTACGTCGTTTTTCGCCGGGGCGACCTTGGACAGGCACGGCACCTTGCGGCTGAGGCGGTCGATATCCTCCATGGTGAAGTCCACCCCTGCCTCCTTCGCGGCGGCAAGCAGGTGGAGCACTGTGTTGGTGGATCCGCCCATGGCGATATCGAGGCTCATCGCATTCTCGAAAGCTTCAAAGCTGGCGATATTTCGCGGCAGAACAGTCTCGTCATCTTCCTCGTAATAGCGCTTGGCAAGCGTAACCACGAGGCGCCCGGCTCGCTCGAACAGGCCTTGGCGGTCTGCATGGGTCGCAAGCTGCGAGCCATTGCCCGGCAGTGAAAGGCCCAAGGCTTCGGTGAGGCAGTTCATCGAATTGGCGGTGAACATGCCCGAGCATGAACCACAGGTCGGACAAGCAGAACGTTCAATTGCCGCCACGTCCTCATCCGAAACCCCATCATCAGCGGCAGCGACCATCGCATCCACGAGATCAAGGGCCACTTCCTTGCCCTTCAGTACCACCTTGCCCGCTTCCATCGGACCGCCGGATACGAACACCACGGGTATGTTGATGCGCATGGCAGCCATCAGCATCCCCGGAGTGATCTTGTCGCAGTTCGAGATGCAGACCATGGCATCGGCGCAATGAGCGTTGACCATGTATTCCACGCTGTCAGCGATCAAATCGCGGCTCGGCAGGCTGTAGAGCATACCATCGTGCCCCATTGCGATGCCATCATCCACAGCTATCGTATTAAATTCCTTGGCAATACCTCCTACCGCCTCAACCTCTCGCGCAACCAACTGGCCAAGGTCCTTCAAGTGCACATGACCCGGTACGAACTGGGTAAAGCTGTTAACGATGGCGATGATCGGCTTGCCGAAATCGCCATCCTTCATGCCCGTGGCCCGCCACAGGCCGCGGGCGCCCGCCATGTTACGGCCGTGGGTGGAAGTGCGGGAACGATAGGCAGGCATGGTAACTCCGTAACGCAAGATGCATCAATTGCATGCGCCTCTACCGCAGGATGGCGCGCTTTCTAAGCGAAAATGCGGTTGCATTGGCAACCGCAGGCGAGCGAGGTGCGGATCAGTCCGCTTCGAGCGCCAACAGCACCCGTCCGGCGACGTCAGCAACGATATCCGCATAACGTGCCTGCCCTGCTTCGGTCATGATCAGGTCATTGCGGATTTCAATGGCGCAATAGGGGCGACCATGCGCCTCTGCGTGACGGTTCATCGTCGCATTGAGCTGTTTGCCCGAATAAGGCTCATTGTCCCCCACGGTCACGCCAAGGTCCGAAAACAGGCGAATGGCGTGCTGCGCGGCGCGATCATCTTCATTGTATAGCAGGCCGATTTCCCAAGGCCTCTCACAGGGATCGCTTTCGAGGCAGGGCGTGAAGCTGTGGATCGAGAGGATCAGGTCCGGGGCACGGGCATTGAGCCATTTTTCAAGCGCAGCATGGTAAGGGCGGTAATATTTCTCCAGCCGCCCTTCCCTGTTCGCCCCGATATTGCCGGGAATCAGGATACCATCGCTGGTCGTCGGGATCAGGCTCTTTGAATCCTCGTCGCGATGCAGGTCAATCACCAGTCGGCTAACTTCTGCGAGATGCGCCGGGATGCCATGGCGACGTGCCATGCGGTCAACCACTCCCGCAGTGCCAATGTCCCACGCGATGTGCTTTTGCATCGTATCATCCGGAATGCCGAGTTCGATTGTACCGGGCACGACATTGGAAGCATGATCGCACACTGCTACGATGCCGCCGGAGCGATTAGCTGGACCGATTTGGGTGTAAGACTGGAACGTCATCGCAGACATCCTACCATCTGCCACCAGTCGGGTTCCAGCTTTGCGAGCATTTGTGCAGCAGCGTCACGCTCACCAGCACTTTCGTAAAGCGCAAAACATGTTGCACCAGAACCCGACATTTCGGCCCTCCATGGTGACGTTTCGTCCAACCGGGCCAACACCTTAGCGATCTGCGGACATATGCTAATAGCCGGATTACGAAGGTCATTGCGGCCAGCCTGCGCAACTTCCCGCGCAGTGCCTGTTGGCAAGGCTCCGAGATCCATGCCATCCCACGCCTTGAAAACCGGGCCTGTAGACAAAGGCACGCGTGGATTGACAAGGAGGCAGGCCATTCCCGCAAGGTCGTTCTCAACTTCCTCGCGCTGTTCGCCTACTCCGCGACCGATGTGTGTGGTAGAATCTACGCAGGCGGGCACGTCCGCACCCAGCGTTGTGGCCCGTTCTCGCCAGTCATCAGGCAGGCCATATGCCTCCCGAATAATACGGAAAATCGCGCCAGCATCGGCTGAACCACCACCAAGCCCTGCTGCCACGGGCAGGTTCTTCTCCAGCGTGACACTCAAACCATCTGGATGCGGCAAGGCCGTGAGCGCCCTTGCTACGATATTATTTAAGGGATCGGCAAGTGTGCCCGCGAATTCGCCGATCACTTCCAGCCGGTCTGCTTCGCAGCGGTGCGCCACCAGTTCGTCGCCCCCGTCCACGAAGGCGAACAGCGTCTCCAGCTCATGATAGCCATCTTCTCGCCGCCGCCGCACATGTAGGGCGAGGTTTATCTTGGCGTAGGCGGTTTCTTTCAGGTGCACCGATATGCGATCACATGTTCGGATACATCGGTCCACCGCCACCTTCGGGCGTGACCCAGGTGATGTTCCCGTTGGGGTCCTTAATGTCACACGTCTTGCAGTGGAGGCAATTCTGCGAATTGATCACGAATTTCGGCTCCCGACCATCCTCGACGACCCATTCGTAGACGCCTGCCGGGCAATAGCGCGCAGATGGCCCGGCATAAACCACAAACTCGCTTTCCTTCTGAAGTTCCATGTCCTGCACCTTCAAGTGGCAAGGCTGGTCTTCAGCGTGATTGGTGGCGCTGAAGGAGACCGAAGTCAGGCGGTCAAAGCTGATCTTCCCGTCCGGCTTGGGATAGGTGATCGGCTTGTAGAGGTCCGCTCGGTTGAGGCTCTCAGCATCCTTGTGGTGGCCAAGGCTAAACGGTAGGCCAATCTTGAGCGTGCGCATCCACATGTCGATACCGGCAAGTGCGGTGCCCAATCCTTCGCCGAACTTGGCGACTAATGGCTGCGCATTGCGGACCTTCTTCAGCTCGGTGGCGATCCAGCTATCACGCACGGCGGCATCATAATCCTCCAGCGCGTCCTTCTCGCGTCCAGCCGCAACAGCAGCAGCTATACTTTCAGCCGCCAGCATGCCGCTCTTCATCGCGGTGTGGGTGCCCTTGATGCGCGGGACGTTCACGAAACCAGCCGAACAGCCGATCAGTGCGCCGCCGGGGAATGCCAGCCGCGGTACGCTCTGCCAGCCGCCTTCGTTGATGGCGCGCGCGCCATATGCCACGCGCTTGCCGCCATCGAGCACTTCCAGTATCGCCGGATGGTGCTTCCAGCGCTGGAATTCCTCATAGGGGTAAACGTAAGGGTTGGCGTAGTCGAGCGCTGTCACGAAACCCAGCGCCACCTGTCCGTTTGCCTGATGGTAGAGGAAACCGCCGCCCCATGTCTCGCTTTCCGACAAGGGCCAGCCCTGGGTGTGTATCACCCTGCCAGGCTCATGTTTGGCGGGATCAATGTCCCACAATTCCTTGATGCCAAGGCCGTAGACTTGCGGCTGGCAATCCGCCTCAAGGTCGAATTGCGCCTTCATCCGCTTGGTAAGGTGGCCGCGAGCGCCTTCCGCGAACAGTGTGTACTTGGCGTGGAGTTCGATGCCCGGCTCGTATTCGGGCTTTTGGCTGCCGTCTGCAGCAACGCCCATATCCTGCGTAGCAACGCCCATGACATTGCCCGCGTCGTCAAACAGCACTTCGGACGCGGGAAATGCAGGAAAGATCTGCACGCCCATACCTTCGGCCAGCTCGGCCATCCAGCGACAGAGGTTACCGAGAGAGCCGGTGTAATTGCCGGTGTTGGACATCAGTGGCGGCAGTGGGAGATGCGGCATCTCCCACTTGCCGGACGCTGTCAGCAGCCAGTGGTGGTTTTCGGTGACCGGTGTTTGCGCCAGCGGGCAGCCATCCTCGCGCCAGCTAGGCAGCAATTCATCAAGAGCGCGCGGATCGACAACGGCACCGGAGAGAATATGCGCGCCCACTTCTGCGCCCTTTTCCAGCACGACGACTTCGAGCTCTTCATTCAACTGCTTGAGGCGGATCGCGGCCGAAAGGCCTGCCGGTCCCGCTCCGACGATAACAACATCGACCGGCATACTTTCGCGTTCGCTCATGCCGTACGCTCCATAACAGGGTAGATCATTCCCAAGGGACTTGATCGCTGACCCTCAGCAGGTCAAGAGCGTGTCGCAAGAGCTTATGGATAGTCACGCAGCCCCCTCGCTGGAAAAGCAGTTAACCGCCGCCCTCGACTGGTGGCGCGAGGCGGGTGTCGAAAATGACTATGCCGATGTAGCGCGCAAGCTGCTGGAAGATGCTCCTACTGAAAAGCCGCAAAAGGCACCTAAAGGCACCGAGAAACCGCAGAAAGCACCAGATCCACCTCGAAACGATATCGGCGGGGACCGTGAGCACTGGCCGCAATCGCTTGAAGGGTTCGCACATTTCTGGTCCAGTGAACCGTCGCTTGATGAAGGACGTGTGGATCGCAGGGTCACGCCGCGGGGCGTCCATGCGGCCGAACTGATGGTGCTGGTGCCCATGCCCGAAGCCGATGATAGCGACACACTGCTTTCCGCAACACAAGGCAAGCTGGTGGCGAATATGCTGCGGGCGATGGAGATCTCGCCGGATCAAAGCTACATAGCCTCTGCCTTGCCCCGCCACATGCCGCTGGCGGATTGGCAAGGGATACATACCGCCGGGCTTGGCAAAGTCATCGCGCATCATATCGCTCTTGCCGCGCCCAAGCGGCTGCTAGTGCTAGGCGGAGACATATTGCTGCTGCTTGGCCTCGAAAAGCGGCGAGGCGTGCTGGAATTCACTGTGGGCGATAAAGCGATTCATCTGCTGGCAAGCTTCGCTCCTGAGAATCTCCTCGAGAATGCAAGGCTGCGCGCCGACTTGTGGCGGCGGTGGCTCGACTGGACGGAGCAAGCATGAGCAAACGGGTTTTCGCGACAGCCGCCGGGCTCGCCGTATTGGCGCTTTCAACACCTGCAACAGCGCAAGGGTCACGCGAGTATTTTGCCGCGCATATCGCGCACAAAGATGCGCCGCGGCAGCTATCCGACGCCGATGCAGCCTATTATCGATCCGTCTTCCGCGCCATCGAGACGGAGAAGTGGGACGAAGTTCGCGAGCTGCTGGACGAACGGCAGGCCGGCCTTTTGCACAAAGTGGCAACTGCAAAATTTTACCTCCATGCCAACTCGCCGCAAGTCGAACTGCAGCAGATCGAGGAATGGCTCGACGGGGCCGAGCGCCTGCCGATGGCCGCACAGATGGTCCGACTGGGCATAACGCGCGGGCTGCAAAACCGGCCCAACCTGCCGAATGAAGTGCAGTTCCGCTCGGTCAGCAATTTCCCGCGCCGCGTGCGCCCCTCCCCAATCAACGATGGCACCATGCCGCCCTCGGTCAGTTCCGCCATTCTTGACCGGATCGTGAATGATGACCCTGACGGCGCCCGCCTGCTGCTTGACGGGATCGATGCCAGCCTCAGCCCCGAGGCCCGCGCCGAATGGCGCCAGCGCGTGGCGTGGTCCTATTTCATCGAGAATATGGATGCCAAAGCGCTGGCCATGGCGCTCACCGTCAATCAGGGCAGCGGGCCTTGGGTGGCGGAAGGCGAATGGACGGCAGGCCTCGCCGCCTGGCGTCTCAGCGATTGCGAAGGGGCATCCGGTGCATTTCGCCGCGCTGCCAGCCAAGCGCAGAATGTCGAACTGCGCGCGGCGTCCCTATACTGGGCAAGCCGCGCAGCCTTGCGCTGCCGTCAGCCAGGCCTCGCCTCGCAACTGCTCGCGGAAGCGGCAGGCAACGACCAGGCCCTCTATGGAATGCTTGCTGCCGAACAACTCGGCCGCGACTTACCAGACCGTGTTTCGCGCGCTGATTTCTCGCAGCAGGACTGGGAAGCCATCGGCCGCCACGAAAACATCCGTATCGCCGTTGCCTTGGCAGAAATCGGTGAGGACGTGCTCGCCAGCCAGGTGCTAATGCATCAGGCCCGCATCGGCGATCCCAATGACTTCGCCGCCTATTCCCGCCTCGCGCGTGATCTCGGCATGCCGCAAACCCAGCTTTCCATGGCGTACAATGCCCCGCCGGGCGGCAGGGCTGATCCGGCCAGTTTCTACCCTTCCCCGCGCTGGACACCTGTCAACGGCTGGCACGTCGATCCGGCGCTAGCCTATGCCCATATCCTGCAGGAATCGAATTTCCGCGCCAGCGCGCGCAGCCCCGCCGATGCGCAGGGCCTGATGCAGATAACACCAATTACGGTGCGCCAGCACGCGCCTGCGCTGAACATGAGTGCCAGCTCTATCGATATTTACGATCCGGAAGTGAACCTCGCCTTCGGCCAGCAGAATCTCGAGATGCTGCAAGCCAATACGGTAACGCGCGACAAATTGCCCAAGATCATGGCTGCCTATAACGCAGGCCTAAGCCCCGTCACCCGGTGGGAAAACGAGGTACGCGATTTCGACGACCCGCTGCTATATATGGAAGCGATTCCCTATTGGGAAACGCGAGAATATGTCGCCATCGTAATGCGTAATTACTGGATGTACGAACGACAGGCAGACACCGCTTCTCCCAGCCGCATGGCGCTGGCGCAGAATGCGTGGCCAGCCTTTCCCGATACGCGCGCACCTGCAAATGGCGGCCGTGTTTACATGTCGACAGGAAGCAATTGATGGCCATCGATACCAGCCGCACGTTCAAGCCGATCAACATCGCCCTTCTCACCGTGTCTGACACTCGTGGGCCGGATGAGGACACATCAGGAGACCTGTTGGCTGCACGCATCACCAGTGCCGGGCACAAGCTCGTAACGCGCACCATCCTCAAGGATGATGCTAATGTAATTGAAACCCAGCTGCGCGCATGGATAGCGGATGGAAACGTCGATGCAGTCGTCTCTACCGGCGGAACCGGCCTAACCGGTCGTGACGTGACACCCGAAGCACTCGATCGGGTGAAGACCCGCGACATCCCCGGTTTTGGCGAACTGTTCCGATGGGTTAGCTACAAGACCATCGGCACCTCCACTATACAGTCGCGGGCCTGCGCGGTAGTGGCAGACGGAACCTATATATTCGCCCTGCCCGGCAGCAATGGCGCCGTTAAGGACGGGTGGGACAATATCCTTGTCGAACAGCTCGACGCCCGCAATCGCCCGTGCAACTTTGTGGAGCTTATGCCCAGGTTGCGCGAGGTCTGACGCCAATTAAGCATCGCAGATCAAGCCACTAGCTTGAGCGACGCACCGCCCTTCGGCCTCAACGACACCTGATAAATTCCGGGCACCTGGCTCAAGCGATCCACAAGCTCGCCACCAAGCTCGAAATCGCGACCAAGGCGCATCATGGGGGCGGGCCCACCGTCAATCGCCAGATGCACCAGCACCTCGCCATGGCCCGGCTTGCCTTCGACCAGCGCATCGCGCAGCGCCTGTAACGCCATCTGGTCATGCACTTCCAGTTCCAGCACCATGCGTGCGCTGCCGGTGACTTCTGAAAGCGGACGAGCGCCACGGATGGTGAGGCGCGGCTGTTCGTCAGGGTTGGGCTTGTCGAGTTCCACCGTCAGCAGCACGCAAGTTCCATCGGCGGCCCAGCGCTGAAAATTGTCGACCAGCCCTTCCTCAAAACAGGCTGAACTGAACTGACCGGAAGAATCTGAAAAATCAGCCCGAATGAAATCCTTGCCACGCTTGGTGCGGCCCTTGCTAGCGCCTTCTACCATGGCGGCTATCACCGCCTGCTCACGCCCACCGGACACCTCGCTTTGCATAAGCGCGGCGTAGGTGCGCGCGCCATTGGCCGAAGCAATGGCGCGGAATTCGGTGACGGGGTGCTCGGCAAAGTAGAAGCCGAAATTCTCACGCTCCACGGCCATCTGCTCGCTACGGCTCCACGGCTCAGCATCCTGCAGGGGCAATGCCTGTTCGGCATGCTCGTCGTCGCCAAACAGCCCGGCCTGCCCGCTCGACCGCTCACGCGTCGCCGCATCAGCAACAGCCAGTAACATGTCAGCATTGGCCATCACCTTGGCACGGTTTGGCTCAAGGCTGTCAAACGCTCCCGACCCGGCGAGGCCTTCAAGCTGGCGACGGTTCATCGCGCCGGCAGGCATGCGCCGGAAGACATCTTCGAGGCTTTCGAATTGCCCTTTGGATTCACGCTCGGCGACCACGGCATCCATCGCCTTTTCGCCAACGTTCCGAACACCCGCCAAGGCATAGCGCACAGCATATCCATCGTCGGTCTGCTCGACGCCGAACTCGGCCTCAGAGCGGTTGATGTCCGGCCCCAGCAGCACATAGCCATTGCGCCGCAAGTCATCGACGAAGATTGCCAGCTTTTCAGACTGGTGCATGTCGAAGCACATCGCCGCGGCGTAAAACTCTTCCGGGTAATGCGTCTTGAGCCACGCCGTCTGGTAGCTGAGCAGCGCATAGGCGGCTGCGTGCGACTTGTTGAAGCCATAGCCTGCGAACTTGTCGATCAAGTCAAACAGCTCGTTCGCTTCTTTTGGCTCGATGCTCGACACGTCCTTGCATCCGTCCACAAAGCGCTGGCGCTGCGCATCCATTTCTGCCTGCACCTTCTTGCCCATCGCGCGGCGCAGCAAGTCTGCATCGCCGAGCGAATATCCGGCGAGGATCTGCGCGGCCTGCATCACCTGTTCCTGGTAGACGAAGATGCCGTAAGTCTCTTCGAGGATACCCTCCAGCTTGGCATGGGGATACTCAATCGGCACCTCGCCCGCCTTGCGCTGGCCGAACAGCGGGATGTTGTCCATCGGGCCCGGGCGATAGAGCGAGACGAGCGCGATAATGTCCTCGAACTTGGTCGGCTTCACCGCTGTCAGCGTGCGCCGCATACCTTCCGATTCCAGCTGGAACACACCCACCGTGTCACCGCGCTTGAGCAGGGCGAACACGTCCTCATCAGCCATCGGTAACTGGTCAAGTTCCACGGTGATGCCGCGCCGCGCCAGCAGGTCCACCGCCTTGCGCAGAACAGATAGGGTCTTGAGGCCAAGAAAGTCGAATTTCACGAGGCCCGTGTCCTCGACATTCTTCATGTCGAACTGCGTCACCGGCATGTCTGACCGCGGATCACGGTAGAGTGGAACCAGTTGCGACAGCGGCCTGTCGCCAATCACCACACCGGCAGCATGGGTGGACGAATTGCGCGGGAAACCTTCAAGCTGCAGCGCAAGGTCCACCAGCCGCTTCACTTCCACGTCATTGTCATATTCGCGCTTGAAATCAGCTGCGCCATTGAGCGCACGGGGCAGCGTCCACGGGTCAGTCGGATGGTTGGGCACCATCTTGGTGAGCCTATCCACCTGCCCGTAAGGCATTTGCAGTATGCGCCCGGTATCGCGCAGCACCGCGCGGGCCTTCATCTTGCCGAAGGTGATGATCTGGGCAACCTTGTCATGCCCGTACCTCTCCTGAACGTAGCGGATCACCTCGCCGCGCCGCGTTTCGCAGAAGTCGATATCGAAGTCAGGCATGGAGACGCGTTCCGGGTTAAGGAAGCGTTCGAACAGCAGCCCCAGCTTGATCGGATCGAGATCGGTGATCGTCAGCGCCCATGCCACCAGCGAGCCTGCACCCGAACCACGGCCCGGCCCCACCGGGATGCCCTGCGCCTTGGCCCATTTGATGAAGTCGGCCACGATCAGGAAGTAGCCGGGAAAGCCCATGTTCTTGATGATGCCGACTTCGTAATCGAGCCGCTCGAAATAGGCCTTCCGCTCTTCGTCCGGCAGGTCCTCATACAGCGCAAGGCGCGCTTCGAGGCCTTTGCGCGAATCTTCCTCCAGCATCCGCGCTTCGCCTTCAAGGTCACCAGCGAGGCTGGGCAGGATCGGATTGCGACGCGGCGGGGCAAAGGCGCAGCGCTGCGCCACCACCAGGGTGTTGGACAGCGCTTCGGGCAAGTCCTCGAACAGCTCCGCCATCATCCGGTCCGACTTGACGAAGCTCTCCGGCGAAGAGCGCGGGCGGTCCGCACTGTCGATCTGGCTGGAATTGGCAATGCACAGCATGGCGTCATGCGCGCTGTGCATGTGGGGGTCAGCAAAATTGGCCGGGTTGGTGGCAACCAGCGGCAGGTTTTGCGCATAAGCGATCTCGATCAGGCCCTGTTCGGCGGCTTCCTCCACTGCGTTCCCACGCCGCGCCAGCTCGATATAGAACCGGCCGGGAAACAGGCTGGCGAGATACTGCGCAAGATCAGCAGCGCGGTCCTGCTTGCCTTCTGCGCAAAGCCGCGTGACACCGCCCTCACCTGCCCCTGACAGTGCGATCAGACCATCGGTGCGACCTGCCAGCGCCGAAAGTGGGACATGCGGCTCCAGTTCCAGGGGACGTTCGAGATGAGCGGAACTCACGAGGTAGCACAGGTTGAGCCACCCAGCCTCATCCTGCGCATAAAGCGGCAGATAGTCGATCGGGCCGCCCTCCTCCCGCTGGATGCCCAGCAGAGAGCCGATGATGGGTTGGACGCCTTGCCCCATGCAGGCGCTGGCGAACATGGAAGAGGCATAAAGCCCGTTGCGGTCACAGATGGCCACCGCGGGGAAGCCGCGTTTCTTGGCCATCTTGGCGATATCCTTCGGGTCTATTGCCCCTTCCAGCATCGAATAGCTGGAAAGTACACGCATCGGGACGAAGGGAGAAAAAGCCATGATGTGCATGGTTACGCTTTCGCTGGCCGTGGGCAATCGCCGCGCATGCCTATCAACAATTATTCCTTTGCTTCGATGCGACCCGCAGCGATTTTGCGACGAGTGTCGCGCACGGTAGAAATCGCGCCATAGATCACCAGCACGGCGAGGAAAATCCACACCCAAACCGGGATATTGCGACCAGCGATGGCAAGGTAGAGATAGGCGGAAACAAAGCAGAATCCCGCGCAAAGCGTTGGCATCACAATGGAGCGATGCGCACGGGCACGTTTCACCAGCCAGGCTATAGAAGCAAAGAAAAACGGGATCGCGCCGAGATAGATCGCGCCGAAGATCCACGGATTGACGCCGTAATTCTCCCCAAGGGAGAGGAACCATTCACTAAACGCTTCAATCATTCCCGCTTTTCCGCTGTTGTCGCAATGCAGGCAATACGTCCCGAAGACCTGCACGGTCACTCCCGGGCGCCGGAACCGCGACGCTATCCTAGCGTGCCCTCATGCAGCCGCACGATGCGATCCATCTGTGCGGCGAGACGTTCGTTATGGGTCGCAACAAGCGCCGCGCTGCCCTGACCGCGGACCAGCTCGACGAATTGCTCGAACACCCGGTCCGAGGTCTTTTCATCGAGATTGCCAGTGGGCTCGTCTGCCAGCACCAGTTGCGGCGCATTCGCCAGCGCCCGCGCCACGGCAACACGTTGCTGCTCACCGCCTGAAAGCTGGCTGGGCCGGTGCGTCAGGCGATGGCCAAGGCCCAATGATGTCAGCAGCGCGTCAGCCCGTGCTTCAGCTTCATTGCGCGAGGCACCAACCAGCAATTGCGGGATCACCACGTTCTCGCGCGCCGAGAAGTCCGGCAACAGGTGGTGGAACTGATAGATGAAGCCGAGATGGTCCCTGCGCAGCATAGTGCGCGTTGCGGTATCGACATAGGTCGCATCCGTGCCGCACATCCAAATTTCGCCGCCGAACCCGCCTTCGAGCAGGCCAACGGCTTGCAGCATCGTGCTCTTGCCGGAACCCGATGGCCCCAGCAGCGCGACGATCTCGCCCGGCATGATGTCCAGGTTAACGCTGCGCAGCACTTCGATGGTCTCGCCGCCCTGGCTGAAACTGCGTGTCAGGCGGCGCAGCGATACGATGGGATCACTCATAGCGCAGCACCTCCACAGGATCCGTGCTCGCCGCACGCCACGCTGGGTAAAGCGTGGCCAAGAAGGACAAGCCCATTCCCATCACGGTAATGCCTATGATGTCTCCCGGATCGATGCGTGCGGGCAGTTCTGTAAGAAACCGCACGGAAGGATCCCACAGCTGCCGGCCGGTTACAAATTCGATTCCGCTGACAATGCCCTGGCGGAAATAGAGTATGATGAAACCCAGGGTCAGCCCGGCCACGGTACCGATTACGCCGATTGCTGAGCCGGTGGTCACGAATATCTTGAGCAAGCTCTTCCGCCTTGCCCCCATGGTCCGCATGATGGCGATGTCGCGCGTTTTACTGCGCACCAGCATCACCAGCGAGGAGAGGATGTTGAAAGCAGCCACCACCACAATGATCCCCAACGCCAGGGCCATCGCAGCACGTTCGACCTGAAGCGCTTCAAACAGCGAGGCGTTCATTTCCTGCCAGATGGTGACCACCGCCCTGTCCTGCAGACTGGAGGCGACAGGGTCCATGAATTCGCGCACCCTGTCAGCGTCCTCGGTCGTAACCTCGATGGCGGTTATCATATCGCCCATCAGCAGCAGCGTTTGCGCGCTTTGCATGGGCATGATCACCATGCGCTCGTCAAAATCGTAGATGCCGACTTCAAAGATGCCTGTGATCGTATAGCCGATCTGGCGCGGCACCGTGCCAAACGGCGTTGATCGCCCCTGCGGGTTGATAATCGTTAGCGTATCGCCCATCCGCGCGCCCATCTTGATCGCCAGCCGCGATCCGATGGCGATATTTCGGCTGCCCTGCTCCAGCGTCTGCAAATCGCCCATCAGCATATTGGGGGCGAGCTTGCCGATATCCTCTGGCAGATTGCCACGCACGAGCACCGCCTCAGCGCGGCCATTCAGCGTCGCGAGCAGCGGCTGTTCCACCATCGGCGTTGCATCGGTGATGCCGCGCGCCTCGCGCACTTCGGCCAGCACGTCCTCCCAGTCTTCCAGCCTGCCGCCATAGGCCTGCACAACCGCATGGCCGTTAAGCCCGGTAATCCGTTCAAGCAGCTCTGCCCGGAAACCGTTCATGACGCTCATCACCACAACCAGCATGGCAACCGACAGCATGACCACGAAAATAGAGATCGCCGCGACCAGCGTGATTACCGCTTCGCTGCGGCCAGGCAGCATGTAGCGTTTTGCGATTGTCCATTCGAAGGAGGAGAGGAACAAGCGGATCAGCCCTGCCAGTCAGTTCAAGAGGTGGGAAAGGTGTTTAGGTGTGCCTTCCTTTCCAGGCAATGAAGAAGGGCCAGCCTGTTGTGGACCGGCCCTTCCCGCAGAAACAAACCTGCGCCTTACTGGTGCAAGTAGACAGCCCGTTCATGGCTGAAGGCCTTGAAACCGAAATAGCCGTGATAGCTGCCCACGCCACTGCCATTCACGCCGCCGAACGGCAGCCGGTTTTCAAGGTAGTGCGAGAACACGCCGTTGATGGTGGTTCCACCTGAAGAGGTGCGCTTCAAGACCTTGTCGACATTTTCCTCGTCCGGCGAGAACATATAGAGCGCCAGCGGCTTGTCGCGCGATGCAATGTAATCGATCACCTGGTCGAGGCTGTCGTAAGTCATCACCGGCAGGACCGGTGCGAAGATTTCTTCCTGCAGGATTGTCATCTGCGGGGTCACGTCAGTCAGCATCGTCGGGTGGATGGTAAGGTCTTCTGCATCCATCTCGCCGCCAACGGCGACGGTCGCCCCCTTGGCAACGGCATCATCAACCATGCCCTTCACGCGATCAAAATTGCCCTTGTTCACGATCTGCGCGATGGCTGCCTTGTTGATCTGGCCATCGGCATAGAGGTTCTTCTCGACATTGGCCTTGAAGGCATCGACCAGTTCTTGCCTTTGGTCTTCCTTCACGAAGACATAATCCGGGCAGATGCAGGCTTGGCCGCCGTTGAACTGCTTGGCACCAGCAAGCGCCGCGCCGATGGCAGCGACATTCGCGCCATCGTCTACAATCACGGGAGATTTACCGCCCAGTTCCAGCGTCACACTGGCAAGGTGCTTTGCTGCCGCTTCGGCCACCAGCCTGCCCACGCGGCTGCTGCCAGTGAAGAAGATGTGGTTGAACGGCAGTTCAAGCAGCGCCTGCGCAACCGAGACATCGCCTTCAAACACGGCGACTTCGTTCTCCTCGAAAACTTTCTCCACGATAACCTTGGCGATCTTCGCCACGTTGGGGCACAGGTCGGTAAGCTTGAGGATGCAGCAATTGCCGGCAGCGACTGCCGCAGCAAGCGGGCCGAACACAAGGCCGAGCGGGAAGTTCCACGGCCCAAGGATCAGGCACACACCGCGCGCTTCATAATTAATCTGCGCCTTGTCATTGGGGTTGTTAGTCGGCGTTACCAGCGTGGGGGCCATCCACTCGTCCAGACTGTCGATATTGAGCTGGATGTTGTTGGTGATGTTCATCACCTCAGTCACACGGATTTCGCCTTCCGGCTTGCGCGTATCCTTGAGCACAGAGGCAACGATATCATCGGCATGCGCTTCGATCACGGCCTTCAACTTGGCGAGCTTCTCCTTGCGAACCGCGGCGCTGGAAGCCTTCACATCCCACTGATGGGCCTGCTGCAACTCAAACACGCGCTTGATATCAGCGGACTGGTCTGCGGCGGTAAGCGTTTCGGTAGTCATCATGCGTTCCCGTTCTCAAGTCGGATAATTGATTTTGCCCATATGGCATGAGCGCGCGCGATTGCCAGTTCCTTGTCGCAATGCAAAGCGGGACGAAAGGTGATGGGACGGGCGTTTCCTGTTAAGATATGGAACACATGGAACACGGTTCAGAACAGGGAATCGCGCCAATGCCAAAACACCTTTAAATGCATATTTCCAATATTTTGGAGCACAATCATACGAAATAACATAAGCTAAATTTCGGCACGTAGGAAAGCTACCCGCTTCGCAAGGTCTGCACACCCCAGTCGCGTTCAAGCAGGTAGAGCAAGATGCGTGCCGCCTGCCCCCGCTCGCTGTCCAGCCCGCCGTCGCGTTCGATCAGCAGTTTCGCGTCATCATTCGCCATTGGCAGCAAGCGCGTGATCTGTTCCAGAGTGGCGATGTTGAAGGCTTCGTCGCCTGACTGGCGCGTGCCGAGCAGTTCACCGCCGCCACGCAGGGAAAGGTCCTCCTCCGCCAGCAGAAAACCATCCTGCGTCTCGCGCATTAGAGCCAGGCGTTTGCGGCCGGTTTCGGACAATTCATCGCCGCGCAGCAGCAGGCAGGTGCTCTTCTCGCTTCCCCTCCCCACGCGGCCGCGCAACTGGTGGAGCTGGGCAAGGCCAAAGCGTTCGGCCTGTTCAATCACCATCAGCGTGGAATTGGGCACGTCCACGCCCACCTCGATCACGGTAGTCGCCACCAGCAGCTTGGCATCGCCGCTGGCGAAACGCTGCATGGCGGCATCCTTCTGATCGGGCGAAAGCTGGCCATGAACCAGCACCACATCCTCACCAAAACGGTGTTTCAGCGAAGCATAGCGCGCTTCGGCTGCGGCGATATCGTCCTGTTCATTGTCGCGCACCATGGGGCAGACCCAATAGGCTTGCTGGCCGGTGGTCAGGTGGCGTTCCACGCCTGCCACCACATCTTCCAGCCGCGCCACGGAGATCACGCGGGTATCGATCGGCTGGCGGCCCGGCGGCATTTCGTCCAGCCTGCTCACGTCCATTTCGCCATATTGGGCGAGCACGAGGGTGCGCGGTATCGGTGTTGCCGTCATGGACAGGGTGTGCGGCGTGAGCTTTCCCTTGTTTGCCAACATCAGCCGCTGCGACACCCCGAAGCGGTGCTGTTCGTCAATCACCACAAGGCCGAGATTGCGATAGCTCACCGCGTCCTGAAAGATCGCATGTGTGCCGACGATAATCTGGATGCTGCCGTCCATCAGGCCCATCAGTATGCTCTCGCGCGCCTTGCCCTTGTCGCGCCCCGTCAGCAGTGCGATTTCCACGCCGGTTGGTCTGGCCATGCTGCGCAGAGTCTCGAAATGCTGGCGCGCAAGGATTTCCGTGGGGGCGAGCAGCGCCGCCTGTGCGCCTGCCTCCACCGCAGCCAGCATCGCTTCCATCGCCACCACCGTCTTGCCCGCACCAACATCGCCTTGCAGCAAGCGCAGCATCGGCGCTTCCTGCGCCATGTCGCCGGTAATCTCGTGGATCGATCGTTGCTGTGCGCCTGTCAGCGGGAACGGCAGCTGCAGCTTGTCCCGCAGGTGCCCATCACCTTGCAGGCTCTGCCCGCGTCGCTTGCGGTTGGATTGACGCACCAACATCAGCGCCAGAGCGTTCGCGAACAGCTCGTCATAGGCCAGCCGGTCACGCGCCTTGGCACTCTCTCCCTTGTGCGAGAGCACCAGTGCATCCCGCCATGCGGGCCATTGCTGCTGTTCAAGCACTCCCGGCTCGATCCACTCGGCAAGCTCGGGTGCAACAACGAGCGATTGTGCAACCATTCCGGCAATGCGCGGCTGGGTGAGGCCTTCGGCAAGGCGATAAACCGGCTCCACCTGATTGGCGGCAAGCGCGCTGCTGTCTTCCGCAATGTGATCGGGGTGGACGATCTGCAGCGTGTCACCAAAACGGTCCAAACGTCCTGCCACCCAACGCTTTTCGCCCACGGGAAGCAGTTTCTTGGCGGAATAGCTGGCGCGCCCGAAATAGGTGAGCGCGCAGATGTTGCCTTTCACGTCCTGCGCCACCACGCGGTAAGGCCCCCGCCCCGGATTACGCGCTACGCGATGCTCAGTGGCGGTGAGCGCAACAATGATCTGCTCACCCTCTCCCGCTTCGTCCAGGTCTGTCACCGCGCGGCGCGTCACAAAGCGATCCGGCAAGTGATAGGCCAGGTCGCGCAAGTGATCGAGATGCAAGCGCGCCAGCGGCTTCTTCAGCTTCGGCCCCACGCCATCAAGGCTGTCCGTTTCAGCAAACAGAGGATTGAGTATTTCAGGCCGCATTTCTTGGCTCTAGCGCAAGATAGATCGAGACGGTAGGAGGCGCGCATGAGCAATTCCCCCGAAATCAGCCAGCGCCTTGCCCGCATGAAGTTCCGCGCATGGCATCGCGGCACGCGCGAGGCGGACTACATGATGGGCGGCTTCTTCGATACCTACCACGCCGAATGGGGCGATGCCGAAATGGCATGGTTCGAAGCCCTGCTCGAAAATGACGATGTCGACGTGATGGCATGGGCGCTCAAAACGCAGCAAGCGCCTGAGGAGTTCCATGGCCCGCTGCTCGAAAAGCTGCAGCAAATCGATTACGTCTCAATCTGACCTTCCGTCACCCTTGCCCTGATGGCGTAATCTCCATAGAGCACGCCGCAACACATTGTGAGACCCCGCCTGCGAGACCTTCAAAATCGCGCCGGCGGGCAATTGCGCGTGCACCATGCGCACTGATTGACGAGCCCGACAGAACACCAAATGCCTGATTTCTCGCGCATCCTTTCCACCAAGCAGCCTTTGACGCTGGCCAGCATCGCGCGTGGCAGCCAGCCGCTGGTGCTGGCAGACCTTGCCCGCGCCAGTGCCAGCCGCGCGGTGTTTATCGCGCCTGACGATGCCGCCATGCGCGCCGTCACCGATGCCGCGCAGTTCTTCGCGCCAGAATTGCAGGTGATCGAATTCCCCGCTTGGGACTGCCTGCCGTTTGACCGCGCCAGCCCTGCCTTGTCTGTTTCCGCGCGCCGTTTGTCCGCGCTCTACAAGCTGCAATCGGGCACACGGAAAAAGCAACTGCTGGTCACCACGATCAACGCCGTGCTCCAGCGCGTGCTCACCCCGTTCCGCATCCGCGAAGCGGTGCGCGAGTTGAGGCCGGGGGTGGAAATCGGGCACGAGAGCCTGATCGCGCTGCTCCAGCGCCAAGGCTACAGCCGCACCGATACGGTGGTAGACACCGGCGAATTCGCTGTGCGCGGTTCGATCTTCGATATCTACCCCTCTGGCCTTGAAGGCGGCTTGCGGCTCGATTTCTTCGGGGATGAGCTGGAGAGCCTGCGCCTGTTCGATCCGCAGACCCAGCGCACCACCGGCACTGTGGAAGGCCACCTGCTGCTGCCCGCCAGCGAGGCGCAGATCGACGAGGCCAGCATCAAGCGCTTCCGCAGCCGCTATCGCGAGATGTTCGGCGCCACCGCCACACAGGATCCGCTGTACGAAGCCGTAAGCGATGGCAGGCGGCTGGCTGGCATGGAACACTGGATGCCGCTTCTGGAAGAGAAGCTGGCAACCTTGTTCGATTATCTCAAGCCGAACGATCAGGTGGTGATTGATACCGGCGCGCTGCAAGCCGCAGACGAACGCCTCGCTGATATCGCAGACTACCACCGCCAGCGCCGCGAAGTGGCAGGCCAGGCCGCCAGTTCCTATCGCCCGCTTGACCCCGTATCGCTTTATCTGAAGCGAGAAGAACTGGATGAGGCCGTCACCGCGCAGCCGATCCACAAGGCTGTGATCTTCGCCGAACCCGAAAGCGACAAGGTGGTCGACTTCGGCTTCAAATCCGCGCGCGACTTCACGCCTGAACGCTCTGCCGGCAAGAATACCTACGAAGCTGCCGCCAAGCATTTCGCCGCGCTGGCCAAGGTAGGCAAGCGGCCGCTCTTCGCCGCCTATTCCGAAGGTTCGCGCAGCCGCATCGCCTCGATCATGGCCGAGGCGGGCACCGAAGTGGCGATGGCGGAAAGCTGGCAGGAAGCGCTCGGCACATCCGCGCCCAAGGCATCGGGCCGCGCCAAGGCAGTGGCGCTTGTACTGCCGCTCGATACCGGTTTCGCGAATGACGAGCTCGAGCTGGTTACCGAGCAGGACCTGCTGGGCGATCGCCTTGTCCGTCGCCGCAAGAAAAAGAAGGATGCAGACGCCTTCCTCGCCGAATTGCAGGCGCTCAGGCGCGGCGATCTCGTGGTCCATATCGATCACGGCATCGGCAAATACCTTGGCCTTGAACCTGTCCCCGTGGGCAAGAGCCAGCACGATTGCGTGATGTTGGAGTACCGCGGCGGCGACAAGCTCTACATACCCGTAGAGAATATCGACGTCCTCTCGCGCTATGGTTCCTCCGAAGAAGGCGCGATGCTCGACAGGCTTGGCGGCGAGGCCTGGCAGAAGCGCCGCGCCCAGCTGAAGGAGCGTATCCGCGAGATTGCCGGCGAGCTGATGCTGGTGGCTGCCCAGCGCGCGCTGAAGAAGGCTCCGGTGCTAGAGGTTGAGGATTCGAGCTACAACCAGTTCGTTGACCGCTTCCCGTGGGAGGAAACGGACGATCAAGATGCCGCCATCGATGATGTGCTGAAGGACCTTGCAGAAGGCAAGCCGATGGACCGCCTCGTCTGCGGCGACGTTGGCTTCGGCAAGACAGAGGTTGCCTTGCGTGCCGCATTCGTTGCTGCGATGGCGGGCCAGCAAGTCGCCGTGGTCGCCCCAACTACGCTGCTTGCCCGCCAGCATTATCAGGGCTTTGCGGCGCGTTTCGCTGGTTTCCCCTTGAAGGTCGGCCGCTTGTCGCGCCTTGTCCCGCAAGCCGAGATGAAGACCACCCGCGAAGGGTTGGAAGCGGGCACGGTCGATATCGTGATCGGCACCCACGCAATCCTCTCCAAGCAGACCAAATTCAAAAACCTAGGCCTCGTGATCGTGGACGAGGAGCAGCGCTTTGGCGTGAACCACAAGGAAAAGCTGAAGCAGCTGCGCACTGACGTGCACGTCCTCACCCTCACCGCCACGCCAATCCCGCGCACACTGCAAATGGCGATGAGCGGACTGCGCGAACTCTCCACCATCCAGACGCCGCCGGTCGATCGCCTTGCGGTGCGCACCTATGTGATGGAATGGGATGACATGGTGATGCGCGAGGCCTTGTTGCGTGAGCACCACCGTGGCGGACAGAGCTTCATCATCCTACCGCGCATTTCCGACATGGACGAGGTGGCGGACTGGCTGCACGAACACGTGCCCGAAATCCGCTTTGTCGCCGCGCATGGCCAGATGGCTGCAGGCGAAGTGGAAGAGCGGATGAGCGCCTTCTACGAGAAGAAATACGAGGTACTGCTCGCCACCACCATCGTGGAAAGCGGCCTCGATATCCCGTCCGCCAACACCATCATCATCCACCGGGCGGACCGTTTTGGTCTTGCGCAGCTTTACCAGCTGCGTGGCCGCGTGGGACGGTCAAAGATCCGCGCCTACGCTTATCTTACCACGCCTGCAGATCGTCAGTTGTCCGAAGTCGCGGAAAAGCGCCTGAAGGTACTGGGCGATCTCGATTCCCTTGGTGCAGGCTTCCAGCTGGCCAGCCATGACCTTGATATTCGCGGCGCTGGCAATCTGCTGGGTGACGAACAATCGGGCCACATCCGCGAGGTCGGCTTTGAACTCTACCAGTCGATGCTGGAAGACGCGATCCTTGCTGCCAAGGCTGGCGACATGGGGCTTCAGCGTGACAGCCGCGAGGGGCTCTCGCCGCAGATCACCGTCGATGCGCCGATCATGATCCCGGACGATTATGTGCCCGATCTTGCCGTGCGCATGGCGCTCTATCGCCGCCTTAACGATGCGCGCGACAAGGCCGAGATCGAAGGACTCGCCGCCGAGATGATCGACCGCTTCGGCGAGCTGCCAGATGCGACGCAGAACCTCATCCGCCTGATCGAGATTAAGCACCAGGCGATCGACGCGCATATCGCCAAGATCGACGTGGGCGCGCGCGGCACGCTCGTCACCTTCCGCAATGATGATTTTCCGGATGGCCCCGGCTTGCTCGCTTATGTCGACAGGCTGCAGGATACCGCCAAGCTGCGGCCTGATATGAAGCTGGTGATCAACCGGGCGTGGAGTGACCCGAAGAGCCGCCTCAACGGGCTGTTCCAGCTGACCAAGGGCCTCAGCCGGATTGCGCTGAAGGCAGAGAAGAAGGTTTAGGTGGCTGCCAGTTCGGAAAAGCGCAATGCATCCAGCGGCCTTGCGCCGAGGAAGCCCTGCCAGGTGGCGCACCCTTCGCGCTTTACCGCTTCAAGCTGGCTGGTCAGTTCGATCCCCTCCGCAATCACTGCCAGGTCCAGCGCATTGGCCATCGCCACGATGGCGCGCAGCACCTCAAGGTCGCGGCTGTCATGGCCGATGCCTTCCACCATGCTGCGATCGAGCTTGAGGTAATGCAGCGGCAGCTTCTTGAGGTAACGGAAGTTGCAAAAACCCGCGCCGAAATCGTCCAGCGCCACGCGGATGCCAAGGTCAACCAGCTTATAGAGGCGCTCGGCAGAACCATCGAGGTCGTGCACCAGCGCAAATTCAGTAATCTCCAGCGTCAACCGTTCGGGCGCAAATCCAGACCTCGCAAGGGCAGCCGCCACCGAATCGACGAAGTCCGGCGCGGCAAGGTCAGCAGGCGTGATATTGAAGGACAGCCGCATATCTTCGGGCCATCCCGAAGCCGCCTCAAGCGCCTTTTCCAACACGTATTGGGAAAGCGCCCGGGCAAGGCCCGAGCGAGAAGCAATGCCAAAAAGCTGGTCACCGCCGATGGCGCCGTGTGCGGGGCAATTCCAGCGCACCAATGCCTCTGCCCCAACCACAATTTCGCAGTCACACCCGAATTGCGGCTGGAACAGTACATCCACCTCGCCACGCCCGATTGCTTCGGCAAGTGCACCGGCCAGTGGGGACAGCCCGCCTGTGCGGCGATCCACCTTGCGGCGGCGTTCATGATTGGGAAGCGGCGTTTGCATGCACTTCCACTGGCCCACCGTCATGGATTCGTCACCCGCCAATGCAGCTTGCGTTGCAAATCGGGACGCTGGCACTACTGTCCGCAATCATGGGTGGGAACTGCGACATGATCGATACAAGCCGGCTGGCATTGCTTGCTTCGCCGACAAACCGTGCGCGTGAGGCGGCAGAGGCCTTGCGCGGCTGCACAAAATGGGTGCCGCTGGAAGAAGCGAGCGCCGTGGTGGTATTGGGCGGTGACGGTTATCTGCTAGACGCGCTGCACCAAATGCTGGACGATCACCGCGTGATCCCCGCATTTGGCCTCAACCTTGGCACCGTGGGCTTCCTGATGAACCGCTACCGCGGGTGCGACGGGCTTGCCAAGCGTATATCCAAGGCCAAGCCGATCACCGTCTGCCCGCTGCGCATGGAAGCGATCGACCAGGATGGCAGCGTGCACACAAGCTGCGCCATCAACGAGGTGAGCCTGCTTCGTGAAACGCGACAGACCGCCAAGATCGAGATCAGCGTGAACGGCAAGGTACGCATCCCGGAACTGGCAGGCGATGGCGTTCTGCTGGCGACGCCGGTGGGCTCCACAGCCTATAACCTGTCTGCCAACGGACCGATCCTGCCGCTCGATTCGCAGATGCTGGCGCTGACGCCGATCAGCCCCTTCCGCCCGCGCCGCTGGCGCGGGGCCATCCTGCCGGACAGCAGCCAGGTCTCATTCCGCATCCGCGAGCCTGACAAGCGCCCTGTCGCGGTAGTGGCCGACCAGAAGGAATATCGCGACGTGGCAGAAGTGCGCGTTGAGATCGCCCGCGACATGGAAATGACGCTGCTGTTCGATCCCGGCCACGCGCTGGACGAGCGGATTGTGGCGGAACAATTCGTGGTCTGATTCCGCCTTTGCACAGAGAAAATGCCGCTGGTTAAAAAGCGGGGTTGCCAAAGCGAATCCGCACCCATATAGGCGCTCACCTGCCCATCGGGCTGCTCCCCGATAGCTCAGCGGTAGAGTAGGTGACTGTTAATCACTTGGTCGTTGGTTCGAATCCAACTCGGGGAGCCACTTTTCTTGTCAGACACGAAATCCCACCCGGCGGAGAGCGACCTTTGCCTCTCCTGCGGTATGTGCTGCGATAACACCATGTTCGGCCGTGTAGTGGTGGACGAAGATGAGGCGCGCACAGTACGCAAGCTGGGAATCGAGGTTATCGAATATGACGATGGCGAACTTAGCTTCAACCAGCCCTGCCCGCGCCTGTGCGACAAGATGTGCCAGGTCTACAAACATCGACCGTGGACTTGCGAAAGCTATGTCTGCGAGACGATCAAGGACCTGCGGAAAGGCAGGATCGACGCAGGCGAAGCGCAAGATCGCATTGACAGCGTGCTAGATGCCACGGCAGCCCTCGCCCGCCAGGCAGGCGATGTCGACCTGTTCGAATATCGCAACACGGTGACAGACGCGCTGGAAGAAGGCGAACCGGCCAGTGCTATCCCCGAATGCACGCCCGAACTCGTCCGCCTGGAAACCCTGCTCAACCGCTGGTTCCGGACAGACGATTACGCCAAGGTCGTGCCCAGAGAGGACTGACCGCGCGCCTCAGCCCGCTTCCGCCCTCTGCACATCCAGCAATTTCACCGCTTGCAGGGCAATCGGGATCACCAGCCCGATCATCACCGCGCCGGCATACCAGGGCGCATCCATCTGCATGGCGTAAATCCACCCAAAGATCGGCGGCGCAACAATGCGTCCGATAGCGTTGGATGCCATCAGCAGGCCCATGGTACTGCCTTGCCGCTCAGGCGGCGTATTGCGGCTCAAGAGTGCGCCTGCGGAGGGGAAAGCGAGGCTATGGCCCGTCATCAGCACTCCCATCAGCAAAACGCCCGAAATCGGCAAACGGATCATCGGTTGCAGGAACATGGAAAGCGCCAGCAAGCACAGGCCCATCACGATCACACGCGCCTCGCCAAAACGGTGGACCAACGGGCCGATCAAAACCAGCTGTGCGAACAATCCGCCGCCGCCAATGGCAAGAAAGGCAAAGCCAAGGTCATTCGCGCTCCAACCGAAGTTCGCCTCGCTCCACAATCCGTATACCGCCTCCATCGACGCAAAGGCCGCGATGCCGAAGAAGCTAATCACGAACAGGCGTGAAAGCAGCCGCTGACCGGAAACGAACTTGAAGGCTTCGGAATATTTGGGCAGCGGCGCGCCCTTGCCCTTAGGCTCCACAGCATCGCGCAGAACCGCCATGCACCAAAGGCTGGCGAGGATCGACAAGCCGCCAGCAATGAAGATCGGCAGTCGGAAGCTCTCCGCCACCACTTCCTCGCCCGCAAACACGCCACCGAGCACCGGGCCGAAGGCAAAACCGAGGCTGAAAGCCGCCCCGAAATAGCCCATCGTCTTGGCACGCCGTTCAGGAGGAGAAACGTCCGCAATAAAGCCCTGACAGACACTTAGCGTGCCGGAGAAGAACCCGCTGAATATGCGGATCAGGATCGCCGCCCACAGGCTGGGGGCATAAGCAAATGCGATATAGGAAAGGCCAGCGATGAACGTCGTCACCACCAGCACTTTGCGCCTGCCCCATACGTCTGACTGACGACCCCAGTGAATTTCACCAAAGACGTTGCCGAACGAATAGGCGGCAAACAGCAGGCCAATCTCAAACGGCTGCGCATCGAACACCTGCCCATAGAATGGCAACAGCGGCAGGATCAGACTGAAGCCCGCAATATTGATGAAGACCGCTACCAGCAGCGGGGGAAGGCGCTTATCCATTGTATCTGGGCTCCGGCAGGCCAGTGACATCTAGGCCATCAATCACGTAGTTCCATCCGTCGCCCTCGCCCGGTTCGCGGCCAAGAAAGCTGGGATCAATGCTTGGGACGAACAACCGGTCCAGCTTTTCGCCAAAAAACATGCAGCTGGCGGGTAGCTTGGTGGGCATGTCGATCACCTGCCGCACGTCGCCCGTTGGCGTAAGGCGTAGCACCACCCCGCCCTCGCAGATTGCCACCCACAGATCGCCAGCGGAATCGACAGTCGCGCCATCGGGAATGGGGCCATAATCGCTGGTATTAAAGAACTCGCGACGATTGCTCGCCTCGCCCGTCGCCAGGTCGTAATCATAAGCATAGATGACATGCGCCATACTGTCTGCGTGATACAGCGTATGGTTGTCAGGCGAGAAGCACGGGCCGTTACCCAAGGTCAGCTTGCTGTCGAGTGTGCGAATATCCCCGGCATCAAGCGAATAGAGTCCGCCCACGGGTTCCGCCGCCTTGCGGTGACTGGTACCGAAGACGAAGCGTCCAGCCCGGTCCACCTTGCCGTCAGCCAACTGGATATCGGGGTTTTGCGGATCCATCAGCGCCAGCGGTATCACCTCACCGCTATCGAAATCCAGCGCGTGAATGCCATTCACTAGCGCCACAATCGCACCGCCATCCTGACGCAAGGCCATCGATCCGACCATATCCGGCACGTCCCACTCGCGATGCTCGCCGTTTGCCGGGTCCCAGCGCAGCACCTTCTTTTCAAGGATATCGATGTAATAGAGCGCCTGCTCGGCAACATCCCACACAGGCCCTTCGCCCACGGAACGTCGCGGCAGGTCCAGCCTGGTAATCTGCATGGCCTTCCCCTTCCCGCCAACAACAATAACGAGCGTTACTGTGCTGGCAAGAGGGTCAGGCCATCAGGTGCAGATTACACCGCGCCGTGGCAGTGCTTGTACTTGTTGCCAGAGCCACAGGGGCACGGAGCGTTGCGGTTGCTGACCTTGCCAGAATAAGGATCATTGCGCTCCGCACCGCCGGGGCCGACTTGCGCCATCGGAGCACCTACCAAAGCACCGAACAGCGGCGCACGGGCGACCGAACCGTCACCATCATTGGAGTTTTCCTCACCCGTCAGCGGGTCGATATGCCCGGTCATGAATTCAGGCAGCTTGGGCAACGGGCGCTGCTGCGGCGGCGGTGCCATCTGGAAATCTGCCGTCAGCAGGATGCGCGTCACGCTCTCACGGATCGAACCGAGCATGATTTCGAACAGGCCAAAAGCTTCCTGCTTATATTCGTTGAGCGGCTGCTTCTGGGCATAGGCGCGCAGGAACACCACCTGACGCAGGGCATCCAGCGTGGCGAGATGCTCTTTCCAGTGGTGGTCAAGCTGGCGGAGCAGGATGCTCTTTTCCACCCGCCGCCAGCTCTCTTCACCCAACTCCTGCATACGTGCGGCCAGCTTGGTGTCAGCGATCTGCTGCAGGCGCTCCTCGATCAGCTCAGGCTCGACCGCATCTTCTTCCAGCCACTCGTCAATCGGCGGCTGTTCGCCTAGTACGTCTTCCACGCGCACCTTGAGGCCTTCCACGTCCCATTGTTCGGGGTACGAGCCGGGAGGGCACGCGGCGGTGACGATGGCGTTGATGGAATCCACGCGCATATGGTCGACAACATCGTCCACCAGTTCCGCGTCCATCACCTCGGCGCGCTGCTCATAGATGACCTTGCGCTGGTCATTCATCACGTCATCATATTGCACAACTTGCTTGCGCATTTCGTAGTTGCGCGCCTCAACCTTCTTCTGCGCAGTCTCGATGGCCTTGGAGAGCCACTTGGAACCAATCGCCTCGCCATCCTCCAGGTTGGAGTTCATCATTTTGGAGAACAGCGTGTCCGGCCCAAAGATGCGCAGCAGGTCATCCTCAAGGCAGAGGTAGAAGCGCGACAGGCCGGGGTCACCCTGGCGGCCGGAACGGCCGCGCAGCTGGTTGTCAATACGGCGGCTTTCGTGGCGTTCGGTGCCAAGAACGAACAGGCCGCCAGCTTCCTTCACCCGCTGCTTTTCAGCCTCAACCTCTTCCCGGATCCTGGCGATGGCAGCTTCCTTTTCAGGGCCTTCTTCCATGCCGGAAAGTTCATCCTCGATGCGGAAATCGATGTTACCGCCCAGCTGGATGTCCGTGCCGCGACCGGCCATGTTGGTGGCAATGGTTACCGCCCCAATACGGCCGGCCTGCGCCACGATATGCGCTTCCTGCTCGTGCATGCGGGCATTCAGCACCGAGTGCTTCACTCCTTCCTTGTCGAGGAATTTGGAGAGCAGTTCGGACTTTTCGATCGAGACGGTACCGACCAGCACCGGCTGCCCCAGCTCGTTCTTCTCCTTGATCGCCCTAGCAATGGCCTGGAACTTATCCTGGGTGTTCTTGTAGAACTCGTCTTCCTCGTCGATGCGCTGGACAGGGACATTGGTGGGAATTTCCACCACATTCAGCTTGTAGATATCCCAGAATTCCGCCGCTTCGGTGGCAGCCGTGCCGGTCATGCCCGAGAGCTTGGGATACATGCGGAAGTAGTTCTGGAAGGTGATCGAGGCCATGGTCTGGTTCTCGGGCTGAATCTCCACGCCCTCCTTCGCCTCCACAGCCTGGTGCAGACCGTTGGACCAGCGGCGACCATCCATCATGCGGCCGGTGAACTCGTCAATGATCACGACCTTGTCGTCCTTGACGATGTAGTCGGTATCCTTCTTAAACATCACCACCGCACGCAAGGCCTGGTCGAGGTGGTGGACCACCTGCGTGTTCTCGATATCGTAGAGATTCTCCGAGGCCAGCAGCGGCTGGTCATTGTTGTCGCCCCCACGCGCGACGATCAGGCGTTGTTCCACCTCTTCCACACCGACTTCGGTCAGGGTGATGTTGCGGGCCTTTTCATCCTTGATGAAGAACGCCTCTTCCTCGTCCAGCGGACCGCCGTTTTCGCGTTCCATCTTTTCCTGGTCCGCAACCATCTGCTTCACGATTGCATCGAGCGCGATGTACAGATCGGCCTTGTCCTCAGTCGGGCCGGAGATGATCAGCGGGGTTCGCGCTTCGTCGATCAGGATCGAATCGACCTCGTCAACGATGGCGAAGTTGAAGGGGCGCTGCACCATCTTGGCGCGGCTATCCTTCATATTGTCACGCAGGTAATCGAAACCGAATTCGTTGTTCGTGCCGTAAGTGATATCCGCTGCATAGGCTTCGCGGCGGGCCGCTTCGGACAGATTGGGCACGATCACACCGACTGTCAGGCCAAGAAAATTGTGCAACCGGCCCATGTGTTCCGCATCGCGGCTGGCAAGGTAATCGTTCACCGTCACCACGTGAACACCCTTGCCTTCGATGGCGTTGAGATAGGTTGCGAGCGTGGCGACCAGCGTCTTGCCTTCACCGGTCTTCATTTCGGAGATTTCGCCGCGGTGAAGAACGATGCCGCCCACCATCTGCACATCGAAGTGACGCATGCCGAGCACGCGCTTCGATGCCTCGCGCACAGTGGCGAAGGCTTCGGGCATGATGTCGTCAAGCGTCTGGCCTTCTTCCAGCTTCATGCGGAACTTGGCTGTCTGCGCTCTCAGCTCGTCATCTGAGAAGTCTTCCAATTGCTCTTCCAGCGCGTTGATGCGCGCAACCAGCTTGTCGAGCGACTTGACGTAACGGTCGTTGGACGAACCGAAGACGGATTTGGCGATTTTCTGCCACATGGGCGCGATTCCTGTCGTATCTGTATGGGTATGCGCCAACGCGAACTTGCGCGCGGCAGCTGCAATTCAAGCGGGTAGGATGTGTGGGCGGGCGCTATTCGCGCGCGCGGTCTGCCTGCAAATGGACGCTGGGCGCGACAAAGGCGATCACCGGGGAAGGTCGCAGGCAACCGCGCACTCCCGCAGTGAAGACCTGCACTTCGCTCCAGCCTTGCAGGACAGCTTCGGCCTGTACGTAGGCGCCAGCAACATCCTGCGAGACTTCCACTGCCTGCACGCCGGTTTCCAGCGCATGGGCAGGCGCAACCGTGGCGGTAAGCCCGGTAAGAACAGCCAGCAGGGTAAGCAATTGGCGAAGCATTACGGTTCCAGATAGCGATCTATTCCGCCATGTCTACTTCGTGCGGGCTACTTTGCGCTGAATAATAGGCGATTGTCGCAAGGGGGACGAGGCAGTAATGCGCCCGGCATGGATATTGAAACCTCTCCCTTGGCCCGGCCCTTCCCTGACATGCCTTCCATCGATGGCGTGAAACTGCGCGTCGCCAGG
The DNA here is from genome assembly GCA_964645635.1 of uncultured Sphingomonadaceae bacterium. Classification (GTDB taxonomy): domain Bacteria; phylum Pseudomonadota; class Alphaproteobacteria; order Sphingomonadales; family Sphingomonadaceae; genus Alteraurantiacibacter. The sequence continues at coordinate 11,043 of CAZYAL010000001.1, read as the reverse complement.
GCGCGCTACAAGAACTGGGACCGCTGCGATCTAACCTATGCAGAACTGGCTGAAGGCACCGCGCTGGCGGGCGTTTTCACGAAGAACGTCTGCTGTTCCGCCGAGGTGGAATTGGGCCGCGAACAGGTAACGCTGGGCCGCGCGCGGGCACTGATCGTCAACGCTGGCAATTCCAATGCCTTCACCGGCTTTCGCGGGCGCGAGGCTGTTGAGCAGATCATGGCGCAGGTCGCCAACCACCTGGGCTGCCAGCCTTCGGACGTGCTCGTCTCCTCCACCGGTGTGATCGGCGTGCCCTTGCCTAAGGACAAGGCCGAAGCTGGCGTGGCGGCAGCTTTGACGGCGGAGCCGTGCAGCTGGCAAGATGCCGCCTATACCATCGGCACGACTGACACCTTCGCCAAGGGCGCCACCGCTTCCGCCATGATTGGCGATGTAAAGGTAACGCTCAACGGCATCATCAAGGGCAGCGGAATGATCGCCCCCGACATGGCGACCATGCTCGGCTATATCTTCACCGATGCCGCAGTGGATCCCGCCTTCCTGCAGCGGTGCCTCAGCGCAGCGAACGAGCAGACCTACAACTGCATTACCGTGGACAGCGACACATCCACCAGCGACACCGTGCTTGCTTTCGCGACTGGCAAGGCAGGCAATGCACCGCTGTCCGGCTTCGATGATGCGGGTGCAGATGCCTTCATGGCAGCATTGCGCGATGTCTGCCTCCAGCTCGCTCACCTCGTCGTGCGCGATGGCGAAGGGGCTCAGAAATTCATCGCTGTGTCTGTTACAGGCGCCACTGACGATGCGTCTGCGCGGCGCATTGGCATGGCCATCGCCAATTCACCGTTGGTGAAAACTGCGATCGCAGGCGGCGATGCCAACTGGGGACGCGTGGTCATGGCTGTGGGCAAGGCTGGCGAACCGGCAGACCGTGACAAGCTCTCCATCGCGTTCGGCGGCATCTGGGCCGCAAAGGACGGTCTGCCCCTCACGGACTATGACGAGGCACCCGTGGCAAAGCACCTTGCAGGGCAGGACGTCGATATAACCGTCGATATCGGCCTGGGCGATGGCACGGCCACCGTCTGGACTTGCGATCTGACCCACGGTTACATCTCGATCAATGCGGATTATCGCTCGTGAAAGATGATATCGCGGTCCTGCACAAAGCAGTCGAGAAGCTGCTGCGTGACGTCACCGAGAAAGCGATCCTGCCGCGTTATCAGAACCTCCAGCACGGCGAAGTCGAGGACAAGGGCGGCAACGACCCGGTCACCATTGCGGATCGTGAGAGCGAGGCAATGCTCAGCGAAGGGCTGGCGAAGATCATTCCTGGCCTAGCCATCGTGGGTGAGGAAGCCGCACATCATGACAAGTCTGTGCTCGATCACCTGTCAGGCGATTGCTGGATCGTCGATCCGATCGACGGCACGCGCAATTTCGCGCATGGCAAGCCGCCATTTGGCGTCCTCATCGCCATGGCATCAGGCGGGGAAACCCATACCGGGTGGATCTATGACTGCCTGACCCAGCGCCTGTGCACCGCCCAACGTGGCAAGGGTGCTTTCGTAAATGGCGAAAAGGTGTCGGCGCAGACCACGGGCGAAGCCGCTCCGGTGGCGGCAATATCTCTATTGTTCATGGACATGGCCAAGCGCGAGCGGGTGATGGAACACATCGCCCCACATTACCGGCTGGTGGACGTTCCCTATTGCGCGGCAGAACAATATCCGCGCCTCGGCCTTGGCGAAAATGACGTATCGCTGTTCGAACGCACGCTGGCATGGGATCATGCAGCTGGAGCGCTGTGGCTGAATGAGGCTGGCGGGAAAGCCGCCCGGCCGGACGGATCACCCTATCGCGTCGATGGCGCAGACTATGCCGGGCTGATCGGCGCGGCCTCTCCCGAACTGTGGGAAGAGATGGCCGCGCGTCTCACATCAATCGAAGGTTAGATAACGGACTCGATCCAGCCCTTGAGAGCGTTCTTGGGAGCCGCACCCTTCTGCTGCGCCACCAGTTCACCGTCCTTGTAAACGGCGAAAAAGGGGATCGACTGAACGCCAAGCGAGCCCGGCGTCTCTGGGTTTTCCATGATATCCATCTTGGCAATCACGACCTTGTCAGCCAGTTCCTCGCTGATTTCTTCGAGCGCCGGTGCCACCATTTTGCAGGGGCCGCACCAGTCCGCCCAGAAATCGATTACCACAGGCTTGTCGCTTTCAAGCACATCGGCCTTGAAGCTGGCATCGGTTACGGTCTTGGTGGCCATATTGGATCTCCTGAAAATCTGTTACCGTTAATTTAGGGTCGCTTGCCGCGCAGGCAATACAGCCATGCACAAGCTTTATTGCGCGGCTGGCAAGCGGGGTTTGTTCGCGCTGAGAATATTCCCCGGAATGGCGATCAACTGCGGGGTCTGGGTATAGATCACTGCCGCCTCGATCCGCTTGCCGGGGAAGATAACCTCAAGAGCGGCAGCATAGGCACCCATCTGGCGAATTGTCGACTCGGGAACATCGGCCAGCGTGTGCGGCGGGCGGCGGGCGGTCTTGAAATCCGCCACCAGCACACGTTCACCATCAATCAGAAGCCTGTCCGCCGTGCCAGCGATCACCTGCCCTTCCACCGTGGCGGCGAGCGGAACCTCGGCCAGCGCATCGGGGCCGAACAGGTCTGCCCAATCCGGCTCTGCCAGCACGGCGAGCACCCTTGCGAGCATATCCGACTGGTCAGCGGCAGGCAGGTCCGCCGCCATCTTCGCCAGCCAGGCTGTGCCTTTCCCCTCGCGGTCCGCCAGCGGCAGTTCCGGCAAACGTTCGAGGAGTGCATGCATCAGCACACCACGCCGCGCAGCGATGGCGGCAACATCCGGCGGCAACGGCGGATCGCTGCCCTGCTCCTCACCCGCAGAAGACGGCGCAAGCGGGCGCGGCGGGCGCGGCTCCGGGCCGATGGGCGTGATCGCCCAGTCAGGCGGTTCCGTGCGCGAACCGTCCTGCTCGTTCGTAACCTTGGGAATCGGCGGCGCTAGCGAACCGCGATCACGCGACGCTGTCCAGATATCGTCATGTTCGGCCATGTCGGGAAACAACGGAGCAAGCCGTGCCCACCAGCTATCCTCGTTCGGCTCTTTCTCGCGCTTGCCAAGCGCGCCGCCGATGAACAGCGCCTCTTCCGCGCGGGTCATCGCGACATAGAGCAGCCGCCAATGTTCCTTTAGTTCCTCGGCCTCGGCTTCCTCTTCAGCAGCGAGAACTGGGCCGATCTTCTCACTGTTGCGCATATCAGGGATGGGTATCGTCATTGCTGAACCACCCGGCAGTTTCTCATCCAGTTCCAGCCCGCTTGATCGCGCGGAATGCGGATTGCCAGTCGCATCCGCCAGAATCACGATGGGCGCCTGCAAGCCCTTAGACCCATGCACGGTCATCACCCGCACCTGGTCCCCACCTTCGCCAGCCTCGCGTTTCAGCTCGCCATCGCCAGCATCGAACCAGCGGATGAAGCCTTGGAGCGATGGCGTGTTGCTGGCGGCAAAGGACATGGCAGCATTGAGCAGTTCGTCGATCGGGTCATTCACCTCGCTGCCCAGCCGCGCCACCAGTTTGCGTCGGGCCTGCCACTTGCCGATCAGCATCCAGTGGATCAGCGCTTGCGGCGGCTCGAAATCTGCAATCGCGAGAAGTTCGAGCAGGCTCGCGACGCTTTGCTGCGCCAGCGGGTGGTCAGATTTGCGCAGGTGATCCCACAGGCTGATCTTGCCCACGCGATAGCCATGGTCGAGCAGGTCCTGCTGGCTCCAGCCGAAAATCGGCGAAACGAGCAGACTGGCGAGGCTGAGGCTGTCCGCAGGTTGGGCGGCAAAACGCAGTGCTGCCATCAGGTCCTTCACCGCAAGCGGCGCGCCCAGCCGAAGGCGATCAACACCTGCCACCGGCACTCCCGCAGCATGCAGCCGCGCGACGATCAGCGCGGCGAGTTCGCGTCGCTTCCGCACCAGCACCATTACATCACCCGGGCCGGCGTTGCGTTCTTTGCCCTTTACCAGCGGGAAGCCATGGTCCATCCACTGCTTCACTTGCCGGGCGATACGATCCGCCATTCGCCGTTCCGGCGCGGAAATCCAAACTTCGTCGCCCTCATCGTCGTCGCCATCTTCCATGTCTTCAGAGACAGCGCAAATCGGCATCCATAACCGAACGAGGCCGGGGCGATCCTTGTCCCCCACATGCGGTTCAGAGGCTTCGGACAAGCCCAGTTCCTGCGGGCCAATGGCAGCAATAGCATCATCGACGAAGGTGAGAACGTCCTGCGCCGTGCGGTATGACCGCTCAAGCTCCAGCTCAACCAGCTCGCGCGCTTCGAATTCGGCACGCATGGCGATGGCATTGTCAGCCCGCACAGCCAGCATCTGCTTGTAACGCTGCTTGGCGGCGGCAAAGTTTTCCGGGCTGGTGCCTTGGAAACGGAAGATCGCCTGCTTGTAATCACCCACCACGAAGATGGTGCGCATTTTTTCGCCATGCTGGCCAAGGCCGGTGAAGAAATCGCCGGTAAGTGCATCGACAATGGACCATTGCGCCTCGTTGGTATCCTGCGCTTCGTCGATCAGGATGTGATCAATCCGGCGGTCCAGCTTGTAGCGTATCCAGTCCCCGAGCCCGCCATCAGCAAGCAAGCCCGCCGCGCGGCGAATAAGGTCATCAAAATCGACCTTGCCCTCGCGCTGCTTGGCATTCTCCCACGCGATGGCGAACTTGCGCCCGATCTCAAGTGCCGGAGTGACAAGATCGACCATCTTGAGCAGCAGCAAACGGTGTTCGATGACCTTCAGTTGGCCATCTACGTTGCCGCCAATGATCTCAATCTGCGGATCAATCTTGGCGAGATTCTTCAGCCACTTGATTTTCCCGTCCGCAGTGAAGAGCCCTTTTCGCAGCCCAGGCAGGCCCTCAAGCCGCGCGGCGTTATCAAGCGCAAGCCATACATCAATCGCATCAGTGCAATCATAGGCGGACTTGGTACCCCATGCAGTGTGCAAGGCGTGCCAGCGGCGCAGCATCGCCTCATTAAACAGGTGGGGGCTGCACAACTCGGCGATGCTCTCCCGCGTCGTTCCCTCGGCGAGCCCGAGCAGCCGCTGGACGCGCTCGCGCATCGGCGGTTGCCATGCTCCAGGTCCGAACCACGCATCGCGCGCCATGGCGCAGCGCATAAGCCAGCCACGCGCGCCTTCCGGGCCCATGCGTTCTGAAAGCAGTTCCAGCGCCGAAATGGCCGCGGTATCGCCCTGCTCTTCGCAATCGAGCAGCAGTTCGGACAGCACCTCATGCGCCAGCAGGTCGCGGTCGCGGTCTTCCATCGGCTCGGTGCCCGGCTCTATCCCCGCCTCTTCCGGGAAAGCTGCAAGCAGCCACTGCGCGAAAGCGTGGATCGTATCGATCCTGAGGCCCCCGCCCGGGCAATCGAGCACGCTGGCAAACAAGGTGCGCGCGCGGGCGATGGTGGCAGGGCCATTATCCGCGCCGATATTGATGAGGTCGCCTGCCAGCTCGGCATCTTTCATGCGCACCCAGCTGGCAAGCACTTCGTTGACGCGGGTGGCCATTTCCGCCGCACCAGCCTTCGTGAAGGTCAGGCACAGGATCTGTTCAGGCCGCACGCCTTCTTCCAACAGCAAGCGCAACACGCGCGCGGAAAGGACCTGCGTCTTGCCGGTGCCGGCTGAGGCGGAGAGCCACACGCTGTCGAGCGGATTGACCGCCCTCTCCTGCGGCGCACTGAGGGGGTAAACCTTCCCGCTCATGCTGCGTCGTCCTCGCGACCCATCCATTCGTCGAGCCGCATCAGCTGGTCATATTCGGCATAGACCTTGGCAGCGGGGTTAAGCCGAGCGGTAAAGCCTTCATCGCCCAGGATCCATCGGCTAAGTGCATCATCGAGAAAGCGCCTGGCTTCCGGCAGGAAAGTGGCCGGATCCATCCCTGTCTTCTTGGTATCGATTTTCAGCGGGGTTTTGATGTCGCCGAAGCCTGTCTCGCTCGTGTCGGACTTGCCCAGCGACCAGTATTCGAACCGCGTCGGCTCGCCCGAAAAATCGCCGAACGCCCCTTCAACCGCCATCAGGCCGAGCGTCCCCAGCTGCATGGCGAACCCTGCAGCGACCTCCCTCGTCGAGGGAGGGGTGCCGGTCTTGTAATCGACGATGGCGATCGATCCGTCTGCCAATTGGTCTATCCGGTCAGCAGTCCCGTTGATGGTGACACCGCGATAAATAATCCGGCCCTTTTCTTCCCACTTCACAGGATTGCGCCCTGGATCGGATTTCACCTTGGCCTCAATAAATTCGAGCGCCTTCATCAGCCGCGGCCGCCAAAGCGCACGCATCAGTGGATGGGTGTTCATCTCCTTCAGATGATGGTCTGCAAGATCGACGAGCGAACCCTGCCCGTCATGCCAGCTTTCAAGGATCGCATGAGCGAGCGTGCCCTGCCACGCAGGCGTGGGCTCCGCATCAAGCGCGTCCAGCTCTTTCAGCGAGAGGATCTTCTGGGCGTAGAACTGGTAAGGGTCGCTACGCAGCCGATCGAGCGCGGTAACGCTGAGGTTCTCGCGCCTTTCCGGCGGGGAAGGTCGCGGATCAGGGCGAGGATGCGGATCAACCTTCGCGCCCATATCCATGTTTCGCGCAAGCTCGGCCAGCCCGCTGTCTATGTATTTGTCGAGCAAGTCGCTGCCCAGCAGGGCTTGCACCCGCAGCCAGAAACGGGAGGCAATGACAGGCCCGCCAGCATCGCGCCGCGCGCGCGTGAGCACCACTTCCGGCGCGCCCATCGCGCCCGCCAGATCATGCGCGGACAGGCCAATGCGGAAGTCTCCCCCCGGCACACCAAGGACGCGCAGGATCGCTGGAGCAAGCAGCGGATCGTTTGATGGCGTGGCAGGCCAGGTACCTTCGTTGAGGCCTGAACAGATCACCAAGTCAGCGCGCGTCATTCGCCCTTCGAGAAGGCCATAGATGCCGATGCGCGGGTGGCCTCCGTAAGGTGGGCGCACCGCTACCCGGTCCATTGCGTCACGCAGGATCGCAGGCAAGTGTCCGGGGGAGATGGCAAGCCCAGTTTCGCGGGCGTTCAGCCGCAACTCCTCGACAAAGCGGGAGAGCGCGCGGCCATCCTCGCGAGACCACAATTCTTCACTGCACAAGGCCTCGCCAGCGGTGACAAGCAGGTTCAGTGATTCAACCAGCGTTCTGGTCTCATCTCTGGTCAACATCGGCGCGAGGATCGTCTCGACCTCTTCCCACCAATCACCGACACCAGCCTTCACCGCGATGGCGCGCAGTCCTTCCAGCCCCGGCAAGGGGCGCGGCCCGCGCAGCTTGCGTTCAAGCAGGCGCACGGCCTTGAGCCATTCCTCGCGCGCCTCCCCCCGTCGCACCAAGGGATGTGAAAGCAGCGCCATCAGCGGCACCGGCGTGGCGTGGTGTGCCATAACATCAGCCAGCAACAGCAGCACGCGTCCCGCAGCGGTCTGCGCCAGCGGCTGGCCTGCCGTGTCATCAGCCACGATGTTCCAGCGGCGCAGATGCTGCACCACGCGCCCCGCCAGCCCGCGATCTGGCGTGATTACGGCGACCCTCTTGCCCGGCTTCACCAGCGTTTGCCGCACCATCAGCGCGATGGCCTGAGCCTCTTCTTCGGGATGTGCGCATTCGACCATGCGCACACCAGCCAGCCGGCGCTTTTCGATATTAAGCTCGCCCCAGTTCTTGCTCGCTTCGGGCGGCAGGAACAGGCTGGAAATCGCATGGCTGCGCGCAGGCGGACCTTTGCCCAGCCCTGCCCGGTGCCACGGTTCAACCTCACCACGCGCCACGCCCATGCGGTTGAGCAACAGCTTCAGATGGTATTGCGGATGGGTAATGGCATCGTCTCGGCCGAACGGCGTTTCGGAAGAAGATGAACCGGCAGAGCCGAGCTCGTCCCAAACCTGCGCCCCCATCGACAGGTCGAGATCAGGCAGTAAGACGGCGCCATTTGGCAAATCAGCAATCACGCGCAGCAAGCCAGCCAGCGCAGGCGCGGCGCTGGTAACGCCAGCCGCAATTACCGGGGAAGAGGGCGGATTGGCGCGCAGTCGCTCGGCAGCCTTGCGGAACAGCAGGTTCCGGCGCGTTGCAGCGTCAACCTCGCCGCGCGCCTTCAGTTCGGCAAGCCAGTCATCCTGCACAGCAATGAACAGCCTGAGGCTCTGCTGCCAATGACCTGAGAGTTCGCCGAGCAGGTCCAGCACTTCAGGCTCGACCATCTGCTCCGGACGAATCTCCTCAACCAGCAGCCGGTCCATCACCTGCCCCATGGAGAATGCGAGGCGCAGCAAGGCGGCATCGCCCGGTGCATCCCTGCCCCTGTGCTTGCGGATCAGGTCTGCCAATCGCAGCCAGCGATATTGCGGATCAACCGCAGGTGGCACATCCAGCGCTGCTCCCAGAGTATCGAGCAGAGGGCCGAGCGCTTCATCAAGGTCAAGATCGCCCACAACCGCCATGCGCGGCATCAGCATGCCCTTGTGCCCCTGTTCACCGTAATGACGGATGAAGGCTTGGCTCACCGTGCGCGAGGCGCGCGAACTGGGCAGGATCAGCGTTGTGCGGGCAAGCCCGAATACAGAATCGGCAAAGCGCGGGGCGAGCCCTGCCACGAGGGCATCGGCAAAGCCGCGATGGGCGGCAATCGAATAGACTTCAGGCCTCTTCCCAGCCATCAGCCACTGCCGTAGCCATCAGCAACCATCGCGCAGGGCCATTTCCGTTGGCCTGATCGCAGCAGGCGTGCCGACTTCGAACCAGCGCCCGGTGAAGGCGAGGCCAAAAAGGCGGCCTTCCTCCATCGCGCGGCTCCACAGTACATTGGTTGAGAATGGCCCATCGGGCGCGTTACACAGCAGGCGCTTTGACACAAGCTGAATGCCGGTGAAGATGAATGGTGCAATCCGGCCAGAACGGCGGCGCGTCAGCCGGCCATAGGGATCCATGTGGAAGTCCCCCTTGCCAGCGAAGTTCATCGCACCCTTGTGCGGCACCAGCAGCAGCAGCGCGTCCATCACTTCAGGATCCCATCGTTCCGACAGGTCAGCAAAGGCGTTCTTCGGCCCGTCTATCCAGATATTGTCGGAGTTCAGGCAGAAGAACGGATCAGGCAGCAGGTGCTGCGCATTCACCAGCCCTCCGCCGGTTTCCAGCAATTGCTCGCGCTCGTCGGAAATGATGACCTCAGGCGATTTGCGAACCTTGAGATGCGCTTCCAGCACATCGGCGAGGTAATGGACGTTGACGATGGCCCGGGAAACACCAGCATCGGCCAACCGGTCAAGCGCATGGTCAATCAGCGGCTTGCCGCCCACGCGCACCATCGGCTTGGGCGTACTGGCGGTGAGCGGGCGCATGCGCTTGCCCATGCCTGCCGCCATAACCATGGCCGTATCGCTTGCCAGCCTGTTCACACCCTTGCTGCTCACCCAAGACCTCCGCCGCGCCTTTCGCGCCATTCGGCGGGCACATTGGCATCGAACCATGACGCTATGGGGGCAAGCGCTGGGTGCTGCAAATCGCGCTCCATCGCTTCCCATACACGCGGGATCATGGCGAGGTATTTGGGCTTGTCATCCCGCCTCCACAACCGCGTGAAGATGCCCACGATCTTGGCATTACGCTGCGCACCAAGGCGGGCGTAATCGGCCTCGAAATCAAGGTCAGCCTGCGTTGCCTGCATGTAGAGATTGAGCATCGCCTGCTCCAGCTCAACCGAAACATCGCGCCGCGCATCTTGTAAGAGCGAGACTAGATCATAGGCACGGTGGCCCACCAGCGCATCCTGGAAGTCGATCAGCCCCTGCTCGCCACCGCCTGGACGATCAGGCCCGATCAGCATGATGTTTTCCGCGTGGTAATCACGCAGCACGGTAACGCCGGGTTGCTGGCGATCGAGTAGCGGCGCAAGCGCCTCTTCCCACGCTGCATCGAAACCAGCCTCATCCACGGAAATACCAGCAGCCGGGCAGAACCATTCGGTGAACAGTCGCACCTCGCGCATATAGGCCGCCATGTCATAGGGATCGAATGGTCCCGACGGGCACTGGTGCAGCTTTGCCAGCGCCTGCACGGCGGCGGCGTAGGTCTTGCGTTCGGCGGCCGGGTTCTCATCCAGCCAGTCCCGCATGCGGTCAGTGCCGAAATCCTCGATCAGCACCAGCCCGCGCGTGGCATCCTCGGCATAGATTTCCGGTGCGCGCAGGCCATGCTCGCACAGCCATTTGCCGACATGCAGGAAAGGGCGCGGGTCTTCATGCGGAGGCGGCGCATCCATCAGCAGGGAACGCATGCCATCCTTGTTGATGCGAAAATAGCGGCGAAAACTGGCATCACCAGGCAACGGAGCGATCTCCGCCCCGCCCCATCCGGCATTTTCCAAAAACGATTCGACGCCTGCAGGCAGATCACCACTCATGGCACCCGCTCTAGCCAATCAGGCCCTGCCTCGACAATCGCCTTGCGGCCATTCCCACTGATTTCAAGCGTGATTGAAAGGCAGGCAGCCTCGTGCGCGAAGCCGCCTGCATGATCGGGCCATTCCGCCAGCAGCGCAGCCCCTTCGCGGTAATCGTCAAGGCCGATTTCCTCCACTTCCTGCGGGGCCTCCAGCCGGTAGAAATCGGCATGGACCAAAGGAAGGCGCACAGCAGGCGGATCGTAGGTTTCGATAATCGTGAAAGTGGGCGATGGCACTTCAGCCTCATACCCAAGCGCTGCAAGGATAGCGCGCGAGAGCGTAGTCTTGCCCGTGCCTAATCCACCTGTAAGCGCCACCACGTCACCGGGCCGCAGACGCGCGGCAATGCGTTCTCCAAGTGCTTCCATTGCAGCAAGGTCTGGCAGGTCGATGATCACGACAGAGTGATCGTCGCAGTAGTACCCGCGCCCTTTTCGGACTGGATGTTCAGGCGTCCGCCATGCGCCTCGATAAGCTGGCGCGCCAG